>CANQIB010000007.1 GCA_947623915.1 uncultured Ruminiclostridium sp.
CTATCAGAAAAATCGCTTACTTTTAAAAATTTTACCCCTGATTTGCTGCAAATCAGGGGTTTTTCTACAAACTGAACGACGGACGAAAGTCCGCCGTTGTTATTTGCTATTAGGTTTACAGCTCGATAACTATATCGTTTTCGGCTTTGAGGATACTGTCAAGTATCAGCTTGCCGTCTATCTTCTCGCCGTTGACGGTGACTTGCTTTACGCCGTGCTCGCTGCCGTTGGGATTTTTGACCGTTACATGCAGTTTTTTGCCGCGGAAAGTCTTATCCATCGTGTATTCTTTCCACTCGGAGGGAATGGAGGGATCTATCACAATGCCCTTGCTTTCGGGATTAAGACCGAGTATGCCCTCGGTAGTGCCTACCATTACGGTGGACGCGGTGCCGGTCAGCCAATGTACATGAGCGCGTCCCGCAAACGGGCTGTCCTTGCCCTCGACGAACTGACCGTAAACATACGGCTCCAGCACTCTATGCTCGGCGTTGTCGTTATAGGTAGCGGGCGCTGCCTCTTTCCAGTATTTGTAGGCGCGATTGCCGTGTCCCAGCTTGGATTCGGCAAGTATCAGCCAGCCCTGCGGCTGAGAGAATATACCCGCGTTTTCCTTGGTGCATTTATTAAAGCATTGCATCAGCGCGCCGTCAAAACCATGCTCCACATACGGCGGGTACATTACCATAGCGCCGTAGGGGGTGTTCAGCTCGCGCTCCACGCTGTCCATTGCCTTTTCGCCCTGCTCCTTGCTTGCAAAGCCGGAAATTATCGACCACGACTGAGGATTGAGCCACATATTTGCTTCGGGGTCGGTGCGGCGGCCGATGACCGTGCCGTCCTCCTTATAACCTCTTATCCATCTGTCCTCGTTCCAGCACTCGGCAAGTATCTTGTCAAGTCCTGCCTTTACGCCGTCAAGGTATGCGATATACTCCGCGTCGTTTTTCTCCTCGGCATAGGTGCGCAGTATCTTTATCGCATATACGAGCTGGAACGCCACAAAGGTGGATTCGCCCTTTTTGCCGAGTCTGAGGCAGTCGTTCCAGTCGGCGTGAAGTCCCGCGGGCATACCGTGATTTCCGAGATTATTCATCGAGAAAGATATAGCCCTCTTGAGGTGGTCGTATACCGTACCCTTTTCTCCGTTGTCGGCGTAAAATATCTCCTCGTCGAGGAAATCATGGTCGCCGCTCTCGGAAATGTACTTATATATCGTGGGGAACAGCCACAGCGCGTCGTCGGCACGGTAGCTGGGGTGTCCGGTCTCCTTTACATATTCGGGATCGTCCGGCGTGTTCTCGCTGCCCGCCTTGTGCGTGTATTTGACCAGCGGAAGTCCCGCGCCGTTCGTGACCTGAGCGGAAAGCATGAAAATTATCTGCTGTTTCGCCATTTCGGGCGCAAGATGGATTATACCCTGTATATCCTGCACGGTGTCGCGGTAGCCGAAGCCGTTGCGCAGACCGCAATACTGGAAAGACGCCGCTCTTGACCAGATAAAGGTGATAAAGCAGTTGTATGCGTTCCAGACATTCACCATGTTGTTGAAATCGGGGTCGGGGGTGTTTACCGTCAGATTCGCGAGCTTGGAATGCCAGTATTCTTTCAGCTCGGCTATCTCCTTTTCGACCACGCCCGCTTTCTGATAAGACGCGATTATCTCAGCCGCAACATTCTCCGGCTTCTGACCCATTACATAAACAAGCTCTTTAGTTTCGCCCGGCTGTAAAACGATGTCGCTTTGCAGCGCGCCGCAGGAGTTGGTGTTGTAGTTAAGGTCGCCTTTCAGCCCCTCGGCTATACCTTTCGGGTCGGCATAGCTGCGGTAAGAGCCGACGAACGCGTCACGGTCGCCGCAATAAGCGGAAACTTCCGCGCCGGCAACGCCGAGAAAACGCTCGTTGTTCGGGTTTTTGAACACCTCGTTTTGCTTTTGCAGGATAAAATTGCCTTTAAAGTAAGTGCGGGTGATAAACAGCGTGTATTGCAAATTCACCTGATCCTGCTCGTAATTGTTGTCGTTCACAAACTCGCAGTAGCCGGTAACCGCCAGCTTACGGGGGGTGCTGCCGGTGTTGGTCACCTTTGCCGCCCATACCTCGTAGGTAGCGTCCTTGGGAACGTAATATGTAACTTCGGAACGTATATCCTTATACTCGGAGGTTATAACGGTGTACGCCGTGCCGTGGCGACATTCGCTCTTGTATTTATCCAAAGGCTTGCACACGGGTGACCATGACGCCGACCAAAAATCACCGTCCTCCAGATCTTTGATGTAAACGTAACGTCCGGGCTGGTCGTTGGGGACGGAGTTGAAACGGTAACGTATAACGCGTCCGTTTGCGCCGGATTTTACAAAGCTGTAACCGCCCGCGTTGTTGGAAATTATAGCACCGTACTCCGGCGAGCCTAAATAGTTTGCCCATGCGGAGGGCGTGTCGGGTCTTGTAATAACGTATTCCTTGTTCTCAAGGTCGAAATGTCCGTAGTTCATAGCTTATTGTCCTTTCGTATATAATACCGCGAACGCGGCATTTTCCGCGTTCGGACACGCCGGTCCGAACGCCCTATAAATAAATTATATCAGTATTGACGCGGCATTTCAAGGGCGGTAATTTCAACAAAAATATAGTGCTATTTTTGTGAATAATAACCAATTATGGGGGCAACGCCCCCATAAACAAAAAACAAGCAAGGCTTTGCCTTGCTTGTTTTTTATCAGAATTTAATCGTGTCGATTACTTTCTTTTCTTGGTAGCGATGCCTGCTGCTGCAAGTGCTGCTGCTGCAAGTGCTGCCGGAACTACTGCCAGGGTAACACCAGTGTCAGGAACCTTGTCAGTAGGTTCGCCGGGGCTGCTGGGAGTGGGCTCCTTGGTGGGCTCCTTGGTGGGCTCCTTGGTGGGCTCATCAGCGGGAGGTGTTACAACCTTATCATCTTCGGTTACTTCAAGCTCGGTGTTTACAGCCATGTCGAGTATCTGAAGATAAGGAACATTTGCTTCCTTGCTTATATCGGTAGACTCAAATGCGAGGTCGGTATAAAGTGCAAGGAAGAAATCACCCTCGCCTGTGATAGCGGTAGTGGGAAGCGTATATACATACACGCCATCCTTGTCGATGGTTATAGCGTCAGCAGGTACTTCAGCGCCCTGATTGAGCACATTGCCCCAGTTGTTGGAAGTAAGTGCAAGCCAAGCATTGAAAGGCTCGGTAACGCCGCTTACAGAGAACTTGATAGAGATAGAAGTTGCGCCTACAAAAACTTCAGGATCAACTATCTGAGCTTCTTCGCCTGCCCACGGATTGTAAATATTGATGCGGAGCAAGTTCTTGCCAATTTCCTTGTTCTCCTCAATGGACATCGTGCCGCCGTTCTTGATAGCTACGTCAGCGGGCTCTACAGGCTCTTCGGAAGGTCCGACTGTGGGTTCGCCTTTTTCAACCTTAACAGATATCTGGTCGGTTTCAGAGAACTTGTAAGTACCGTAGCAAAGTTCAGTCGAGAACTGAATAGCGCTGTCAGGTCCGTTAGTGCCCTGAGTTACGGTCTTTTCTTGGGTTTCATTGAGTACAACAGTACCATCCGCAGCGGTAACGGTAACAGTATAAACGACAACATCGTCTACATCTGCACCCCAAACCTGTATGTTCAGACCGCCAAGTTCGTCAATGCTTGCAATGCCGTCAGCCTTCATAGCATCGCCGACTGTGGTATTGAGTTCAAGCACGCCTTTAGTACCCTGCGTGCCTGCCCAATTTCCGCCCCACGAACCGTTAAAGGCATAAACAACAGGTGTCCATTCCTCAGGCTCTGAAGCGAAACTGGTTACCGCAAGTGAAGAAACTGCGAGAGTTGCAGCTGCAACACAAGCTAAAGTTTTCTTAAACTTCATTTTGAGTGTCCTCCATAGGTATAATTTTTTAGCTTATTAGCTACTATATATCATAACTCATATTACGTTTTTTTTCAATGGTCATAATGAACAAAAAATTGTTGAGTTTGTTGGTGAAAATTATAAAAAGGGGCTATGATTTGGTGACTTCGTCACAAAATCGGGACGGAGTCCCCAACAAAAAACAAGCAAGGCGTTGCCTTGCTTGTTTTTTATCAGAATTTAATCGTTTCGATTACTTTCTTTTCTTGGTAGCGATGCCTGCTGCTGCAAGTGCTGCTGCTGCAAGTGCTGCCGGAACGATTGCCAGAGTAACACCGGTGTCAGGAACCTTGTCGGTAGGTTCGCCGGGGCTGCTGGGAGTGGGCTCCTTGGTGGGCTCGTCAACGATAGGAGCTGCTACAAGAGCTGCGTCCTTAGCAACCTGTACAAGAGAGATGGTGGGAACCTTCTCAAAGTTTGCGTCGTCCTTGTCGGGCTCAATGTCAGTCTGGACAGCCAGGAAGAAGTTAGCAAATACTTCAATCGGCACATCGGTAGTCAGAGTAACAACATACTCGCCGTTGCCGGTGATCTCGATAGGAGTCTGCTTAACGCCAAGAGTGCTGTCTGCGCCCCAGTAGTAGAGGTTCTTATCAGCCTGATCATCGGGTGCATTGTTTGCAAATATGAGCCAAGCGTTGAAAGGCTTGCCGTAAACATCAAAGTTTTCTACCTTGAACTTTACGGAAACAGTCTGTGTACCTGCGAACTCGTCAGGAGTGATAACAACGTAAACATCTTCTTCACCAACATAAGGGTTGCTGAGGTTTACTCTGATGCCGTGGTCGTCAACCATCTTACCTGCATTTTTGAGGGTAAGTTCAACGGGCTCAGCGGTGTCTTCGGTATCGCCTACGTTCTCAGCGAAAGCCGCAAAAGCCATGGTAGATACTGCAAGAGCAGCAGCAACCACGCCTGCGAAAATTTTCTTCATTTTCATTTTTTATGTCCTCCATAAAAATTTTCTTTGCTTGACCTGTCTTTCAGGTTCGTTTCTATCATACTACTTCCGCAAAACTTTTTCAATAGGCAAATTTCACAAACAAATATAAATTTTTATATGCACGTTAAACAGTTTCACCAAACTGCGCCCGAAAATAAGGTTTTTAAGTGATTTTCAGCTAAATATTACCATTTTTTTGACGTTTTCGTCGGGCGCGCGGCTATATATAAATAGTAGCGATTGCCGAAAAATTCCTTGACATACCGAAATTTTTATAGTATAATGTGAACAAAGGCTGTGACAAAGACAGTAGGCAATGCGTAAAAAAAGTGTACAGCGAGTCGGGGACGGTGCAAGCCCGACGGCTTTGGCAAGGCTGAATATCACTTTGTAGCTGCCCGCTGAAATCCCGCGGGATAGTAGGTTGGGACGGTATCTCACCGTTATTCGGGACTCATTTGACGGAATGACGTAATAGGTGGTTTTAAGGTTTCCTTATCCTGTTATGGGTAGGGGAATTTTTAATTAGCAGGAGGATAATAAAGATGTCTGTTTACGAAAAAGTTCCTACTTCTCCGAATTTTCCGGAGCGGGAAAAGGAGATCGAAAGGTTCTGGCACGAGAACGATATTTTCCGCGCCAGCATGAACGCTCGCAGCGACGAGAACACCTACACATTTTACGACGGGCCGCCGACCGCAAACGGCAAGCCGCATATAGGTCACGTTCTGACCCGCGTTATCAAGGATATGATACCGCGCTATCAGACGATGAAAGGCAAATATGTGCCGCGTAAGGCGGGGTGGGACACTCACGGACTGCCGGTGGAGCTGGAGGTCGAAAAGCTGCTCGGACTTGACGGCAAGGAGCAGATAGAGCAGTACGGGCTGGAGCCGTTCATCAAAAAATGTAAGGAAAGCGTCTGGAAATACAAGGGAATGTGGGAGGATTTTTCCCGCACGGTCGGTTTCTGGGCGGATATGGATAAGCCTTACGTCACCTATGACAATAATTTTATCGAGTCGGAATGGTGGGCGTTAAAGCAGATATGGGATAAGGGGCTGCTGTACAAGGGCTTTAAAATAGTACCCTACTGCCCGCGCTGCGGCACGCCGCTGTCCAGTCACGAGGTAGCGCAGGGCTACAAGGATATAAAGGAACGCTCCGCGGTCGCACGTTTCAAGGTAAAGGGCGAGGACGCGTATATCCTCGCATGGACGACTACGCCGTGGACGCTGCCGTCAAACGTTGCGCTGTGCGTCAATCCCGACGAGGAGTATGTAAAGGTAAAGACTGCCGACGGGTATACTTATTATCTGGCGGGAGCGCTGTGCGATACGATACTCGGCGGGGATAAGCCCACCGCTCCGTATGAGATAGTGGAAAAATACACCGGCAGGGAGCTTGAATACAAGGAATACGAGCCGCTGTTCGACTGTGCCGTGCCGTTATGCGAAAAGCAGAACAAAAAGGCGTTTTTCGTTACCTGCGACGGGTATGTAACACTTACCGACGGCACCGGCGTGGTGCATATCGCGCCCGCTTTCGGCGAGGACGACGCCAAGGTCGGCAGGAAATACGATCTGCCGTTCGTGCAGTTGGTGAACGGCAAGGGCGAAATGACCGAGGAAACGCCCTATGCGGGAGTTTTCTGCAAAAAAGCCGACCCCATGGTGCTGAAAGACCTTGACGCAAAGGGACTGCTGTTCGACGCGCCCAAGTTCGAGCACAGCTATCCGCATTGTTGGCGCTGTGACACTCCGCTCATATACTATGCGAGAGAGTCCTGGTTCATCAAAATGACCGACGTGCGCGACCGACTCATCAAAAATAACGAAACGATAAACTGGATACCCGAAAGCGTCGGCAAGAACCGTTTCGGCGACTGGCTGGAAAACGTGCAGGACTGGGGACTCAGCCGCAACCGCTACTGGGGCACGCCGCTGAATATCTGGGAGTGCGAGTGCGGACACCGCCACGCGATAGGCAGTATCGCTGAGCTAAAGGAAATGTCCGACAACTGCCCCGACGATATAGAGCTGCACCGCCCGTATATCGACGCGGTAACTATCACCTGTCCTAAGTGCGGCAAGCAGATGAAGCGCGTGCCGGAGGTCATAGACTGCTGGTTCGATTCCGGCTCGATGCCGTTCGCACAGCATCATTATCCCTTTGAAAACAAGGACGTTTTTGAAAAGCAGTTCCCCGCCGACTTTATCTCCGAGGCGGTGGACCAAACGCGCGGTTGGTTCTATTCCCTGCTCGCCATCTCAACCTTGCTTTTCGACAAAGCGCCGTACAAGAACGTTATCGTGCTGGGTCTGGTACTGGACAAGGACGGACAGAAAATGTCAAAATCCAAAGGCAACGCGGTAGACCCGTTCGACGCGCTCGCCACTCACGGCGCAGACGCTATACGCTGGTATTTCTATACAAACTCCGCTCCCTGGCTGCCCAACCGTTTCTATGATAAGGCGGTCACCGAGGGGCAAAGAAAGTACATTTCCACCCTATGGAACACCTACGCGTTTTATGTTTTATATGCGAATATAGACGGCTTTGACCCGACCAAGTACGCTTTACAGCCGGAAAAGCTGTCGGTAATGGATAAGTGGCTGCTTTCCCGCCTCAACTCTCTGATAACCGAGGTGGACGGAAATCTTGCAAGCTACCGCATACCCGAAGCCGCAAAGGCGCTGTCGGAGTTCGTGGACGATATGTCCAACTGGTACGTCCGCCGCAGCCGCGAACGTTTCTGGGCAAAGGAGCTTACCGAGGACAAGATAAACGCTTACATGACGCTGTACACCGCGTTGGTGACGGTGGCTAAGCTGTCCGCGCCGATGACTCCGTTCATCTGCGACGATATATACCGCAATCTGGTATGCTCGGTGGACAAAAACGCCCCGATAAGCGTTCATCTGTGCGATTATCCCGTATGCGACGGCAAGCTGGTGGACAAGGAGCTTGAAAGCGAGATGCAGACGGTGCTGACCGTGGTAACGCTCGGACGCGCCGCGAGAAACGCCGCCGCGATAAAGAACCGTCAGCCCGCGAGAAAGATAACCGTCAAGGGCGATAAAACGCTTGAGCCTATGTTTGCGGATATAGTCAGGGAGGAGCTGAACGTCAAGGAGATAATATTCACCGACGACGTGAGCGAATACACCGATTACAGCTTTAAGCCGCAGCTTAAAACGCTCGGCGCGAAATTCGGCAAGAGGATAAACGAGATACGCACCGCGCTGGCGCAGGTTGACGGCTCGGCGGCAATGGAGCAGTTAAACTCGGTCGGCGTGCTGACTCTCAGCCTGCCGGACGGAGATGTACAGATAGCGCAGGAGGATCTTCTGATAGAGGAAAAGCAAAAAGAGGGCTGCGCGGTAGTAAGCGACCGCGGCTATACCGTGGTACTGGATACCGTACTGGACGACGCGCTCATCGAGGAGGGCTTTGTCCGCGAGATAATCAGCAAGGTGCAGTCCATGCGCAAGGACGCGGGCTTTGAGGTGATGAACCGCATAATCATCTACTGCGAGGGCAGCGAGAAGATAGCGGGCATACTGGAGCGCAACCGCGAACAAATTTCCGGCGATACGCTTGCCGACGAGGTAGTCTTTGACGATATGCAGGGGTATACCTGTGAATGGGATATAAACGGCGAAAAGGTAAAAATGGGCGTAAAGCGGGTATAGGAACTCCTAAATATGTTAAATGCGCTTAAAAATATGCCGAACAAGTACAAGGGGATAATCTGCATACTGCTGTCGGCTTTCTGCTTTACCTTTATGAATATATTCGTGCGTATGTCGGGGGAGCTCCCGTCGGTGCAAAAGAGCTTTTTTCGCAATCTGGTGGCGTTTTTCTTCGCTCTGGCGATACTGATAAAGGAGCGCGCCCCGCTGCTGCCGGAGCGGCGCGGCAATCTGCCCGCCCTGACAGCGCGGGCGGTTTGCGGCACGGTGGGAGTGCTGTGCAACTTTTACGCGGTG
This sequence comes from uncultured Ruminiclostridium sp., assembly GCA_947623915.1. Classification (GTDB taxonomy): domain Bacteria; phylum Bacillota; class Clostridia; order Oscillospirales; family Ruminococcaceae; genus Ruminiclostridium_E. The sequence goes on from CANQIB010000007.1 coordinate 8,877, forward strand.
GATCATCTGCTGCTGTCCGACGCGTCCATGCTGAACAAGATGTCGCCGTTTTTCGCGGTGGTGTTCTCAATATTCATTATGCGGGAAAAAGCGGACGCGGTGCAGACCGCGGGGATAATCGCGGCGTTTGTCGGCAGCCTGTTCATAATAAAGCCCAGCTTTGCGAATATGGAGCTTATCCCCTCCCTGCTGGGATTTCTCGGCGGAATGGGCGCGGGCGCGGCTTATGCCTGCGTGCGCTGGCTGGGAGTACACGGGGAACGCGGCTCGTACATAGTGTTCTTCTTTTCGGGATTTTCCTGCCTTATAACGCTCCCCTTTCTTATATTTGATTTTCACTACATGACTTTGACGCAATGGCTGATACTCATAGGCGCGGGGCTTGCGGCGGCGGGCGGACAGTTCACGATAACCGCCGCGTACAGATACGCGCCCGCAAAGGAAATATCGGTGTACGACTATTCGCAGGTGATATTTTCGGCGCTGATGGGATTTTTGCTGTTCGGGCAGATACCCGACGCGCTGAGTTGGATAGGATACGCGGTCATATGCGGCGCAGCCGTGGCGATGTTCCTTTATAACGACAGACGAAAGGAGAATAAAAATGGAAACGGAGCTTAACGAGCTGAGGGAATTTTTCAAAAACGACCGCTTTGCCACCGAAAACGGCGCGGTCATAGACGAGGTGGGGGAAAATTACGCGCAGACCAGCCTTGAGATACAGCCCCGCCATCTTAACGCGGTGGGAGGAGTTATGGGCGGCGTGCCGTTTATGCTCTCCGACTTTGCGTTTGCCGTCGCGACCAACCGACCGAACGGCGCGCCGGTGGTCTCCGTAAACTCCAACATAGCCTTTCCCGGCACGGCAAAGGGCAAACGGCTCATCGCAAAAGCCGAATGTGTAAAGGACGGGCGCAGCACCTGCTGCTATCTGGTGCGCGTCACCGACGAGCTGGGAAACATCGTCACCGAAGCCATGATAACGGGATATAAGATAACAAAAAGCAAGTAGAAAAAACAGCCGCGCAAGCCGAAAAGCCGCGCGGCTGTTTGTTTTTCAAAAAAACTGTGGACATTTGTCCCGTACTTGTGTATAATTAAAGCATAGACTGCAAGTAAGGAGAAAGGAGCGTTCCTTATGAAAAAATTATGGTGTGACGGGTGGAGCTTTGCGCTTACCGAGCCGAATTCCGACCGTACCGCGTTGGAAAACGCGCATTGGTACGACGTGGAGATACCTCACGACTGGCTGATCGGAGATACCGCCAACCTTTACAAATCCGGCTGCGGCTGGTACAAAAAGACTTTTCGGCTTACCTCCGAAGAGGCGAAAAGCTCATATATACTTTGCTTCGACGGGGTGTACATGGACAGCACGGTATACCTGAACGGCGAAAAGGTCGGCGAATGGAAATACGGCTACACCTCTTTTGATTTTGATATAACGGAATATATCCGCGAGGGAGAAAACGAAGTTATGGTGCGGGTAAACTACGTTTCGCCAAACTCCCGCTGGTACAGCGGCGCGGGCATTTACAGAAACGTATATCTGCGCCGCACCTCCCGCGAGCATATACTTACCGACGGCGTATATTTCAGCGCGAAAGCGCTCAACTGTCAGCCTAACAAAAGCGTATCGAGATGGAAGGTGTCGATAGATACCGAGCTTTGCAAAGAGACCGACGGTCAGATACGGCATATCCTGACGGCGCCGGACGGTCGGCAGGCCGCCGAGATATGCGGACCTGTCGCGGGCAGCGTCCATCATACCGAATTTTTTACCGACAGTCCGCTGTTATGGAGTACCGACAGTCCTAACTTATACACGCTGAAGACCTTTCTTTTATCTAACCGAGGCGAAACGCTGGACGAATCGGAATGTCGCGTGGGCTTTCGCACCGTTAGATTTGACCCCGCGTCGGGGCTTTACCTTAACGGTAAACACATCAAGCTGAACGGCGTTTGTCTGCACCACGACCTCGGAGCGCTGGGCGCGGCGGTGAACCGCGACGCGATAAAGCGTCAGCTTCGAATAATGGCGGATATGGGGGTAAACGCGATACGCACCAGCCATAATCCTCCCGCCCGCGAAACGGCGGAGCTGTGCGACGAGATGGGACTTCTTATGGACAGCGAATTTTGCGACGTTTGGGAGGAAGCCAAGACCGAATACGACTATTCCCGCTTTTTCCCCGAATGGTACAAAAAGGACGTTCGCGCCTGGATAACCCGCGACCGCAATCATCCCTGCGTCATAATGTGGAGCATAGGCAACGAGATACACGACACTCACAAGAGCGAGCGCGGCTTGGAGGTGGCGCAGGCGCTGGTAGACGAGATAAAAAAATATGACCGACGCGGCAACGCAAAGCCCACCATCGGCTCTAACTACATGGGCTGGGAGAACGCGCAAAAGGTCGCCGACCTGCTCAAAGCGGCGGGCTACAACTACTCCGAACGCCTTTATAAGGAGCACCACGCGGCTAACCCCGACTGGTACATATACGGCAGCGAGACCGCGTCAACGGTACGTTCGCGCGGGATATACCATTTCCCTTACGACTGCGCGCAGCTCACCCACGACGATATGCAATGTTCGGACCTTGGCAACAGCGTGGTAAACTGGGGCGCGTCCCCGTTCGATTCCTACCGCATGGACCGCGACTGCAAATTTTCGCTGGGGCAGTTCGTCTGGACGGGATTTGACTATATCGGAGAGCCTACTCCCTACAGCTCGAAAAACTCGTTCTTCGGAATAACGGATACCGCGGGATTTCCCAAAGAGTCCTACTGGTTCTACAAGGCGGTATGGAATAAAAAAGATACCGAGCCGTTTATACGGGTGATGCCGTACTGGGACTACAACGAGGGGCAGACGATAGACGTTATCGCCTACAGTAACCTTTCGGTGCTGGTGCTTGAGCAGGACGGGAAAAAGTCCGATCCGCAGTATCTCGACCTTGCGCACGGGGATAAATTCTGCGCGCAATGGCAGGTGAAATATTCCGCGGCATCTAATATCAAGGTGTACGGCTATACCGACGGCCGCGCCGCCGCCGAAAACCTCCCCGCCGTCTGCGAAACGCTGTGCGGTTTTTCCGAGCCCGTAAAGATAATCGTCAATGCCGACCGCACTTCCGTTAAGGCGGACGGACGTTCGCTCTGCTTTGCCGAGATCTCGGTCGAAGATAAAAACGGGCGCGCCGTTCCCAACGCGAACGACCGCATAAAGCTCACTGTATCGGGCGCGGGCAGGCTCGTCGGTACGGATAACGGCGACAGCACCGACTATGACAGCTACAAAAACGACAACCGCCGACTTTTTTCCGGCAGGCTGCTGGCGATAATACAATCGACATTCGACAGCGGTGATATCGTCCTTACGGCGGAAAGCGACGGACTTGAAAGCGCGTCGCTCACCGTACACGCCGAGCCCTGCGACATACCCGAAGGCGTAAGCGTGGTCACCGAAAATCTTTTTGAGCCGAAGGTAACGCCCTACGTTCCCGAAAAGCCGATACGCAAGATAGAGCTTTCGGACGGTACAAGCAGGCATTTTGATCCCGAACATACCGAGCATAAGGTGGGGGTAAGGTTACTCCCCGCCGACGCCGAATACCGCGATATTTCCTTTAAATGCGCGTCTGCAAGCGGAGAAGAGGTGAATTTTGCCGAGGCGTGCGATTTCGACGGAGAGAACGTCACGGTAAAAGCCAAGGGCGACGGAGAGTTCAGGCTGCGCGCCTACGCGTACAACGGCGGCGATATACCCCGCGTGATATCGGAGCTTGAATATTCGATAACCGACATGGGCAGCGCGGTGACGGACGCGTACAGATTTACCGCCGCTACCCTTTGCAATTATACCGACGTTCCGCTAAACAACATAGGCGGCGGCTCGTTCGGTCTTAACGGAAAAGCTACGCTGGGATTTTTCAACACGGACTTCGGAAAAGCGGGCGCAAACAGGATAACTCTTACCGTCGGCTATTGCGGTTCGCAGCCCCTGCGCGCGGCTTTGTACATAGGAGATCCCGCCGATACGGGGCGGCAGGTCGGAGAGTTCGAGCTGAGCTACAACAACGGCTGGGACAGAGGCTACCCGCAGGAATTTACGCTTCCCGAAATAATAAAGGGGATAAACGACGTTTACATCGAGATAGACGGAGGCTGCATTTTCGGCGGTATCTCCTTTAGCGAATATAACCGCGCATACAGCCTTAATTACGCGGCGGACTGCGACAAGCTGTACGGGGACGACTATACCGTCAGCGGCAAGCGAATAACCGACATAGGCAACAACGTGGTGATAGAATTTGATTCTCTGGACTTTGGCGACGGAGCGCGCACGCTCACCGTTACGGGACGCACGCCGCTCGACGTAAATACCGTACAGATAAGGGCGACCGACAAAGACGGCGTTCAGACCGCGCAGATAATCGAATTTCCTCATTCGGACGACTACAGGTCGGTGAAGTTCGACATTGAAAAAATATCCGGCGTAAAGGATATCAGCTTTGTGTTCCTGCCCGGCGTAAAATTCGACATGGAGAGCTTTGAATTCGGAGAGTGAGCTTGACCGCGAATCGACTTAGGTTCAGACTGTAGAAAAAGGTCAATATAAAGCGGAAGGAAAGAGTTGAGTTTAAAACTGTCCGCCGTTCGGCGGAAAGTTCACGGGGAAAACCATCAGGGTTTTCACCCTCAAGTTTGATAAGAGCCGCGCAAAGCGCGGCAAAAATCGAGCTAGACTGCTTACGCAGTCTAGCCGATTTTTTCAGCTTGTCGGGAAATCCGACCGTAGGGAGGGTTTTTCGACAAGCTGAACTACCCCGACAGGTATAACCTGTCGGGGTAGTTATATTTATGGTTTTATCCCTCGTACTCGGAGAATTTGGGAGCGTTGGCTATTACCGACTCCTCCAGCGCCTGCGGGAGCAGCTCATAGCGGTCAAATTCAGCGGTAAAGTATCCCATGCCGCGTGTTATCTGACGAATGACCGTCGCAAGGTCGGTTATCTCCGCCTGCGGTATCTGCGCCTGCAAGACCGTCATGCCCTTTTCCTCCTCGGACGGGTTCATACCCAGTACCGTGCCTCTGCGCTTATTTATTACCGTCATTATATCGCCTGTGCTTGCGTCGTCCAGCGTTATGGTCACGCTGCAAATAGGCTCAAGCAGGCAGGGAGAAGCGTTTACAAGTCCGTTCTTATACGCTATATGCGCCGCCATTTTGAACGCCTGCTCCGAGCTGTCAACGGGATGGTAGGAGCCGTCAAGCAGCGTCGCTTTGAGATTTACGACGGGATAGCCCGCAAGCACGCCATGCGCGGTGCTTTCCTGCAAGCCCTTTTCCACAGCCGGAAAATAGTTCTTTGGTACGCTGCCGCCGAACACCTTTTCCTCAAATACCAGCGTGTCGCTCTCGCAAGGCTCGAAATCTATCTTGACATGACCGTACTGACCGTGACCGCCCGACTGTTTCTTATGCTTGCCCTCGGCGGAAACTTTTTTCCGTATGGATTCGCGGTACGCGATACGCGGGTCGGATACCTCCACCTCCACGCCGAATTTGGTCTTCATTTTAGCGACCGCCGCGTCAAGGTGCTGCTCTCCCAAGCCGCCCAGTATACGCTGATGCGTTTCATGATTATGATAATAATTAAGGGTGTGATCCTCTTCCAGCATACGCTGGATAGCGTTGCTTATCTTGCCCTCGTCGTTCTTGTTCTTTGCGGCAACGGCTTTGAAGTAGCAAGCGGTGGGGAATACCTCGCGCGCGAATACAACGTCGTTTCCCGCAGCGGTAAGGGTATCGCCGGTATTTGCCGACAGCTTGGTCACCGCCACGATGTCGCCCGCATACGCCTCTACCATTTCCTCGGACTTCTTGCCCTGAAGCGCAAGCAGCTTGCCGAGTCTTTCGGTCTGACCGTTAGCCTGATTGTAAACGTCCGAGCCCGCCGCCAACGTGCCGGTAACTACCTTTACATAGTTCATCTTTCCTACGAACGGGTCGGCAACGGTTTTGAACACCTTTGCCGCAAGCGGCTTGTTCTCGTCGTATTCCAGCTTTCCGCCGTCCTCCAGCGGCTCTCCGCCGCGCTCGTCGGGGCTGGGAAGCATATATATTATGGTGTCGAGCATCATATCTATACCCGCAAGGGTATCGCCGGAGCAGCATACAACGGGAGTGATGTCTCCGTTATGTATGCCGTCATGCAGACCTTTTATCAGCTCCGCCTCGGTAAAATCCTCGCCCTCGTTTTCAAAATACCTCATCATAAGGTCTTCGTCGGTTTCCGCTACCGCCTCCGCCATAGCGGCGCGCAGACCTTTAAGGCGGTTTTCCGACGCCGGCATCTCCACCTCGGTGGGAACGCCGTTGTCGTATGTGTAAGCCTTCATCTCAAGCAGGTTTATATAGCTTTCCACCGTGCCGTATTTGTCGAAAGGTACGACTATCGGACAGATGGACGGACCGAATTCCGTCTTGAGCTCCTCAAGACATTTGTAGAAATTAGAGTTTTCCTCCTCCATTCTGGTGACTACGAACATGGTGGCTTTGCCGCGCTTTACCGCCTCACGGTACGCCTTGACGGTACCCACCTGTACGCCGTCCTTTGCGGGCAGAGTGATGACCGCGCTCTCCGCGGCGCTTATGCCCTCGTACATTCCCGCCGCAAAATCAAACTGACCCGGCGTGTCGAGAATGTTTATCTTTACGTCCTTCCATTGACAATAAGCCAACGCGGTGCTGAGTGAGATCTTTCTTTTTATTTCATCGGGATCGTAATCGCAGACGCTGCTGCCCTCGGATACCTTGCCCATTCTGTCGATCTCTTTGCATTTATACAGCAGACCTTCGGCGACGGAAGTCTTGCCGCTGCCTCCGTGTCCGCACAACGCAATGTTACGGATATTTTTGCATTTGTAGGTTTTCATAAAAACCCGTCCTTTCATAAGCGATAATTTAGGGATAATTACATTATATACTGAAATTCTTAAAAAAACAATGCCTTTTTCGTGAAATCTGAAATATTTGTGTAGAAAAATTCAGATTGATTTTGTGCAAGTTGCATAATCGGCTGTGGGTGACGTAAGTTTTGAGGTACAGCTCCGCCGTTTTATGCGGCTCGACGTCGGGAAAAGGATTTTCTTAAATAAATATTGCATTTTTGACCTGTAAATGGTATACTGTTAAGAGAAAACAGATTTTGCCTTTGGCAAAGAAAGCAGGCTCAATGGAAGAATATACGACTGACACAAACAGCGGTCTGTCCTCGGCTCAGGTGCGTGAGCGCGCTCAAGCCGGTAAAATAAACGGCGACTTCAACATACCTAGCAAGTCCATAAAACAGATATTCAAGGACAACTGTCTGACGTTTTTCAATTTTATAAACATAGTGCTTGCCGCTTTTGTCGTTGCGGTAGGTTCTTTTAAAAACTGTCTTTTTCTCGGAGTCATCATCTGCAACACCGCTATCGGCATATTTCAGGAGATACGCTCAAAGCGGGCGGTGGATAAGCTCTCGCTTATTTCCGCGCCGAAAGCCTCGGTGCTGCGCGACTCAAAGGAAGAGGTCATACCCGTAAGCGAGGTAGTGCTGGACGACCTTATCCTTTTAAAGGCGGGCAGTCAGATATGCGCCGACAGCCGCGTGCTGAGCGGCGAGCTGGAGGTAAACGAAAGCCTTATCACGGGAGAGAGCGACCCCGTTACCAAGCGCGAGGGGGACGAGCTGCTGTCCGGCTCTTTTGTGGTGAGCGGCGAGGCGAAAACCCAGGCGATAAGGATAGGCGGCGACAATTACGCCAACAAGATAACCAGCGGCGCGAAATATATCAAAAAGAACAATTCCGAAATGCTGCGCTCTATAAACAACGTGCTTAAAGTGATAAGCGTATGTATAATACCCATGATACTGCTGATGTTCGGCAAGGAGCTGCTGTTTACCGGCTCTACCTTTGCCGAAGCGGTAGTGGCTACGGTGTCCGCGATAATCGGCATGATACCCGAAGGGCTGGTGCTTATGGCGAGCATGGTAATGGCGGTAAGCGTTATAAGGCTTGCCACCCGCAAAACGCTGGCGCAGGACCTTTACTGTGTGGAAACGCTCGCGCGGGTAGACGTGCTTTGCCTTGACAAGACCGGCACGATAACCGAGGGCAGCATGGAAGTCACCGACGTTATCCCGCTTGACGGCAGCGACCCTGCCGATAAGATCACCGCGCTCATTTCGGTGCTGAACGACCAAAATCCGACCTATGCGGCGATAAAGGCGGCTTATCCCGACTTGTCCGCTCTTGAATGTATCGGCAGCATACCCTTTTCCTCCGCGAAAAAATGGAGCCTTGCGGAATTTAAGGGCAAGGGCACATACATAATGGGCGCGGCGGAATTTATCCTTAAAGACAAGCTCTCCGACCGATTAAGAGAGATGATAGCCAAAGAGTCGGAGGGCGGCTACCGACTGATACTGATAGCCTGCTCCGACGGGCGTCCCGATTACGAAAAAAAGGAGCTGCCCGACGGCATACGGCCGGTCGCGCTGCTGAAAATAAGCGATAAGATAAGAAAAGAAGCTCCCGACACCCTCAGATTTTTTGCCGAACAGGGAGTGGATATACGGATAATCTCCGGCGACAATCCCGTCACGGTAGCGGGCGTGGCAAAGCGCGCCGGACTTGCCGACTATGACAAGTTCGTTGATATGTCGCTGATAAAGACCGATGAGCAGCTAGCCGAGGCGGTGCAAAAGTACAAGATATTCGGACGCGTCACCCCCGACCAAAAGCTGGGGCTGGTAAAGGCGCTGAAAGCGCAGGGGCACACCGTTGCCATGACAGGCGACGGCGTAAACGACGTACTGGCGCTTAAAGAATCCGACTGCTCGATAGCCATGCAGTCGGGCAGCGACGCGGCAAGGAACGTGTCAAATATCGTACTGCTGGATTCAAACTTTGCCTCCATGCCGAAGATAGTGGCGGAGGGACGGCGTTCGATAAACAATATCGAGCGTTCGGGAACGCTGTTTTTGTATAAGACCGTGTATTCCTTTATTACCGCGCTGATGTTCTGCTTTGTACCGATAGGCTATCCTTTGCAGGCTATCCAGCTTACCCTGATAAACGTTTTCACCAACGGCATACCCTCTTTCCTGCTTGCGCTCGAACCGAACTTCAACATAGTAAAGGGGCGGTTCATCGACAACGTACTGCCGCGCTCCGTCCTGTACGGACTGATAATCACGCTCAATTTCGTGATAATGTCCGCCGCCCGTCCGATACTTGACGGCTGCGGCTTTATGTCAAATCAGGAATTCGAGCCTTACGCCGGAACGGTGGCGATAGTCGCGATAGGCTTTGCGGCGTTCGTGGTGCTGTTCAAGGTCTGCCTGCCGCTAAAGCCGTGGAAGATAGGGCTGCTGGTATTCCTTGTGGGAGGGTTTTCGCTGGGAATGTATATTTTCCGAGATCTTCTGCTCGACCTCAGGGCGCTGCCCGCGGCGCCGCTCACGGTGCTGTTCATATGTATGGGCGCAACGCTGCTGTTCACCGTGATAATCAGCATATACGAGCGACGGCTCACCGAATTTATACTTAAATTGCAAAGAAAGGCGGGAGCGCTGTTCGGCAGAAAAAAACAGCCGCAGCACTAAACGAAATATGTTGGTCGAAATATTCAGCGACGGCGCGTGCAGCCATAATCCCGGCCCGGGAGGGTACGGCGCGATACTGCGCTGCAAGGGCCGCGAAAAGGAAATATCCGGCGGAGAAAAAAGCACCACCAACAACCGAATGGAGCTTATGGGGGTAATTGCCGCACTGTCGGAGCTTAAATATCCCTGCGAGGTAATACTCACCACCGACAGCAAATATGTGGTGGACAGCGTTACAAAAGGCTGGGTGTACAACTGGAAAAGAAACGGCTGGAAAAAGTCCGACCGTTCCCCCGCCCTGAATGTCGATCTTTGGGAAAAGCTGCTGGCGCTGCTGGACACCCATAAGGTGACCTTTAAGTGGATAAAGGGACACGCGGGGCATGAGGAAAACGAGCGCTGCGACCGCCTCGCGGTCATGATGAGAGATAAATATTCGGAGTGAACGCGCTTTTGCTTTGAGCGCGTAAATGCCGAAGCCCGATGCGAAAAGCATCGGGCTTCTTTTGTGTGTGCGTCAAATGTTACTTGTTGGCATTTTCGTAGGATTCGATCATTTTCTTGACCATCTGACCGCCGACGCTGCCTACCTGCTTAGCGGTAAGGTCGCCGTTATATCCGTTGTCCTTCAGAGGTACGCCTACTTCGTTGGCAGCCTGCATTTTGATGCCGTTTAATGTTGCCTTGTTTCTGTTGCTGTTATTGCTGGACATATCAATTTCCTCCATTTGATTGCGTTAATGCAATGTCTTTTGACCTTGCAAACTTATTATTTACGCGGTTTTTTGTTTTATTACTTGTAAAATTTGGCTAAAAATCGCCCGTAAAAACCGACTCCGATTAGACTAAAGAAAAATTCATGACTATATTTTGCTTATTCGTGAAAAACCAGTTGACATATATTGACATAGGTTGATATAATTAAACGTTGATTGAAATAAACATAATAACTTATTTTAAAAAATCAAAGATGGCGCACGCAGGCAAAAAGCAGCGGCCGCGACGGTAAAGGAGGCTCCGGCAAGTCGGAGTATGTGAGATGAAAAGCTGGATACTGGTTATTGACGACGACACATCTAATCTTACAATGGCTAACAGCATACTTTCCGCGGAGGGTATGCGGGTGAGCTGTGTTAAATCCGGCAGCTCCGCAGTTAAATTTTTAAATTCCAACCGACCCGACCTTATACTTTTGGACGTACATATGACGGGAATGGACGGATTTGAGACCATGGCGGCTAGGCATACGGGAGTCGAACCCAAGCCGCCCCACGGCGATGCCTTTGGGCGCTTTTCGTCCCTTTCGGCTTGACAGGCGCCAGCCTGCCTGCGCCTCAAGAAACAAAAATCACCTCAAATTCATTCGCCGTGGGGTGCATAGCAGTTTTTACGGAGCAGATTTTCGTCAAGACAAGGAAACCGAACGAAGACATACTCGCGTATGTCGAGTGAGGTTGACGCAGTATTGGCGGAAATATGCCCGTAAAAACCGGCTTGGGTTCAACTCCCGTATGCCTATCCGCGCAAACGAGGCGACTGCCGATATCCCCGTGATATTCCTTACCTCGGACGATGACAGCGACACCGAGACCAGAGGACTGGAAGCGGGCGCGATGGACTTTATAAAAAAGCCGTTCATACCCGACGTTTTGCTGCAAAGGATAAATCACATCATCGAGCTTACACGGCTGCAAGCCGACCTTGCGCCCATGGATTATCGGGAAAACGACGAATGGACGGGATTTGACGCGGAGCTTGCCGCAGAGTTTGCAAAGGAGCTGGGCGTAACGCCGGAATTTGTCGAGATAAACTGGGACAAAAAGACGGAATTACTGGAAAACGGCAGTATCGACTGCATATGGAACGGCATGACGCTTACCGAGAAGATAAGCGCTCAGATAGACTGCTCGCAGCCGTATCTGCTCAATTCTCAGGTAATAGTTATGTCCAAGGAGGACGCGTGGCAGTACGGCACTGCCGAAGAATGTCAGCACCTGCTGTTTGCCGTAGAGAAAAGCTCCTCCGCCGAGGCGCTGCTGTCGGAGATGAAATACCGCTACACCGCTTACCCGACTCAAAAGGACGCTTTGCAAAGCATAGTGGACAACAAATCGGACGCGGCGGTCATAGATATGGTCATGGCGGGCTACTATACGGCGAACAATCCCGAATTTTCCGACCTTGACTATCGGCTTTCGCTCAATGACGAAACGCTGGCGGTAGGCTTTAGGAAAGACTCCGACCTTAACGAAAAGGCGAACGCCTTTCTGTCGGAGGCGTTTTCGAGCGGTCTTTTACAAAAAACGGCGGAAAAATACGGGATAGCCGGCGCGCTGCCGGAAAGTCTGTAACCATAAACAACAGGGACGCAAGCGTCCTCAGCCCTTACTGAAAGGAGCGGCTTAAAGCATGAAAACCATACTTGTGGTAGACGACGACTACATAAATCTCGCCACGACCAGAGAGGTACTCAGCAACGAATACAAGGTGATCCTTGTAAAGAAAGGCAGGCAGGCGATATCCTATCTGGAAAACGGAGAATGTGACATTATCCTGCTGGATATAAATATGCCGGAGATGGACGGCCTTGAGGTAATGCATAAGATACGGGAAATGGAGCAATGCCGCAGTATACCCGTGATAGTCCTGACAGGCGACAGCGATTCGGAAACGGAATCCCGCTGTCTTAAAGAGGGAGCGATAGACTTTATTGCAAAGCCGTTCGTACCCGCGGTCATGCTGTCAAGAATAGGCAGGATACTGGAGCTGGAGGATCTGCGGCGCAGCCTTGCGGACAGACTGGAGCAAAAGATACAGGAGCTGTCCGACATAAAGAGCAAAGCGCGGCGGGACGCTCTTACCGGCCTTTGGAACAGGGAGTATGCCGAGGAGGCGGTCGACAGCATGATGGGAAGCGGCATATCCGGCGCGCTCATGATGATGGATATGGACAATTTCAAGCTGATAAACGACAATTACGGGCATATCGCGGGGGATAAAACGCTTAAAATGTTCGCGGACACTCTGCGCAAATTCTCCTCCGACGGCGACGTGCTTTGCCGTATCGGCGGCGACGAGTTTATCGTTTTTGTAAAGGACGCCGTATCAAAATCTGAGCTGAGCGTCCGCGCCGCGGATATAATAAACGATATGAGCAACAAAATAAAAGAGGCGAACTACGAAACCAAATCCTCGGTGTCCGTCGGTATAGCCAAAGCGCCGGAGGACGGGACGGAATTTTCCAAGCTGTACAACGCCGCCGACAAAGCGCTTTACTATGTAAAGCAAAACGGCAAAAATTCCTACCACTTTTTCAGAGATAAGCTGGCCGCCGAGAAGGAGCGCAGCGAAAAGACCGTCGACCTTAAATATCTCAAGGAGCTGATGAACCGTGCCGACAGCGGACACGGCGCATATCAGATGGATTTCGACAGCTTTCATCATGTGTATAACTTCATACGCCGTTTTGTAGACCGCAGCAAGCGCGACGTGCAGACGCTGCTGTTTACCGTCAGCGAAAGCGACAATTCACAGCTCGACGCCGCCGAAACGGATCTCGCGGTGGAAACTCTGGAAAATGCGATATATACCTCGCTTAGGCGTTCCGACATTTCAACCAGATATTCCAGCAGGCAGATAATAGTCATACTTATGGACGCAAACAGCGTAAACGGCGACATGGTAGCCAACCGCATAATCAGCAATTTCAACAAAATATACACCGGCAAAAGCGTAAATATCGACTACGGTATAGCGCGTTTGGACAGCGAGTCGGAAAACGCGGCGGAATGATACTTGCCTTTTGAAAGGAGGTTTCGGCGATGAGACTCGGCAAAAAGGATACATCGGAAAAACCCGGCAGGTTGCCCGACGCGTGTAGCGTCCGCTCCTCTTTAGGTTATATCATCGGAGCGGCGGCGCTTGCCGCCGCTATGGGCTTTTTCTGTCTGGCGTTCTTTTTCATGAGCCAAGCCGAAATAGAGGATATAGACCTTACCGACAGCCCCGAAAGCGGGCTTGGCTGGCAGTATGAAAAATTTGCCGACGGAGAAGTCACTCCCGTCGAGCCTGATTTTTTAAACGGCATGGTCACGGCGGGCGACGGTCACGCCGACGCGGTAAGGATAACACGGGTGATAACGGAGGAACTGTCCTATCCCTATCTTGAATTACTGTTATATGACCCGCAAACGGCGGGCGCGGAGGTGTTCCTTGACGGGGAGCTGCTGTATTCCCGCTTCGGCACGGGCACAAGAAACTCCGACGGGTTTTTGATATTTGAAAACGGCGCTGCGCCGCAGACCTCCCAAATCGGCAGAGATATCAGCATATCCCTGCCGGAAAGCTGCGTGGGCTGCACCGTTTCGATAACCTTATACTACACCGCCGACGCGCAAAGCGCGACAGTTATATTCCCCGCTCTGTGCAGCTTTGACACGGAAACCTCCATCCCCTCGACGGAAACGGTGACGCCGGTCGTTATCGAAACGCTGTGCGCGGTTTTCGCCGTCATTGCCGCGATGATATTTATACTGGATATTTCGAGAAACGGAAAGATATACTACTCAACGCTGCTGTTGGTGATATTTTTTGTAATGCTGTTCATCGACAAGGCGTACGCCTCCCTGCCCGGAACATACAGCGCGCTGAGGTCGCACATCGACCTGTCCTTTCTCTCGTCGCTTTATATCGCGCCGCTGCTGCTGTATATCGCGTTTAGGCTTACAGGCTGGAGAAAGTACACGCTGCTGCCGCTTACGGCGGGGTGGGTCGTGTATGAGCTTATCTGCATGACCGCTAAAAGCGAGTTTGCCGTATTCGCCACTAACGGTCTGGTCGCATTTTTGCTTTTCGCGGCGGCGGCAATACTGCTTATCGTGGAATTTTTCTTCAGAAAAAGCGGCAGGCTCAGGGTAAATCCCGCATATATCGCCGTCGCCGCTGTGTCGGCGGTCATTACCGTGCTGTACGGTTCGCAGGAGTTTATGGGGAACGTGTTCGATTACCTTTACTCGGTGGTGATATGTATATCGGACGGCTGGTTCATTCCCGCCGTAAAGCTGCTGTCGAATTTCTTGGCGCTGCTGATGATAATACTGCTCAGCATAGAATTTGCAAAGCGTACGCTGCGCAAACGCGAGCAGCTCAGCGCGCTTGAGGAGCGTGTAAAAATGTCGGTGGAAAGCTACCGTCGCATGGCGGAGGCGGAAAACGCTACCGCCGCGTCGCGTCACGAAATGCGCCACCACGTTCTGGCATTGAAAGGGCTTATCGAAAACAACGAAACAGAACGGGCAAGGGATTACCTTTCCTCCATGCAGACCGAGCTTGAAGAGCTTCCCACCGGCAAATACTGCCGCAACATGATGGTAGATCTGCTGGCGGGAGCGTATCTTGACCGTGCGAAAGCCATCGGCGCGGAGATAAAATATCAGTTCAACATTCCCGAAAAGCTGGAGATAGCCGACAACGACCTGTGCGTATTCCTTACGAATATGTTGGAAAACGCCGTCCGCGCCTGTGAACAGACCGAGCCGGACAAGCGCCGCATAAGCCTTACCGTGGGGCTCAACGGCAATTTCCTCTTTATCGGCTGTGAAAACAGTTGTCCGCCGCAGGAAACCGAGGACATGGGCCGCCGTCCTTACGGCACGGAAAATATGCGGCGCATCGCCAAAAAGTATAACGGCATAATCGAGATAAACAAGACCGAGTCGTCTTATTCTGTGATGAGCAGTCTTTGTCTTAAAGGATAGCTGAGCAAAAAATCAAGCCGGACCCCATAAAAGGTCCGGCATAATTTTCGACAAGCTGCGAGGTTTTTCATATAAACATATTCTTTTTGCCCAGATAATTTACCATTATAATCTGCAAGCGTTTGTACATCGTTTTGCCGAGCGGGATATTCATACCGTCGCTAAGCGTTATGTTGTTGTGGGATATTTCGGAGATAAAATCGAGATTTACAAGATAGCTCCTGTGCAGCCGAATAAAGCTCTCGGGCGGCAGCAGCGTTTCTATCTGCTTTAACGTGCCGCGACATTCCTGCTTTGTCCCGTTGCTCAGGTGTATTACGATATCGTGTCCGTATATTTCAAAGCACATAATGTCGCAAAGCGGTAAAAACACCAGCCCGTTCGCGGTGCTGACGCATATTTTGCAGGGGCTGTTTTTTGAGATAAAGCGTATCATCGCCGTTTCCAGCTTTTCCATATTATCGGATTTTATCAGATAATGCAGCGGCTCGACGTCGTAGCTGTCCACCGCATATTCGTCATAATCGGTGACGAAAACTATATCGGAAACGTTTTCCTTACGGCGCAGCGTTCTGGCAAGCTCCAGCCCGTTGTCCTCCTTTATCATGATGTCCAAAAACACAAGGTCGTACTTTTCTCCCGCGCGGATACTTGCCGCGAACGAGCCGCCGTCGTTATAGCAGGCAAGGCTATATTCGGCGTGGCGCTCCTCCATTATCCTGCTCAAAAGCATCTCAAATTTTCGGCAAAATACAACATCGTCATCACAGATAGCAAATTTGTACATCAACGCCTCCGTTTTCCGTTTGCCCCGCGCAAGCACGGAGCATATGGGACTTTATGGCGGTTTGCCGTCTGCGGCAACCCTGAATAATTGTACCATAAAAAGAAAAAATTTACAAGTGCTTTTTGCCTATATCCGACATTTTTATTTTAAAACATAAACGGTCGCACAATAAATGCGACCGTCAGCTTGTCGAAAAACCCTCCCTACGGTCGGATTTCCCGACAAGCTGAAAAAATCGGCAATACCGCAAAGCGGCATTGCTCGATTTTTGCCGCGCTTTGCGCGGCTCTTATCAAACTTGAGGGTGAAAACCCTGATGGTTTTCCCCTCAAACTCCTCTTTCCTTCCGCTTTATATTGACCTTTTTCTACAGACTAAAACGGTCGCACAATAAATGCGACCGTTTCTTTATATGATATATCGGTTTAGCCCACCCCTGTGCCGCTGCAATAAGTGCAAGTGCCGGTGCCGCCGCAGGAGGAGCAAACTATCGCATAGTCGTCAAGGCTGGGATCGCCCCAGAACGGCAGACCGTCGCGGGTGCTGCCCGCGCCGCGGCAGATATGGCATTTTCCCGTGCCGCTGCAATAAACGCAGGTGTTCCCGCCTGTATTGCCGGTATTGCCCGTGTAGCCGTTTCCGCCGCCGTTATCCTGAGAGTTTTGCTCAACGGTGTTGGGGTCTATATAATAGGATTCGCCCGCCATCTCGATATCTACGTTCGAGCCGTTTACCGTCATCTTCAGCTTTATATAGAAGGTCGCGCTGCTGCCGTAGCTGAAATTGTACAGAGCAAAATGAGCGTCCGCGCTTGAAAATCCGGCATACGAATCGGACAGCATATTGCTGTAGCCGTCAAAGTAATACATCACTCCGTTGCCGTTGGTGAAATCGGAGTTATGCAACGCCATACCGCTTTGAACTATATTATTCGGTATCATCGCCGCTAACGCATAGGTCGTGCCGTTGTAAATGAAAACTCCCATGAACTGCTGAGTGCTGTCCGCGGTGTTCTCGGTATAGTAAAAATATCCGTCCGTTATATTTACCCCGTTTGCCGTGATATAAGAATTCGACGGCAAATTGGGTATGCCTGACCAGTCCCATCCGCCGGACGGCGTCTGCTGGTAAACGTCGCCTTGCTGCGCGTTATTGTTATCCGGATACTGCTGCGTGTTGTTGTTGTTTTGCTGCACGCTGTTAGCGTCCTGCATAATATCGTACCCGTTGAATCCGCCGTTTCCCATCGGCAAACGTCCTCCGTTCCCGTCGGAGCAGGCGGTGCAGATAAGCATACACAGCGACAGAAATCCCGCAAAAAGTAATTTTTTCATTGTTATCCCTCCAAATCCGCAGCGTCCATGCCGAGCGGACGCTTTTTTGTGGCGGCTGTATTATTGTAAAGATTGTAACATAAATGCAAGGTTTTGTCAATATCCCCGCCCAAAATAAATCGCGGTTTCTGAAAACGGCTTATACCGTAATTATTTCGCGTCCGTGTTGACATAAGGCGATATTTATGTTAAGATAATCATGTACCCTCGGTACAAAAACAGAAGCATACAATGAAAGGAGATCTTACCATGGCTGAACGCGAGATATATGAGGAGCTTTCCGAGGAAGAATCGGAGATAATAACGCTCATCGACGAAAACGGCAACGACGTGGAGTTTGAATTTTTAGATATTATCGAATATCAGGGGGAGGAATATATACTCCTTATCCCGACGGAGGAATCCGACGACATGGAGGGCGTGGTCATATTCAGGATAGAGCCGTCCGAAGACGGGGAGGACTCTTTTGTCGGCATAGACAACGACGATGTTCTGATCGCGGTATTCAATATATTCAAAGAAAAGTATAAGGACGAATTCGACTTCGAGGAATGAGCGAACTCGGTATATTTACCGTATCCCAGTTAAGACCCTGCCCGCCGTATTTTGTACGGCGGGCAGGGATTTATTAAATTCACATTATTCCGTCCAGCTCTTCAAAGCTGTAGGCATACGCCGTTACGCGTTCGGGAGTGGATATATCACCGAAACCATACGCCGCGTGGATAAACTTCACTCCCGCGTCAAACGCCGAATCGCAGTCGCCCTGAGTATCTCCGACATAGACCGAGTCTTTGCAGCCGTACCTTGCGACCAGCGCGGCTATTGTGTGGCTTTTGGGCTTATGGGTATCACCCCAGCACATATGCCCCTCAAAATACCGCGAAAACCCCGTATAAGCCAAAAACGCCTCGATATAACCGCATTGGCAGTTGCTGACGATAAACAGCCGATAACGGCGGGACAGCGCGGCAAGCGTTTCCTCCTCGCGGCAAAACAGCTTTCCGCCGTGCACCGCGATATACTTGTTTTCCTCGCGCATACATTCCCCAAGCACCTCAAGCTGTCTTTTTTCGTCCAGCATGGGAAAATATTTTTTTGCAAGCTCCGTCATGGTAAGCCCCATGCCGCTTTTCAGGTCCTCCGCGGTAAGCAGCGGCTTTTGTTCCCCAAAATCATCAAATCCGGCAAGCGTCCCGTTCCACGATGCGGCAACGTTCTCCGAGCTGTCCCAAAGCGTGCCGTCAAGGTCGAAAATGATACTGTCCATCTTCCGTCCTCCGTTTCAACAGTAGTCATAAGTTGATTTTAACATAAGCCGAAAAAAATAGCAAGGAAAATTTTACACGGTGAAAAATATCCCCGACGCATTGCGTCGGGGACATAAATTTTTACTTACTGCAAGATGGAATGTTCATCCTGAGGATCGAACAGATGGATCTTGTTGGGGTCAAGCGCCAGCTTGATAACGTCCTGAGGACGTGCGGTGCATCTGGGAGATACTCTCGCGGTCAGCGGGATACCCTCGCAGGTGAGGTACAGATAGGATTCCGCACCCATCATTTCGGTAACGTCTACGGTCGCCTCAATGATACCGGTCTTAGCGTTGGAAAGATACATCTCTTCGTCATGGATATTTTCGGGACGGATACCGAGGATAACGTCCTTATCTACATAGTACTTGAGAGCCTCTGCATCTGCCTTGGCGCTGGGTACTTCGATATAGAACTTTCTTCCTCTGCTGGTCTTGGTGTCTTCCGAACCGAATTCGATGGTGTATTTGCCGTTGAGCATAATGAGCTTTGCGTCGATGAAGTTCATCTGAGGCGAACCCATAAATCCTGCAACGAACTTGTTGGTAGGATTCTCATACAGATTGATAGGAGAATCTATCTGCTGAATGTAACCGTCTTTCATAACGACTATTCTGTCGCCCATGGTCATAGCCTCTATCTGGTCATGCGTAACGTAGATAAAGGTCGTACCCAGCTTCTTGTGGAGCTTTGAAAGCTCGGTTCTCATCTGTGCACGCAGCTTAGCGTCCAGGTTCGACAGAGGCTCGTCAAGTAAGAATACCTGAGGATCACGCACTATCGCACGTCCGAGCGCAACACGCTGTCTCTGACCGCCTGACAAAGCCTTCGGCTTTCTGTCAAGCAGATGTGCAATGTCAAGGATCTTAGCAGCTTCCTCGACCAGCTTCTTGATCTCATCTTTCGGTACTTTTCTGAGCTTAAGTCCGAATGCCATGTTCTCGAACACGGTCATATGAGGATACAGCGCGTAGTTCTGGAACACCATCGCAATATCGCGGTCTTTCGGTGCTACGTCGTTTACAAGTCTGTCGCCGATGAACAGTTCGCCCTCGGATATTTCTTCCAGACCTGCGATCATTCTTAATGTTGTCGATTTACCGCAACCCGAAGGACCGACCAGAATGATAAATTCCTTGTCCTTGATGTTCATGGTAAAGTCCGACACGGCTACAACGCCGCCGGGATAACGCTTGTAGATACCCCTTAATGATAAACTTGCCATTTATGTGTGACCTCCTGTATAATGTGCAGAGTAACCTTGCAATACTATTTTAACAAATTATCGAAAAAAATGGTAGCACCTATTTACCCAAAGATTTTATCCATTCGTTATGCAAAATCACTAACCGTTATAAAATCATGCCTTATTTCAGGCTTTTTGTGTGCAGTTTATACAAAAAAATGCTCCTCATTTCCAGTTTTTGGAATTGGTTGGAGCTAATTTTGTTACTATTGCTATATATTATAACATAAATTTTGTGTATTTTTTCTGATTTTCTGTGAAAAAGACGCTTTTTTCGCCTTTCAGACCCGCAAAATTTGTCATTTTGTACTATTGTGAAGCGTTCGCATACTGCCTGTTCGGGCGGCATATACTTTACCAACCGACAGCCTGTACGGTCAAAAACGAAAAAGGACATTAAGATATGAAAAGAAAACTAAAACCCATCGGTGTTATTTTCACCGTACTGCTCGCCATAATATCGGTAATAACGGTCGCCCTCGCCATATCGGCGCGTCCGCTGCCGGACGGCTCTACCGCTCAGCTGCGCCGACAGTACATAACCGCGCTCGGCTACAGATGCTCCGAGCAGGAGCTTTCGCGTGAGATAGTGATACCCGCCGAATTTTCCGAGGTCTATCAAAACTACAACGAGCTGCAAAAGCAGTACGGCTTTGACCTGTCGCGTTTCAAAGGCGACAGTGCGACCGTTTACACCTATTCGGTGACGGACTATCCCGACCCGTCCGGCGGATTTTACCGCGATATAAACCTAAATCTCATCGTGTCAAACGGCAAGATAATCGGCGGGGATATTTCCAGCGCCGAGCTTGACGGCTTTATGGAGGGCTTGCACGCGAAAAATTGACTTACAGCATATGGAAACGTTTTTGTATTTCCTTTGTTTCGCCGAACACCATCATGGTCTGTTCATCGGTAAACATGGTATCGGGAGTTATTTTAAGCTCCAGCTTGCCGTTTTGCTTTACCGCCATGATGGTTATGCTGTATTTTTTTCGTATATCAATCTGACCTACCGTCTTACCTATCCAGTCCTTGGGTACGGGTATCTCAAATATCGCGTACCCCTCTCCCATTTCGATGTAATCGAAGATATGCTCCGAGCTGAACCGTATCGCCGTCCATTTCGCGAGCTGTTTTTCGGGATAAACTATCTCGTCCGCGCCGTTTCTCAGCAAAAACTTTGCCTGTATCTCCTGCGCCGCACGGGATACCACCAGCTTTGCGCCCAGCTCCTTTAACAGCGACGTGGTTTCCAGCGAGCTTTGAAAGTCGTTTCCTATCGCAACTATGCAGACGTCGAAATTCTTCACGCCGAGGGTTTTTAAAAACTCCTCGTTCGTGCTGTCGCCTATCTGCGCGTTGGTAACATACGGAAGTATCGCGTCAACGCGCTCCTCCACATGATCCACAGCCATGACCTGCTGATTGAGTTCATGCAGCGTTATGGCTATATGTCTGCCAAAACGGCCCAAACCGATAAGCAATATTGATTTCATGACAAATCTACCCTTTCATTTTAGTAAGAGTTATGTATTATCCCACGGTTATTTTTTCCTGCGGCAGCTTTGAGATATTGTTCTGCGTGCCGGACACCGTGGCGAATATTATCGTCAAGCCTCCCGCGCGTCCTACAAACATAAGCACCACAAGTATCAGCTTAGATAAAACGCCCAGCGACGGGGTTATTCCCAGCGACAGTCCCACGGTACCTATCGCGGAGGCACATTCAAACATACAAGTCAGCAGCGGAAGTCCCTCTACCGAGCATATTATCAGCGTGCTTATAAGCAGCAGCGTGATGTACATGATTATGACGGTCACGGCGTATTTAACGGTATCGTCGGATATCCTGCGGCCGAAGAATTTTGCGTAATCTCTTCTGCGGAACACCGACACCGAGGTCGAAACGACCACCGCAAGAGTAGTCACTTTAAGACCTCCGGCGGTAGAGCCGGGCGCGCCTCCTATCAGCATAAGTATTATCATGATAGCTATGCCGGTCTCGCTCAGGCAATTAAGGTCTACCGTATAATATCCCGCCGTCCTTGCGGTAACGGTGGTGAAAAGCGAATCCCATATCCTCTCGTCGAGCGGGAGGTCGGAAAACTCACACAGGAAAAAGTATATAAACGGTAAAATTATCAGCGTCGCGGTAACGGCGAAGATGACCTTTGTCTGCATACGGTATTTCCGTATATGAAAACGGTTCGCCCTCATGTCGTCCCATGTAAGAAAGCCTATCCCGCCCATGATTATAAGCAGCATTATCGTTATATTTATCAGCGGATTTACCGCGTAAGCGGTCATGGACGGCAGCTGCTGATTTATTCCCATAAGGTCAAAGCCCGCGTTGCAAAACGCCGATACCGAATGGAAAAACGAATACCATATACCCCGACCTATGCCGAAATCCGCGCAGAACACCGGCATCATCATCAAAGCGCCCAAAAGCTCCAGCACCAGCGTGACTTTCAGTATAAAGCCCGCCAGCTTTACTACGCCGCCCACCTTGGGCGCGGAGATAGCCTCCTGCATGGTGCTGCGCTGCATAAGTCCTATTTTTCTGCCGGAAAGTATTACAAACCACGCGGTAACGGTGACGCTTCCCATTCCGCCTACTTCCTCAAGCAGCATTATTATCGCCTGCCCGAATTCCGACCAGTAGGTCGCGGTGTCATGCACCACCAGTCCGGTGACGCACGCCGCCGACGTCGAAGTGAACAGCGCGTCAAGTATCGACGCGCCATGCGGTCCGCGGGTGGATATGGGCAGCATAAGCAGCAGCATACCGACAAATATCACCAGAATATAACCGATTATAATTATCTGAAACGTGTTTAAACGTCTCATTTTTGTAAATATATTCGTCATTCAGCGCATCTCCCGCAATTATCGGTCGTTACCTTTCATTATCTCGGCGAAAGCCTTTATCACCGATCTTCTTGTTATTATACCGCACAGGCAGCCGCGCGCGTCCACTATAGGCACAAAGTTTTGCTTCAGTACCGCGTCCAACACCTGCTGCTCGTCCGCGTCTATTTTCAGCGGCGGACAAAAATCCCTGCGGAACAGATCACCCACGCGATAGTTTTCGTGGTCTTTAAGGTCCGTGCTGCCGATATTCATTATATGCCGCAGAAAATCGCCCTCGGTTATACAGCCCAGATACCGTTCCTCGGAATCGAGTACCGGCACCGCCGTATAGCCGTGTCCTTTCAGCTTTTCTATACCCTGACGCACGCTGTCATCTTCATGAATATGCGCGGTCAGTATTTTCGGTGTCATTATTTTAGCTAAGTTCACGGTTCCCTCCGTTCTGCGGAATTTCGCCCGAAACATCATGTCGAGCCGTGACATCCCGCACATTACCGAATGATAAGTGCGAGACCCGCACAAAAAGGTACAAAAGCCGCACGGAAGTGCGGCTTTCAGAAGTTATCACACCAGCTCTATTACAGCCATCTCGGCCGCGTCGCCTCTTCTGGGACCTATCTTGACAATACGCGTATATCCGCCGTTGGTGTCGGCATATTTGGGCGCTATCTCGTCAAATACCTTCTTAGCGACCTCTTCCTTGGTGATATAAGCAAGCACCTGACGCTTTGTATGCAGCGTGCCGGCCTTGCCGAGAGTTATCATTTTCTCGGCGGCGCAGCGAACCTCTTTGGCTCTGCTCACGGTGGTGATTATCTTGCCCTTTTCGAGCAGCAGAGTAACCATACCCCTAAGCATAGCCTTTCTGTGGTCGCTGGTCCTGCCCAGTTTTCTTGAACCTGCCATATTAGTAATATGCTCCCGTTAGGAAGCACTCCTCCTTTCGGATAAATTCAAAGTCGGACCGTTAGTTGGTCTCCTCGTCGCTCGCCAGGTCAAAGCCCAAAGACTGGAGCTTGCTCCTGACTTCCTCGAACGATTTCTTGCCTAAGTTTCTGACCTTCATCATATCGCTCTGGGACATACTGATAAGATCGTCCACCGTGTTGATGTTGGCGCGCTTCAGACAGTTAAAGGAACGAACGGACAGATCGAGATCGTCAATGGTCATCTCAAGCAGCTTATCCTTACCTGTTTCGCTCTTGTCGGTCATAAGCTCGGGCTGTATCGTTTCGTCCGAAAGCTCCACGAACAACTGAAGATGGTCGGTAAGCATCTTGGCTGCGTAGGACACCGCTTCCTTTGCGGAAATAGTGCCGTCTGTCCATACCTCCAATAAGAGCTTGTCGTAATCGGTCCGCTGACCGACACGCGTATTTTCCACGGTGTAGTTTACCTTTAATACCGGTGTGTAAATGCTGTCAACAGCAATTATGCCGATTATCGGCTGAAGCAGCTGTTTGTTCTTCTCGGCAGACACATATCCTCTGCCCCTGTCAAGAGTTATCTCCATATAGAGCTTTGCTCCCGGTCCGAGAGTGGCTATGTGCATTCCGGGGTCAAGTATCTCTATCTCGCTGTCGGTCTTTATATCACCGGCAGTTACGACACACTCGCCTTCAGCTTCGATATAAACTGTTTTCGGGCATTCGCCATACATCTTTGCAATAAGACCCTTGATATTGAGAACTATCTCCGTAACGTCTTCTTTAACGCCGGGAATAGTGGAGAATTCATGCTGTACCCCGTCTATCTTGACCGAGGTCACCGCAACTCCGGGAAGTGAGGAGAGCAGCACACGGCGCAGGCTGTTGCCCAGCGTGTTGCCGTATCCGGCTTCCAGCGGCTCAAGCGTGAACATTCCGTATGTCCCGTCGGGTTTGAGCTTAACGGTATCTATTACGGGCTTTTCTATTTTTTCAAGCATTTGGTTTACCCTCCCACAAGTTTTTTGTTGTTGATTCGGGTTTTACCCGACCTAAACGGGCTGTTATACTTAATCGTAAAACGCCCAGTTAATTTTAAATTACGCTTATCCGACCGTTCGGCAAAGCGGCGTACCGCTTCGCTCATTCGGTCTCACGCGGTAAACGGCGCGCAATCGTAAATTAAAAATAACTGATACATACCGAACAACGGTATGAAAAGAGTATGTCTGTTATTTGGAGTACAACTCGATTATGAGGTGTTCCGCTATCTCATAGTCGATCTCATCACGCTGAGAATCGCGCAGTACCTTTGCCGACATTGCCTCTTTGTCCACGTCCAGCCATAAGGGGATAAGTCTTCCGTTAGTCTGTTCAACAATCTGTGCAAACTTGGGGCTCTTCTTGCTTTTTTCGCTGACTGCAATAACATCGCCGGGCTTTACTTTGTAGGAGGGAACGTCTACCCTCTTGCCGTTTACGGTAAAATGACCATGCGTTACCAACTGTCTGGATTCGCGTCTGGTGATAGCCATGCCCATTCTGAACACTACGTTGTCAAGTCTGGATTCGAGCAGCTTCAAAAGGTTCTCTCCCGAATTGCCCTCCATCTTTACGGCCTTCTCATAGTAATGATAGAACTGCTTTTCCAGCACGCCGTAAATAAATTTCAGCTTCTGCTTTTCCTTGAGCTGCATACCGTAATCCGACACCTTTTTCCTGTTGTTGGCGTTCGCGTGACGGTTAGTTTCTTTACTGTATCCCAATACCATGGGGGAAATTCCCAAAGCCTTGCATCTTTTCAAGACCGGTTCTCTGCTTACTGCCATTTGTCAGTACCTCCGTTTATTGATAAAATATCGTTTTCCGTACAGGAATATCCTGTAACACGACTCCGAGCTAACGTACTCGGATCATACACGTCTGCGCTTGGGCGGACGGCATCCGTTGTGAGGGATAGGGGTAACGTCCTTGATGAGCTTTACCTCAAGTCCCGCTGCCTGCAATGCGCGTATAGCGGCCTCGCGTCCCATTCCGGGTCCCTTCACAAAAACTTCTACGGTTTTAAGACCGTGTTCCATAGCTGCCTTTGCAGCCGTTTCAGCCGCGCTCTGCGCAGCAAAAGGAGTGGATTTTCTGGATCCTCTGAATCCCAGCTCTCCCGCCGATGCCCACGATAAAGTGTTGCCCTGATTATCGGTTATGGTAACTATCGTGTTGTTGAAGCTCGACTGGATATGAGCCGCGCCGTTCTCTATATTCTTGCGCTCACGGCGTCTGCGGATAACCGGCTTCTTAGAGCCTGTTGCCTTTGCCATTTATTTACCACCTTTCATGAAGTAAGTTTATTTCTTCTTGTTAGCGATGGTCTTTTTAGGACCTTTTCTTGTTCTTGCGTTGGTCTTGGTACGCTGTCCGCGAACCGGCAGACCTTTGCGGTGACGTGTTCCTCTGTAGCAGTTGATCTCGACGAGGCGCTTGATGTTGAGCGCGACTTCTCTTCTCAGATCACCCTCTACCATAACGCCGAGCTTGTCGATGGCGTCACGGATCCTGCTCTCTTCTTCACCGGTAAGATCCTTTACTCTTGTATCGGGATCAACACCCGCCGCAGCCAGAATATCGTTTGATGTTTTTCTGCCGATACCGTAAACGTAGGTCAGACCTATCTCGATACGCTTTTCTCTCGGCAGATCAATGCCGGCAATTCTTGCCATATCATTTTCCTCCTGTTGTTATACGGGCTTAGCCCTGTCTTTGCTTGTGCTTAGGCTCCTGGCAAATAACCATTACCTTGCCCTTGCGCTTGATAACCTTGCACTTATCGCACATAGGCTTTACCGAAGGTCTTACTTTCATCTCTTCTTTCGTGCCCCTGCCGGAAGCACTTCTCCTTTCGCATATTTTCGCTTATCCGTCCGACATTGCCGAACGGCCGCGATGCCTCGCGTTTTGCCTGTAATTACTTGGCTCTCCAGGTAATTCTTCCCTTTGTAAGATCGTAAGGCGACATTTCAACGGTAACCTTGTCACCGGGCAGTATGCGGATAAAATTCATCCTCAGCTTACCGCTGACGTGAGCTAAAATCTTATGTCCGTTTTCCAACTCGACCTGAAACGTCGCGTTGGGCAGCGCCTCAAGTATCTTACCGTTTACTTCGATTACGTCCTCTTTAGACAAGTTCAATCACCCTCCTCGGTGTTCTTACTAAGTCCGAAGCCCCTAAGAGCCGTTCTTAACTTTTTGTCGGTAATATCCGCCATATCCAGCACCGCAGCGGTTTTGCTGAGGTGCAGCGGATTTTTCTTCTTGGGAGAAGCCAGCTTGTGCGTCTTGCCGTCGGCAATATACGCAAACCCGTTTTCTTCCTTTACAACGGCGTACCAGCCTCCGCTGTCGCGTCCCGCCGTGCTTTTTACCACCATTCCTACTGCCATTGCCTCACGGTACATATCTGCCTCCGTTATTTCGGGTGATGCAGCGAGCTTTTGGTGAGTATAAGCGGCTCGCCGTCGGTTATCGCAACGGTATGCTCGTAATGCGCCGACAGATTGCCGTTTCCTTCAACGACCGTCCATCTGTCCGGCATTATCCGCACCTGAGCGCAGCTTTGATTTACCATCGGTTCAATACATATCGTCATTCCGGGTACCAGCCTCGGACCTCTGCCGGGCTTGCCGAAATTCGGAACGTCCGGCGCTTCGTGCATTTCATGCCCTATGCCGTGACCGATAAACTTTTCGACAATGAAGTACCCTCTCGATTCGCAGTAGGTCTGCACCGCGTTGGAAATATCGCCTATCCTGTTGCCTGCCACCGCCATTTTAATGCCCTCGTAAAGAGCTTCCTCGGTGGTTTGCAGCAGTCTTTGCGCCTCCTCGGACACCTCGCCTACCTTGAAGGTATACGCGTTGTCGCCGTTGTAACCGTCTATTTCGGCGGTAACGTCCACGGAAACTATATCTCCCTCGCGGATAATTTTCTTCTTGGAGGGGATACCGTGTATAAGCTCCGAATTGACCGATATACAAGCGCTTGCGGGAAACCCGCCGTAACCGAGTGATGACGGTCTTGCGCCTTTGGAAACGATATAGTCGTGTATGACCTTATCCAGCTCCCAAGTGCTCATACCGGGGCGGAGCGCCTTTTCGGCGGCGACAAGCGCGCCGGCGGCTATCTCGCACGCCCTTTTCATCACTTCTATCTCTTTTGCAGATTTGACCGAGATCATATTCTCGCGGTTACCGCCGCCATGGTGAGCTTGGCGGTATCGGCTATCTCCTCTTGACCCTCTACCGAGATCAGCTTGTGCTTTTTGCAGTAGTAATCCTTCAGCGGCTCGGTCTTTTCACGGTAGGTCTGGAGTCTTGACAGCACCGTTTCGGGCTTGTCGTCGACGCGCTGTACCAGATTTCCGCCGCACTTATCGCATTTGCCCTCTTCTGCCGGAGGATTGTACTGAATGTGATACGAAGAGCCGCAGCCCTCGCATACGCGTCTGCCGGACATTCTCTTTATTATCTTCTCGTCGGGTACGCGTATCTCGACTACTCTGTCGATGACCACGCCCATCTGTTCGAGCGCCTCGGCCTGAGCGACCGTTCTCGGAAAACCGTCAAGAATGAAACCGTTCTTTGCATCGTCCTGCGCGATCCGCTCCTTGAGTATGCCGATAACGGCTTCGTCGGGGACGAGATCGCCTCTGTCCATGTATTCTTTTGCCGCAAGCCCCGCGGGTGTTCCCTGCTTTACAGCCTCTCTGAGCATATTGCCGGTGGAGATAGCCGGTATACCCAGCTTCTCACACACTATTTCGGCCTGCGTACCCTTGCCTGCGCCCGGAGCGCCTAAGAAAATCAGATTCATAACAAGTTCCTTTCTCCGAAAAACTCTTATTCAAGGAAGCCCTTGTGATGACGCATCATCATCTGGCTTTCAAGTGCACGAACCGTTTCAAGAGCAACACCGACAACTATCAGGATAGTAGTACCGCCGAGCGAAAGTCCCGTCAAACCTGTAAGGTTCTGGAATATTATCGGGAATACCGCGATGATACCCAGGAATATCGCTCCGACCAGCGTTACCTTTGAAAGTGAATTATGGATAAAGTCCGATGTGGGCTTGCCCGGACGGTATCCGGGTATAGCGCCGTTGTTCTTCTTCAGATCGTTCGCTATCTGCACCGGATTGTACTGCATCGCGATATAGAAGTAGTTAAATCCGATGATAAGGAAGAAGTAGATTATCGCGTACCATACGCTGTTCTGGCTGAAAAATCTCATCACGCCGCCCCAGAATCCTTCGCTCTGAGCGGTGACTCCGAAGAACCAGCCTATCGTCGAGGGCAGCGACATAATGGACATTGCGAATATGATAGGCATAACGCCCGCCATAGCTACCTTTATCGGGATATGCGTGCCCTGTCCGCCGTACATCTTCCTGCCTACGACTCTCTTAGCATACTGTACAGGTATACGTCTTTCCGCATTTGTCATAAGGATAACGAATGCGACCATCAAAACATAGATAACAAGTATCAGCGGAACGAATACCCAGTTCTGCGGCTGGAGCTGTATCTGATTTATCAGATTGTACACCATGCTGGGCACTCTTGAGATAATGCCCGCAAACAGTATCATGGAAATACCGTTGCCTATGCCTCTGCGGCTTATCTGGTCGCCGAGCCATATTATGAGCGATGCTCCGGCTACGAAGCAGGCGATTATCGTTACCGCCGCTACCACGCCGTCAAAGCCCTCGGTATAATGTACCGCTTTTTGATTGCGAAGTCCGATATAGAATGCGATAGACTGGAACAGCGCGATGCCCAGCGATACCAGCTTGGTTATCATGGTTATCTTTTTGCGTCCCTCTTCGCCCTCTTTACGCAGCCTCTCCAGAGCGGGTATCGCCACCGCAAGAAGCTGCATGATGATCGACGCGTTGATGTACGGGGTTATCGACATTGCGAACAGCGTACCGTTGCTCATCGCACCGCCCGTCATAACATCGAGGTAGTTCAGTATCGTTCCCTCTCCCATCATGCCTTTGATGGCGTCGGGGTCAAGGAAAGGTACGAACACCTGTGAACCCAAACGGAAAATTACGACGATCAGCAATGTGAACAGCAGCTTTTTACGAAGTGCGGGGTCTGCCCACGCATTTCTGAAAACCTGAAACATTACAGCACCTCAATCTTTCCGCCTGCGCTCTCGATCTTAGCCTTAGCAGAATCGGAAAACTTTGCCGCCTTTACTGTAAAACTCTTGGTAAGCTCTCCTCTGCCGAGGACCTTAACGCCGTCGAGCAGCTTGGTCACAAGTCCGGCGTTCATAAGCGCCTCGGTATCTATGACTGCGCCGCTTTCAAAGCGTGCCTCCAGATCGGATACGTTTACTATCGTATATTCCGTAGCAAAAATGTTGTTAAAGCCTCTCTTAGGCATACGTCTTGCCAGAGAAGTCTGACCGCCTTCAAATCCGGGTCTTACTCCGCCGCCGGATCTTGCCCACTGACCCTTGTGTCCTTTGCCGGCTGTCTTGCCGTGACCGGAGCCGTGGCCGCGGCCTATACGCTTAACTTCTTTAGTTGCGCCTGCTGCGGGTGATAATTCGTGTAGCTTCAATCGTTACACCTCCTGTTTTGTTAATATACAAAATTACTTTATCAAGGTGTAAGGAATTATTCCTCAGTAACCTCAACTAAATATGAAATCTCTTTGATCTTGCCTCTTGTAGCGGCGTTGTCCGGCTGGACCGTTTCAGCGCCTATCTTGCGCAGTCCCAGCGACTGAGCGGTCGCTATATGGCTGTCCTTGCGCCCGACAAGAGATTTGACCAGCTTGATCTTTAAAGCCATGTCGGTTTTGTCCTTTCTGAAATTAGTTTCAGCCGAGAATTTCCTTGACGGTCTTTCCTCTTATGGCTGCTACTTCTTCCGCATCTCTGAGCGATGTGAGTCCCGCCATGGTGGCTCTTACCACGTTGCAGGGATTGTTGGAACGAAGCGACTTGGTACGGATATTCTTGATACCCGCCATCTCAACTACCGCACGCACAGGACCGCCGGCAATAACGCCGGTACCTTCGGGTGCGGGCTTGAGCAGTACGGTGCCTGCACCAAATCTTCCTGTCACCTCATGAGGTATCGTAGTACCTTTCAAAGATATCTTTACGATGTTCTTCTTAGCGTCCTCAATACCCTTGCGGATAGCGTCGGGAACTTCGCTTGACTTACCCATGCCGAAGCCTACTATGCCGTTCTGATCGCCTACTACCACCAGAGCGGAAAACTTCATTATACGTCCGCCCTTAACGGTCTTAGATACGCGATTTATGGCAACCACCTTTTCGGAAAGCTCATATTTGCTTGCATCTAAAAGTGCCAAATCTTTGTCCTCCTATACTTAAAAGCTGAGTCCGCCTTCGCGGGCGCCGTCTGCCAAAGCAGCTATTCTTCCGTGATATACATAACCCGAACGGTCGAATACCACTTCTTCGATACCCGCTTTCTTAGCCTTGTCGGCAAGCGCAAGTCCTACCTTCTTAGCGGCGTCAACGTTGCCGCCCGCGCCGTCGAAACCTTTTTCCATGGTCGATGCGCTGCAAAGGGTAACACCTGCCTCATCGTCGATAAGCTGCGCATATATATGCTTCGCGCTGCGGAATACACTCAGGCGGGGACGAGCCGCGGTACCGCTTATCTTAGCGCGTACACGCTTGCGGCGTTTGATCCTGCTCTTTTTGCTGTCTATCTGTTTAATCATAATTCATCTACCCCCTTGCCTTACTTCTTGCCCTTACCGGCTTTTCCTTCCTTGCGGCGGATAACTTCATCGACGTACTTGATGCCCTTGCCCTTATAAGGTTCGGGAGGACGCTTGCTCCTTACTTCCGACGCAAACTGTCCGACCTTCTGCTTGTCGATGCCGGTAATGATTATTTTGTTGGGTGCGGGAGATTCTATCTTGATGTCGTCCGTATCTGAAACGACTACCTGATGCGAATAACCGAGGTTCATAACAAGGTCCTTGCCCTGCTTTTGAACACGGTAGCCCACGCCGTTTACCTCAAGCTCCTTGGAATATCCCTCGGTAACGCCCTTTACCATGTTGGAAATGAGCGTTCTGGTCAGTCCGTGGAGCGAACGGCTCTCCTTTGTGTCGTCGGGACGCTCTACCGTAATGGAAGCTCCCTCCGTCTTTATGGTCATCGAAGGCTTGAACTCTTTGGTCAAAGTCCCCTTCGGACCTTTTACCGTAACTGTTGAACCGTCGATCTTTACATCGACTCCGGCAGGAACAGCTATCGGCATTTTACCAATTCTTGACATATCTGTTCCTCCTTACTCACCAAATGAAAGCCAGCACTTCGCCGCCAACATTGTTCTTGCGTGCCTCTCTGTCGGTCATTATTCCCTTAGAGGTGGACACGATGGCAATTCCGAGCCCTTTCATTACCTTGGGCATATCCTTGCTGTTTGAATAGATCCTAAGTCCCGGTTTGCTTACACGGCGTAAACCTGTAATGACCTGCGACTTGTTCTCAGTATACTTTAAAGTGATCCTGATGACGCCCTGCTTGTCATCATCAATTACCTTGAAATTCTTAATGTAGCCCTCGTCAAGCAATATCTGCGCGATCTGCTTCTTCATGTTGGAAGCGGGTACGTCAACAGTAGGATGCTTTGCCGAGTTCGCATTACGAATTCTTGTCAGCATATCTGCGATAGTATCGGTGATCTGCATTACTTACTTCCTCCTTAAAAATATGTGCTTATTACCAGCTTGATTTCTTTACGCCGGGAATCTGTCCTTTATAAGCAAGCTCTCTAAAGCAAATTCTGCAAATGCCGAACTTACGCATATAGGCGTGCGGTCTTCCGCAAATCTTGCATCTGTTGTAAGAACGTGTGGAAAACTTTGCAGGACGCTGCTGTTTAGCAATCATTGATTTCTTTGCCATATCTGTTTATTTTCCTTTCTTACCTTGCGAACGGAGCGCCCATGAGCGTGAGCAGCTCTCTTGCTTCTTCATCGGTCTTGGCGGTGGTGATAAAGTTTATATCCATACCGCGGACCTTGTCTATCTTGTCGTACTCGATCTCGGGGAATATAAGCTGCTCCTTGATACCCGTGGAGTAGTTTCCTCTGCCGTCGAACGAGTTGGGGTTTATACCTCTGAAGTCGCGTACACGTGGCAGCGCAACATTAAAGAATCTGTCGAGAAATTCATACATCTTCTCATCTCTGAGCGTTACCTTGACGCCGATGATCATGCCCTCTCTGAGCTTGAAGTTTGCGACCGACTTCTTTGCGCGGCATACTACCGGCTTTTGTCCTGTGATGAGCGAAAGATCGTTCATTATCGCGTCAACTACCTTGGCGTTTTCCTTAGCTTCACCGCAGCCGACGTTGATAACTATCTTGTCGAGCTTGGGTATCTGCATTACGCTCTTGTAGCCAAACTTCTTAAAAAGAGCGGGAGCAACGTTCTCTTTGTAATAAGTTTTCATTCTTGTCATAGTTTATTTCTCCTTACGGAAGCCGGAAGTTCCTTTATCCGACCCCTCCGTCGCAGTATTGTCTTACAGCTCCGCTCCGCAGCGCTTGCAGACTCTTATCTTCTTGTCGCCCTTGACCTCATGACCTACTCTGGTAGGCTTGTTGCACTTTGGGCATACAGGCATTACCTTGCAGGCGTAGATGGGAGCCTCGGCGCTCACACGGCCGCCGAATTCGCCCTGACGTCTTGCCTTAACGTGCTTTGTAACAACGTTTCTGCCTTCGATGATTACTTTCTTTTCCTTGGGGGATACCTCAAGCACCTTGCCCTGCTTGCCCTTGTCCTTGCCGGACATAACCTGAACGGTATCACCTGTTTTAATATGAAGTGTGTTCATGTCTACCTCCGGATTATAATACTTCGGGAGCAAGTGAAAGGATCTTGATGTAGTCCTTTTCTCTCAGCTCTCTGGCTACAGGTCCGAAAATACGGGTCCCTCTGGGGTTCTTGTCTTCTCTTATAATTACGGCTGCATTTTCGTCGAAACGAATATATGTGCCGTCGTCACGTCTTAATCCGGTCGTGGAACGGACGATTACGCATTTTACGACGTCGCCCTTCTTAACGGTACCGCCGGGGCTGGCTTTCTTTACGGAAGCTACTACCACGTCGCCGATGTTCGCGTACTTTCTGCGCGTGCCGCCAAGCACTCTTATGCACATAAGCTCTTTAGCACCGGTGTTATCCGCAACCTTCATGCGTGTCTGCATTTGAATCATGGATATTTCTCCTTTACGATAAAATCAAAGCAACCGCTTCTTACTTAGCCTTCTCGATGATATTTACCAAGCGCCATCTCTTGTCCTTTGAAAGAGGACGGGTCTCCATGATCTCCACCTTGTCGCCGATGTTGCAGGCGTTGTTCTCGTCATGCGCCTTGAACTTGATGGTACGCTTGATTATTTTCTTATAGAGAGGGTGGCGGACATTGTCCTCGATCGCTACAACGATGGTCTTATCCATCTTGTTGCTTACGACCTTGCCGATTCTGGTCTTTCTCAGGTTTCTCTCACTCACAGCTTAATTCTCCTCTCTTCTCGTTGCGGCGATCTCCCGCTCGCGCTGAACGGTCTTGCACACCGCTATCTCTTTTCTTACCGCCTTTATCCTCATAGGATTTTCAAGCTGATTTACGGCAAGCTGAAAACGGAGGTTGAATAATTCCTGCTTGAGCTCTGCCAGCTTCTTTTCGAGCTCTATTTCGTTAAGTTCCTTTATCTCTTTGGCTTTCATTATTGCTCGCCTCCTGTGTTCTTTGTGACGAATTTGCACTTGATGGGCAGCTTGTGCATCGCAAGACGCATTGCCTCTCTCGCAACTTCCTCACTTACACCCGCGATCTCAAACATCACGCGTCCCGGCTTTACAACTGCCACCCAGTATTCGGGCGAGCCTTTACCTGAACCCATTCGGGTCTCGGCCGGCTTCTCGGTCACGGGCTTGTCGGGAAATATCTTTATCCATACCTGTCCGCCACGCTTGATATAACGCGTCATCGCGATACGGGCGGCTTCTATCTGGTTGGAGGTTATCCACGCGGGCTCAAGCGCCTGAAGACCGAAATCTCCGTAGCTTACAACGTTGCCGCGTGTTGCTTTACCGGTCAAACGTCCGCGCTGTACTCTCCTGTATTTTACTCTCTTCGGAAGCAGCATTATTCGTTACCTCCCTCTTTAGGTCTGCGCTCGGACCTCTCGCCTCTTGCGGGTCTGTCCGATCTCTCCCTTGCGGGTCTGCTCTTTCTGTTGTCGTCACGACGACGGCGGGGTCTTTCTTCTCTGTTGGCGGGAAGTTCGCCCTTGAGC
Source organism: uncultured Ruminiclostridium sp. (assembly GCA_947623915.1). GTDB lineage: Bacteria > Bacillota > Clostridia > Oscillospirales > Ruminococcaceae > Ruminiclostridium_E. The sequence continues at coordinate 44,147 of CANQIB010000007.1, forward strand.
ACTTCGCCCTTGTATATCCAGACTTTTACGCCGATAACGCCGTAGGTGGTGTTCGCTCTCGCTACACCGTAATCAATGTCCGCTCTGAGCGTCTGAAGCGGGATAGTACCCTCATGGTAGCTCTCGCTGCGCGCTATTTCCGCGCCGCCCAAACGTCCGCTGACCATCGTCTTGATACCCTTTGCTCCCGATTTCATCGTTCTGCCTATGCAGCCCTTCATCGCTCTTCTGAACGAAACACGCTGCTCAAGCTGCATTGCGATGTTCTCCGCTACCAGCTTTGCGTCAAGATCGGGATTCTTTATCTCAACGATATTCAAATTCACGCTCTTGCCGCCGGCTATCTTTTCGATCTCGGCGCGGAGCTTCTCTATCTCGGCTCCCTTCGCGCCTATCAGCATACCGGGCTTTGCGGTATGGATGTGTATCTTTATCTTGTCGGCCGCGTTACGCTCTATCTCTACCTTGGAGATGCCCGCCGCTCTCGAAAGCTGCTGGTCGGATCTCTCTCCGTTGGTCCTGTTGAGCATTCTCTTGTTGATAAGATAATCACGGATCTTCTGGTCTTCTACGAGAGTATCGCCGAATGTTGATTTTCCGGCAAACCAACGGGAATCCCAGTCCTTGATAATTCCGACTCTGAGTCCGTGCGGATTAACTTTCTGTCCCATTTACTCTCCTCCTTATTCCGATTCTTTTATTACCAACGTGATGTTGGAAGTTCTCTTGAGAATACGGTGCGCTCTTCCGTGATCCTTGGGCCTTATTCTCTTGATGGTGATGCCCCCGCCCGCATAGCACTCGGACACATAGCATTTGCCAACGTCCATGCCGTGATTGTTCTCGGCGTTCGCCATTGCCGACTTGAGGAGCTTCTGTAACGGCTCGCTTGCCGCTTTGGGTGTGGTCCTGAGTATCGCCATCGCTACGTCACAGGGCTTGTTTCTGATAAGATCCAGAACGATGCCCACCTTGCGAGGAGATATGCGGATCTGGTTAAGTTGTGCTTTTGCCTCCATTGCTTGCTCCTCCTTACTTGTTGCTGGTCTTGCTGCCCGCATGACCCTTGTAAGTCCTTGTGGGAGCAAACTCGCCGAGCTTGTGGCCTACCATATCCTCGGTCACATATACCGGAACGTGTTTTCTTCCGTCATGTACCGCGAAGGTATGTCCTACAAAATCGGGGAATATCGTGCTGGAGCGGCTCCAGGTCTTGAGGACCTTTTTCTCGCCCGCCTCGTTCATGGCAAGCACTCTCTTCATGAGAGCTTCCTGCACATACGGGCCTTTCTTTATGCTTCTGCTCATATATCTGTTTTCCTTTCAAGCTGAGCCTGTTCTCCCGAACGGCTCTTATTGCAAGTTAATGTGCGGCGGCATTTTACTGCCATCGGCAAACGCCGCACTTATTAACAATACTTGTTATCAGCGGCTTCTTCTCTTGACAATGAACTTGTCGGAAGCCTTGCCTATCTTTCTGGTCTTGTAACCGAGCGCGGGCTTGCCCCACGGAGTCACAGGTCCGGGACGTCCTACGGGCGATTTGCCCTCGCCGCCGCCGTGCGGGTGGTCGTTCGGGTTCATTACCGAACCTCTTACGGTAGGTCTTACGCCCTTATGACGCATACGGCCCGCTTTACCGTAATTTACGTTCTCGTGGTCAAGGTTGGATACCACTCCGACGGTAGCCATGCACTTGTCGGATACGTTCCTAAGCTCGCCGCTGGGAAGTCTTAACAGCGCGTAACCGTTCTCCTTAGCCATAAGCTGAGCCATGTTGCCCGCGGAACGCACGAGCTGTCCGCCCTTGCCGGGGTAAAGCTCAATGTTGTGTATTATCGTACCTACCGGTATATTTACGAGCGCGAGCGCGTTGCCGGGCTTGATGTCGGCGTCCTCGCCGCTTCTCACCTTATCGCCGACTTTGAGTCCGTCGGGAGCGAGAATGTATCTCTTCTCTCCGTCCTCATACTGTACCAGCGCGATAAATGCCGAACGGTTGGGGTCGTATTCAAGAGTCATGACCTCGGCGTCCATGCCGGGCTTGTTTCTCTTAAAATCTATAACACGGTATTTTCTTCTCTGCGCACCGCCCTTATGCCTTACGGTTATCCTGCCGTAGCTGTTGCGGCCGGAATGCTTCTTCAGAGATTCCAGCAGGCTCTTTTCCGGCTCTGCCTTGGACAGAACGCTGTAATCGGTGACGGTCATGCCTCTGCGGCCGGGGGTGACAGGTTTGTAAGTCTTTATAGCCATTTAAATCACTCCTTTATATCATTCCGTCGAAAAATTCTATGGTCTTTGAGCCTTCCGCAAGAGTAACTACCGCCTTTTTCCATGAAGAAGTGTAGCCCTCGCTGCGTCCCATTCTCCTCTTTGCACCGCGCACATTGACGGTGTTCACCTTTGCGACCTTTACTCCGGGGAACAGAGCCTCCACCGCTTTGGCGATCTCTATCTTGTTGGAGTCCTTTGCCACTTTAAAGGTGTACTTACCCTGCTGTGCCAGCATTTCCATGCTCTTCTCGGTAATGACCGGCTTAATGATAATGTCATAAGCGAGCTTTGCCATTATGCGTACACCTCCTCGATCTTAGCAACGGCATCCTTTACAACGATAAACTTGTTGTATTTAAGAATGTCATATACGTTCAGGGTGTTTACCTGAGTCGTCTTTATGCCGGGTATGTTTGCGGCACTCTTTATTACCTTCTCGTCAACGCCGTCCAAAACGATGAGCGCCTTTTCAGCTCCCAGCGCTTTGAGCATTGCGACTATGGTCTTGGTCTTGTACTCGTCGGTCTTTATCTCGTCAACGACTATCATGTCGCTGTCTATCACCTTAGACGAGAGCGCGGACTTGAGCGCAAGCCTTTTTACCTTTTTATTGAGTGAGTAGCTGTAGCTTCTGGGCTTCGGGCCGAGAGCGATACCGCCGTGCGTCCATTGAGGCGCTCTGGTCGAGCCTTGTCTTGCGTGACCGGTGTCTTTCTGCCTCCAAGGCTTCTTGCCGCCGCCGCTTACCTCGGATCTGGTAAGCGTGGACTGAGTGCCCTGACGCTGATTTGCAAGATAGTTTACTACTGCGGCATGCATAACCGCGGTGTTGGGCTCGATGCCGAACACGCCGTCGTTAAGCTCAAGGTCGGATACAACAGCTCCCGTCATATCATAAACAGATACTTTTGCCATATAAATCCTCCTCCTTACGCTTTCTTAACCGCATCGGTAATGCAGACTACTCCGCCCTTAGGACCGGGAACAGCACCCTTGATTGCGATAAGATTATTTTCGGTGTCTATCTTTACGATAACAAGATTTTGCACAGTCACCTTTTCCGCGCCCATGTGTCCTGCCATGCCCTTGCCTTTAAATATACGCGAAGGGGAGGAGCAAGCGCCCATTGAACCGGCTTGTCTTGCAACAGGGCCGGAACCGTGTGTTTCTTTAAGTCTGTGCTGATTGTGACGCTTTATCGCGCCCTGGAATCCTTTACCTTTGCTGGTACCGCTTACGTCTACTATATCGCCTGCGGCAAATACATCGGCCTTGAGAATGTCGCCGACCTTCATCTCGGCGTTGTCCAGTCTGAATTCCTTTAACGTTCTCTTAAAAGGAAGGTCATTCTTCTTGAAATGGCCTGTCATCGGCTTGTTTACATGCTTGGGCGAAATATCGCCGAAACCGAGCTGTACAGCCGAATATCCGTCGTTGTCCGCAGTCTTGAGCTGAGTTACTACACAAGGACCTGCTTCAACAACGGTAACGGGAACTACCTTTCCCGCCTCGTCGAAGATCTGCGTCATGCCTATCTTCTTTCCGATCAAACCTTTTGTCATGGTTCAATTCCTCCTTTTGGTTATTGGTCGGTTTCCCGACTTGACCATCGACGCCGATAGGGTCGTTCCGACGCCGCTGGTTAGCGGTTGACCGCGGAAGTACCGCCGCCAACATAACTTTGTCTATATATAAGGTATAGCCTTATACTTCCATAGACATTTCCACACCTGCCGGAAGCTCAAGATTTTTCAGAGCGTCAACGGTCTTGTTGGTGGGACGGATAACGTCGATAAGACGCTTGTGAGTGCGCAGTTCAAACTGCTCGCGGCTGTCCTTGTCCTTGTGAACAGCTCTCAGGATGGTGATGACCTGCTTGCCTGTAGGCAGCGGAACGGGGCCGGCAACTCTTGAACCCGTGCGCTTTGCGGTTTCCACGATCTTTGCGGCAGCCGCATCGACAACAGCGTGGTCATAACCTTTGATCTTTATCCTCACTTTTTCTTTTACTGCCATTTTCTTCTCCCTTTCTTTTTTTAAGATTTCGGGGGGATCGCCGCTTTTGCGGCGGATACCGAAACGGAAAAACGCGGTACACTTTGCCGGGTGTTTCACCTGACTGCGTATAAAACAGGATTTTTCCCTCAGGGGGTGTCGGCAGCCTGCCGACCCTTCCCTTTTCCGCGGGGAAGAAATCCTTTGCTCCGTAACGGCTTTCGCCCGATAGTCGGACATACTCCGCTCAAATTCCCGGCTAAGCCGCAACCTTGAGCATCATCGCATATCTCAGCAGTACGCACCGTCGGGCGGCGCGCAATTTATATTATACATAAATAAAAGCCCGATTACAAGCCCCTTGACGGAAATTTTTTCAAAATTCGGTGTAGAAATTTTAACTGTTTTTTGCCTTTAAATTGGGCATTTTGCACAAGGCATGAAATTTGCGGGCATATTTTGTGGTTTAGGGGAAAGGGGGACACAAGGGGGCGTTGCCCCCTTGCACCTCGATTTGGTGACGAGGTCACAAAATCCTGCGCCCCTTTGCGGGGGCGAAGTCCCTAATCTATTTTTTAGTATTATCAGAGCTTTTACGGGTGCGATTGATAGACCTTATTCTAATTTTGACCCTCCGTTGGCTCCCGAAAGGGACCCCAAGGAAGGGGGAAAGGCGACCTGCGGTTCCTTTCCCCCTTCCCTAGGTTTAAGTTCCGCCGTCAGGCGGCACTTAATGCCTTCTCAAACCCTCCTACCTAATCCCTTTTCCATCCCTTTTCCAACCGTAAAAGGGTCACGCGCTACCTCTTATAATTCGTTTTGGGAACACTCACTTTGCTGTTTTTGTGCCTTGTCACTTATTTTTTGTGATATTCCTGTCAAAAGACGCAGCGTTAGCTTGCCATGCTACAGTTTGAACGGCTGAACGGTAGCAGTCTTTGCGGGTTTCGTTCCTTTTTAAGCGTTTTCCCTCGCCCTTTTACCATGTACTGCAAATTTCCCGCCATGGGCACATATGCCCCGCCTGCGGCGGGGCATAGCGGTGCAAAGCACCGAGCCGCAGCCCTGCTGCGCATGTGCCGTGGCGGTAGGGACTTGCTCCCCGTCCTATATAAAGTAACCCTCCGAAGTCCATTCGGACTTCGGAGGGTCTGTTATTTTAGTATATCTGCAATCTTGCGCCTTTATCACCAAATCAAGGCTTGCTACTTACAGCTGCAACGACGGTGCGGAATAGGTGCGGGCACCAAGCTCGTTGTCGAGCATGTACAGACCTTTTGCGTCGCTGCCGAACAGCTCGTAGCGCTTGATGAGGTCGCCGGCGTTCATTTCCTCCTCGCCCTGCTCCTTTACGAACCAGTCGAGGAACTGCATGGTGCGGTAATCCTTAGCCGCGTGTGCCGCCTCGTAAATATCATTTATAAGAGAGGTAACGTACTTTTCGTGCTTGAGCGTTTCCTCCAAAACGGTCTTGACGTCGGTCAAAGCCACGGCGGGCTTGTCTATCGCGCAAAGCTGCGGCTTTACGCCGTTGTTTTGCAGATATTGCAGGAACAGCATGGCGTGCGCCTGCTCCTCCTGCGCCTGTATCTTGAACCAGTTGCCGAAGCCGTTAAGCCCGTTATCGTAAAAATATACCGAAAAATCCAGATAAAGATATGCGGAATAAAATTCCTTGTTCACCTGCTGATCCAGCAGCTCCTGTACCTTGCTGTCCATTGTAAAATGCCTCCGTTTATTTGTTTATCAATAATTTGTCTGTTTGATCTCGAAAAAGCTGCGCGGATGGTTGCATACGGGGCATACCTCCGGCGCGGAAGTACCTACCACGATATGACCGCAGTTTCTGCACTCCCAAACCTGCACGCCGCTGCGCTCGAACACCTGATTGGTTTCGATATTTTTGAGCAGCGCACGGTATCTCTCCTCATGCTCCTTTTCTATCGCTCCTACGCCTCTGAACTGCTCGGCAAGCTCGGTAAAGCCCTCTTCTTCCGCCTCGCGCGCCATACGGTCGTACATATCCGTCCACTCGGCGTTTTCTCCCTCGGCGGCCGCGAGCAGATTTTCCTCGGTCGTACCCAGTCCGCCCAGAGCCTTGAACCACAGCTTGGCGTGTTCCTTTTCATTGTCCGCGGTTTTCAAAAACAGCGCGGCTATCTGCTCATAGCCCGCTTTTTTCGCCACGGAAGCAAAGTAAGTATACTTGTTTCTTGCCTGCGATTCGCCGGCAAACGCCTCCATCAGGTTTTTCTCCGTCTTGCTTCCGGCGTACTTGTTCTTGACCTCGCTGAACACTCCGGTCTTTTTGCATTTAGGGCACTGTTCGGGAGCGGCGTCGCCCTCGTAAACATACCCGCATACGCTGCATATGAACTTCTTCATGGCATTTCCTCCTTTATGACCTTTCACCAGTAAAGATGTTTATTTAATTGTACCACACTTTAGGGAAAAAATCAATAGCGGCGGAAAGTCTCTCCCGCCGCTGCAGCTTGTCGAAAAACCCTCCCTACGGTCGGATTTCCCGACAAGCTGACAAAAAATCGGCAATACCGCATAGCGGTATCGCTCGATTTTTGCCGCGCTTTGCGCGGCTCTTATCAAACTTGAGGGTGAAAACCCTGATGGTTTTCCCCTCAAACTCCTCTTTCCTTCCGCTTTATATTGACCTTTTTCTACAGACTGTTGCGGCGGGTATTATCCCGCCGCTGTTTTACTTTTTACTATTCTTTTTTGTTTCGGGGCGTACCGGCACCGCGAACGGCCGCAGCTCGCGATAGCTTTCATCGGGTTTGCCTCCGCCCTCCGGCATAAGACCCGTACAGTCGTCTGCCGCCGCGGCGGGAGTGAAATTTTGCAATATCACGTCCTCCGTTCGGGAAAGCTCTTCCCCGCTGTCCGGCACATCTTTTTTCATCAGCTCGTATTCCTTTTGGAGCTCGCTCTTTTTGTCCATACCACACCGTTCCTTCCGCATTATAGAAAAGTTCAGACATGCGGGGATCGAACCCAAGCCGGTTTTTACGGGCATATTTCCGCCAATACTGCGTCAACCTCGCTTGACATACGCAAGTATGTCAAGCGAGGTTTCCTTGTCTTGACAAAAATCTGCTCCGTAAAAACGAACCCCACGGCGAGAGATTTTGGAGATAGTTTTGGCTCTTGCGACGCAGGCAGGCTTGCGCCTGTCAAGGAACAAGGGGCAAAACCAGCCCAAAAGAATCGCCGTGGGGCGGTTTGTGTTCGGTTCCCGTATGCCTAATTTAGTTTACCGAAAAAAACGTGTGATATTCAAAAACTACAGCTCCCGTTTATTTCTTTGAGGAAAGGTATTCGTCTATGCTCTTTGCCGCCTGTTTTCCCGCGCCCATCGCAAGTATTACAGTCGCCGCGCCGGTAACGGCGTCGCCGCCCGCGTATACTCCCTCGCGCGAAGTCTGCATGGTGTCCTCGTTCACGATAAGACAGCCGCGCTTGTTTACCTCAAGTCCGGGGGTGGTGCTGCGGATAAGCGGATTAGGCGAAGTGCCTATCGCCATTATAACGGTATCTACCGGCAGCTCAAAGTTGCTGCCCTCTTTGGTGACGGGTCTGCGGCGTCCGCTAGCGTCCGGCTCGCCAAGCTCCATCTCTACGCACTCCATCGCACGCACGCGCCCGTTTTCGTCCGACAGTACCTTTACTGGATTAGTGAGGTTTTTAAAGATAATGCCCTCCTCCATGGCGTGGTGTACCTCCTCCTTGCGGGCAGGCATCTCCTCCATGCCGCGGCGGTAAACTATGTACACCGTTTGAGCGCCGAGCCGCTTTGCGCAACGCGCCGCGTCCATCGCAACGTTTCCGCCGCCTACGACCGCGACCGCTCCGCTCTTTATTATAGGAGTGTCGTAATCTTCAAGATATGCTTTCATAAGGTTGGTGCGGGTAAGATATTCGTTTGCGGAATATACGCCGATAAGCTCCTCGCCCTCTATGTGCATAAAGGACGGAAGTCCCGCGCCCGAACCGATAAAGCAAGCCTTATATCCCATATCGAACAGTTCATCTATAGAAAGCACCTTGCCTATGACCATATCGGTCTTTATCTCAACGCCCAGCGCCTCAAGGTTTTCTATCTCCTTTTTGACTATAGCCTTTGGCAGTCTGAATTCGGGTATGCCGTACACCAGCACGCCGCCCGCCGTGTGGAACGCCTCAAATATAGTGACCTCGTATCCTTTTTTCGCAAGATCCCCCGCGCAGGTAAGTCCCGACGGCCCCGCTCCTATAACGGCGACCTTTATACCGTTGCTCTCCGGCTTTTGTGCTGCTTCGGCGCCGTTTGCCATATGATAGTCGGCACAGAACCGCTCCAAGCGCCCTATCGAAACGCTTTCACCCTTTATGCCGCGCACGCACTTGCCCTCGCATTGGTTTTCCTGCGGGCAGACTCTGCCGCATACCGCAGGCAGTCCGTTGGTGGCGGTGATTATTTTGTACGCCTCCTCAAACTCGCCCGCGGCTGCCTTGGCGATAAATTCGGGTATGCGCACGTTTACGGGGCAGCCGCTGACGCAGGGCTTGTTTTTGCAGTTAAGGCAGCGGGACGCTTCCTCCATAGCCATTTCAGCGGTGTAACCCTTTGCTACCTCCAGAAAGTTTTTATTTCTTACATCAGGCTCCTGCTCCGGCATCGGAACTTTTTTAGGCGACATATTAGGCATTGTGCGCACCTCCGTATATCCTGCAATTTTCTCTGTCATGTGCTTCGATATCTCTGTATGTACCGTTGCGTTTCATAAGCTCGTCAAAATCCACCTTATGTCCGTCAAAATCGGGGCCGTCCACGCAGGCGAATTTCGTTTCCCCTCCGACGGTAACGCGGCAGCCGCCGCACATTCCCGTACCGTCTATCATTATCGGATTGAGCGATACCAGCGTCTTTATCCCGTAAGGGCGCGTGACCTCGCAGACAAACTTCATCATCGGCACCGGCCCGATAGCGACCGCAAGGTCGTACTGCTTTCCCGATTCGATAAGACTTTTGAGCTTGTCGGTAACAAAGCCCTTTTCTCCGTAGCTGCCGTCGTCGGTGGTTATGTAAAGCTCGTTGCTCACCGCTTTGAACTCGTCCTCAAGTATAACTATCCCCTTGTTTCTGAAGCCCGCGATAACGTCCACCTCAGCGCCGCTTTCAAAAAGCTGCTTTGCGGACGGGTACGCGATAGCGCAGCCCACTCCTCCGCCGATAACGCAGACCTTCTTCGCGCCCTCAAAATCCGTCGCCTTGCCCAGCGGCCCTACAAAATCCAACAGCGCGTCGCCCTCTTTAAGCTGAGAAAGCAGCATGGTGGTACGTCCCACTATCTGGAATATTATAGTCACCGTGCCTTTTTCTCTGTCGTAATCGGCGACCGTAAGCGGCATACGCTCTCCGCGCTCATCCACGCGAAGTATGATAAACTGCCCTGCCTGCGCCTTTTTGGCGATAAGCGGAGCGTCGATCTCCATCAACACGACCGTGTCGTTGAGTTGACGTCTTTTCAATATCTTATACATCTTACCCTTTCCTTTCCGATAAAATGTCCGAATACCGCGTCGGCGGCAGGGACTTGATATTCTGCTTTAATTAGTATAGCAGATTATTTTAAAAAAATCAATAGGCGTTTAGGTAAAGCAAAAAACCGCAGTAGCATTAAACTGCGGTTTCAGCTTTTAACATTGTCCTTCGACCCGCTTTTGCGAGTCCGGCGAAGCGAGAACTTACTTGTTCTTCTTCTTCAGTACGATACCGCTTACGGTAAGAGCGCCTGCTGCGATAGCTGCGGGAACTACGGTAAGAGCAACACCGGTGCCGGGGTTCTTAACGAGCACGCCGGAGCTGTCACCGGGCATAGCGTCAACGTCTGCTGCGAAAGCAGCGGTAGAGCAAGCTGCAACAGCAGCGATGCAAGCGATAGTAGCAAGAATCTTCTTCATTTCAAATTCCTCCTATATAGGTTTTTTTATTTCTATCAATTAAGCAGTCGAACGTTACACTCAAAAAGTTTCAATTTTTTTCAAATTGTAAGATTAAGCTGCTTACATATACGGAGTCACCGCCCGCCGTAAAAAAGTTTCAGCTTTTTTTAAAAATTTCAAAAAAAATCCCGCCGACTTAAAGTCAGCGGGTAGCAGCTCAAGCTGCCGCTTATTTCTTACGGGTTCGTTCCGACGTGCCGCGCCTCCGAATTCGGGCAAAGCATGGCTTTACGCGAAAGTACATATCGGCGCGGAGAGTGAAGCGACCATATCGGAAATAAGCCTCCTCTGGTTAAACTGTTATTATTATGCCGTTTCGATCGGAAGGCTCAGTCTATCTCGACCATTACCTTCTGATTGTATCTTACAGCGCCGGCACGCATTATAGTACGAATAGCCTTAGCGATCCTGCCCTGCTTTCCTATAACGCGTCCCATGTCGTCGGGGGCAACATGAAGATGATAAACGGTAGTACCCTCCTCGTTCGGCTCGTCAACGGTCACTTCGATCGCCGACTTGTCGTCTACAAGCTCCTGTACCATAGCAATAAGCAATTCTTTCATAACGTTTCCTTTCATAAAACAGCGTTTAAGCCGTCTTTCAGCTTGATCTTCTTTCTTTTATTTCTTTTCTTCGCTGATCTTTATCAGCTTGTTTACCGTATCGGTGGGTTTAGCACCGTTCGCGATCCACTTATTTACTTTCTCCATATCGAGAGAGATGACAGACGGTTCCTTAGTGGGGTCGTAGTATCCTATTTCCTCTATAAAGCGGCCGTCTCTGGGATAACGTGAATCAGCCACTACTATCCTGTAAAAAGGATTTTTCTTCGCGCCCATACGTCTCAGTCTGATTTTTACCATTTTTTCACCTCCTGTTGTCGATATTTTTGTATTTTAACCTTTCGGATAAAATCCGCTTACATTCCCGAAAAACCGTTCATTCCGCCCATCGGGAATTTAGGCAGCCTCTTGCGCTTTCCTCCGCGCATTTGCTTTACCATTTTCTGCATAGCCTCGTACTGCTTTAAGAGCTGGTTCACGTCCTCCACTCTTGTGCCGCTTCCCGCGGCGATACGGCGCTTGCGCTTTGCGTCTATAAGTGAGGGACGCTCCCGCTCCGCCTTGGTCATGGAGGTTATTATCGCCTTGGTGCGATACATCTTGCGCTCGTCTATGTCCTCTTCCTTTATCTTGTTCCCTACGCCGGGTATCATCTTTATCAGAGAGGATATACTGCCCATCTTCTCTATCTGTTCAAACTGGGCGTAAAGGTCGTTCATATCGAATTTGTTTTCCTTGAGCCGCTTTGCAAGGCGTTCCTGCTCCTTTTCGTCCACGGCGGTCTTCGCCTTGTCTATGAGCGACAGTACGTCTCCCATTCCGAGTATCCTGTCCGCCATGCGGTTGGGGTGGAACTGCTCAAGGTCGTCTATCTTTTCGCCGACGCCCGCAAATTTTATAGGCTTTCCCGTTACCGCCAGTACCGACAGCGCGGCGCCGCCTCTGGTGTCGCCGTCCAGCTTGGTGAGTATCACGCCGCTGAGGTCCAGCAGCTCGTTAAAGCTCTTTGCCACGTTCACCGCGTCCTGGCCGGTCATGGAATCCACCACCAGCAGTATCTCGTTAGGCTGTACGGTGCTCTTTATGCTTTCAAGCTCGCCCATAAGCTGTTCATCTATATGCAGACGGCCCGCCGTATCCAACAGTACCACGTCGTACCCGTTGTCCTTGGCGTAACGTATCCCCTCCCGAGCCACCTTGACGGGATCGGTCTGTCCCAGCTCAAAGACTGCGGCTCCGGCTCTTTCTCCTACCACCTTCAACTGGTCTATCGCGGCGGGACGGTAAATGTCGCAGCCCACCAGCAGCGGACGGCGGTTCATTCCGCGCAGATACTTCGCCAGCTTTGCACAATGCGTTGTCTTACCCGCGCCCTGCAGTCCGCACATCATTATAACGCACGGAGGCTTAGACGGGAAATTTATATGCGACGACTCGCCGCCCATAAGACTGATAAGCTCGTCGTGTACTATATCTATTACCTGCTGCGCGGGAGTAAGGCTGTTCATCACCTCGCTGCCGACGGCACGTTCGCTGACCTTGGCAACGAAATCCTTTACCACAGGGAAGCTGACGTCCGCCTCAAGCAGCGCCATCTTTACTTCGCGCATCGCGTCCTTTACGTCCTTTTCGCTCAGCTTGCCGTGATTTTTCAGCTTGCCGAACACCTTGCCCAGCTTATCCGAAAGACCTTCAAACGCCACGGCCGTCCCTCCTTTTTACGAATAAATTATATTCCTTATCTTTTCTATCAGCGCGGTAAGCTCCCCGTCCGCGCGGTCGATGCGTTCCGCCAGCTTTTGCATATCGTTCAGCACGGCGGATATATCTCTGTATCTTTTGGCACAGCCTAACGCCTTTTCCATTCGGAACAGGTAATCCTCGGCGCAGGTTATGCTCTTATGCACGCCCTGACGGGTTATGCCGGTATTTTCCGCGATCTCGGCGAGCGACAGATCCTCGTTGTAGTATGCGTTGAGTGTTTCGTACTGCTTTTCCGTAAGCATCGCTCCGTATATATCCAGCAAAACGGTGTTGTCGAGATTCTTTGCCATATACGCTCCTTTTCGATCCGTGGAAATGTATCCGAGCGGGGTGTAATCTATTTAAGGTTTACACCTCGCTTTATATATTATACTCATTTTTTCGCGCTTGTCAAGAGAAAATTTAAAATATCAGCGGGATATTTCGGCGACCGAGCGCATTATCCTGCCCACAACGTCCTCGGCGTGACCGCCGCAGTCAACGGTAACGTCCGCGTACCGCTCATAATACGGCGCGCGTTCTTTAAGTATATCCTCCACCGTTTCCCCTTTTTTGCAGGCGATGCCGCGCGTGCGTATATTCGTGAGCCTACGGACAAGCTCCTCGACCGGCACTTTCAGATACACGCAGACGCCGTTTCTTTTAAGGCTCTCCATTCCCGCGGCGGAAAATACCGCGGAGCCGCCGGTAGCGATGACGGTATCCCGAAGGTCGGCGGAAAGCAGCGCCTGTTCTTCCGCCCGCAAAAATCCGTCCAATCCGTATTTATCTATAATTTCCTGGAGCGGCGCACCCTGCTGCTTTTGTATTATAAGGTCGGTATCGCAAAAATCATACGCCATGCTTTTTGCCAGCAGCACCCCGACGGTGCTTTTCCCCGCGCCCGGCATACCTATAAGAATGATGTTTTTCATTATTCTCCCCCGTTGTTTTCTGCCCAAACGTAACTCCAGCCGTCGCCCAGCTCCTCGCAGGCAAAGCCCTCCGCGGCGCTCACCGTACCGTACGCCAGACGCTTAGTGCCGCTTTTGTTGAAATCGAAGTAGGTAACTCCGTCCCTGCGGCTTATTCCCCAACAATAGCCGTGACATAATATGTTGACGCTTTCCCCGCATTTATCCCGTATCGGCAGGCTGTTTTCGTCATATTCTATCAGGGATTTTTCAAACAATCCCTTTTTGGTGACGGTGACGGTAAAATCTTCACAGTCCGCCGCCGCGTCGGTTATCTCCGTAAGTATCGCGGAGTATTTTTCCTTGACCTGCAATATCTCGCCGCGCTCGTATTCGGTCACGCCGGCGCGCAGCAGCAGATCCCGCAGGAAAAACGAACCTATCAGCAACAGCAGCGCGCCTATGACTATCAAGGCTATGATAAGTTTTTTTCTTATGCTTTTCTTTTTGTTGTCCATATTCTCTCCGTTAAGCGGTCTTTAGCGTTTCCAACGCCGTCCTCAATACCTCCAGCGGTTTATCCCTGTCGGTCAGCTTTATCTTAAAGCAGGGCTTGCCGGTCATGTTGATAAACACCCTGCTGCCGAATTTTCCCGAAAGCGCCGCAACTCCCACCATCAGCTTTTTATCCGGCGTTTCGGGATAAAATATCATCGCGTCGCCGCTTTGGATTATCTCGCTTATCCGCAGCTCCTGCGCTATCCTGCGCAGCCTTGCCGCCTCTATCAGTCCTTCGACGGACGCGGGAGGCTCTCCGTATCGGTCGATAAGCTCATCGGTGACGTCGTAGGCGTCCTCCTCGTTTTCTATCTGCGCTATCCTGCGGTAGCAGTCTATCCGCTGCGCCTGATTTGAGATATAGCTTTCGGGTATGAATGCGTCCAGCCTGATGTCTATAAGGCACTCCGGCTTTACCTCGACGGTTTCTCCGCGCTGCTCCGCGACCGCCTCGCTGAGCAGCCGCAGATACATATCGTATCCCACCGTTTCCAGATGTCCCGACTGGCTCTGCCCCAGTATAGAGCCCGCGCCGCGTATCTCAAGATCCTTCATCGCGATGCGAAAGCCCGAGCCGAACCGCGTAAACTCCCTTATCGCCTCCAAACGCTTTGTGGCTATCTCGCTCAGCATTTTCCCCCGCCTAAAGGTGAAATAGGCGTAAGCTCTGCGCCCCGTGCGACCCACTCTGCCTCGGAGCTGATGGAGCTGTGCCAGCCCCATTCGGTCGGCGTTTTCTATTATCAGCGTGTTTACGTTCCCGACATCAACGCCGGTTTCTATTATCGTGGTGCATACCAATATGTCTATCTCTCCGTCTATCAGCCTGCGCCAAACCTCCATAAGCTCTTCTTCGCCCATCTTGCCGTGCGCCACGCCGACGGTCGCCTCCGGCGCCATTTTCTGCACCTCCGCCGCGCAGGAATATATGCTTTCAACGCGATTGTGGATATAGTAGACCTGACCGCTGCGCCGCAGCTCCTTGCTTATCGCCTGCGCTATCACTCCTCGGTCGTATTCCGCAACATAAGTAGTGACGGGGTGACGGTCGCCGGGCGGAGTTTCTATCACGCTCATGTCGCGTATGCCGGTCATCGCCATGTTCAGCGTTCTCGGTATCGGGGTCGCGGACAGCGTAAGTATATCTACTTCGGGGTGTCCCTCTTTCAGCTTTTCCTTATGGTTCACGCCGAAACGCTGTTCCTCGTCTATTATCACCAATCCGAGGTCGAAAAAGGTCACGTCGTCCTGCACCAGTCTGTGCGTCCCCACTATTATATCTATGTCGCCCTCCTCCAGCTTTTTAAGTATCAGCTTTTGCTCCTTAGGCGTGCGAAAGCGCGAGAGCATCTCCACCTTGACGTCAAAGCCCTCCATGCGCTTGAGTATCGTCTGATAATGCTGCCATGCCAACACGGTGGTAGGTACAAGCAGTGCGCATTGTTTTCCGTCCTCCACGCATTTGAACGCCGCGCGCAGCGCAACCTCCGTCTTGCCGAAGCCCACGTCCCCGCACAGCAGCCGTTCCATCGGGACGGGCTTCATCATATCGCTCTTTATCTCGCTTACGCACCTGAGCTGGTCGTCGGTCTCCACATAGCTGAAATGGTTTTCAAATATCTCCTGCTTTTCCCCGTCGGGAGAAAAGGCAAAGCCTGACAGCTTCATGCGCTTTGAGTACAGCGCGATAAGCTCGGTCGCCATCTCCTTTGCGGCGGTCTTGGCGCGCGTCTTGGACTTTTTCCATGTGTCGGTGCTGAGCTTGTTCAGCTTAACGCTTTCCCTGTCCCCGCCGCCTATATACCTTGAGATAAGGTCGAGCTGGGTGACCGGCACATACAGCACATCGGTACCCGCATACTTTATCTTTATATAATCCTTGGATACCTTATCCGCCGTCAGCTTCTGTACCCCTTCAAAGATACCTATACCGTAGGAATCGTGTACCACCAGATCCCCCTGCGATATGTCGTTTAGGCTGCGCAGCCTGCCTTTTTTGTTCGACCGCGCTTTCGGCGGAGCAGCCGCAGCCGAGGCGGACGCCCGCGTTATCACCGCTATACGGCTCTCCTCGTACTCAAATCCCGCCGACAGAGTACCCGCCACGGCGATTATCTTCTTGGCGTACAGCTTTGCGGGAGAGTCGGAATAATCGGCGGGAAAGCCGTCGTCCCGCAGGTCCTGCGCAAGCAGTCTTGCGGATTTTTCCGTACCCGAAAATATAACGACGCTGCCGCCCACGCTCATGTAGCCTTTAAGCTCCTCGCACAGCAGCTTATATTCGCCGCTCCAGGGAGAAAGCTGCATCGCTCTTACCGACCTTACCGCGCTGAGCTGTAAGCCGCCGCCCCGCATAAACGTATCCATATATACCTTTGCCGACGCCGCGCGTTCGTTATATTCACCCGCCGTCAGCATATATTTGTCCAGTCCTCGGCACAGTATCCCGTCCTCGGTGAGCAGCCGCATATCGGCGGAATGTGCCGCCGCCGCGCTCCTCGCGTTCTCCGCGGAGGCGAACGACTCACACACGATAAGTGTTTTTGCGTAATCAAATACGCTTTCCGGCTCGCTGTAACACAGCGGGTAATACCTTTGCAGGCAGGATACCTCCGCTCCGCCGCGCAGCTTTTCCATATCCTCGCGGACGTTTGCCGCTACCCGCTCGGTATTTGCTTTGGAGCGGGAGAGTTTTTTCAAAAACGCCTCAAGCCGCCCGATAAAGTCCTCCGTGCCGTCGAACACGGTTTCGCTGCACGGAGTCACGGCAACGCTTTTTACCGTGTCTATCCTGCGCTGCGTCTGTATATCAAAGGAGGACACGGTATCTATCTCGTCGCCCCACAGTTCTATCCTTACAGGATAATCGCTGTTTACGGGAAAAATATCCGCGAGCGCTCCACGAAAGGAAAACTGTCCTTTTCCCTCCACCATGTCACAGCGGGTATATCCCGCCGCGACAAGAGTGTGCGCCAGTTCGTCAAGGTTTATCTCATCTCCGGCGGAAAGCACCACGGTATGCTCCTTCAGCGTCTTGCGCGGCACGGTGAGCTGCATTGCCGCCTCCGAGGAAGCCACTATCAGCTTGGCTTTCCCCGTGAGCGCCGCCCACAGCGTTTCCATGCGCCGATAGGAATAATCCGCGGACTGCGCCTCGGTATCGGTCAGCAGCATATCTCCCGCCGGAAACATATACGCCGCGTCGCCGCTCATGGCGTTTATATCCTCCGTCAGCCGCGACGCCGCCGCCTCGCTCTCCACTATGACCAAAACGGGAAAAGTTATCTCCTCCGAGGCGAGCGACGCGAGAAAATGCGCCTTATGTATATGCGAAAGACCCGTCACAAGCATTGGGACGGGTTCGTCATTATTGAGCCGTCGGACCGTTTCGCGGTATTCCCGCAGCGTGTCCGCCATTTTTTTAAATATCTCCATTACCTGAGCTGCGCCGAGCGGCGCGCCTCCTGTCAGTTAAATTTATTCATTGCTTCGTTTATCTTTCCGCTTACTATGAGTTCCGCCGCCTCCGCCGCGCTTTTAAGCGCCGCCTCCAGCTTTTCCCCCTCTTCCTTTTTAAAGTGCGACAGCACCCAGTCCGCCAGCGGATAATCTTTATGCGGCTTTGCCCCCACTCCTATCCTTATTCGGGAAAAAGCGTCGCTGCCGGTAAGATATATTATGCTTTTCATTCCGTTATGCCCGCCGTCGCTGCCCTTTTGCCTTATTCTCAGCTTGCCCACGTCAAGGGCTATATCGTCGTATATCACGGTAAGCTCCGCGGGAGTCAGCCGATAATAATCCAACGCCTCGGTTATCGCCTCGCCGCTGTTGTTCATAAAAGTGGTGGGTTTCAGCAGCAGGCAGCGCCGACCGCCGAGCATGACGTCGGCGGTCAGCGATTTGAATTTTAACTTTTTTACCTGTACGCCCGTTTTTTCGGCGATAACATCCACCGCCATGAACCCCGCGTTGTGGCGAGTGTCCTCATACTGCGTACCGGGATTTCCCAAGCCCGCGATGATATGATCCGGCGGCCCCGAAACAGCGGGCTTTTGCGCGTCCAGCTTGGCAAAAATATCAAATATGCTCATTTTTCAATATATACCGTCAGCGGAAGTACGCGGCAGCCAGCTTTTTCAGCTTTTTCGCCGCCGACGCCGGAGGGTTGGCTTTTAGCCGCCAGCTCCAGTTTCCGCCAAGGGTGGAGGGCGTGTTCATTCTCGCCTTCTTCCCCAGCCCCAGCACGTCCTGCATCGGTACTACCGCCAGCATGGAGGGGCTTTGATATATGCTCCTTATAAAACTCAGGTTTTTCTTTTCAAGCAGTCCCGCGCCGATATAGCTCTTTGCCATTTTCGCCGCCGAAGGCGACGCCGAGCGGTACCACCCCATTATGGTATCGTTGTCGTGAGTGCCGGTATAGCATACGCTGTTCACCGGATAATTATGCGGCAGGTGCGCGTTGTCCTTATGCTCGTTATTAAAGCCGAATTGCAGCACCCGCATACCGGGAAAGCCGCTTTTTTTCAGCAGCACCCTTACGCTGTCGAATATATCGCCGAGATCCTCCGCTATTATATCGACCTCTCCCAGCTCCTTTTTTACCGTGTCGAACAGCTTCATGCCCGGCCCTTTGCGCCAGTCGCCGTATTCCGCCGTTTTCGCGTCGGCAGGCACGGCATAATAGGTGTCGAACGCGCGGAAATGGTCTATCCTCACGACGTCGAACAGCTTCATCGCGTGGTCTATCCTGCTGAGCCACCATTCAAAATTATCCTTTTCCATGCGCTCCCAGTTGTACAGTGGATTCCCCCAAAGCTGACCCGTCGCGGAGAAATAATCCGGCGGCACTCCCGCTACCAGAGTAGGCTGAAGCTCGATGTTCATGGTGAACATCGTCGGATCCGCCCACACGTCGGCGCTGTCCATCGCGGCATATATCGGAATATCGCCGATGATACCTATACCGTTCTTTTGGGCGTACGCTCTCAGCTTTTTCCATTGAGTAAAGAAAATATACTGTACGAAACGGTGGTATTTTATCCTGTCCGCAAGCTCCTCCCGCGCTTTTTTCATTGCCTCCGGCTTGCGCATTTTTATATCTCTGTCCCAAGTCAGCCAAGAACGCAGTCCGTTTTGCTCCTTCAGCGCCATGAACAGGGAGTAATCCTCCAGCCACCACGCCTGTTCCTGCACGAACGCGAGATATGCCACGTCTTCGGAAAAATTGCGGTATGCCTTTTCCAGCAGCTCGCTTTTCTGAGCCGCGACCTTTTCATAATCGACGCAGGAGGGGTCCTCCCCGTACTCGCGTCCCTTTATGTCCTCGCGACCGATAAGCCCCATGCCCGCAAGCTCCCACAGGTCTATCAGCAGCGGATTTCCGGCGAACGCCGAGAGCGATTGATAGGGAGAATCCCCGTATCCCGTCGGATTTATCGGCAGCACCTGCCAGTATTTCTGCCCCGCCGCTTTCAGCCAGTCCACAAAATCGTAAGCGGGCTTTCCGAGAGAGCCTATCCCCTCGTTTGAGGGAAGACAGGTTATGTGCATCAATATGCCGCAGCTACGTTCCACCGTAACACCTCCGCTCTTTATTCGTCGTTCCTGTCGGTACGGAACGGCGCGGCAGGTATGCCGCTGTTCCCGTACAATGCCACATCGGAATAGTTTGTCCACAGATACCGCAGATACAGCGGTACTTTTACCTCGGCGGCGCTTGCCATTACCGTATTGTCCGCGTTTATCACGGCGGCGGCGGGATAGAATTTTTTATCCGCCCCCGCTATCTCAAAGCCGGTCAATCCGTTTTCGCCGCGCACCTCAAGCCCGTTTTCGGCATGACGGAAGAAAACGCGCAGTTTATCGTTTTCCCGCTCGATATGGTCGTATATCGGGCCGAAAGCCTCTATGCTCTTATCGCCGTACACATGGTACATAGCCTGCAGGTACAGTCTGTGTCCCACCGGCAGCTTGTTTTTGGGGTGTATCTCGTTAAACTCTCCGCAGTCGATTATCACCGCTATGCCGGTATTTTTTACGGTGTCGTAAACTCTCATCTGAGCCTCGCGGATAATGCACCAATGCTTTTTATCGGGATCCGCCTCATAGCGGTGCATCGGGAGCTGAACGAACAGGAACGGCAGGCTGTCGTCCCCCCAGTCGTCCCTCCAAAGCTGTATAAGTGCCTTGAACAGTTTAAAATAGGTGTTCGGACGGTTGTCGTCCGTTTCCCCCTGATAGTAGATAAAGCCCTTTATCGTATACGGGCAGACGCGTTTTAACATACTGTCGTACAGCGCCGTTGCGTGGAACGGGTTCATCGGGCAGAGCGGCCCGGGGTAAAGATTAGGCCCGCAGTACGCGCACACCTCGTCCCAGCTTGCCTTTGGGTTTTTCGCATAGACCTCCTGCGATTTTTCAAACCACGCCTTATCGTACGCTATATAATCCTCGTACTCCTTTTTGAGCTGCTCCTCGGTCTTTCCCGCGACGGCGGAATCGTAATCATCAAGGTAGGCTTTGGTGTCGATGTCCCTTTCCAGCGCCTCCCTGCTCATCCAGTAGCTTGCGCTGGTGCCTCCCCAGTTGCAGCCTATAATGCCCACGGTCACGCCGAGCTTTGCCGCAAGCTCCCTTGCGAAGAAATACCCCACCGCGCTCCAGCACCTTGCCGTTTCGCTGTCAAACTCGCTCCAGCCGGTATTTTCCTCGTCCGCGAAAAACTTCTCGTCCATAACGCAGTTTTTCTGCGTATAGTAATATCTGACGTTGGGCGTCTTATCCTCGGCGAGCGTCTGTTTGCCGTTGGAGCAGTTCTGAAGCTCAAGCTCCATATTGCTTTGTCCGCCCGCAAGCCAGACTTCCCCTATCATGACGTTGTAAAAGGTAACGACGTCCTCGCCGTCGGTCAGCGTCATCTCGTAAGGTCCGCCCGCCTCCATCGTGGGAAGCTGCACGCACCATTTTCCGCCCAGTACCGCCGCTGACGCGCTGTATCCGCAAAAAGAAACGGTGACGGTAACGCCGTCCTCGCCCCTGCCGAATACCTTAAAGCATTTTTCTCTTTGAAGCACCATGTTGCTGCTGAATACGGCAGCCGCTTTGAATTTTCCCATTTTCCACATACCTTTCGCTAAGATCTGCTTTTATTTCCGACGCCCTGCTCGCTTGCGAGCCGTTCGTACAGCTTTGCGGAATCCTCCGTGCAAAGCGATACCGTTCTTTGCGCGGTACAGCCGCCCGTTCCTGTCGGAATGAGCCTAAGCCTTACCTCCACCGAATGGCCGCCGCACCTCCTGACGGCAAACAGCTCGCCGTCGTCGGTCTTTACCGCGCTGCCCCTTATCCCGTACTGCCTGCCGCAGACAGGACAGGAATAACTGTTCACCGCGCCGCTGCGCAGCGCGTCGCTTTTGTTTTTATATACCTTGTCACCGCGATACACCACACTCAGACTTCTGAACGGAGCGCGGCGGGCGTTCTCCACCTTGCGCTGCCATTCCAGCCTGCCGGATATGTCGTCCACTTTGCTTAAAACCAGCGCGGTGTAATATGCGTCGTTCGCGGCGCTGTGATACCTCAATTCGGTATCCGTCGCCCCGATAAGCTCCACCGCCCCCGACAGCGTTATCTGCTGACGGTCGATATTGTACATTCTGGTCACTATGGGCTGAAGATTGAACCACTCAGGCAGCCATGAACAGTCGCACCCGAAAAAGGCGCATTGCGCTTTTAGCATCTGGACGTCCTCGTTGCCCCATATGACCGTCATTACGTCATCGTTCATCGAGCGTATCCAACGGTTAAAGCGCATAAGCACCCGTTCAAAATCGTCCGCGTCTTTAAGCATTTCCTGAGTTATGCCGGTGAGCCGCCGTATCTTCGGGCGCAGTCTGGTGTAATATACGGGTCTTACATATTCGTCAAACACCGTCGGCAGGACTTTGCCGTCCTTTACCGCATAAGCTCCTATCTGTATTATCTCGACCGGCAGAATATGTCCGCCGCGCTTTACCGATCTTTCCTTTGTTACCGGCTGGCTCCACTCCATGTCGAGTACGATATATGTCATTAACGGTCCTCTCCTGTTGTCTGTTGCTGTCGGCCGTCTTAAATGGCTACCTCAAACTTCTCGTCAAACTCATGATATTTGTAATTTTCCAAAGTAAACGAATATCTGTCAAACTTGTAAAAATCGTCAATATCCGCCACCTTGAGCGTCGGGGCGGGATACGGCTCTTTTTCTATCAGCCGCTTTACTATATCCGTGTGCCTGTCGTATATGTGAGCGTCGGCGATGACGTGTACCAGCTCTCCCGCTGTAAGCCCCGATACCTTTGCAAACATTATCAGCAGCGCCGCATACATACAAACGTTCCAGTTGTTCGCAGCGAGCATATCCTGTGAACGTTGATTTAATATGCCGTTCAGCACGTTGCCGCTGACGTTGAAGGTCATGCTGTACGCGCAGGGCGCAAGCCCCATTTCGTGCAGGTCGCGGTGTACATACATATTCGTCATAATACGACGGCTGGCGGGGTTGTGTTTCAAATCGTACAGCACCTTGTCCACCTGGTCAAATTCGCCCTCGGGGTATATGCTTTTCTGGGCGAGCTGCCAGCCGTACGCCTTGCCTATGGTGCCGTTTTCGTCCGCCCACGCGTCCCATATATGGGTGGTAAGATCCGCTACGCGGTTGCTCTTTTTCTGATATATCCAAAGTATCTCGTCTATCGCCGAGCGGTAGTATATCCTCCTCAGCGTCATTATGGGAAATTCCTCCCGCAGGTCGTAACGGTTCACGATACCGAATTTTTTCACGGTATGCGCGGGCGTGCCGTCCGGCCATTTGGGACGCACCTCCCTGTCGGTATCCCATACCCCGTTTTCCAGTATGTCACGGCAGTTTTGTATAAAGATAAGATCCGCCTTGCTCATAGTTCCCTCCGAATATACGTTCAGTTAATTTTCACTAAGTATAAACATATCGTATATAACTTTTACCGCTTTTTCAAAGTCCGACTCATGTATCGCGACGATTATATTAAGCTCGCTGGAGCCCTGGTCTATCATTCTGATATTTATATCGGCGTGTGAAAGCGCGGCGAATACGCGGGTAGCGATACCCTTTTTGCTCCTCATGCCCGCGCCCACTACCGCGATAAGCGCAAGTCCGTCCTCTACCGCTATATGGTTGGGCTGTGTCACCTCGCATATTTTATCCACGATGTCCGGCACTCTTTCTATAGCGGCGGTATCCACGACGATACTCATGGTGTCGATACCCGTGGGTATATGCTCAAAGCTGACGTTGTTTTTCTCCATGACGGTGAGTATGCGGCGCAAAAATCCTACCTCGCTGTTCATCTCGTCCTTTTCTATGGAGATTACCGAGAAATGCTTTTTGCCCGCGATACCTGTGATGATATGCTCCGGCGGGTCGTTGTTCTCCGCCACTATCATCGTGCCTTTTGCCGCGGGGTCGTTGGTATTTTTTATATTTATCGGTATCTTCGCGCTGCGCACGGGGAATATCGCCGCTTCGTGCAGCACTCCCGCACCCATGTAGGAAAGCTCGCGCAGCTCCTTATATGTAATGGTCTCTATGGTCTTGGGGTCTTTTACTATCCTCGGATCCGCCACCAAAAATCCGCTGACGTCCGTCCAGTTTTCGTAAAGGTCGGCGTTTATCGCTTTTGCCACTATCGAGCCGGTAACGTCGCTGCCTCCGCGCGAGAAGGTCTTTACCGTTCCGTCCGGCATCGCGCCGTAAAATCCCGGTATCACCGCCTGATGCACGTCATGCAAGACCGAGGCGAGACAGGTGTCGGTCAGCGTATCGTCAAAATGCCCGTCGGGGGCGAAAAAGATCACCTTTGCGGGGTCGATAAACTCATAGCCGAGATAATTCGACATGATTATACCGTTGAGGTATTCACCGCGGCTGGCGGCATAATCCGCGCCCGCCTTTTTGCGGAAGTTTTCTATTATCGTTTCATACTCTCTGTCAAGGGAGATGGTCAGTCCGAGGTCTTTTATGATACCGTCAAAACGCTGAGCTATCGGGGCAAACTGATTGTAAGCGTTCTTCCCTTTGTTTGCCACCGCGTCATAACAGGCGTACAGCATATCCGTTACCTTTATATCGTCGGAAAACCTCTTGCCGGGGGCGCTGGGTACGACATAGCGTCTTGCCTTATCCGCTCTGATTATCGACGCGACCTTGCGGAACTGATTTGCGTCCGCAAGAGAGCTTCCGCCGAATTTCACCACTTTTACCATATATGTTTGTGTCCTTTCTTTATCCGCGCCGTCACGCGGTATGTTATCGTATAAAATTTATTCTTAATTATTTTACCACATATCCTAAAAAAAAGCAATAGCGAATATGCCGTGATAATTCGTTTCGCGCTGCACATCATAAAATAGGGCGGCAAGCGCCCGAAAGGAGGAAAAATCATGTCGGATAAAAAGAAAAAACAAAAGAAAAAGGAAAGCGGCTATCCTGCCGGAAAGCGTTCGCTTGAGATAATCGCCATGCGCGACGACGAAAGCGACCCGCTCGGCAGCTATACGGGACTGCCCGAAGAATACGGGGAAGTGCCGGTACAGGACGCCGACGATCTGTAAGCGGAATATATCGGCTTGACAAAACCTTTCGGTCGAGCCGATATTTTTATGTTGCAAAAAATGTTTATCTATGGTAAAATTATAGAATGACCGCTATTCGTATCTATACTTCACTACATCATTTAACGGAGGAACGCCGTATGCCCGCAGCAGCTGAAAAAGAAATGAAAATAATCACGCTACAGGAGATAAACCGACTGGCAAGAGAAGAGCCGGAGCAGCTCGTACTTGACTCGGAGCGCAAGTACGAAAGGAACGTCGCCGCCGCGGCGCAGCTTGTCGCGGACAGGTTTGCCGAAAAGCCGATAATATTGCTGTCGGGGCCGAGCGGTTCGGGCAAGACCACTACCGCTCACCGTCTTGGCGGCGAGCTGGAGCGGTTGGGGATAAAGGCGCACGTTATCTCGATGGACGATTACTTTTTCCCGAATGAGCTGATAGAAAAAGAGCCGGACGGCTCGATAGATTACGAAAAGCCGCAAAGGGTGGATACCGAGCTGCTGAGAGAGCATCTGGAAAAGCTGTCGCGCTGTGAAACGGTCGCTTTGCCGAAATTCGACTTCACCACGGGGACAAGGCTGGTCGGGGAAACGATATCCCGTACGTCGGACAGCGCGGTCATAATAGAAGGCATACACGCGCTCAATCCCGAAGTCGCGGGAAAATGCAAGGATATAGCCACCTGCCTTTATGTGAGCGTGCGCACCAGAATATCCGGCAGGAACGGGGAGCTGCTGCACCCGTCCAAAATACGCCTTATGCGCAGAATGTCACGCGACCGACTGTTCAGGGGCAGGGACATATCCGGCACGGTCACCATGTTCGGCAGCGTACAGCGCGGTGAAAACCTGTACATCATGCCGTATAAGGACTACTCTGACTTCGACATAGACACGTTTTTCGACTACGAGATATGTATATATAAGCGGATAATAGGCGAGCTTGACGGGAAAAAAGGCGAGCTGGAAAACGGCGGGCTGTTTGCGGGGCTGCTGCCGCAGTTCGTCGCCGATACGGTATCGCTGTCGCCTGAGCTTATACCGTCCGGCTCGGTGATAAGGGAATTTGTGGGATAAAACCGCGCCCGCGCGCGTCGGTAAAATAAAATCATGCAGGAGGAAAATATCATGCCGTTTATCAACGTAACTACGAACGTGAGTGTTTCAAAGGACACGGAAAAGGAAGTCAAATCCGCTCTGGGACAGGCGGTAACGGTCATCGGCAAAAGCGAGGGCTGGCTCATGGTGGGAGTGCAGCCGGAGCAGGCACTTTATTTTAAGGGGAGCGATGAGCCCGCCGCGATAGCGCAGGTCAGCGTATACGGTCACCCGTCTCCCGCCGCGTTTAACGAGCTTACGGGAAAAATAACAAAAATTATCTCGGACGCGCTTTCAATACCCGCCGACCGAATATATGTAAGCTACGCCGAAACCGACAACTGGGGCTGGAACGGCGGAAATTTCTGACAATGTAAGTATAATAAAAAAGCAGCTTCCGCTTTTTTAAAGCGGAAGCTGTCTTTTTAAAGTCTTTTTTCTATATATGCGTTCGGAGCCATTCCGTAGGTCAGCGCGGTGCGGTACAGCTTGGCTGCCGACCGTGTATCGCCCGAACGGATAAACGCGTTGATAACGGCGTTGAGCCCTACCGTGGCTTTGCTGCGTTCGCTGCGGCGGCGTATCCCGCCGTTTAACTCCATATCGGTTTATCTCCTTTCGATAAGGGCTTGCCGCGTCCGGCAAGACTCCTTATCTTCTCGCCTTGCCTCTTATCACTATGCCTATCATGTGCGGGCCGGTGTTGGTGGCTACCGCCGCGCCGCAGTAGCTTTCCATTACGGGACCTGAGCCTGTTTTTTCGGAATACAGTCGGATAAATTCCTCCTCGAGCGGTCCCATCGTACTGCGCAGTATCTGCCACGGCGTTTCCGGCACAGCCATGGATGATATATACTCCACCGCGTCCTTTATCGCGTTCTTCTCGCCGCGCGATTTTTTCACTACCACGCTTTCGCCGTCGATAAGGGATATCAGCGGTTTAAGTCCCATAAGCTCTCCGAGAAAAGCGGCGGCGGCGTTTATCCTGCCGGATTTTTTCATATGTCTTAACTCAAAGCCGATGATATATATTTCGCAGCAGTTGAACATATCGTTCAGATAATCCACTACCATATCGACGCTTTGTCCAGCCTCCAGCTTTTTTGCCGCCTCCAGCACGGGATAACCGTACCCCACCGAATAGCAATGGGTGTCGATTATCTCCAGACGCATTTTCTTAAAGCCCTCCAGCTCCTCCTCCAGCTTTTGCTTTGCAAGCAGCGCGTTGGAGTAGGTCTGTGAGCCGGTGGAATTTATCAGCACGCAGATTATCGCGTCATAACCCTGCCTAAAGCAATCGGTGAATTTCTCCTCGAACCGCGTTACGGTTATCTGAGCGGTCTTGGGCAGATGCTCCGACTTGTCAATTTTCTCAAAAAACTCCTGCGGTGTAATATCTATCCTCTCGCGGAAGGTCTCGTCGCCCAGAGTTATGTCAAAAGACATAATATCTATCATGTCCTTGTGCGCCGCCTCGTCCGCGGGCGGCATATCGCAGCAGCT
The DNA here is from genome assembly GCA_947623915.1 of uncultured Ruminiclostridium sp. Lineage (GTDB taxonomy): Bacteria > Bacillota > Clostridia > Oscillospirales > Ruminococcaceae > Ruminiclostridium_E. The sequence goes on from CANQIB010000007.1 coordinate 71,429, forward strand.
GTCGGTGATTATCTTTACTTTCATTGTTTCTCCTTTCTTTCAGCGGGGTGCGTCGTCCCAGTCATACTGAGTCAGCCTGCCGCGATTTTCCAGTTTCGGAAAGCCCCAGCCGCGCAGCACCTCGTAGGTCCCTATGGCTACGCTGTTCGACAGATTAAGACTGCGCCGCCCGTTTATCATCGGGATACGCACGCAGCGGCTTCTGTTTTCAAACAGCAGTTCTTCCGGCAGACCCTTGTCCTCTCTGCCGAAAACTATATATGTTTTGTCGGGATAACGCAGGTCGCAGTAATTGTTTTCTCCCTTGGTGGTAAAGTAAAAAAATTCTCCGCCCGCGTTCCTTTCAAAAAAATCCTCAAACCCGCCGTACACCGTTATGTCAAGATAATGCCAGTAATCCAGTCCGGCGCGTTTGAGTTTTTTATCGTTTATTTCAAAGCCCAGCGGCTTTATCAAATGCAGTCTTGCTCCCGTAACGGCGCAGGTACGGGCGATATTGCCGGTGTTCTGCGGTATCTGCGGCTGAGCAAGCACGATATTAAGCTCCATATCCGTTCTCTCTTTATTCGTCCTGCTTTAATGTATACGCGACTATCGCGTTTTGTCTTGTGATATTGACGCTTTCTTTCACGCCGAGGGACAACATCCTGCCAAACTCCGTCTGTGCCTCTTTATCCAGCGAGGCGGAAAACGCGGTCAGCACGCAGCCGTTTTCCGTAAGCAGCTCGACCGCTTTTTGCACCGTGGCGTCGTCGAGCTGAGCTATCGCGATATCGGCGGCGTACTGCGCGGGATATTCTCCCGTTTCGGGCAGCAACCCGCCCTCAAACTCCCGCGACCTTACAAAATACGCGTTCAGCATTTCATCGGTCATAAGGTAATAAAATCTGCTCCTTGCTCCGAGCTGTTCCCATGCGGACGCGTCGGACGCGGCGTCCAGATAGTAATATTTCCCGTCCAGCTCCGTCACGTTCACCACATGACCTACCCCGTCTCCGTTAAAGCCCTCGACCGAGAAAGTCGGCAGTCCCGCCAGATTGTAAAGCAGCGTGAGCGTATCGGCAAAGCCGTCGCATACGGTGGTATGCTTTTCATCCACCAGCGCGTCGTATATCGGCACGGTGTCGTTGCTGTAATCCGCGCTGCGGTCGTACAGTATCCCGCCCGCCGTTTTATCGTAAAGGTACGCCGCCTTTTCACTGTCCTCGTCACATTCTTCGGGCATCTCCTCTACGATTTTTTTTGCGGCGGCGTATGCCTGCTCCCGTTCGGCGGAAAATTCCGAGGTGTTGTGCGGCAGTTCAAAATAGTACAGTTTCCCGCCCGCGTTGAAATTTATCGACGCAACGTAAAAATTCCCGTCGGAGGTAAAATTATGCTCGAAAAACGGGCTGTCGCAGCTTACATACGACAGGGTGTCCTCTATCGGGTGTTCCTCGTCGTAACAGTCGGACGGAAAATACACGCAGGTGTACTCGTTATCTTCGGCGTACAGCACCGCGTTATATATGCAAAGCTCCTTATCGTCCAAGGTCTTTTTATAAAAATCGGAACAGCAATCGGCGTGCTTGGGGGTATACTCCGTAAGCTCCTTTGCCGACAACGACGGCAGCTTATCGTTAAATTTCCCCGCCTTTTCCGACGAGAAATAAAACGTTCCCTCCGGCACACCGCCGGAGCCGGAAAACATAAATACCGCATATACGACCAACGCAGCCGCGACCGCAAGCACTATGGCTATTACCGCCGGAACAGCTTTAGACCTTTTCAACCGCCGTCCCTCCTTTAAAACACTTCGTTCGGGCAGCGAGAGCCCCGCGGCTCTCCACGCTATATTTTAGCACAATAAAGCCGCAATGTCAATCGCCGCGTCACGACCGACTTAAAATCCGCCTTAAAAAGTAAAACTGCCGCCCTTAAAGGACGGCAAAAAGGTCAATATAAAGCGGAAGGAAAGAGGAGTTTGAGGGGAAAACCATCAGGGTTTTCACCCTCAAGTTTAATAAGAGCCGCGCAAAGCGCGGCAAAAATCGAGCAATACCGCTTATGCGGTATTGCCGATTTTTTCAGCTTGTCGGGAAATCCGACCGTAGGGAGGGTTTTTCGACAAGCTGACTGCCGCCCTTAAAGGACGGCAGCGTAATGTTTTATTTTTTATCATGTAACGTCAGTCATAAACATTTTTGCGCCGGTAACGCTGACTTGTGTCGGAAAAGAGCCGACGCAGTAATTTCCCACATAGTCGGAAGCGGTATAGATTATCGAGCCGGAAACGTGATCTGCCTCATAAGCGCTGAACACAGTATCAAAGTCCATCTGCGACCAGTAACATTCCACCACGCGGCATTGGCTGTCGACCAGCGCGTAATAATATCCGTAATCGTCGCCCGCCGTCTGGTCGTTTATCTTTTTGAGCAGATCGGGATCGGAGGTCGCCGTAAGTCCGAGCCTGTAGTTTTCCTCCGGCTTGTTGCCGTCGGTCACCAGCGCGACTTTAACGTCGGTAAAATCGTCCTGAGGCGTCGCGGTCGCGTAAACCAGCAGATATTCTCCGTCCTTTGCGTATACGTCATTGTCGGGGTCGCTGTCCGGCGGATCTTCCGGCAGCTTGTAATATCCCGACTCCATCGCCGGCGCGCCGGTAGCGGAAAGACCCGTGTTATCGGACTTGTAGTTTATAAAAATATTCTGTATCGCTCTGTAAAAGCTCTCGGCCTTGGACGCCGCCTCCTGCGGTTTGCCCGCGCCGAGCATATTTGGAACTATCAATCCCAGAAGGATACCGATAATGGCTATTACCACAATAAGCTCCACCATAGTAAAGCCTTTTTTGGAATACAGGTGTTTCAGCATATCCCCAAGCCTCCCCGTAAAATGTAGTATATATAAGTTAGTTTAACATATTTTTTCCCGAATGTCAACACAGTTTTATTCATTTTGCCGTTTTTCACAAAAAAGTTTATTAGCGTAAATTTTTTCGTTTATGGCGGAAAATTTTTTGGTGAAAATCCCCTTTGACTTTTTTACGATAAAACGGGTATAATGTAATTACAATGTGTGGCACTCGATGCGTAAATCCGATTGAGAGTGCCGCACATTATTTTTTTGCCGAAAAGGAGGATATTTTTATAATGCAGACAAATCAATTTTTAGGCTCCGAGCCTATAGGCAAGCTGATGAGAAAATACGCTATACCCTGCATCATCTCGCTTTTGGTGGGAGCTTTGTACAACATAGTTGACCAGATATTTATAGCCAACGCCGATTATCTCGGCTCGTACGGAAACGCCGCTAACACGGTGGTGTTCCCGCTAACGGTCATCGCGCTTGCCGTGGCTGTAATGATAGGCGACGGCTGCTGCGCCTTTGTCAGCCTGAGCCTAGGACGCGGCGAGCCGGATAACGCAAGGAAAAGCGTCGGCAGCTCGGTCGTCATGATAATCACTTCGGGGCTTTTGCTGGCGGCGCTTTATCTGATATTTTCCGACAGGATAATAACCTTGTTCGGCGCAACGGTAAACGCCGAGACCTACGAGCTTTCCAAGGAATACTTTTTCTGGATAACCCTCGGCATACCCTTTTATATGTTCGGTCAGGCGATAAATCCCATCATAAGGTCGGACGGCTCGCCAAAATTCGCCATGCTGTCGACCTTGGCGGGAGCAGCGGTCAACATCGTGCTGGACCCCCTGTTCATCTTCGTATTCAGATGGGGAATGACCGGCGCTGCGGCGGCTACCGTGATAGGGCAGGCGGTGACGGCGGCTTTGTCGGTGTGGTATCTTTTCAATATGAAGCTGGTGCGTCCCAAAAAGCGCGACCTTATGATAAACCCGCATATCTGCCGCAAAACGCTTGCGCTCGGTATAACCAGCTTTCTGTCGCAGATCTCGCTGGTAGCCGCCATGGCGGCGATAAACAACATGATACAAAAATACGGCGCGGCGGACGCGATATTCGGTCAGGCTCAGTACGCCCAGATACCTATGGCGGTAGTCGGCATAGTGATGAAGTTTTTCCAGATAGTCATTTCCGTCGTGGTCGGAATGGCGGCGGGCTGTATACCTATAGCGGGCTACAATATGGGCGCGGGGCTGCGCGAAAGGGTAAAGGGGCTTTTTTCGCGGCTGCTCGCGGCTGAGGCGGCTGTGGGAGCGATAGCGCTGATAACGGTCGAGCTGTTTCCCGCGCAGCTCACGGCTATATTCGGCGCGGCAAACGAAAGCGTTTACTATACCGATTTTGCCGTTAAAGCGTTCCGTATTTATCTTTGCATGATGATCTTTGCCTGCGTCAACAAGTCCTGCTTTATCTTCTTGCAGGCTATGGGCAAGCCCGCGGCGTCCACCATGCTGTCCATGGTAAGGGAGATAGTTTTCGGCGTGGGCTTTGCCCTGCTGCTGCCGCTGTTTTTTGGTCTGGACGGAGTGCTTTTGTCCATGCCGGTATCCGACGCGCTCACCTTTGTGATAGCCGCCGTGCTGATAAGAAAGACCTACCGAGAGCTTTCCGACAAGCGCGCTCCCGCCGCAAAGCCCGTCGGAGCAAACGGCAGGTAAATAAGACTGCGATACAAGATCAATGCTTGCCGCCCAGTCTGTCGAAAAAGTTATTTTTCGACAAGCTGGCAGACTTCGAGAAACACGCGCAGACAAGGAAAGAGCCGCGATAGGCGTACAAGGGTACGTCGAGCGGCTCTTGACGCAGGAAGAAAAATGCGTTCTCCGCGCGATTTTCAATCGTGCGGAGAAAATTAAAGCAAAGAAACAATACTTCTAAATTTTAAATCATAATTCAAATTAAAATTTTTTGCATTTTTCGGTGCGTGGGTTTATCGACAGTCTGAAGCGTCCGAGTTTTACGCTTGAACGCTGTGCTTTCATTCTTATGAGATTTGCAGCTTACAAATAAACGGCAGTTATGAAAATAAATCGCTTCGAACCGTAATGTATCCTTCATGTGTGGTTGTAAACAAAAGCGGCAATTCATTTTTGTCAAAAAAGGCAATGTCATTGATACCGAAATCAGTTCTCACCGCATTGTCTCCGAAGTCGGAAGTTACACACTTACAGAATGTTTCAAACTTCCGCAAATACCGAAATAATTCTTTGGAAGCGCTTATGGTATATACTTTGCTGCCGCCGGCGGATTTGGTTCCCCACCACTTGTTTTGCGCCTTGACGGATATAATAGAATCCTGAAATTGTTCGATCAGTTCCGTATCATCTTCGTCCACCAAAACATATTCGATATATTCACACTTTGTTTCTAACAACTTGACGGCATAAAGATAATCCGCATGGCGGTTTAACTTTCCCGTATAATCCAATAATTTCATAATGCGATGCACCTCCTTTTCTTTTAATAGTTGTTCGGCAAGCAGGAAAGCCTTAAACCGCCTTTTCTTCAAGAATACGATATTCGTAATTAAAAATCGTAATTCCGTGGTGTACCGTGCCCTGTTCAATAATATACTCTGTTTTCACACCGTCTTTTTCAATCACGATTTTTCCCTTATCGCCGCTGATTTCAAGATCGCTGTTTTTGATCTTTGTGATGATGGTAAGGCGATTGTTTTCAATACGATAATTCAAAATAAGACATTTATGTCCGTCCACATAGATTGGAAAGTGCTTGTCCGTTTTTTGTTGTCGCTTGTCTTTCAAATGATATCCTCCTTAAACCTGTTCTTCTGCATACCATCTTCCAGTGTCTCGCCTACTTTATATGACCACCCGGCAAAGCATATTCATTTCCGTCTATTTCTCTCTGCACTAAAATCGTATTATTCCGAATCAGAACTCCGGCGGCTCTAAGACCACACACATATCCATCACCGGTAAATAACCAATCTTTATTCATAAAACCTCCAAATCCCGCTTTATCGTTCATTGTTATCCGGCGGCATATCACGCAACGCTGAAATCTGATCTCGCCGCCCGTAGATCACCGCCGTGACCCACACGGTTTTCCTTTCCTCGTCGACCATATAGTAAACGAGGAAATTTTTAACGGGCATTTTTCGTATCCCCTTTGTGTGCCACGGCTCTTCCTCGGTAAGAGGGTATCTTGACGGCATAGAGTCCAGCTTTTTGATTGCGTTTTGCAGCGTATCCGCCCATTTCCGTGCGGTTTGCGTCTCTAAGAGTATCTTGGAAATATACTGTACCGTTTCCTCAATTTGCCTAAATGCCTGCGTCGTCAGCTTCACCTCATACCGCATATTCAAATACCCTCACGGATTTTGGCAAAGGCTTCATCCACGGACAGTCCCTCGCCGGATTTCGCTTGACTGTAGCCTTTTTCCATCATGTTGTTAAACTGCTCATCGGTCAAGCTGTCTCTTGTGGGCAGCTTGGGCACGGTAAGAGAATACGGAACGCCGCCCGTCATAATGATTTGTCGGTATAAAGTATCAATAAGGACTGAAACGGGCAGTCCTATCTTTTCCAAAACCGCTTCCGCCTGCCGTTTGATCTCAGGCTGAACACGAGCCGTTACATTTGCGCTTTTCGTTGCCATAATAAGCACCTGCCTTTCTGCTTATGATTATACCATATTGTGTGGCAAATTGCAATACAATATTCGGAAGTTCATAAAAAATTCGCAGATGTGTTTTCGTAAGGCATCCCTTCACACGCTGATACGGAATGTTTGGGGAAGAAAAAAGCGTCCAAGTTTTACGCTTGAACGCTGTGCTTTAATTCTTATGAGATTTGCAACTTACAGATCCGTGGACATTGCTTGAACTCTATGGATTAGTTAAATTTCATCTCATCAAGTTCACTGTTGAATTCCTTTGTGACTTCAAGAATCGTCTTGTTCCCTTCTGCGGTAATCTTGTAGTCTTTCAAGACAGGAAATTTCTCGCCTTTGAATTTAAGCACCATTTCCTCGGCTTCCTGCTTGGAGGTCATCTCAAATGTTTCGGTTGTTTTAATCAGCTTTGCCATAGTATCATTCCTTTCTAAGCCCAGCAAATAATCTGTGGTCACTTTGAAATATACGGCGAGCTGTGGAAGCATGGAGAGATCGGGGGCATTCACACCGTTTTCCCATCGGGAAACGGTTTGGACGGATACTCGTAGCGCTTCCGAGAATTCCTCCTGTGTAATACCTCTTTTCTGACGCAACTCCTTAATGGTTCTACCGATATCCATAAGCAACCTCCTGAGCTTTGTATCTATATGATAGCATAGCGCAGCTTCAAAAACCAACACGCAAAACGTGATTTAACTTAACACTGTTGTTAAGGCGGTAAACAGTGATTTGTCGAACAGTCGCCCACTCGACATTTAATATTATACACCCGAATTGTGAAGAAATCTACCGCTATGGTCGGAAGTCAGTTGTAAATCACCTCGACGGCTCGATTTCGAATGTTGTTTATCCTTCCGTGTAATAGAACTCTCAATGAATATCAAAACTGCCTTTATGACTGTCGGCTATAATTCTGACAACAACTTTTCCGGACACGGCTACATCAAAAGATTCCGTTCCGATATCGTGCTCATCAAAAATGACGTTCCCATCCGCATCTTGTATCTCAATGGAGATTGTCCCACCGTCGGTCGTTACATCAATATGAAGCATATCAGTCTTTGGGTGAATGCTTTTCTTCATGGTTCCGTCAAGAGAAATATATCTGCCTGTCCAACTGCTATACCCTTCGTTGCCAACAAAACCGATTCTTGTAGCGTTTTTGACACTGGCAAAGCCCAAATTCGTCGCCAGGAAACCGCTTCCAAAAGAGATGAAAAGAACAATAAGGATGGTAACGATAGAAAAAAACCATGGCCTGCGCAGCGTTTTTTTATACTCTCGAATGTCCTCATCCGTAGTATGTAATTCAAACGGTTTTCCGTCGTTTTCTTTTTCCACAAGGAGAAGTTCTTTGTTGTAAGAACCTCCGGTCGTTGCAATTTTACCGCCTTTTTTCGCCCACGGGCGAAAAACAACTTTTCCCACAGAATAATCAAGATTCAAATTCTTAAATAACACACGATAGCCGAAATCCTCTAAAAACGCCGCATACTCTTTGGCATTTTGTTTCGACTTTTCTCCGACAAATTCTACTGCGTAGCGATATTTCCCCGGTTCGCAATCCTCAAACTCATACCATGCCCTGCCTGTGCGAATCAGACGATGGCCTTTGTCCGCCATTTCATTCAGCCAGTTTTCCTGTTTTTTCAGAAGACCCCAAAAGAAACGATAATATTTTTTACCCATCATTTTCCTCCATAATTTCCCCGGCGATGTTGATCAGTTCTTTCAATCGGGCGATTTCTTTGTTGCAGATTTCCTTTCCGGCATTTGTGATCCGATACTCTTTTTTGCGCCCGCTCGCATTGCTGCATGGCTGGATCCACCCTTTCTCTTCCAGAGATGTGAGCGCCCCATACAGCGTTCCCGCTCCAAGCACCAGGCGACCGTTGGTTTTTTTTTCAATAAACTGCATGATTGCATATCCGTGCTTTGGTTGATAAACCGAAAGCAACACAAAAAATGTTACTTCCGTCAGTGCGCCGCCCTTTATGTTGTCACGCAATTTCACGCCTCCTTTGCTACGGTTACTGTAATAAGTATATCACTAACCGTAGTAGTTGTCAAGAGAGTTTTGAAAAAATCACACATTGTTCAAAAATCAAAACCCTTGAGAATACCCCTTCGACTACACTGCCGACTTTATGACTTCTTGAACACCTGCTGAAAAGGAAAAAGCCGCCATCGGTTGACAGCGGTTATTCCCTATACGGTGAGTATCAGTTGTAAATCAAATCGTTGTAAACGATCTCTGCGGCACGGTTGCGGATATTGTTCATTTATAATTCGTTGATACAGGCGATGGATGTGCTAAAACCCTTATGTATTCTGTGGTTGCCTATTTGAAGTCCACACTGCTGAGCTATCCTCGGCACCTCGTTTGCGGCAAGCATTACCCCTATTCCGAGCAGCATATTTTGAGAAAAGGTCATAAGCCCCAGAAAAAGCAGCGTCGTTTGCATAAATGCCGTAAGACATATCCCTATCACCTGCTTGCACCATTGATTGAAGCCATCGGTATATCCGCGCGGAACGCTGAACATATACAGAGAGCCTACCGCCATTTGGATAATAAGTATCCCGCCGCGTTTGATGTTGGCGAAAAACATTTTGATTATGCAATATGCAAACGCGATCATCGCAAGAAGGTTGAACAAGGTGCATTGCAAAGAATTTTCAAGTAAGAAAGATCCCTCAAGCACCGAAACGCTTTGAGATGACAGATCCAGCGACTGAGAGTTTCCGAAAATAGCGGACAGATCATAAGCGAAGGTGTTTTGAAGTGTTATGCAGAACTTATATAATTCAATCGGAACAACGCCGATAAGCGAACAGGCGAAAAAGCCTTTTAATATATTAAGCGCCGCAGACTTTACCGAAGCTCTTCCGCTTTGATACTCAATTGCGAGATCAAACACAGCGACAACCGTTCCCGCGGCAAACAAAGCCCAGCCAAAAAGCGTAAACACCTGTTAAAGCAAAATGAGTTCAAAACTGTCCGCCGAGCGGCGGACAGTTTGATAATAGCCGCCGAGCGGCGCTCGGCGGCTTTAAAGCTGTTTTTATCAATATGCGGAGATATATCTCTTGAGATCTTCGGGATTTTGACATCTGGAGCGTGCGACCTGTTCGGTTATCTTTCCTGTACGCACCAGTCTTGCGAGATCCTGATCCAGCGAGAACATACCCTGCGCCTTAGAGGTCTGTATCGAGTTCGGTATCTGGAATATCTTGCCCTCGCGTATCAGCGCGGAGATAGCGTCGGTAACGAACATCAGCTCCAGCGCCGCGATACGTCCCTTGCCGTCGGCGGTAGGTACAAGCGTCTGGGATATTACCGCTACCAGCGAGTTTGCAAGCTGTGCGCGTATCTGACCTTGAGAATGAGGCGGATATACGTCTATGATACGGTCGATGGTCTCCGCCGCGCCGGTGGTATGCAGAGTGGAAAGCACCAAATGTCCCGTTTCTGCCGCGGTTACCGCCGCGTTTATCGTTTCAAAGTCACGCATTTCTCCCACGAGGATAACGTCCGGGTCTTCACGTAGAGCCGCACGCAGCGAGCCCGCGAAGCTGTCAACGTCGCTTCCTATCTCACGCTGGTTCACCATGCTCTGCTTATGCGTATGCAGATACTCTATAGGATCCTCGACGGTAATGATATGGCAGTTCTTGTGGCGGTTGATGTGGTCTATCATCGCCGCCAAGGTGGTGGATTTACCCGAACCTGTAGGCCCTGTGACAAGCACCAGTCCTCTGGGACGCAGCGCAAATTCTCCCATAAGTCCGGGGAGCATAAGATCCGACAGCGTCGGTATGTCGTTGCGCAGCAGACGCATAGCCACCGCATGATAACCTCTTTGTCTGTATACGTTGACTCTGTGACGGTATCCCGAAGAGGATACATAGGAAAAGTCAGTATCCAGTCCCTTTTGTATCGAAGCCTTATGCTTCATGGAGGTTATCTGGTTGATGATATTTACTATTATAGGCTCGGTACAGTCGGGATAACCGCTGAGCTTTTTTATGCTGCCGTGCAGTCTTACTACGGGGGGAAGTCCCGCGGTGAAGTGCAGGTCGGAACAGCCCAGCTTTCTGGCTTCGTCAAGGATCTTATTGATATCCATCATGTTGTTGTTTGTGTTGTTGTCCACTGTCATTATCTCCTTTTTATTATACAGAATATGTTGCCTTTACCAGCTCGTCGAGCGTGGTAGTGCCGGAAAGTACCATATCGGCAACGTTATCTCTCAACAGCTTTGTACCGTTTTTGACCGCCTGTTGTCCTATCTCCTCCGCCGTAGCGTCATGAGAAATAAGCTCTTTTATATCGTTGGAGGTAACTATTATCTCATGTATAGCGGTTCTTCCTCTAAAGCCCGTGTTGTGGCAGGTACGGCAGCCGCCTCGGTGCGCCTGATATATTTCGACCGGATGATCCTTTCCGACCAGTCTGAGGTCGGCGGGCTCTGTCAAAGTCACCTTTTCCTTGCAGTCGGGACACAGCAGTTTTACAAGTCGCTGAGCTATTATCCCTATCAGCGAGGACGCCACCATGTACGGCGCTACTCCCATATCTATAAGACGGAGTATCGTGCTTGCCGCGTCGTTGGTATGCAGCGTGGAAAGTACAAGGTGTCCCGTTATTGCCGCGCGTATCGCTATATCCGCCGTTTCGCCGTCACGGATCTCACCGACCATCACGACGTCGGGGTCCTGACGCAAAATGGAACGCAGAGCCGCCGCAAAGGTAAGACCAGCTTTCGCGTTTATCTGTACCTGATTTATTCCGTCTATCTTCTTTTCGCACGGATCCTCAACGGTAACTATATTGACGTTCGGCTTTGACAGTTCGCCCAGCGTCGCGTACAGCGTTGTGGATTTACCCGAACCCGTAGGCCCTGTAACCAGCATAACTCCGTGCGGACAGCGGATTATCTGCTTGAACATTTCGTAATTGTAAAGCGTCATGCCGAGGTCGGTTATCTTTCTTGTCTTTTCGTCCGCCGTGGAAAGCAGACGGATAACGCATTTCTCACCGTATACGGTAGGTATAGTGGAAACACGGACGTCCAAGTTCGTCCCGTCGATGACCATACCGAAACGGCCGTCCAACGGTATACGCTTTTCGGCGATGTTCATTCCGCCGAGTATCTTTATACGGGTTATCAGAGAATTATGCACGGCGGGCTTTACGTTCATCTGCTCTATCAGCTCGCCGTCCACCCTCAGCCTTATCCTCGTTCTGTCCTTGAACGGCTCGATATGTATATCCGACGCGTTCATATGGAAAGAGGTCTCAACTATCGTGTTGACCAGCTTTACTATCGGGGCGTTATCGACACGCTCGCCGGATTCCAGCTCCTCGGCGGACGCCTCGCTGCCGCTGTACTCCTTGTTCAGCTCGTCCATCGCGTTGCTTACCGTCTGCTGAGAGTAAGCCTTATTGATGGTCTCGTTTATCGCCGATTTGGTAGCGAGCATGGCGTGTATCTCCATGCCCGATATGACCTTTAATTCCTCGAATATGTAAAAGTTTATAGGGTCGTCGGTCGCCACGGTCAGCCTTTGACCGTTCATCGCGAACGCCACACAGCAATTTTTCTTGGATATATCCTCAGGTATCTTCTTTACCGCCTCTATATCCACCTTGGTGGTCGTAAGGTCGATAAACGGTACTTTCAACCGTATGGACAACGCGTGCGCGAGCTGTGTTTCGGAAACATACCCCATCTCAAGCAGCATATCGCCCAGTTTCTTGCCGCCGCTCTCTTTTTGTCTGCGCAGCGCCTCCTGAAGCTGTTCTTCGGTCAGAAATCCGTTTTCTACAAGTATCTGACCTATAGGTATATTTTTCATTACCTGTGCTGAACCCCCTATTGGAATCCCGCATATAAGCGGAATGTATTTTCAATATTTAAAAATTCCTAAAGGTTGAAATTTCGCTGAGTTTATGGTAAAATGTATAAAAACAACCGAAAGGAAGAATCAATATGACCGGTATCCTCGCATTTGATATTTTTATGTGCGTTACGGTATTCATCTTCGGAACGGTGATAGGCAGCTTTCTGAATGTGGTCATCTACCGCACCCCGCTGCATATGTCGATAGTCACCGGACCGTCCCATTGTACCTCCTGCGGCACTCGGATAAAGCCTTACGACCTTATCCCCATAGTAAGCTGGTGCCTGCTCGGCGGCAAGTGCCGCGCCTGCAAGGCTAAGATCTCGATACGCTACACTATAGTGGAAGCGCTTACCGGCGTTATGTTCCTGCTCGCGTATCTCCGCTTTTCGGCGTCGGTCATGCTGCCTATGTCAATAATACTGTTCGGCGTACTCATCGTACTCAGCTTTATCGACCTTGACCATATGCAGATACCCTACTGGTGTACCGCGACGGTCGCCGCGCTCGGCGTGATAAACGTTCTGCTGATAGCGTTATCTCCCTCTCCCGCGCCGGACGACTTATGGTGGAAGCACCTGCTGTACGCGCTTTTGGTAGCGGTGGTCGCGGGAGTGCTTGCGCTGTTCGGCGGACTCGGCGGAGGTGATTTTCAGCTTATCACCGCAGCCGCGCTGCTGCTCGGAGTAAGGATATTCCCCGCTTTGTTCATCGGAATAATACTCGGCGCGATATACGGCATAGCGATAAAGCTGCGCACCAAAGATACCGTCAAAGCCAAGACCGAAGCCATGACCGTGCTGTTTGTCAAAAGAACGGAGCAGCACCCCGACGACAATATAATCATGGGCGAATACGAGGAGGGCAAATGCCGCCTCACCTGCTATGACGTCGAGGGCAAAAAGCTCAATGAAGTCGGGCCCGATCCCGAACTGGTGCAGACGCTGACCGAAATGTTTTCCGACATACCCGCAAATAACGAATACATCTTCCGCGTCGTCACAAAGTCCGGCAGCATAGACAGCCTTAAATTGCAGCGCCGTATCGCGTTCGGCCCCGCGCTGAGCATCGGTATTGCGGCGTCCATGCTTTACGGCTTTGAAATGCTCAACTTCTGGCTGGGTATGTTCTCGTAAGAAAGTCCACCCCGACCGTTCGGACAGCAGTCCGAACGGTCTTTTTTTCTCCTCTTACGGCGTAGCCTCGATAGGAGGAGCAGAGGTAACCTTGGTGTAGTCTTTAAGTCTGTAAAGTATCACTATCCCGCTGTCTTGGGGAATACGCTCGGTAGCGCCGCCCAAAGTGGTAAAGAACTCGTCGTCCACCTTGGGAGTGAACTTGCTGTATTGCAGGTTTATCAGCTTGAACATCTGGGAACGTTCCGACATCATCGGCTCGCCGCTTTCGTCATAAGGAGTAACTCCCACGCGGTACCATCTGTCGGCAGAGGTCGAGCCGGACGGACTTTCCACCGAGAAAGTGTATCTGTAATGAGCTTTCCCGTAAAAATCCTCGTTGAACAGACGGTAATCGTTCAGATCGTTCATCTTTGTCTTGTAATCCGCGAAGTCTTTCACTACCCCCAGATCGTATACCTTGCCGTCCATTATCACCATCGCGTAAAGGTCCTCTATCGCGGGCTCGTCACGCTCGGCAAGTAAATTCTCAATGGCGGTCTTGGATTCGTCGGGGTTTATCTTCCCGTCAGCGCCTAAGGTATTCAGCTTGATATTGAAATTCGTGCTGGTCGCCATGCGGTCGAAGATATACATATTTATGGTGTCGGTGGCAACGTTGATGTTCACGTCGCCCTTCATATCGTGTATGATACCCGTCACGGAGGAAAATATCAGCATGACGGCGCCCATAAGTATAGTGGTGAGGGCCATGGAGATTATCATTTCAACAAGCGTGAAGCCTTTTTTCATTTTTGAAAATAATTTCATGCCGCGCCTCCCGTTTATTCCTTGACCTGCGGAGTGCCGTTTTCAATGTTGTAAACACCGAGCGCGTTTATATTCTCCACCAGAGTTACGCTCTTTGCGGCGCTTGTAGAATCGCCGTTTACAAAGTATTTCATAAAGCTGCCGTATTCGTCGTCGTATTTATCATCGGGAAGTCTGAACTCTATCGTAAAGTCGAATGCGGTCGAGCCGTTCGATTTTTCAAGGAACATACGAACGGTGTGTCCCAAAAACAGGCTGCTTATCCCGCCGCTTGTATTCATGACCTTAAAGTTGGACGCCGATTCGGGAAGCGCCACCTTGATGGAATTTATAAATGTTTTATCAAGCACCTTTTGAGAGTCCGCGACCTTAAAGCTGATCCTTATAGTGTGTATGTCGCCGTTCAGCACGTCGCTTTCCTCTTGGACAAATATATTGTCAAAGCCTCTTGAGCCGTAAAGGTGCATATAATCCTTAACAACGCCGGGCGTCTTGTCGTCCGAATCTTCGGGCTTATCCTTGTCCTTATCGGGATCCGTAGGCAGAGCGTCAAGGTCATAATCCAAAGTGTTCAGCTCCAAGCCCTGAGCCATGCTTTCGTCGGTACCCAACACCCCTATGGGTATGTTGTCAATGGCTCCCGCCTCGTCGCCGTCGGAATTGAGGAACGCCAAGGTAAGGTCAAAGGTAGATCTTTCCACGGTGTTGTTGGATTTTACAAGAGACTCCAACTGACGGTCGAGGTCTTTTTCCACGCGGTCGTTGCGCGCATAGCTTTGTATGGCTATTCCGAGGATCTGCATTACTATCATCGACATCATTGCGAAGATCGCTATCGCCACCATGCACTCTATCAAGGTAAAGCCTTTTTTAGCACGCAGCCGCTGTAACTTTTTCATAATGCAAAGCTCCTTTCATCAGTTGTAGCCGAACCTGTTCCAAGCACGCCCCAGCTTCTTTCCGCCGTCTTCGAGATAACCGCTGGAACCCGTGCTTCCCATAAGGTGGACAAGGTACTTGTTCCTCTCCTCCTCACGCTGCTCGTCGGTGAGAGCATCCGCGTCTTTGACGTATGTGTCGTAATAATCGTAAGGCGCGGCGTAAATGTACTTTGCGGTACCTCTTATATCGTAATTCGATACTACCAGACCGCCGAATATAACTCTTCCGCTGGCGTTGCTGGTGCTGGTATACTGCATATAAGGCGCATATATCATTCCCGCAAATACCAGTTCGTCCTGGTCAAGGTCTATGTTTACGTTCTTTTCGACCGAAACAAGGAATACGTTGTTATGAAGATACAGCTTTTCGCCGGTCTCGCCGTACTTATCTATCATAGCCTGACTGTACAGACCGTCGGCCGCCGAAAACTTCGTCGTGTCGCTTTCGTACTCCTTTAGCGGTTTTGCCATGCTTCCTTCACCGACCCAAGACCATCCGCTGTCGGGAACGGTTTCCACGGACTGACCTATTATTTCCTTGAAAAGCGCGTAATGTCCCATATAGCTTTGCTTTCTCGCTACGAAGGTCTCACCCTCCGGTAGCACGAATATAACGCTTCCCTTGCCTTTTACAAATACATGGAACGGGTCGCCGTTGTTGGGGGAAGTGCCCGCTGCGCCGTACAGAGTGGGAGCGTTGGGAACGGTATCGCCGAACATAAACGCGTTTAACTCGCTTTCGGGAGTGGTGATGACCGGCTCATAATTCGGCTGGAACATCGGTATGTTCTTGGTCACCAAATCTTCACCCGAAACAATACCGTCTAACCAGGGGTCCTGGCTTTCCTCTGCGACATAACCGCATTTGGTACATTCAAAGTGGTTGGTAACGATGTCATGTTTTACAAAGCGCATGGTAAACTGCGAGATGGACTCCGAACAGTTGGTGCATTTAAACGACAGATCGTAAGGCGCGGGAGTTCCCATCCATTGGTTCCACGTCTTACCGTTCTGTTCCTCCCGAACGGTCGGGCAGGGATAAGTTGCGTGGCAGTTGTCGCACTCAAGATATTTATCTCCGTCGTTTCTGTAGCCTATATAGTCGTCAACGGTGCCGTCGCAGGCGGTGCCGTCAGGCAATACGCCAGGGCACACAAAGTCGTGCTTGATAAACGAATGTTCGGGGTAGGTCACCTTACCGTTGCCGGAAGCGCCCTTATTATATATGGCGTTGGGCTTGAGCAGTACATATATGTCCTTATATCCGCCCTTGCCGTCGGAAGTATCAAACATCAGCGCGGAAGCTCCGCCGCCCTTAACGTCTATATCCTGTATGATATATCTGTCGGTATTTTCCGCGGACAGCACCGCAGTGCGCTGTGTGGAGGAAAATACTACCGGCGTTGTTGCGATATAGTCCTTTGAGGGGTCTTTATCCACACGGAACTGCTTATCGAGATCCCAGTTTATATAGTTGGAAGTCCCTATCGTGTCGTTTATTATCGCCGTAACGGTCTCCATCGCGTCGCAGGGGTCCGCGTCGTCGCTGCCGGACGGCCAAATATAGGTGTATCCGCCTACTCCGCCGTTTTGCGCGCTGTTGGCGAGGATCACATTTTCTATAACGTCCTGAGCCTCATATACCGTATAATCGGGGGAAAGGTCGAAATCTATATCCGCCTCGCTGTAAATTATCTTTCCGCTTATATCCGCTCCGTTGAACCAGTTACTTGACTGCCATTCGGGGGTATCTTTCTTTATATAAACGTTTCCGCCGACTACCAGATGTGCGGCAAATTTGCCCTGATTGTAGTCTTTGTCTATGAACAGGTCGCCGTTTACAAATATCTCGCCGTCATAGCCGAAGCTGTCGGCTATGACCATGTTGCCGTTTACAAACAGTCTGGGCTGAGTCGCGGTAGCAAGATTCGGCGCTCCGCCGCTTTCATTCATATTTGTGCCGCTGTAATAGTCGCCTTGAATATATACGTTGGTATGGCTGAACGCGTATCTGTTCGCCAGCTGTATAACGCTGCCGCCGACTCTCAGAGTACCGCCGCCGAGGTCGAATTTAGCCATCGGGCCGTAAAGGTAAAGGTCGTTGCCTATCGTAAAGTCGAGCTTTTTGCTGCCCGCTCCGCCGCTCTTGTTTATCTCTACGGAGCCGACAAATCTTACCGTACCCGCCGAAATGATATCCGCGTCACAGCTTGCTTTGTTTCCGGCAGAACCTATTTCCGTATACTCACTGTCGAGATACAGCTCGGAGGTTATTTCACCTGAATCGAACAGCGTATCGTTCGGCACATATCCCGTCGAGGTAAAGAACCTTGTCATCGACGCGGGCTGGTCGTCATCCTGGCCCGCTTTAAGCTCGCCGACGCTGGTCACGGTCTGTAGCTGACCGTTTACCTCGGACTCGGTGGTTATGCTGAGTATAGCGGAATCCGCGTCGCCGCTTATCTTGGTTATGGTCACCTTTATCGAGCCTATGCCCGCTCCGAGATCGGAAACCGTGGTCTTTATCGAATCGCCCTTTGTCAGAGCAAACGCCGCGTCAACGAATTTCGCGTCGGGATCGGCCGCGATATAATCCGATACCATGTTGTTTATCGAAATAGCGCTTTGATATGCCTGCTCGTTGGCATATTTTACCTGCACCTCTTTGTTAGCCGAGGTAACGGCATAGTACAGTGCGGACGCCAAAACAATAAGCATCGACATTATCGCTATAACGAAGAACAACACGCTTCCCTTTGAGCCGGTCAGGCGTTCCAACATACGCCTGCGTATACCGGCAGTATTGTTTTTTGCCATTGTGTCCCGTCCTTTCCAAAACTCTTATTCGGCACAAAAAGCCCTGCGCCTTTCGGCGGGGCTGTTTTGTGACATTTTCCGCTTAAGCGGCATCACTTGATGTGGTAGTATCGTCTGCCGCGGATTCGGTGCTGTTAGCGAACGGATCGGCAACAGGCTCAATGCTGTACAGCTTTACGTTGAAGTCCATTCTGTACCTGCCCCAACCCGAGGGGTTGCTTGAGGTCTCGCTCTCGGCAGGCTCGCTCTCTTCGGGCTGTGAGCTGTCGCCCGTGTTGTACGCCGCGTTGATTATATCGGCGGACTTGTCGGTAAGCTCGAACTGCGCTCCCGTAAGGTAGGTAGCTTTACGCTGAGGATTTCCGTTCTCATCGACGATGGTATCATCGTAAACACCCTCGTTGAGCAGATCCGCAAAGTCGTAAAGATTTTGCAGGTCGTCGGAATAAGCCGTAAAGCTGACGGTCGAAGAGCCGACCGTTACCGGCTCGCTGAGAGCAAGCGCGGTCGCCAAGATATCCTTTGCGTATATGAACTTCTCGCGGTCGCTCATATTCTCAATGTCGGGAATATCCGCGTCATCGCCGTTTATCACGGTGTTTGAAAAATCCTTTAACGGATAGGTAACTTCGGTGGGCAGGAATACCGATATCGAAAGGTTCTCGGTGGACATCGGTCCTACCTTGAGCTCGTTTATGCTTATATCCTTGCCCTTTGCGATGAACTGACGCATTATCTCGTCACATTCCACAGGGGTAAGGTCGTGGTAAAAGCCGTTTGCAAGGTTCTTACCTTTTTCGTATTCCTCTTTTATGTCGCTGTCGATGGTCTTTTCACGCTCCAACTGTGACAGTATGTCGCTGTAGGAGGAGTTTGCCGCGTCAAGGCTCTTTTGGTTCGGCTCGATATTGTTGAAATTCGGAAGAATGAAAACGAATAAGCCTATTCCGAGTATAACAAGTATCAAAAGCACGAAAACTATTATTTTTTCCTGTTTGCTCATTTGCATGGCCGTTTCCCCCTTCCTTATTCTGCTGCCGACGAGGTCTCGTCACTCGTCGTGGTGTCGTCCGAAGATGAAGTATCTTCGATCTCCGTACCCTGCTGTTCCGCCATCTCGTCTATCTCAGACTGATTGTCGGAGGTCAGGTCGTTGCCGGCCTTGAGCTGCATTTCAAGGGTGAATGTTACCAGTATGCCGGGGTTCGAGTTCCCGCTTTCTACCGTTCCTCTGCTGACTTCGTAGCCGGTGTATCTCATGTTGATGTTTTCAAAATACCCCTGAGCCTCCAGCGCTCTTACATACTGTGAAGGCTGCGCCTCGTTCGTTCCTATGAAGCTGGCGGATACGGAATATCCCGAAACGGTCACCGAATCTACCATCGTAAGGCCCTTCAGCGATTGTTTCACGTCGTCGGGAGTTATCTTTTCTACTCCCTCCTGGTCGGCGAACGGCTCACGCAGCATTTTTACCACGTCGGTGGTCGCTTTCGGCATGAACTCGAAGATATAATCGGCGTTCTGTATCGAAGCGCGGTAGCTCTGGAAGTTGGTCAGCACCTGCTCGCGTTCCTGCAAAGCGGTCAGCCTTGCCTGTAGCTGCGGGTCGCTTATCTGCGCGTTGACGCTGGACGTCTGCGCCTTGATGTTGTCGTTTATCATGGTGACTATGAGGTTCGCAACGAATACCGCCGCGATACTTCCCAGCACCGCCGCAGCCAGCGCCGCGAAAAATCCGCCCATGCCCTGCTTTTCCTTTGCCGCCGTGGAGCGCAGCAGGTTGATATGCTCAAGCTCCTTGTTGACCTTGTACAAAGAACCTATCGCATTGGCGTATTTGGTGAAATCAAAGTCGGAACGCGTGGTTATGTTGGTCGGCATGCTCAGTATGTGGCAGGGAACGTTGAACGGCGCTACCGCGTTGGTAAGAGAGATAAAGTCGCTTATCTCGCCGTAGAACATTATCTCCTTGATGGGCTTCATGTCCTTCCTCTGCTGGAAGAACTGGAACATTCTGAACAGGTTGTCGTTCACCGCCTGGTTCAGATAGTCGGGCGCTCCGTTGTAATCCGCCGCGTCGATGTGGAAGTATCTGGAGAATGTAAGCACTCCCTCATCGTAAAGGTTTATGTTCAAAAATCCCTTATCCACCTGCACCAGCATCAGCGGCATCGTTCCGCCCATCTTCTGAGTGTTCTGGATAAGACGCGAGATGGAGTTGTTGGAAACGTTGACCGCGCTCAGCCTTAATCCCATGTGGGTGAACAGCTTTACATATCCGTCTACCATTCTCTGCGGGCAGGCGGTAGCAAGCACCTTTATCATCGGGGTGTCGTTTTCGTCCTTGGTTTCCCCTACTATGGTATATGAGATATTGTAGTCGTTGGATATTCCCATGTTGCTGCCTATCATCGCCTCTATGGCGGCGGTGTTGGTCAGCTTTTTGGGCTTCGGCAGGGTAAGCTCGCGATAAAGTATGGAGCTTGAGTTTATGGATATTATAGTATCCTTTTCTTTTATATTGCGGGAAGTGATTATGTCGATTATCTCCGCCGCGACCATGGGAACGTCGGCTATGTAACCGTTGCTTATAAGTCCCTCGTCAATGTCGCGGAAATCGACCTCTTCGATCTTTATCTTATTTCCGTTCGCGCTTCCGCGCACCAGTTTTATTTGCCTGTCGGTAATGTCTATTGAAAGCATAGTCCGTTTATTCCTTTCGTATATTACGGGAACTCCCGCGCAGTTTTACGTTTCAGCCATGCCCGCCATACCGCCGTAAAGTATCGGGAAGATACCCGCAAGTATGGTTCCTATCATAATGCCCATGAAAATTATCATCAAAGGCTCAAGCATGGAAACAAGGTTCGCTATCGCGGTATCCGCTTCCTCGTCGTAGTAATCGGAGGATTTCTCCAGTATGCCGTCCAGCGAGCCGGATTCCTCGCCGACATATATGATGGAGATAAACATACTGTCGAATACGCCGGTGCGTCCTATCGCGGTCGAAAGCGCTTCGCCGCGCTTTACGTTCTCGATAACGTCGTCAAACGTCCTTATTATATATGTATTGCCCAGCGTATCGATGGATTTTTCGATACAATCCACCATTTGCAGACCGCTTGCAAACAAATTCGACATAGTTCGCGCAAATCTCGCGGTGTACACCGTCCTGAGCAGTCCGCCCACCTTGGGTATCTTCAGCAGCAGCTCGTCCCATTTCAGCTTGGTGGCGGGAGTCTTCATCGCTATGACTATCGCCACGACTATTGCGACTACCACAAGAATGACTATGTACCATTGATTTATCAGAAAATCACTTATCGCAAACATCGCCGCGGAAAGAGGCGCAAGATCATCGCCCGCAAGCTCGCGGAACATCGGCATTATCAGTACGAACAAGCCGATAAACATCACTATCAGCAGGCACAGCAGCACCAGAGGATAGATCATCGCGCTCTTTACCTTGTTCTTGGTCTTGTTGTCCTTGGCGTAATGCTCCGCCACACGGTTCATTATAATGTCAAGGTTGCCTGATACCTCGCCCGCGCTGACCATGCTGCAAAACAGATTCGGGAATACGCCCGGCTTGGTAGCCAACGCCTCGGAGAAGGAACGTCCCTTTTGGACCTCCTCGTAAATGTCCAGCAGTACCGCTTTTTGCTTCTTGTCCTCCTGCTGTGACTGCAATATCTGGAGCGCTCTTACCAGACTTATGCCGGCTGTCAGCATCGCGGCGAGCTGTCGGCAGAAGTTTGCCAGATCCTTCGTCTTGAATTTGAACTTTACGTCGGCGCTCTTCCCCTTTTGAGCGTCTCTGTAACTGGTACAGTACAAGCCCTTTTGACGCAGCTTTTCAAGCAGCTCGCCCGCGTCCTCGGCCTGCTCCGTGCCCTTGATCCTTTTGCCGTTGGAATCAGTGGCAATATAGTTGTAGGTTGCCAAAGCCTCTCCCCCATTCATACTTTTTCAGACATAAATAAACACGCCCAAAAAAAGATACTAATATGATTATACTAATTATAGCATATTTGCCCGTGAATAGCAAGAGCAGATTGATGACATAACAAACAATTTTTTTCGTAATTTTTTATGAAATTTTTACTTAAATTTTATAAAATTTTACGATTCAGCAAAAATATGCGTTCATTTGCGGTAATTTGACCGTACTTTTTCGGCAAGTGCGGCGAACGTCATATCGCGGTGTCAAGAGCCAGCTCTATCATATCGGTGAGCGAACGCTCCCGTTCTTCGGGAGTAAGGTCCTCGCTGCCGGTCAGCGGGTCGTTGGACACCGTCAGGATACAAAGCGCCTTTTTTCCGGCGTGCGCGGCAGTCATGTACAGCGCGGCGGCCTCCATTTCCACCGCCAGCACTCCCATTTCTCCCCATTTTGCAAGGCTGCCGGACACGTCATAATAGACCTCTCCGGTAAATACGTTCCCCACATGAGCGGTTACCCCGCGCCGCTTGGCAAGCTCCGCCGCTTTGGTGAGCAGCCCGAAATCCGCTATCGGCGCATACGTCCCCGGAAGTCCGTACTGCGCGGCATATCCCGTATCGTGGCAAGCCGCCTGCGCAAGCACGATGTCACGCGGCTTTACCGACGGCACAAGACAGCCCGCCGTGCCTACTCTTATTATAGTATCCGCCCCGTAAAAATCAAAAAGCTCGTAGCTGTATATCCCTATCGACGATACGCCCATTCCGGAGCCCTGCACCGACACGCGTTCCCCTTTATAAACGCCGGTATAGCCGTACATTCCGCGTATGCTGCTGTAGCATACCGCGTCGCTAAGATAGTTTTCGGCGATGAATTTCGCCCTCAGCGGGTCGCCGGGCATCAGCACGCGGCTCGCTATCTCACCTTTTTGCGCACCTATGTGCGGAGTATGCAGTTGAGTCATAATGTTTTTCCTTTCCCTCAGACATACGAAAATCGCCCTAGGCTAAATCGCCGAAGTATATTTTTGGAAATAAGTGTAATAAATTACGCTAATTGTAGACACTTATCTTCCAATAATTTCTAAAAAGTTTACAAAAATGTTACTTTTTCACTTAAAAAGCTCCGTTATATCATAAATTATACACTATAGTTTTAAAAATGTCCAGTAAATTTTAAACTTGTCGCTGTATTTTTGGGAAATAATACAAAAATGTCCGTTTTCGGGTAAAAAAACGGCAAAAAGCACTTGACCGACCCGAAAAGTTTATGTATAATAAGGCAGGCGGTTGAAGATAATAACCTTGACCGCAGCAAAACCAGGTTTTTGTATATTAAAAGGAGTGTTTGTTATGAAAAAGATTATTGCATTGATTGCAGCAGCAGCTATGATCGCAGCTACCTTTACCGCTTGCGGTGACGACAGCGCAAGCAGTGCCGACAGCACCACCGTCGGCGGTTCCACTTCTATAGCTGAATAATTTATCCTACCGATAAATAAGACACGAGGCGTTCCGAAAGGAACGCCTCGTGTCTATAGAAAAGGTCAATATAAAGCGGAAGGAAAGAGTTGAGTTTAAAACTGTCCGCCGTTCGGCGGAAAGTTCACGGGGAAAACCATCAGGGTTTTCACCCTCAAGTTTGATAAGAGCCGCGCAAAGCGTGGCAAAAATCGAGCAATACCGCTTATGCGGTATTGCCGATTTTTTCAGCTTGTCGGGAAATCCGACCGTAGGGAGGTTTTTCGACAAGCTGAGGCGTTCCTTTCGGAACGCCTTTTGTTTTTGCGCTGATCATCAGCGCCTTTTGTTTTATCCGTTTTTGCTTTACTTTTAATACAATTTGCTTTACAAAGCGGACATATACTGCTCGCATATCTCCCGCACGTCCCTGCCGTGGGCGCGATTGTAGCGGTTTACCGTCAGCGGCAGCGCGGTAAGCTCGGTAGGCTGTTCGTTACAGGTCATTATCACCTTAAAGCCCGCGTCGGTCAGAATTTGGGGCTCTTCCTCGCTGAACATACCGAACGGGTACGCGAACCCGACCGGTCGGCTGTCGATAAGCTGCGACAGCTTTAACTGCAAGCGCTGCACGTCCGCCGTCAGAGCCTGTCGGTAATCCTCCGCGCTTTCTCCGTACCGCCGCATACTGCCCCTTCTTCCCGAACCGTTGTCGTGCATGGAATAGGTGTGGTTGCCTATCTCCGCCCACGGACTCGCGTCGAGCTTTTTTATCTCCGCCCAAGTCAGGTAAGAAAAGCTGAGATTTTTTTCGTTATCCGGCAGCTCGGTATATTTATCCGCATAGTCGCCTACAATATTAAAAACCGCCTTTAGCTTGTATTTTTCCAGCAGAGGCAGCACATATTCGTATCCTGTTTGATAGCCGTCGTCAAAGCTGAGCATAACGGTCTTTTCCGGCAGCTCGCGTCCACTTTGGATAAGCGTTACCGCCTCGGACGGAAGCAGAGAAGTATATCCGTTTTCCGACAGATATTTAAGATCGCTCTCCAGCTCTTGAACGGAAACGCAGTAATCGTTATGATAAGCGGGGTCGTTCAGCACCTGATGATACATTATCCCCAGCAGCTTGCCCCGCGTGCGCACCTCGTCCGCCTCGACGGTCGCGGCAAACAATACTCCCAGCATCACCGCCATCGCCAGAATACCTGCCGCCGCCGATAAAAACGCAGGATTTTTTATTCTTTCCATCATAATTTCTCCCATTGTTCCGATATTCCCTCCCGCCTCCGCTCTTTATCGGAGGTAACTGGGACATCTTTTAAGTTATTATTTACACTTTTGTACTTTTTTATTCCCTGTTTTTTTGTCAATTTTTATAAATTTTGCATTTTTTATATCATAAATGCTTCAAAAAACTTGACAAGCATTTTACATAAGGGTATTATAGCAGGTGGGAGAAAAAGCTCCCGCCGTTGACTTTTCAGCACTTATCCCACCAACTGTATTTCTTTACGGGAGATGATGACCTTGAGCAGCGTTATTCCGGCAATAAGCGTGATAATACCTGCCTACAAAACAGAAAAATATATCGGAAAATGCCTTGACAGCCTGACGCGGCAGAATTTTTCCCAACCGTACGAGATAATAGTAGTAAACGACGGTTCGCCTGACGACGTAGGCAAAATAGCGGAGAGCTATGCCGAGAAATACGAATTTGTCCGAGTGATAAACAAGGACAACGGCGGCGTGTCCTCCGCGAGAAACGCGGGGCTGGCTGCCGCGGCGGGCGAATTTATCGCCTTTGTCGACAGCGACGACTATGTACAGCCGGACTATCTTTCCTCGATGTGGGACGCCGCGAATGATACGGGCGCGGATATAGTATGCTGCAACTTCTGCAACGTTATGGACAGCAACGGGCGGCCGATAAAATGCGTTTTCAAGCACACCGCCGGCGTGTTCGATTCGGAACGGTTGTTTAAAAGCATACTGATAGACATAACCGTCCGCAGCTATCTGTGGAACAAGCTGTTCCGCCGCTCGCTGTTTTTGAGCCACAACATAATATTCCCGACCGGCGTTAAGTTCGAGGACGCGATAATAACTCCGCAGCTTTTCTACTATGCGGAAAAGATAACCGTTATAAAGGGGTATCTGTATAATTACGTCCGCCATTCAGACAGCATAACCGGCGCGCTGAAAAAATCCGACGTGCGGGATTATATAGAATATTACGCCGCTTTGCGTATTTTTATGGAACGGGAGAACATTTTCCGTCACTATCGGCTGTGGTGTTTTCTGCTGCGTAAAAAAGTTTCCGTAACAGTATTCGGTATGCTGGTGCGCTGCTGGATAAAAGACAGGAAAAACACCCATGTGCTGTACAATTACAAATGCGCCAGAAAAATTTTAAAGGTCTACGCCACCGACAGATACTACTTCGCCGACCGCAGCAGTTTAAGCGTCGTGCTGAAATAAGACCGTACCTTATTATAAAACTAACTACCGCTCTGTCTGTCGGCAGAGCGGTAGTTAGTCTGTAGAAAAAGGTCAATATAAAGCGGAAGGAAAGAGGAGTTTGAGGGGAAAACCATCAGGGTTTTCACCCTCAAGTTTGATAAGAGCCGCGCAAAGCGCGGCAAAAATCGGCGATACTACTATGCGGTATCGCCGATTTTTTGTCAGCTTGTCGGAAAATCCGACCGTAGGGAGGGTTTTTCGACAAGCTGGTTTTTATTCTTCCGTTAAGGACGCCAGCGCTATAGCACATTCTATCCTTTTTTTCTGCATTTCGCAGGAAAGGCGGTGGGGCTTTCTCACATCGCCCTCATAAATAAAGCTGTTGGCGTTGCAGCCGCCGCTGCAATAAAACCTCGCCCAGCATTGACCGCATTGTTCCTTGCTGTAGATATGCAGCTTTGCAAATTTGTTCTTTATCTCCTGCGACAGCTCGTCGGAGAATATGCTGCCCATTTTCCATTCCTCTATCCCCACGAATTGATGGCAGGGGTATATCTCTCCGTCCGGCGTCACCGCGACGTATTCGTTTCCGCAGCCGCAGCCGCGCAGCCGCTTTATAACGCACGGCCCTTGGTCAAGGTCTATCATAAAGTGAAAGAAGTTGAATTTTTTCCCGCCGTTTTTCTTTTGCTCCTCCATTATGCTTTCAAGGCGGTCATACTCGGCGAATACGGCGGGCAGATCCTTTTCGGTTATCGCGTAAGGCAAAGACTCGTCCGCCACCACCGGCTCTACCGAAAGCTGCTTAAATCCGAGGGAGTTTATATGCAGCACGTCGTTTGCAAAATCAAGATTGTACTTGGTAAACGTGCCGCGCACATAATAGTCCTTGTCGCCTCTGCCGTCCACCAGCTTTTTGAATTTCGGAACGATTATGTCATAGCTGCCCTGTCCGCCTACGCAGGGACGTATGCGGTCGTTCACCTCTTTGCGCCCGTCCAGCGACAGTACGCAGTTGGACATTTCCCTGTTTATAAACTCCGTCTTTTCGTCATCCAGCAGTATGCCGTTGGTGGTTATCGTAAAGCGGAAGTTTTTGTTGTGTTGCTTTTCGATGCCGCGAGCGTATTTTACGGTTTCCACCACCGTATCCCACGCCATCAGCGGCTCGCCGCCGAAAAAGTCCACCTCAAGGTTCACGCGGTCGCCGGAATGAGCGATAAGATAATCCATGGCGCGTTTGCCCGTTTCGGGGGACATCAGCATACGGTCGCCGCCGAAATCTCCCGTCTGCGCAAAGCAGTATTTGCAGCGCAGATTGCAGTCGTGCGACACATGGAGGCACATCGCCTTTATCGGCGCGTTAAGCGCAAGCTCCGCGTATTTTTCGTAATCGTCCTCGGAAAAAAGTATCCCCTCGTCGTAAAGCTCTTTAAGCTCCCGATAACACTCGCGCAGCTCGTCGGGCGAAACGTCGGGCAGCTTTGCGATCACCTCGGCGGGACATTCCTCCGAAAAAGGCGGCTCGACATACTCCAACAGCCGGTATGTTACCTCGTCCACCTCATGAACGCCGCCGCTGCATACGTCCAACACGATAAAGCGGCCGTTTTGCCTGAATTTATGTATCATTGCATTTTACCCTTTCACAAATTAAAAAGGGCTGTCCTTCAAAGCAACAGCCCCTTTGAACAACATGACCTTTACTTGACTGCCTCGCACTTCTGGTTTGCGACGGTGCAGCTCGTCTTGCACGCCGACTGGCAAGAGGTCTGGCACTTTCCGCAGCCGCCCTTTTCGGCAGTCTGCTTTAAGTTAGCCTTGTTTACAGTCTTGATATGCTTCATAAAAACACCTCCGTATAAGTTCCTTTTTTTATTGTAACATATATCGGCATTTTTTTCAATACCCTTTTTTGAAAAAATCACACTTTCCTGTCTTGTCCGTAATATGCGTTCGCTCCGTGCTTTCTGAGATAATGTCTGTCCAACAGCGACTGCTGCATACGTTCGGCGTCGGGGTCGAGCAAAAGGTCGAACAGCGCCATTTTTGCCGCCTGCTCCATAACGGCGGCGTTGTATACCGCGTTATCGGGGTCTTTCCCCCAAGCAAACGGTCCGTGGCTGCATACGTTCACACCCGGCACGGCGTCGGGGTCGATACCGCGCGCACTGAACGTGTCGATTATCACTATGCCGGTCTCCTTTTCGTATTCGCCGTTTATCGCCTCGTCGGTCATTTTGGAAGTGCAGGGTATATCTCCGTAAAAATAGTCCGCGTGGGTAGTGCCGAGAGCGGGTATATCCCTGCCGCTTTGGGCAAAAATGGTGCAAAAGGTGGAATGGGTATGCACCACTCCGCCTATATTGTTGAACGCCTTGTAAAGCTCTATATGAGTAGGCGTATCGGAGGAGGGTTTAAGCTCCCCCTCGACCTGTTTTCCGTCAAGAGTGACTACCGCCATATCCTCCGGCGTCAGCTTTTCGTACTCCACGCCGGAAGGCTTTATCACCACCAGACCGCGTTCGCGGTCGATGCCGGAAACATTGCCCCAAGTGAACAGCACCAGCCCGTTTTTGACCAGCGCCATGTTGGCTTCGTATACCTGTTTTTTCAGTTTTTTAAGCATATTATCTCCTCACTTGCACCGCTTGAAAAATCTGTGCTTCAGCCGCTTTATAAATTCGCTGCGCAGCTCGTAGGATTCGGTGAGCAAAAGCTGCGATTTGTTTATGCAAAACGCTGTGTCATGGGTTATATACAGCAAAAAGCAGTTTTCCAGCTCGTATACCGCGAATATCGTGTTCCAGCCGGCTTCAACGTTGGTATCGGTGCGCCCGCCGTATATTTTTATTCCCGCGCCGGTAAGCTCCAGCGTTCGCGTGGTGTTTAACACCACCTTGCCGTACTTTATGCCGTCCTTTATCTTCTTCCTTATTTTCAGCAATACAAAAGGTATCGTCATTAGGAACACTACCGCCAGCGCTATCCCCAGCCAAAGCGGGATAATGTTCAGCGCCCCCAGTATCAGCGACGCGACCGCCAGCACCGTTCCTCCCATCATAAGCAGAAAATTGCTTTTCTTGCGGTAAAATTCGGTAAACTGCACCAGATATTTGTAATCCTGCGCAGTAGTGGTTATCTCTTTTTTGATATACATTTCTTTGCCTCTATTCTTTCTCTGTTCCGTTTAGTATCTGAAACCTCATGTTCAGTATTCTTCTGTCCTCCGCTGCCGTGACCGTTATGGCGAACTCGTTCGTGCTGACCGTATCGGATACCGCCGGTATCCTGCCGAACAGCTCCATGACCCAACCGCCTACCGTCCTTGCGCTGCTGTCTATATTCGGCGCATTGCCGCTCCTGTCCTGCCAGTACCTGCGAAAAGCGTTCAGCGGCACGTCGCCGTTTATGCTGAACGCGTCGTCCGAGATAAAGGTAAGCGGAGGCACTACCTTGTCGTTTTCGTCCCATATCTCGCCGACAAGCTGTTCAAGTATATCCTCCAGCGTGACTATCCCCAGCGTTCCGCCGTACTGGTCCAGCACTACCGCCATGTGGATCTTTTCATGCTGCATTATCCGCAGTATTTCCGAAATTTTCATCAAATGCGGGAAATACCGTATCTCCTGCATAATATCCCGTATAAGAAAATCTCCGCGTTCTTTCTGGGAGATATACGCGATAAAAAAGTCCTTCTGGCTGATAAAGCCCACTATCTTATCCAACGACCCCTCGTACACCGGCAGTCTGGAAAAGCTGTTGTTCATAAACAGCTCCCTCACCTTTTCGGGATCGTCGTTTATCTCCGCACCGACAACGTCCACGCGATGGGTTATTATCTCGTCCACCACCGTTTCGTCAAATACCAGCGCGCTTTTTACAAGGTCGCTTTCCTGCTCTTCAAGCACCCCCTCGTCCTCTATCTCGTCGATTATCTTGATAAGCTCCTGCTCGGTCACGCTCACTTCCTTTTTGTTGTTTCCGAACAGCTTGGACGCGGCTTTTTTCAGCAGCAGGAAAAATGCCGACAGCGGAGTAAAAATGTAAGTCAGCACGGTAAGCACTCCGCTCACTCCTACCGACATCCCCTCGGAATGGTCGTTCGCCACGCTTTTCGGCAAAACCTCTCCGAATATCAGCAGCAGCAGAGTAAGCACCACCGTCGCCGCAAGCGGTCCGTGATCCTCGCCGAGCAGACTCACCGCGAACACCGTCGCAAGCGAGGACGCCGCAATATTCACGATATTGTTGCCGATAAGTATGGTGGTAAGCACCTTGTCGTATTTTTCCACCAGCTTGAGCGCGAGCCGCGCTCCTTTTGAGCCGTTCTCCTCCATGCTTTTAAGGCGGATTCGGTTTGCCGCGGTCAGCGCGGTCTCGCTCGCGGAAAAAAACGCGGAACATAATATAAGTATAAGTATTACAACCGGTTCCATTACTGTCACTTCGCCGTAACGGCGTATCTCCTTTTACTGTCGGGATATTTGTCGGAGCCGCGCTCGGATAAAAACGCCGTCATATCTTCTCCGCCCTGAATCTTCCCACAAAATGTCCGTTCTTATCCAGCACCGCCTCAAATTTATATGTGCCCGGCTCGTAATGCTCCTCGCTGTCTCCCACCAGCTCATAGAAAAATACGGTCACGTCCCCGTTTTCCATCTGCTTTATCGCGCAGCGGCACTTTCCGTCAGCTATGGCGCGGTCGATAAAGGAAAGGGAAAGATCCTGCGTCAGAAAGTTGTCCCTGCTGACGGGTATATCATACTCGCCGTCGCCTGTCGCGGTATCTTTGAGCAGCTGCTCCAGAACGGTCATTCTCTGTCCCGACGCCATCTTCGGCTTTATCTCACCGAGTATCAGCGGCTGTCCGTTCAGCGTCCAGCAGGGACGCACTACCTCGGCATAATCTCCGACCTGGATATCCGCCTTGGGATCTCTCGCCGAATAAAACTTAAAGGTGTAGCGGTCGCATACGACCTCCTTGTCGGAGCTGCGCACTATCCCGCCGCTTTCCAGCAAAGCCAAAAGCTCCGCGGCGTGCGAGGAAAACATATCGTTTTCCCAAAATTCATATCCGGCAAAATTCTGATGCCAGTATTTTTTCAGCGCCGACCCGCCGATAAGCGCCTGTATGCGTATCTCCCAGTCGAACAGCACTCCGCTCTTATCGCTCGCTCTGCCCTCTTTCAGCGAATACAGCGGTTCGAGCAGCTCCTCGAATATCTGTATGTTGTCCGCCACATCCTGTGCCGCCGCCTTGTCCGGCGCGGGCTTGCCGACTTCGACGGTGTTATTTTCCGTCTTAGCGGGCGCGGACGGGGTTATGTCGAATATCTCATCGGTGTTTATTTTAAGGTCGGGCTTTGCCTTGTCCGTAACCTCCGCGCCCTCGCCGAACAGATCCGCTATCGACGCGGTATTGTCCTTTTCCGGCAGATCGAAAAAGTCCACCTTATGCCCGTCGCTTATTATATCGTCGGAAAGCTCGTCGATGATTTCCTGTGCGGCGTTGTTCTCGTCTTCGGGTATATTAAGGCTGTTTTCAAAGAACGTCGGATATTCCTCCGCTTTCGCCTCGGCAGCAGACTCCGCGACGACCTGTGCGACGGGTTCCGGCTCTTTGGGAACTTCAACTACTTCCGCCACGGGTTCTGCCTGTGGCGCGGGAGTTTCCGCAACCTCCGCAACGGGTTCCGCCTGCGGTGCGGGGGGTTCCGCAACTTGTGCAACGGGCTCCGCCTGCGGCGCGGGAATTTCCACAACTTCCGCAACGGGCTCTGCCTGCGGCGCGGGAATTTCCACAACTTCCGCCACGGGTTCCGCCTGCGGCGCGGGTGTTTCCACAACTTCCGCAACGGGTTCCGCCTGCGGCGCGGGGATTTCCTCAACTTCCGCAACGGGTTCCGCCTGCGGCGCGGGTGTTTCCTCGACTTCCGCAACAGGCTCCGCCTGCGGCGCGGGAGTTTCCGCAACCTCCGCAACGGGTTCCGCCTGCGGTGCGGGGGGTTCCGCAACTTGTGCAACGGGCTCCGCCTGCGGCGCGGGAATTTCCACAACTTCCGCAACGGGCTCTGCCTGCGGCGCGGGAATTTCCACAACTTCCGCCACGGGTTCCGCCTGCGGCGCGGGTGTTTCCACAACTTCCGCAACGGGTTCCGCCTGCGGCGCGGGGATTTCCTCAACTTCCGCAACGGGTTCCGCCTGCGGCGCGGGTGTTTCCTCGACTTCCGCAACAGGCTCCGCCTGCGGCGCGGGTGTTTCCTCGACTTGTGCAACGGGTTCCGCCTGCGGTGTGGGAGTTTCCTCAACTTCCGCAACGGGTTCCGCCTGCGGCGCGGGTGTTTCCTCGACTTCCGCAACGGGTT
The DNA here is from genome assembly GCA_947623915.1 of uncultured Ruminiclostridium sp. Taxonomy (GTDB): domain Bacteria; phylum Bacillota; class Clostridia; order Oscillospirales; family Ruminococcaceae; genus Ruminiclostridium_E. Next base: position 103,814 of record CANQIB010000007.1, read on the forward strand.
CCGCCTGCGGAGCGGGAGTTTCCGCAACTTCCGCAACGGGTTCCGCCTGCGGAGCGGGAGTTTCCGCAACTTCCGCAACGGGTTCCGCCTGCGGAGCGGGTGTTTCCTCGACTTCCGCCACGGGCTCTGCCTGCGGCGCGGGAGTTTTCTCGACCTCTGCAACAGGCTTTTCGACCTTATTATCCCCTGTACGCGGTTTTACAAAATTTTCGCTGCTTACCCAGTCCGCCTCGTCCATTTCCTTTTTAAGCGGTGAATTATCTCTGTCCAGTTTTCTCTTTACCGCTACCGCGGCAGCCGCCGCTGCCGCCGCTGCCGCCGCCGCGGCTATCGCTCCGACTAATTTCATGCCCTGACCCCCGTTCCTGATTCTCGTTACTATTCAACGCTTTTGAGCGCTTCCACCATATCAACATACTTCAGCTTGCGGTGCATGAACAGCATAACCGTCCCCGCGAATACAAGCGTCAGCAGGATCGACCATATAAAACTCAGCAAATGTACCTCTCTGCCGAACATTACCAGATCTATTTCCGCGGTCCTTACCACGAAATCCAGCAAAACTCTGCCCAACAGTAGCCCCGCCGCCGTACCGAGCAGCGTAAGCAATATTATCTCACGGAAAATGTAAAACGACACTTCCTTATCGTAAAAGCCCAACACCTTCAGCGTGGCTATCTCGCGTATACGCTCGTTTATATTTATGTTCGTGAGATTGTAAAGCACTATGAACGCCAGTATGCCCGCGCATACTATCAGCACCACAACTATAAGCTGTAAAGATTTCAACATATTTCTGAACGTATCGCCTACCGATGTTTTGTAGCTTACCGCCGCGATACCCTCTATTTTCATAAGGCTTTCCGCAAGCTCGTCGTTCCATTCTTCCGAAACGCCGTCGGGAGTGTTGAAGTAAAAGCAGTTATACGGCAGCTCGTCGTTAAACAGCTTTTGATACAGCGCGCCGCTTATGTAAACGTAATGGTGCGCGTAATTCTCGCATATCGCGGCTACCTCCGCCTGCGCACTCTCGGTATCGGACAGCCGCAGCGTTATGCTGTCGCCTACATTTACCCCTCCCAACAGGGATGCGAGCTTTTCGTTTATTATCACATGGCTGTCGTCAAGCGTGTATTTTTCATGGGTGGTGCGGCTGCGCACGTCAACGTATTTTTTAAGTATCTCGTCGCTGTCAACGCCGAAAATATTCGCGTCCGCGTTATTTGAGCCGTTGACGACGGTTATCTGCTTTTGGTAGATGAGCTGCGCGTCACAGCCGTTTTCGGCGAGCAGCTCCTCCGCCTCTCTGCGGTGGGCGGAGGTCATATCCTGAAATACCGCCATTCCGTCGTACAGGCTTATTTCGTCAAACTGCTTATTGAGTATATCGCTCACGCTGTCGTATACGCCGAATCCCGTAAGCAGCAGCGCGGTGCAGCCCGCTATGCCGAACACCGTCATCAGCATACGGCGTTTATATCTGAACAAATTCCGCATGGACACCTTTTTGCTGAACGAAAGGTGCTTCCAGATAAAGCCGATACGCTCCAAAAGTATTTTTTTGCCGCTTTTGGGAGGCTTGGGGCGCATAAGCGACGCCGGCTGCTCCCGCAGAATGTTCTTGCAGGCGAAGTATACTGCGGCTCCCGCCATCAAAAACGCCACCGCCGTTACCAGCAGCATAAGCCCGAAATCGTAAGGTGTAAGGTACTGCGGCAGCTCGTACATCATTCCGTATGCGTTCATTATGATATACGGGAATATCTTCATGCCGATAAATATGCCGAATACCGCTCCGACCAGCGCGGCGGAAAGTCCGTACAGCAAATACTTGAACATTATCGCGCCGCTGCCGTAACCGAGCGCTTTCAGCGTGCCTATCTGCGTGCGCTGTTCCTCTACCATTCTGGTCATGGTGGTAAGGCATACCAGTATCGCCACCATTGCGAAAAACAGCGGGAATATCATCGCGATGTTATGTATTCTTTCCGCGTTCTGACCGTATTCGGTAAAGCCCGGATTGTCGGCGCGGTCAAAAATATACCATTCCGGCTTTTCCAGACTGTCTATCTCTCGTTGAGCGTCGTCCAGCTCCTCGCGCGCGTCCGCCAGCTTATCCTCCGCCTCGGTCTTTGCCTTTTCGTACTCCTTTACGCCGTCCTCATACTGACCGAGCGAATCCTCGTACTTTGCCAGACCGTCCGCGTAGTCCCGCTCGCCCTGCTCGTACTTCTCTCTGCCCTCGTTTAGCTGCTTTTCTCCGTCAAGATATTCGGCAAGTCCCTCGCGGTACTGCTCCTCTCCCTCGGCAAAGAGCCGCTGCGCGTCGTCATACTGCTTTTTGCCGTCGTTATACTGTGCAAGTCCGCTCTCATATTCTTCGAGCGCGCTTTCATACTGCGCCTTGCCCTGCTCCAGCTCTTTTTCGCCGGCACGGTATTCGGCAAGGCCGTCCCGATATTTTTTAAGTCCCTCGGCGTACTGCTTTTCGCCCGCCTCGTATTTTGCGCGGCTCTCCTCAAGCGTCTTTTTGCCGCGCTCATATTCCGCAACGCCGTTTCGATATTGCTGTATCGCCTGCTCGTTTGCTTTAACGCCGGCGGAATATTCCGCGTAGCCCGCGTTATACCGAGCCAGTCCGTCCTCATAAGAGGCGCTGCCCTTTTCATACTCCGCCAAACCCGCGGCATACTGCGCCTCCAAAGCGTCCAGCTTTGCGGCGGCCGCGGCAAGCTCGGCGTATATTTTCTCCGCCTCGTCCCGCGTGATATATCCGTTCGCAACGCCCTGTTCGGTGCGCGCGCGTTTTTCCTCTATCTCCGCCCTGCCGGAAACTACCGTTTCATTCAGCGCGTCAAGCTGCGCCTTGGTTCGGTCGAGCTGCGCTTTGGCGTCGTCCAACTGCCGCTTTAAAGCGGCGAGCGTCTTTTCCGACTCGTCAAGCTGCTTTTGAGCGTCGTCAAGCTGCTTTTTATAGCCGTCCAGTTCGGTCTTGCTGTCGGCAAGCTGCTTTTCGCCGCTTTCAAGCTGCGCCTTGGAGTCGTCCAACAGCTTGCGGTTCGCGTCAAGTTCCTTTTTGCCGTCGTCCAGTTCCTTTTTGGCGGCGGCAAGCTCGCGTTCTCCGTCCTCCGTCTGCTTTCTCGCGTCCTCAAGCAAGGGGTAACCCTCGTCCAGCTCGGCTTTCGCCTTGTCAAGCTGATCTTTCGTATCCTCCAGCAGCGTGCGGTTCTCGTCCAGCTCTTTCTTTGCGGCGTCCAGTTCTTTTTTCGCGTCGGAAAGCTGCTTTTCGTTATCGGTTATCTCTTTTTTCGCGTCGTCGAGCTGTACGCGGCTGTCGTCCAGTTCCTTTTTCCCGTCGTCTAGCTGCTTTTTTGCGTCGTCCAGCTCCTCTTTTGCGTCCGCAAGCTCTTTTTCCGCCTTTTCCTTTTGCTCGGAGTATTCTTTTTCCCCGTCGTCAAGCTCCTTTTGTGCCTCGGACACTATCTCGTCGCGGCGCAGCTCCCTGCGCTGTTCCCCGACGTCCTCAAGCACCTTTTCCATCTCGTCGCGAAGCTGCTCGTATTCTTCCGAATAGCAGTTGTACGGGGTAAGATCGTCAAAGGTCACATAAAGCTGAGTATAGTATTCTGTAAGAAAGTTTTCACTCGGTATATACGCTGTGGTCTCGATAGCGCCCGTGCCTATGGTGGTATTTCCCCGCGCGGTATCGTCTATGAACATCGGGGAATTGTAAAAGCCCACCACGGTATATTCCGTGCGGGACAGAACGTCATTTATATCCTCCCCGTTCACGATGAATTTATCGCCTATATTGTAGCCGGAACGTATCGTCGAACCGTCTATGATGCACTCGTCCGCGCTTTGGGGCAGTCTGCCCTCTTTTATTATCAGGGTATTGCAGGGATTATTTTCCCCGTAATTATCCAAAGAATACAGCCTGACCACATCGCCCCCGTCCTTTTCGCCGATAAAGCAGTCGGCAAAGTAGGAGGGGTATACCTCGCAGTCGTCGGAGCATTGTCTTACCGCCTCTATGTCCTTTTCGTCAAAGCCGTAGGTGGACAAAAGGCGGAAATCCATAAGGGACGACTCGTCAAAATAGCTGTCGCTGGACAGCTTCATGTCTTTTTCGGATACGGTGAGTCCCGCGAAAAATCCGCAGCCTATCGCCAGTATGCCGAATATGGAGATAAATCTGCTCTTTGTCTTGACTATCTCGGTCAAGGCATTTTTCAGCATCGCTTTTTTCATTACCGTTTCGACCCTCCGTTCAGAACAGCGGTTACCATTCTATCGTTTCCACCGAAGCGGGAGCGTCGTTCGTCTTTATTTCCTGCACCTTGCTGCTTTTCATGCGGATAACGCGGTCCGCCATGGGGCATATAGCCGAATTGTGCGTTACCAGCACCACCGTCATGTTTTCCTCGCGGCAGGTCTTTTGCAGCAGCGCAAGTATCATCTTGCCGGTCGCGTAATCCAGCGCGCCGGTAGGCTCGTCGCACAGCAGCAGCTTAGGCTTTTTCGCCAGCGCGCGCGCAATGGCTACGCGCTGCTGCTCCCCGCCGGAAAGCTGCGCGGGGAAGTTGTTCATCCTGTCCGACAGTCCCACCTTTTCCAGTATCTCCTCCGCGGGGATAAAGTCCCGCGCGCTCTGAGTGGAAAGCTCGACGTTTTCCTTTGCGGTAAGGTTAGGTATAAGGTTATAGAACTGAAAGATAAAGCCTATGTCGTATCTGCGGTAGGAAATGAGCCGTTTGCGGTCGTACCCGCTTATTTCGCTGCCGTCTACCGTAAATTTGCCGGAGGTCGGCGTATCCATGCCTCCAAGAATGTTCAGCACGGTGGTCTTACCGGAGCCGGACGGCCCTACTATTATCGCAAACTCGCCCTTTTCTATATCAAAGCTGACGCCGTCGTTGGCGTTTATGACGATGTCGCCCATGCGATACTGCTTGGTGATACCGTCAAGACTTACAAAACTCATTTTGATACCTTTCTATCTGAAACGGACTGCTGTACGCAATTTTTTCCTAAACATAATTAAGTATAACATTTTTTTCGTGTCAATGCAAGATTTTTGACTCAATTTCAGCCTTTCTTTTTATTAAAAATGATAAAAAAATCAAAAATCGGAGGAAAAGCCGAAATCGGTGTTGATATTCCGATAAAAATATGTTAGAATTATTGTGTATAAAAAGGAGAAAGCTCATTTTACGGAGATGTAAATATGTTATCGACAAAGAAAAAAGTTAAATACATATGTGTTGCCGCGGCGCTTTGCTGCTCTTCGGCCCTGCCTTTCGCGGCGAGCGCCGAAGAGGACGGCGGATATACGCATTTATGGACCGACCCGTATGTAAAGACCGTTTACAACGAGCAAAACGGCTTGCCTACGGGAGAGGCAAACACCGTGCTGCAGACCAAAGACGGCTATATATGGATAGGCAGCTACGGCGGGCTGGTCCGCTATGACGGCAGCGCTTTTAGAAATTTCAGCACCGACGGTTCGATATCCTCCTCGTCGATACGTTCGCTGTTTGAGGACAGCAGCGGCAATCTCTGGATAGGTACGAACGACGCCGGAGTATTCAAGTACGACAACTCGAAATTTATCGAAATAGAAAGTCCGGGGGACTATTCCTTTACCTGCATAAGAGATTTCGCGGAGGACGGCAGCGGCAGGATATACGCCGCGTCCACATCGGGACTGTGCGAGATAAAGGACGGTGCGCTCGCCGTATACGACGATGAGGAGCTGGCGGGAGAAACGGTATATTCCATAGCCTGCGACCCGTTCGGCAGAGTATGGGCGGTTATGAATTCCGGCAAGTGTGCGGTGGTATCCGACGGCAAGACCGAATGTCTTATAGACTCCGAAAGCATTTTCGATTCGGCGGAGATATACTGTGTCGCGTCCGACGACAGCGGCGGCTTGTATCTCGGCTCTTCCTCAAACGAGATGGCGGTGCTTTCTTTCGAGGACGACAAAAGCTACAACGCCAAGATCTGTGATACCGGCTATGCCACCACTCATAACCGCATATCCGCGAACCGCGACGGCTCGAAAGTGATAGTCTGCGGCGAACACGGATTTTCCATCATGAACAAGCGGGGAGAGCTGCTTTTCTTTGACGACGAAGACCCTTCCGTTTCGATAAACGACGCGGGCGTCGATTATGAGGGCAATATATGGCTCGCCTCGTCCAGCTACGGAGTGCTGAAATACAGCCCCGGCTGCATTTATTCGGCGGGCAGCGGCACCGAGGCGGAAACCACCGCGTTCAACGCCGTTACCAAAGCCGACGGCAGGATATATGCCGCTCACGATAACGGACTTATCATTTTGGATGAGGACGGCAGGTCGGTCAAAAACGAGCTTACCAAGCTGCTGAGCGGGGTGCGCGTCCGCCACGCGATGACGGACAGCTCCGGCAGGGTATGGCTGTCCACCTATTCCGATAACGGCGCGATATGCTACGACCCCTCGGACGAGTCGATGACGTTTTGCAATACCGAAAACGGGCTTATCAGCAATCTTGTAAGGCTGGTATACGAGATGTCGGACGGCTCTTTTGCGATAGCGACGCAGGAGGGCGTGAACATTGTAAAAGACGGTAAGGTGATCGGCACATACAATTCCGACAACGGGCTTGCGGTATCGTCGATACTTTGTCTTGCTCAGGACAGCGACGGCACGCTGTATATGGGCAGCGACGGCGGCGGTATATATTCGCTGAAAGACGGCGTGATAACCAACCACGGCTTTGAAGAGGAGCTGGAGGAGGGCGTTGTGCTGCGTATGCTGGCGGACAGCGACTCCGACGGATATTTTATCAGCGCGGGCAGTAACCTTTATTACTGGGATAAGAGCAAATTCCGCAAGCTGGAAAACTTCCGAAAGGGAGCGGGCAGCATATTTGACTTTTACGACCGCGACGATATGCTGTGGCTGCTGCAAAACAACGGGATCATCGCTTTGGATAAAGAGGCGCTGCTGGGCGGAGAATTCATTCAAGGCAGGGAATACAGCTTCAAGCACGGGCTTACCGGCTCGCTCAACGCCAACACCTGGAATTTCCTGGACAGCGACGGAAAGCTGTATATCTCCACCCGTTCCGGCATAAGCGTTTTCGGGTTTAACGGGCTGAACACCCCTCTGCCCAATCTTGTGATAAACGGGATAACCGTTGACGGCAACGCCGTGGATTATGCAAACGGAAATATCGACATACCCGGCGAGGCTCAGAGAATAACCGTAGATTTTGCCGCTCTGTCCTACACCGGCACCGAGGACTACAACATATCCTATATGCTGGAGGGCTTTGACTCGGAGGAAACGGTGCTGATAGACCAAAAGAGCGGAAGTATAAGCTATACTAATCTTCCGGGCGGCAAATATAACTTCGTGATAAACGTGTTCCCTCCCGACGACCCGTCAACCGCCCAATCGCTGACGCTTTTCGTCAATAAGGCGAAACAGTTCTATGAATATCCGCTGTTTTGGGCAGCCGCGGTACTGCTGCTGCTTACCGTGGCGGGAGTCGTAATGTACCTTATCTACGCGGTAAGGCTGCGCGCGGCACGCCGCAGGCAGGAAAGCTACCGCCGTATCGTCGAGCAGTCGCTGCAAACCTTTGCGGGTATGATAGACGCAAAGGACAAATACACCAACGGTCACTCGCTGCGCGTCGCCGCTTATTCGCGGGAGCTTGCAAAGCGCATGGGACTCGACAGCTCGGAGCAGGAGCGCATTTACTATATCGCGCTGCTGCATGATATAGGAAAGATAGGAATACCCGACAATATCCTCAACAAACCCGGCAGGCTCACCGACGAGGAAATGAACATCATACGCACCCACCCCGCCATAGGCGGCAGGATACTAAAGAATTTCACGGCGCTGGAGGGCATTTCGCAGGGCGCGAGATACCACCACGAGCGCTTTGACGGAAAGGGCTACTGCGAGGGCAAGGCGGGCTATGACATTCCCCTTGAGGCAAGGATAATCGGCGTTGCGGACACATATGACGCGATGAGCAGCGACCGCTGCTACCGCAAGGCGCTTACCCGCGACGTGATAGAAGAGGAGCTTAAAAAGGTCAGCGGCACCCAGCTCGATCCCGATATAATCCCCCATATGCTCAGCATGATAGAGGACGGGTTCGCTCCCGTAAAGGAGACCTCGGACGTTATCGGCGCGCTGGATAAGGAGCGTAAGTAAAGAATTGACCCCCGACAAAGTCGGGGGTCAGCTTGTCGAAAAACCCTCCCTATGGTCGGATTTTCCGACAAGCTGCCAAAAAATCGGCAATACCGCATGAGCGGTATTGCTCGATTAACCCATTTTTAATGCTTTAAAAATTGGTTGCTGCCGCCAGCTTTGCGCGGCTCTTATCAAACTTGAGGGTGAAAACCCTGATGGTTTTCCCCGTGAACTGTCCGCCGAACGGCGGACAGTTTTAAACTCAACTCTTTCCTTCCGCTTTTTTTAACCTTTTTTCTACAAACTTGACCCCCGACAAAGTCGGGGGTCAACATTTTTAGTTTTAAGTCGTCTTGGTGGTCTCCAAATATTTTTCCGCATCCTCTATCGGCATGGGACGCGCATACAGGAAGCCCTGCGCCGTGTCGCAGCCGCAGCGGCTGAGGAAGTCCGCTTGTTCGGCGGTCTCGACGCCCTCCGCGATAAGCCCCAGTCCTATATCCTTGGACATGGAGATGGTATGCGAGATTATCTTTTTGCCATGCTCGGAGATCATAAAGCTGGACAAAAATTCGCGGTCTATCTTCAAAACGTCGAAGTTGGTGCTTTTAAGGGTATTAAGCGACGAATAGCCCGAACCGAAATCGTCCATGAGCAGCGTGTAGCCGTGCTTTTTTATCTCCTGCATCATGCGGTTGGTGTTGATGTTCTCTATACTTTCGGTTATCTCCACCTCAAGCAGATACTTGGGCAGCCGATACTTGATCATCATTTCGTCCAAAGCGCGGATAAAGCTGTCGTCTTTGAGATGAGCGCGGGACACGTTTATGGAGATAGGCAGAGGGGTAAGCCCCTTATCTATCCAATCCCTCAGCACGCGGCAGGCACATTCCCAAACATAGATATCCAGCTTGATTATAAAGCCGTTTTCCTCAAACAGCGGTATAAACTCTCCCGGCTGTATGATGCCTCTTGCGGGGTGTTTCCACCTTACCAGAGCCTCAAAGCCCAGCACTCTGCGGGTGGAGATACAGAACTTCGGCTGTAGGTAGATGAAAAATTCCTCGTTTTCCAGCGCGGATATCATGTTGTCCTCGATAAACTTTCTCGCCTTGCCTATCTGGAGCATCTTATTGTCATAGAAAAAGATGTTTTCTATCGCGCTGGATTTCACCATACGGCGCGCCTGAGAGGCGCGGTCGCCCATTACGCGCGGCGGTACGGTCTTATCGTCTATGAGATATACGCCGAACGCAAATTCGTATCTTATATCCCTAAAGCCCATCAGCCGCTGTTCAATGTCTCTTATCATATCCGTAAGGGAGTCTATATCCTCATACGGAGTGAGCAGCATGAACAGGTCGGAGTTAAGTCTGGCGCTGAGCTGCTTTTTGCTGCAATAGGTCTTGAGCCGACGTGAAATATAGTACAGCAGCTCCGTGCCCGCGTCCTCGCCGTATGCCTCGTTGATGAATTTAAAGCGCTTTATGTCAAAATGTATCAGCGCCATTTTTCCGTCTTCGGACGCGTTTATCTTCTCCATGATGAGCTTGTTTATCATCAGCGGATTATCGGTGGTGGAGTAGTAGTTCAGTATATCTATCTGCATGACCTCGGCGGAGGACGCCTTGTGGATAAATCCCGCTATCTCGCTCATGCGTCCGTCATTGCCGGTGAGCCATACGTTTATCGTATACCATGTCTCTTCGCCGTCCTCCGAAAGGCGTATGTGTACGCTGAGTCGGTCGGAATCCATTCTGCTTTCAAAGGACTGCTTTATCCTGTCCATAAACTCGGCGTATACGCCCTCGTCGTCCTTGTTGAGCGCGCCGCTGTGCAGTATCGCGCGCAGCGGATTTACCGCCGTGGATATCATGCTCTTGGGCGTCTTTTCGTTCTCCGAAATGTGCCATTTGAAATGGATATAATCGATGTAAAAATACGTCGTCGAAAGGTCCTGACGCAGTATCTCGTGTATGCGCAGCGCGTAAGCGTTCAGCCGCTTTTCGTTCTCGTCGGGAGTCACGGGACGAATGGACGCGGCTCCGCGCTTTTGCTCCTTCTGCTCGTACATTTTCCAGTCGGAGCGCTTTATAAGCTCTTTTACGTCGTCGATGCTTTCAACCTTGTCAAAGGACATACCGACGCTCACCGTAACGCTGTACGGCCTGCCGGAGGTCTTGTTGAATTTATCCAGATGGTCCTGTATCTTCTCTACCGTGCGCACGCCCTCGCGTTCGGGGTCGTCGCTGAAGCCCACCATTATAAATTCGTCGCCGCCGAACCGCGCGCATATTATATCGTCGGAGCATACCGAAGCCATGGCGTCGGCGGTTTCCTTTATGGCGACGTCGCCGTTGGTATGCCCGTGCTTGTCGTTTATCTCTTTGAGCTTATCCATGTCCGCGGAGAACACGAACGCTCTTCTGCCGCGATTGCGGGCGATCATCTCCTCCGTCGCTTTGATAAAGCCTCGACGGTTGAATATACCCGTGAGCGGGTCGCGGTAGTGCAGCATCTCAAGGTCGCTGTACGCACGCTTTAAGTCAAAGCTGTGCTTGAAGTTTTCCAGCACCTGATTAGTGATATTTACAAATCTTCTCGCGTTGTGGAACTCGTAATCCCTCATTCCCAGCGCCATACAGTAATATCCCAGCACCTGCGACTGATAATGCAGAGGGATAAAGGCGAACCTGTCGAACATATCTATCTGCTTTTCAAAGTCCGGCAGCACGTCCTTGGTCTTAAAGGTCACTACCCTGCCCGGCTCGCTCTCCGAACGGTGCTGCAGCGCGGTCATTTCGGAGGTGTACACGCTATGGTACGCCTTGGGGATAACGCCGCATTTTTCGGTAAGAAAATCGTCGTTAAGACACAGCCATGAAAATCTTTCGGTGTATCTCAACAGAGTTTCGGTCAGCTTATCGAAATTTTCATCGTTCACCGCGGCGGCATAGTAGTCTATCATCGTATTCTCATGCGCCTGCGACGCGAAATTGTAATCGCTTATTTTAAGGAACTGCTCCTCGGTCAGCTGTTCGTCCTCCTCCGGCACACAGCCGCAGGACTGCGACAAAAGCAGTCGGAATTTCAACGCTATCGTTTCAGCCGACGGACCTTGCTCCAAAAGTCGGTCGGCGGTCTTTGCCACACATTCCGCAAGCTGATCGGCGTCCAGTATCGTCGAGGTTATATGGGTAAGCCATAGCCTATGCTCCTGATATACCGCGTCAAATCCCGTGACTATTATATCCTCCGGCACTTTGTAGCCGCGCTCGCAGATATACCGCACCGCAGTTATCGCCATGCTGTCGTTGGCACATATCACCGCCTCCGGCAGCTCCCTGCCGGAATCGAACATCTCCTCCATGACGCGTTTGGTCGGCTCCGACCAAAAATCGCCGTAGCCTATCCTGTCCTCGTCCACCGTCAGCCCGTTTTCCGCCATCACCTCACGGAAAGCGTCCAGCCGCTCGTCGGAAAAACGGTTGTTTTTCAGACCGGCTATAAAATTTATCCTTTTGCAGCCGTGCTCGCATACGACGTGCTTTACTATCTCACGGAAAGACCCCTTGTAGTCGAAAACTATGTTGGTGCAGCCGTCCGTTTCGCCGTTCACGGTTATCACAGGACAGCGGTTCTGATGGGCATACCTCACCAGCGCGTCGGTTATCCAGCGGTTTTTTATGGTTTCGGGGAAAATTATCAGCACATCGGTTATGTCAAAGTTGACAAGATGATAAATGCTGGCTTCTCCCTTGGCATAGGGACTGTCGTTGTAAAAATCGGTGAAAGCGTTGTAAAGCAGCACCTTATACCCGCTCTCGGTCAGAGCGCGGGAAATGTCGGATATGATATGGTCCAAGTGTTCGTCCTGCACACCGGCGGCACAAACAGACGCTATTTTATAGCTGTTTCTTCTGCCTTTGAACAACTTGTTCGCCTCCCCGAAAAACCTGATGACCTCCGCGGCAAAGCCGTAAGCTCTCTTCCGCCGCGAACGCCGCAAAAAGCATACCCGAACATTCTCGGATATACTTTCCGCTACTATATAACATTTTACCACATAATAAACTTACAGTCAATAAAAATAGTGTAAAATGCACAAAATGCACAATAAAAAGTCCGCGCTGTTGGAGATAATGTATAAAGACAAAACAAGTCTATCTTCAACGGCAAGGCGGCTCGGCAGGCGGTACGGCGTTTGGGAACGCCGCCGTGTTTTTACTTTTTGCACAAAGCAAAGCGGCGTTTTTTAGTAAAATTCATGTAAAAAAAGATTGACAGAGCCGCCGAAATGCTGATATAATAGTGTAAGAAATTTGTTGAAAGACGGGATAACGCTCGGTTTTGAACGGCGGCGCGCGCATTTACGGCGCTATGTCGGGCAAACTAATCAAAAGTCTTTTAGCCGAACCGAACCGTCGGTATTTGTGCATTTCGCATAGGCATACGGGAATCGAACCCAAGCCGCCCCACGACGATGCAGGCGCATTTTCGTCCCTTTCGGCTTGACAGGCGCCAGCCTGCCTGCGCCTCAAGAAACAAAAATCACCTCAAATTCATTCGCCGTGGGGTGCATAGCAGTTTTTACGGAGCAGATTTTCGTCAAGACAAGGAAACCGAACGAAGGCATACTCGCGTATGTCGAGTGTGCAGGATTGGCGGAAATATGCCCGTAAAAACCGACTAGGGTTCGACTCCCGTATGCCTAAGCGATCAAAATACAAACAGAGGAAACGAGGAGAAGGGCATTATTATGGCAAAAAAGCAAATCGTCAGCAGAAAAAAGGCGGCGTCTGCGGTAGTAAGTCCCGTAATAGTGGACAGCGTTGACGCTTTAAGACTGCGCATGGCGGAGGTAAGAGCGGCGCAGAAAGAATTTGCCGAATTTTCTCAGGAAAAGGTAGACGAGATATTCTTTGTGGCGGCGTCGGCTGCCAACAAAATGAGGATACCTCTCGCCAAGATGGCGGTGGAAGAGACCGGCATGGGCGTGGTAGAGGACAAGGTCATCAAGAACAATTACGCCAGCGAGCATATCTACAACGCATATCGGCGCACCAAGACCTGCGGTATAATCGAGCGGGACGAGGCATACGGCACCATGAAGATAGCCGAGCCCGTCGGCGTGGTCGCGGCGGTGATACCCACCACCAACCCCACCTCCACCGCGATATTCAAGACGCTCATCTGTTTAAAGACACGCAACGGTATAATCATCAGCCCTCACCCCAGAGCTAAAAACTGCACCATCGCCGCCGCAAAGACGGTGCTTGACGCGGCGGTCAAGGCGGGCGCTCCCAAGGGCATAATCGCATGGATAGACGTACCGTCACTCGACCTTACCAACGAGGTCATGAGGACCTCCGACCTTATACTTGCGACCGGCGGGCCGGGCATGGTAAAAGCGGCGTATTCTTCGGGAAAACCGGCGGTAGGCGTCGGCGCGGGAAACACTCCGGCGGTGATAGACGTCAGCGCGGATATAAAGCTCGCGGCCAGCTCCATCGTACATTCCAAGACTTTCGACAACGGTATGATATGCGCGTCGGAGCAGTCGGTCATTGTTGCGGATAAAATATACGACAAGGTAAAGAAAGAATTTGAGGCGCTGGGCTGCTACTTCCTCACTCCCGAAGAAACCGAAAAGGTACGCAAGACTATCCTGATAAACGGCGCGCTCAATGCAAAGATAGTAGGACAGCGGGCGGCGACCATCGCAAAGCTCGCGGGAGTCGAGGTAGACCCCAAGACCAAGGTGCTTATCGGAGAAGTCGAGAGCGTGGAGCTTGAAGAGGAATTCGCACACGAAAAGCTCTCTCCCGTGCTTGCCATGTACCGCGCCAAGGATTTTGACGACGCTATGAGCAAGGCGGACAGACTGATAGCGGACGGCGGCTACGGACACACCGCGTCGCTGTACTGCAACGCGGTCACCGAACGTGCCAAGATAGAGAAATTCGGCGAAAGAATGAAGACCTGCCGTATACTGGTAAATACCCCCTCCTCCCACGGCGGAATAGGCGACCTTTACAACTTCAACCTCACCCCGTCATTGACGTTGGGCTGCGGCTCATGGGGCGGAAATTCCGTTGCGGAAAACGTCGGTGTAAAGCACCTGTTGAACATCAAAACAGTAGCCGAGAGGAGAGAGAATATGCTTTGGCTCAGACTGCCCGAAAAGGTTTATTTTAAGAAAGGCTGTATGCCGGTCGCTCTGGACGAGCTAGGCACGGTGATGGGCAAAAAGCGCGCGTTCATCGTCACCGATTCCTTCCTGTTCCATAACGGGAACACCAAACCGATAACCGATAAGCTGGACAGCATGGGCATAGTTCATTCCACCTTCTTCAACGTCGAGCCCGACCCGACGCTTGCCTGCGCCAAGGAGGGCGCGGCGCTGCTCACCCAGTTCAAGCCCGACGTTATAATCGCGCTGGGCGGCGGTTCGGCTATGGACGCGGCAAAGATAATGTGGGTGCTGTACGAGCATCCCGAAGCCGACTTCATGGACATGGCGATGAGATTTATCGACATACGCAAGAGAGTGTATACTTTCCCCAAGATGGGCGAAAAAGCGTACTTTGTCGCTATCCCCACCTCCTCAGGTACGGGTTCGGAGTGTACGCCGTTTGCGGTAATAACCGACGAAAAGACAGGCATAAAGTATCCGCTTGCGGATTATGCGCTGCTGCCTAATATGGCGATAATAGATACCGACAACATGATGACTCAGCCCAAGGGACTGACCAGCGCTTCGGGTATCGACGCGCTGACCCACGCGCTGGAGGCGTACGCGTCGGTAATGGCTACCGATTACACCGACGGGCTTGCGCTCAAAGCCGCAAAGCTGATATTTGAATATCTGCCGGACGCTTACGAGCACGGCGCTACCGACGTTGTCGCAAGAGAAAAGATGGCAAACGCCTCCACCATCGCGGGTATCGCGTTCGCTAACGCGTTCCTCGGCGTCTGCCACTCCATGGCACACAAGCTCGGCGCGTTCCATCATCTGCCGCACGGCGTAGCAAACGCGCTGCTGATAACGCAGGTAATGCGCTACAACGCGGAGCCTAATCCCCAGAAGATGGGAACGTTCTCCCAGTACGACCACCCGCACACGCTGGAAAGATACTGCGAGGTCGCGGACTTCGTGGGCGCGGGCGGACGCACCAAGGAGGAGAAGTTTGAAAAGCTCATCGCCAAGATAGAGGAGCTTAAAGAAACCATCGGTATCAAAAAGACTATCCGCGATTACGGTATCGACGAAAAAGACTTCCTTGACCGCTTGGACGACATGGTGGAACAGGCGTTCGACGATCAATGCACCGGCGCAAATCCGAGATACCCGCTGATGAGCGAAATAAAGCAGATGTATCTGAACGCTTATTACGGAACGAACGAAAAAGTCTGATCAAAAACAAAAAAATGATCCCTGCGCGGTATCTACGCGCAGGGATTTCTGATAGGAGCAAAATGTACACGTCTACTTTTGAAATGCCGAATATTTCTCATACCGTAACGGTATATTCCGACGGGCTGGAGCTTACCGCGCTGGCGTTCGACGTTGTCGAGCCGGACTGCCCGAACGGTATCTGCAAGGAAGCCCAAAGGCAGCTCATGCAGTATTTTGACGGAAAGCGCAGGGAGTTTTCCCTGCCGTATAAATTGCAGGGCGGGGAGTTTTTCCGCTCGGTCTTGAACGCGGTAAACGACATTCCCTACGGGAAAACGGCGAGCTACGGATATATCGCCCGCTCCGCGGGGCATATCGGCGCGGCAAGAGCGGTGGGAACGGCGCTTTCCAAAAACCCGCTTCCGATAATCATACCCTGCCACCGCATATTGCCGGCAAGCGGCGGGGTGGGGAATTACTTCGGTGGCAGGCTCAACGATGTAAAGGAATATCTTTTAAAACTGGAGAAGATAATATGACGGACGAAAAACAACTGCGCGAACGGCTCATATCCCTCGCCGATGAGAAGTACCGAGATTTCCACAGCGGCATAGTGGCCGACAGCGCGCATAAGATCATCGGAGTGCGCACGCCAGAGCTAAAAAAGACGGCAAAGGAGCTTGCGGCGGAATATGCCGCGCTTTTTGAGCTTCCCGCCGAAAGCTATGAGGAGGTCGTGCTGAAAGGGCTTGCGCTCGGCATGGCGAAAGCGCCGCTTTCCGAAAAGCTGCCGTACATACGCCGCTACGCCGATATGGCGAGCAACTGGGCGGAATGTGACCTGTTCTGCTCCGCGCTCAAAATAAAAGAAAGCGAACGGGAGCAGCTTGCCGAATTTATCGACGGCATTATCTTTTCCCCGCGGGAATACGTCAGCCGTATCGGGATAGTGCTGTTTTTCTCAAACTTCAAGGAGGAGGCGGACGCGCGCCGCGCCTTTGCCGCATATGAAAAAATACCGTCGGGGCGGTATTACGTCGATATGGCGATAGCTTGGGGAATTTCCGTGTACTGCGTATATTTCCCCGCGCTCACGGCAGAATATCTCGAAAGCGGCACGCTCTGCATGGACATAAAGAAAAAAGCCGCGCAGAAAATACGCGACAGC
>CANQIB010000008.1 GCA_947623915.1 uncultured Ruminiclostridium sp.
CCTCCTTAGCTCAGTCGGTAGAGCGCGTGACTGTTAATCACGATGCCGTTGGTTCAAGTCCAACAGGGGGAGCCAAACCGAACAAATACGAACAAATACGGGGATACCGATTTGTTCGTATTTTTTTTGGTAGACCAGTGTTCGGATCGGTAGTTTACCTTTAAAAGATCTCGCCCGTGGCTGAAAGGCTGCGGGCGGATTTTTTTAGTGAAATAAAATCGGCATTCTCGGACGGTGGTTTAAGTCCTGTGAATTTTTTCATGAGGTGAAAAATTTTTTGAGAATAAATCGGCTCTCAATCAACTTCCATTCGTCATTCGAGAAGATGACCTCTAAAATCGACCTCCATTGTAATAAAATCGCTTTGTGTTGGTGCTTATTTACACCGGCACAAGCATTTTTTATTTTATAGTGTTTACATTTACAGAATTTAGTGCTATAATATTAAAAAATATATTTTTTGTGAGGAGTGGGTATGACGTATTATTCGAGGTCGGAAAACAGTTTCGGAGAGAAGGAATTATTAGAAGTACATTTACGAAAAACCGCCGCTCTGGCTCGACAGTTTGCCGAATCGTTCGGAGAGGGGGACTGCGGGGAAATTCTCGGTTTGTTTCATGACGCGGGAAAGGCGTCGAAAAAGTTTCAGGATGTTCTTGAGCATAAAGACCACGGAAAAAATCACGAAGCCTGCGGAGCGTTTTTCCTTTGGAGAAATAACCATAAACTTCTCGCACGAGTTGTTTATGCGCATCATAAAGGTATTGACCCGGATATTGAGGACAGACTTTTGGACTCGTATAAAACCGAAAATTCCAAAGATAAAACAGGCAGAATATTTGCGGTTTCGGGTGTGGAGGAATACAAAGCTGCGTTTGATTTCCTTAAAAACAAGATCGGAATTCCTAATTTTCGGATAAAAATGATAGAAGAAAACAGTTCATTTTATAAAAATCTGCCTCGTATGCTGCACACCAGAATGTTGCTTTCCTGCCTTGCCGACGCGGATTATTCTGCGTCTGCAACTCACAAGGAAGAGGAATATATAGAAAGATCTACTGATGAAAAAATAAATCCGGGGATGATATTTGAAAATCTTGAAAAATACCGTGCGGAAATAATTAAGAATTCAAACTCCGATCCCGAATTGAACAATATCCGCGACAGCGTCTACCGAGACTGCGTTGCCGCAGCGGAAAAAGAAAGCGGGGTGTTTACGCTTACCGCACCTACGGGGACGGGGAAAACTCTCGCGCTTTTGGGATTTGCCGCAAAGCACGCCGCAAAATATCAAAAGGAGCGAATTATCTTCGTTCTGCCGTTTTTGTCGATAATCGGTCAGAACGCAAAAATATACCGCGAGATCTGCGGAAACGTTCTGGAAGCGCACAGTATGAGCAACTATGACGAGCAAACGAAACTTTTTGCGGAAAGATGGACGTCGCCCGTTATTGTAACGACTTCCGTTAAATTTTTTGAAACGCTGTTTAAGAGAATGCCCGCGGATATCAGATTTTTGCACAGCATGGCAAACAGCGTTATAGTGTTTGACGAGGCGCAGAGCCTTCCTGCGGAGCTTATGGGAACAAGTATGGAATCGCTGAATTCGCTTTGTGAAATGTTTCGCTGTACGGTAGTTTTGTCTACTGCAACACAGCCTGCGTTGGATTTAAGAAAAGATATCAATTACGACCCGACGGAAATAATTTCCGAGCCTCGGACGCTTTATGAAAAAACACGGCGCGTAAATGTTGAATGGAACATTTCAGAGCCAACGGATCTTGAAACTATCGCCAAAGAAATGTCACACGAGCAAAGCACCTGCTGCGTCGTGAACAGGAAAGACCATTCTCATAAGCTGTTTTCTCTGCTGAAAGAGCGCACGGACGACTGCTTTTATATTTCAACGGATATGTGTAAAGCACACCGCGCAAAAGTGATCGAGGAAATAATTCGACGTCAGAAAAACGGACTGTCGTGCCGACTGGTTTCGACCTCGTGCATCGAGGCGGGAGTAGATCTTGATTTTGACGTGATGTACAGAGCGTTAGCGCCGCTTGATTCAATGATCCAGTGCGCCGGACGCTGCAACAGAAACGGCAAAACAAACGGGAAAATGACGGTATTTATTCCGAACGAGGAAAAGTTGTATCCTTCGCCGTTTTACGGGAACGCCGCGAACTGCGTCCGTGTAATTTCCGCGCGTCACAACATAGACATCAACGATCCCGATCATATAAGGGAATACTATGCCGAGCTTTTTAAGGACTGTGCCGAGGATAAAGACAAGCTGGTAAACGCCGTAAACAATTTTGATTTTGAGGAAACCGAAAAGCAGTATAAATTGATCGGAAAGACGGGCGTTAATGTTCTTGTGCCGTTTGAGGGTGAACGCAAATTGTTTGACGAGCTGTATAAAGAAGCCACAGAGCGAGGCGTTACCAAATCTTGGATAAAGCGCGCCGCGCCGATAACCGTGACAAGCTATAATGCGGAAAAATTGTCGGATATCGGCGAGCGTCCCGCGGCGCTTGTCACAAGCCGAGGGAAAATAGAGACGAACGATTGGTTCATTCTTTCGGATGAAAAATTTTACAAAAAAGACGAGGGTCTTGTCTTTGACAATGACAGCAGTCTTGATTTTATTATTCAGGAGGTGGAAACTTGAAAGAAATAAAAGTTGAGGTCTGGGGAGATTTTGCGTGTTTTTCCCGACCTGAGAGCAAGGTAGAACGGCTCAGTTACCCCGTGATAACGCCGTCGGCGGCGAGAGGGGTTCTGGCGTCGATCTACTCTAAGCCGGTTGAATTTTATTGGCAAGTCAAAAAGATCGAAGTGTTAAAGCCGATACGATTCACGAGCTTCAAGCGCAACGAGGTGATAAATTCCAAAATCGGAACTACTCTTTCTCCGATGCTTGTCGAGGATGACCGCACCCAGCGCCAGAGCGTAGTTTTGAAGGATGTCCGCTATCGAATTACGGCGGAGATCGTAAAACGAAAGGATTTTTCGGGTACGCTTGAACAGCTTTACGTTCAGGCGAAAAAACGCATTGACCACGGAAAATGCTTTTGCCAGCCGTCGCTTGGTCTGCGCGAGTTTGTTTGTTATTTTGACAATCCGAGCGACCTTCAGCCGATTAACGAGAGCATGGATCTCGGTCTTATGCTGTATGACGTTTTTGACCTCGATGTTTCAAAGGTCACAAAGAACGCAGAGCCTTATGTGACGCTGTTTCGTGCGAAGATGGAAAACGGCGTGATAAACGTTCCCGATTTTCATGATGAAAGCGTTTTACGCCCTGAGGGAGGTGGAAACAATGCTTGAAGAACTGTATAAATACGCGGTGGACAACGGCATTACGGCACGTCCGGGGTTTAAGGAAAAAGGTGTAAAGTATTACATATCTTTCGATGTAAACGGCAGTTTCGTCGGATTTGACGCTGCCGAGGACGGCAAAAAGGCAACTTGTCCCGATATGGGCAGCGCGGCGCAAAGCACCTCGAAAAGCAATATCATCGCCGAGAAGGCGGATATCGTTTTAAATCTTCCCGATAAAGACGGGAAATTTCCTCGGCAGGCAAAACATGATTTTTATATGTCTGCAATGCGGGAAATAGCAGGGTTTAGTTCTGCTTTCGCGAAAGTGGTGAATTCTCTTGAAGAACAGCGGGAGACTATTATTTCAAATATTCCGACCAAGAAATTTAAACACGGCGATCTGATAAGCATAAAATTCGACGGCAACCCTTTGGAGAACGACCCGTGTTATTTTGACTGGTGGGAGGAATTCCGCGCCCGCAATAAGGAAAAGAAAACCGCATCGAAACCGAAAAAAGGGCAGAGCGGAAAAGTACGCTGCTTTATAACGGGAGAACTTACCGAGCCTGTGCGTACTGCTCCGAAGTTTTCGGGTTTGTTAAGCGTTGGCGGTCACACAAGCGGCGACACGATAATCGGCTTTGATAAAGACGCGTATTGCTCTTACGGATTTACTCAAGCTGCAAACGCCGCGGTGTCCGATGAGGCAATAACCGCCGTAAACGCCGCGCTAAATCAGCTTTTAAGCGAATCGAAGTCATTTGGAGCGGTAAAGGGCGATAACAAGGATAACAAAAGATCCAACATTCTTGCGGGAGCCAAAAATATACATTGGTACAGCGGTTCGGTCGAAAATGATATTCTGGAAGTGCTGGATTTTGATTTTGGATTTTCGTCTGACAGCGATGAACAAAGCGAGCCCGATGAAAAGCAATCCGACAACGCTCGCGTTCGGAAAATGTTCGACAGCATTTTTAAGGGAGAATGTCCCGAAGAACCGAAAAACAGATATTATATGATGTCGTTAAGCGGCGTAAACGGCAGAGTAATGGTGCGAAGCTATGACGAAGGCACCTACGGGGAACTTTTCAACAGCATAAAGCAGTGGTATGAAGACTTGTCTTTGTGTGGAAAACGTTATCCGAAAATGTTTACGATTTACACGAGGCTTGTGTCTTACAGCACGTCGGGCGGAAAGTTTTCCGAACGAATCAATAAAGAACTTTCGGGAATTTCGCCGAGAATAATTTACGCGATAACGCATAACACCGAGTTGCCCGACACGGTCGCCGCAAAGACTATAAGTTACATTCGTCACGATATGTACAACTCGTCCGACGATGAAAAGCACAAGCGGAAAAATATAGACAGGGTGTCCTGCCAGATACTGAAAGTTTGGCTTAACAGAAAATACAGAAATCAGAACAAGGAGGAATATTTGATTATGGAAAACTTAAACCCCGATAGCCCGTCCAAGGCTTATCAGCTCGGAAGAATGATAGCGGTCTACGCGGCTATTCAGAACAAGGCGCTCGGAGACGTCAATGCGGGTGTTGTAGAGCGATATTTTACGTCTGCCTGCACCTCGCCCGCTCTCGTGTTCGGGAAACTCGCGATGCTGTCTCAGCACCACCTTTCAAAGCTCGGTCAGGAGCAAAAGGGAAGCGAGGTGTATTTTGACAAGATGTTAAGTGATATCGCGTCAAAAATCGGCAATTCTCTGCCGAAAACCTTTACACTTGAACAGCAGTCGGAATTCGCTCTGGGTTATTATGCTCAGAACGAGGAAATATACAAGAAAAAAACAGTAACGGAGGAATAAGAAAATGGCTATTGAAAACAGATACGAATTCATGTTCTACATTCAGTGTGTGAACGGCAATCCCAACGGCGACCCCGACATGGGGAATTCGCCCCGCGTAGATTCTCAGGATATGCACGGTTACATAACCGACGGCGCAATAAAACGCCGTATCAGAAATTATATCCAGGTGGCTTATCCCGAAGACGAGGGAATGAGCATAATCATGCAGAATGCTACAAACCTCAACAAGTTTATCGCAAAATCAAAATCGCTTGCGGGCGTCGAAATGGGGGCAAAGGACAAGGAAAGCCTTTACAAGTCGCGCAGAAAAGCCTGTGAACTGTTTTATGACGTGAGAACTTTCGGCGGAGTGCTTTCAACAGGACCCAACGCGGGACAAGTGCGCGGGCCCGTGCAGATCACGTTTGCGAAGTCGGTAGATCCTATTCTGCCGCTTGATATTTCCATTACCAGAATGAGTAAAACGGAAGATGTAAAGGGCGCAGAATCGTATGAGGATTATGAAAAAGCCGAAGCTGCCACGGACGAGGAAAAACTTCGCACAATGGGCAGAAAGCAGCTTATTCCGTATGGACTTTATGAGGCAAGAGGATTTGTAAGCGCAAATCTTGCCGAAGAAACGGGATTTGACGACAAGGATCTGAAGATACTTTTCGAGGCGATACTCAATATGTATGAACACGACCGTTCCGCAAGCAAGGGCGAAATGTCGGTTATAACGCCCCTGATAATTTTCAAGCATATCGGCACGGACAGCGATCCTAATCAGCGTAAGCGTCAGTGCAGGCTTGGCTGCGCGCCTGCCCATAGATTGTTTGAACTTGTGAGCGTTTCGAGAAATCCTGAAATTGAATTTGCGAGATATTATACGGACTATGAATTCAAAATCAGAACAGACAGCGTTCCGAGTGGTGTTGAAGTAGGATTTCTGACAGATCCTTACAGCGAGATACAATGGAATAAAATTCCGGCAAATTGTGATCTGTTCAAGTAACAGATCCTTGCGCAGACCTCAATGGGCTGTAAAACCCCAATAGGTTCGCGCAGAAAAAAGTTGCATTTTTAAAATTTTTCATTGAGAAAATGTAATATTTTCTGCAATTTTATCAAATTAGTAGTGAATTTTGCCTTATATCTAGGTTAAGAGTAATGAAAATTTGTATATTTTTGCAGATACCCCCCTCGCGGGGGTATGACTTGAAACTGTGATACCGAGATTTACCGCGCACTGGCTGCGGATACCCCCCTCGCGGGGGTATGACTTGAAACTGCACCCGTATAAACTGCATTACCGGCCTTGTACGATACCCCCCTCGCGGGGGTATGACTTGAAACAACGTGGATGCGGATACTGTATCGGAAATACCGGATACCCCCCTCGCGGGGGTATGACTTGAAACTCCAACGTAGGCACAGCAAACGCCGCAAAGTTGGATACCCCCCTCGCGGGGGTATGACTTGAAACCACGATCTCCTCGTAGTAGCGATCCTGCTCCCGCGATACCCCCCTCGCGGGGGTATGACTTGAAACCTGCCGGTCCGCAGGGCGCGACGGGCGCAGCCGGATACCCCCCTCGCGGGGGTATGACTTGAAACATAAGTTCCGGCCGGCGTGCCGGCGGGGACTTCGGGATACCCCCCTCGCGGGGGTATGACTTGAAACAACATTCCTCCGGGGTAGGACTTCTGGAGGATTGATACCCCCCTCGCGGGGGTATGACTTGAAACACTTTTACACAAGTTGCAGAAGCCGCCCAGTATGATACCCCCCTCGCGGGGGTATGACTTGAAACCACCAGCGAATCGGTAATTCCTGTGGCGTATGCGATACCCCCCTCGCGGGGGTATGACTTGAAACTGCTCCGCGAGGAATGGTAAAATTCAACTTTGCGGATACCCCCCTCGCGGGGGTATGACTTGAAACTTTCTCCACCTCGGTGATGTACAACGCGTCCGAGATACCCCCCTCGCGGGGGTATGACTTGAAACGAGATATTCCCGTAGTCCCTCTCGCAGGACGGCGATACCCCCCTCGCGGGGGTATGACTTGAAACAAAAGAGCCTTAGAGTTGCAAAGCGCCGGAGTTAAGATACCCCC
Source organism: uncultured Ruminiclostridium sp. (assembly GCA_947623915.1). Taxonomy (GTDB): domain Bacteria; phylum Bacillota; class Clostridia; order Oscillospirales; family Ruminococcaceae; genus Ruminiclostridium_E. The sequence goes on from CANQIB010000008.1 coordinate 7,245, forward strand.
CTCGCGGGGGTATGACTTGAAACAACGGGCAGCTGATCAGCCATAGCGTAGAGCATAGGATACCCCCCTCGCGGGGGTATGACTTGAAACTACAACGACGAGAAGATGGCGCACCACATCATCGAGATACCCCCCTCGCGGGGGTATGACTTGAAACTCGGCGAGCGCCTGCGAGGGCTGAGAAGCGAGCGGATACCCCCCTCGCGGGGGTATGACTTGAAACTACCGATGTACCGTTGCGGGCAACGCGTCGGCGGCTGATACCCCCCTCGCGGGGGTATGACTTGAAACATCTACCACGTTTTTACCCCATGGTTTCAGCAGGATACCCCCCTCGCGGGGGTATGACTTGAAACTGTATCATCCACGGCGGGCAAGAAATCCGGCACTGATACCCCCCTCGCGGGGGTATGACTTGAAACCCATTCCATCAGAAGCGATCCCGTATCGTCCACGGATACCCCCCTCGCGGGGGTATGACTTGAAACATGGTAAACTCCAATCTCTCACCATTCGCCGTGAGATACCCCCCTCGCGGGGGTATGACTTGAAACTTGGTATTAGACAATGTCGCAACGCGATTACTGGGATACCCCCCTCGCGGGGGTATGACTTGAAACATCCTCGTCTTATCCCGACCCTGTTGAAAGGGTGGATACCCCCCTCGCGGGGGTATGACTTGAAACAAGCTCTTTTACCGATAAATCAATCATCGTCAAAGATACCCCCCTCGCGGGGGTATGACTTGAAACACCCCCGTATTTTTAGCAATACTTGCTATTGCGTGATACCCCCCTCGCGGGGGTATGACTTGAAACAAAGTGGATTTTTACACTCGCTTTAAACCAGTTCAGATACCCCCCTCGCGGGGGTATGACTTGAAACAATGATACCGCTTGCGCCACCTAAAGCACTAGACAGATACCCCCCTCGCGGGGGTATGACTTGAAACCCAAGCGGTAATTTCTGATTTCCTTAAATCGTTCAGATACCCCCCTCGCGGGGGTATGACTTGAAACACATATCGACTATCAAACAGTTGCTGCGCCAGCTGATACCCCCCTCGCGGGGGTATGACTTGAAACCTGTACAAGATGAAACAATGTACATATCCGGCGGGATACCCCCCTCGCGGGGGTATGACTTGAAACAAGGTCGTTGCAAGTGCTCTTTCCGAATTGTTTGATACCCCCCTCGCGGGGGTATGACTTGAAACAAAATATAACAGAAGGAGAGATAATGCTATGATGATACCCCCCTCGCGGGGGTATGACTTGAAACAAATGAACAAATGTATGTAAATGTGCCATGGACCGATACCCCCCTCGCGGGGGTATGACTTGAAACCTCCATGCCGCGGCGGATATTCTGCGACAAGTTCGGATACCCCCCTCGCGGGGGTATGACTTGAAACCACAGCGTCGTCATCTCACCGATCGAACGACACGATACCCCCCTCGCGGGGGTATGACTTGAAACAACATAGCCCAGCGATAACCGTCGCCGAGGTGATGATACCCCCCTCGCGGGGGTATGACTTGAAACTTCAACGAATATCAAGGTATCATTGGAAGATTAGATACCCCCCTCGCGGGGGTATGACTTGAAACACTAAATTAGGCAGTAAATGGAATAACAGCGCTGATACCCCCCTCGCGGGGGTATGACTTGAAACTTTCATCGACTGCTTACTCTCTATGCGGATTTTAGATACCCCCCTCGCGGGGGTATGACTTGAAACAATCGCCCTTGCGATAACTGCCGGAATGGGAATGATACCCCCCTCGCGGGGGTATGACTTGAAACCTCGTCGTCGAGGTCGAGCGTCTTGCCCGTGGTGATACCCCCCTCGCGGGGGTATGACTTGAAACCTTTACTTCCTGCTTGACGGGGTCTTTCAGCTCTGGATACCCCCCTCGCGGGGGTATGACTTGAAACTCAACTTTTTTTGCGGATTTTTCCGACTCCTTTAGATACCCCCCTCGCGGGGGTATGACTTGAAACAAAATGATTTCGGTTAGCGCGGCTTTTAAGGCTGTGATACCCCCCTCGCGGGGGTATGACTTGAAACTTAAGTCCGTGCCTCTTGATCCGCTTGATGAAAGATACCCCCCTCGCGGGGGTATGACTTGAAACAAGATAATCGTTGAATTTATCAATGGATTTTTTCGATACCCCCCTCGCGGGGGTATGACTTGAAACTTTGTTCGACGTGACAACTCCGCTGTCAGCATCGTGATACCCCCCTCGCGGGGGTATGACTTGAAACCCGGAGGGCGCGAGGAAAACGGCGGTGCCGAGCAGATACCCCCCTCGCGGGGGTATGACTTGAAACAAGTCGACGCTCAAATTCAAGATGGACGCGAAGCGATACCCCCCTCGCGGGGGTATGACTTGAAACTCAGCATATCTACGTTAGACCTTTTCCAAGCTCACGGATACCCCCCTCGCGGGGGTATGACTTGAAACATGTCATTTCGCCATGGTCCGGGCATCGCGGAGGGATACCCCCCTCGCGGGGGTATGACTTGAAACTTCGTCAACGTCCTGGATCCCAAGACGCACAAAAAGGATACCCCCCTCGCGGGGGTATGACTTGAAACCAGTACGCGATATTTCTCCGCCCACTCCGAGACGATACCCCCCTCGCGGGGGTATGACTTGAAACATAATTGCCAGCGCCGCTCCGCCGAGGATCGCCCGATACCCCCCTCGCGGGGGTATGACTTGAAACCCTTTACGGTCTGCTTTTCAGGCCGACCTCCTGCGGATACCCCCCTCGCGGGGGTATGACTTGAAACAAGGCGTCCGACATCGTCGGTGCCTCCGCTGGGATACCCCCCCTCGCGGGGGTATGACTTGAAACATCCAAGTAGAGTACCCCCCCCCGCGTAAAATTTCGGATACCCCCCTCGCGGGGGTATGACTTGAAACCTGAACGTGTCAAAGCGTCGGGTCTGAAACCTTTTGATACCCCCCTCGCGGGGGTATGACTTGAAACAGAGTTTTTTTCTTCGAGCCACTCGGTCTGCCTCGATACCCCCCTCGCGGGGGTATGACTTGAAACACTCATTACACCGTCGAGGGCGCGAATATGGAGGATACCCCCCTCGCGGGGGTATGACTTGAAACAACAGCAAGAGCGCGAGCAAAGACGACACAGAGGATACCCCCCTCGCGGGGGTATGACTTGAAACGTTCAGGTATCGTAATTGATCGTAGGCGGTAACGGATACCCCCCTCGCGGGGGTATGACTTGAAACAAGGCAATAGCTCAAACGATGTATGCAGAATGCCGGGATACCCCCCTCGCGGGGGTATGACTTGAAACGGTGTCCGATACATAGTACAGCGGTCGGAGCCTAGATACCCCCCTCGCGGGGATATGACTTGAAACATGCCGAGCAAACAGATAGATGAGGAAATGACCGGGATACCCCCCTCGCGGGGCAAAACAATTTTTCTTTTAAAAAGGAGGACATTATGGATGATAATTTAACGACTCCTCTGTCGTATATTTCACAGTATAATTATTGTAAAAGACGAGCGGCTCTTTTAATGATTGAGCGGTTATGGGACGAAAATTCGTATACGGCTATGGGACGAAACGAACATGATCATGTTCATACACCTGCCGCTGATCACAAATCAGACTGCATTGTCGTAACAGATATGCCTGTCTTTTCTGGGAAAATGCTTTTGTTCGGCAAGTGCGACGCTGTTGAAATGTATGAAGATGAAAACGGCTGCGTTATTTCGTTTTTGGACAACAAAAAATTTATTCCGTATCCGATTGAATATAAACACGGAGTTTTGCGCAATGAAACGGAATATGAACTCCAGCTATGCGCCCAAGCAATGTGCATTGAGGAGATGTTCGATTGTCATATAGATAAAGGCGCTGTTTTTTATATTACCTCGCACAGGCGGCGCGAAGTGTTTTTTGACGAAGAAAAAAGAAAAGCGGTTTATGAAACGGTGAAGCAACTCCGGAGTTTATTAAATTCGCAAACTGTTCCGCAGGCGGAATATTCTTCGAAATGCAAAAAATGTTCTCTTAATAATTTATGTATGCCGAACTTGGAAAAATCAGCAAAAAAATATATTACAATGATACACGGTTCGTTTAAGGAGGAGTAAGATGAAGAAACTCGGAAATGTGCTTTATATACTTTCGGAGGATAGTTATGTCTATTGCAAAAACGAAACCATTGCCGTGAAGATAAACGGTGAAGATAAGGCCCGCATACCTGCACATACCATAGAATCCATAGTTTTCCTAAAAAATACGACGGTATCAACGCCTCTTATCGGGTTTTGCGGAGAAAGAGGCATTTCTATTTCCTTTCATTTTGACACCGGAAAATTCTATGGCCGATTTTATGGAGCGGTGAGCGGAAATGTACTTCTTAGAAAAAAGCAATATGATATTATAAACTCTGAACAGTCAGTTGAAATCGTCCGCAATATTTTAAGCGGCAAGTTTGCCAACAGTCGATTTGTTTTACTGAAAAGTGCAAGGGATAATTCTCTCGATCGCGCTGAAAGATTAAAACGCTCGGCGTCAATGATTGCGGAATATCACGAGAAACTTCTCAAAGCTGATAATATTGACAGCATGCGAGGAATTGAAGGCTTAACGGCAAATTGTTATTTTGATGCGTTTGATGAGATGCTGAAAAACAATGATAACGAAATGCGCTTTGAAAAAAGAAGTCGCCGTCCTCCCGATAATAGGATAAACGCGCTTTTGTCGTTCGTGTATATGCTGATGAAAAATGACACACAGTCGGCTTTGGAATCGGTCGGACTCGACCCGGCAGCCGGGTATTTGCACGCGCTTCGTCCCGGAAGACCTTCTCTGGCCTTGGATATTATGGAGGAATTGAGGGCACCGCTTTGCGACAGATTTGTAATTTCACTTGTAAATTTAAAGCAGATAAGCTCTGATGATTTCAGCGTTAAAAACGGAGAAATAAAACTTACTGACAAAGCCTACAGGACTGTTATCGACAAATGGCAAGCAAGAAAAAAAGAAGAGATAACTCATCCGTTTTTAAAGGAAAAAGTTCCAATAGGCTTGATCCCATATTGTCAGGCAATGCTTTTGGCACGACATTTGCGTGGTGACCTTGATGTTTATCCCCCGTTTTTCTGGAGGTGATATTATGATGATGTTAGTGACGTATGACGTTGATTTCTCCGATGAAAAAGGCGCAAAACGTTTGCGCAAAGTTGCGGGGATATGTGAAAAATTCGGCGTGAGAGTACAAAACTCGGTCTTTGAAATGCTTATCGACCCCGCACAATTAGCAGAGGTGAAAAGCAGGATCTCAAAAGTTATAGATCTGAAAGCGGATTCGGTGAGGTTTTATAATCTCGGTAAAAATTGGGAACGCCGCGTTGAAATTCTCGGAACTGACAAGGGGTTTGATCAGGAAGGTACCATCATTTTGTAACGGGAGCTTAATTCTTTGAATCTGCTTGAAGGAAATATTTATCGCTTGCGACAGAGCTCATCAAGTATCTGCTCGGAACGGTACTTGCGGCATATAAGGACTTTGAGTACCTAAAGTATTGATAACCGCTTTCGGGTGTGGTATGATCATATTATAAAAAGGAAGTAGTTAGGAGCGCGCGTTACTTCTGCGATAACCGGCGCGATTAGAGTATAAATACGCTTTCGTAATAGGGAAGAGCGTATTTTTTATGTTCATCGCAAATATCTTTTTGATAACAATATTACATCCGCTGTGCGGTTTCAGCACGCTCTCAGGAAACTAAGAGCGTGTCAGCTTGTCGAAAAACCCTCCCTATGGTCGGATTTTCCGACAAGCTGACAAAAAATCGGCTAGACTGCCTAAGCAGTCTAGCTCAATTAACCCATTTTTAATGCTTTAAAAATTGGTTGCTGCCGCCTGCTTTGCGCGGCTCTTATCAAACTTGAGGGTGAAAACCCTGATGGTTTTCCCCGTGAACTTTCCGCCGAACGGCGGACAGTTTTAAACTCAACTCTTTCCTTCCGCTTTATATTGACCTTTTTCTACAGACTGGCACGCTCTCAAGGAAACTGAGAGCGTGTTTTCATATCTTCGCCCCAAAAATTTTTGACAAAATCACACATCGTTTAGAAAAGTCTTTGTGCGTCGCAAATCAAGAGATCCCGCCGAAACGGGATCTCCGATCTTTTCAGTTTTTGCAAGCGACCTTTTGTTTTATTATGTCACCTGAACGGTGAAGGTCAGAGTATCCGAATAATTGCCCGCATATTCTGCATATTCCCCTGACAGCGTTGTCTCAAAGTCAAGAGTCGCCCAGCCTGAGGTTTCACCCGCCATCACGGTGAGTATCACAATATCCTCCTGCGCGGCAATATCATGTCCGTTCACCTTCATCCCGTACTCTATATATCCGCTGTCATTCACCATTTTAAAGCCGTTAAGACTGCTTACCGAGATGCCCAGCTTACTGCCTTTGTTAAGCAGAACGTCAGTTGCCATAAGAGCCCTTTCTACGGTTTTTTCGCTGTCGGTAAAGGTCACGCTTGCGGGGATCGTCACCTTGTAGTTGACGTTCGCATTATAGCTTACGCTTATAGAGCCGCTGCTTTCGGTATCTCCGCTTGTTATTTCCTCCGCTTTTACGCCTTGCGGCGAGATAAGCGTCAACGACGATACAAGAACAGCAAGCAGAAATTTTTTAAACATTTTTATCCCCCATTTGCAAGATCCTTATTCAGCCGTCAGATGGGCTACAATGTCGGCATTATTAGTGGGAGTCAGCCCGTCCATACGATAAGGCTGAATATGGATAACGGCGTTGTATTCACCTTTTTTCAACGGAGATGAAAGAGAAATTTTCTTTATCCTTTTGCCGGGCTCAACCAAGGCGGAGGTATACAGGGAGCGATAGCTGCCGTCTATCTCCACTTTAAGCTCAAAGGTAAGATAGTAAAGACCGTCGTTTTCTTCGGGGTTGAAAAAGTTAACAATGACCTCGGTTTCGTCGGCGGGAATGATAAGTACCGCCGCGCCCGGAATAGTAACTCCCTGATGAGGTTTTTCGCTTTGCCCGCCGACGCTTTGGTCGGTTTCCGTATTCAATTCCACCCCGCCGATAAATCCCGTTTCACGTCCCGAAACTAAAAAATGACCTGCCAGCCCGCCGAGGATAAATACCATGACCATAAGCAGGAGCATGAGGACGATTTTTACGGCTTTTTTCCTTTTTTTGCCTTCGCCGTCTGTGTTCATACAACGCCGCGCCTTTCATTGTTGTATTTCGGGAAATTTCTTCCCCGTTGATATGATATGCGGGACAGGGAGAGAATGTTATACCGTTTCGGCAATACACAGCCGCTGAGTTACTTTTATGTTAAGCGTAAAATAGCTTTTTGGTTACAATGTCACAAAAAGCCCCGCACTTTTTGTGCGGGGCGTGGGATATTTCGGATAATTATTCCTCAACTATCTCTGCTTCGGGGGCGTTTTTCTTTATGCTTTCAATGCCGTTCATGCAGCCGGCTTTTGCCTTGTAGCCCTCGCCGGTAGCGATTATCTCGCCGTTACGGGCTTTCAGCCTAAATCTGTATTCACCTTTTTTGTCAAGGTAAACTTCAAATTTCGGGTGCTTGAGGACTTCGTATCCTTCGACCGTCTGGTCCTCGATCCCTCCTTCGCAGCACTTGCGAACGCTTTCAATGCCGTTCTTGCACGCAGCCTCGCTGTTGTAGACCTCGCTGGTGGCGATAACTTCACCGTTGCCCGCTTTGAGGTCAAACTTCGTTCCTGTCGCGGTAGTTTTGATAACAAACTTGCCCATTTTTTAAAATCCTCCTGTAATATTTTTTCCCGATACGGTCGGGAATTGACCGAAATATACGAAAACATTTTTATTTTGCCGGACGGCAAAACTTCAAACGTTCCCGATTTTAACGGGTCGTTATCCCGTCAAAATACATGTAGCGTTACAGCTTTTTCCGTTTTTTTATCGGAAAGGCTTTTTTATCCCGCGTTAAGGCGGATTCTTTTTTATATTAGAACCTAAACAAGACGCCTTGCCTCTATAGTCGGCGGGGTCTATGTTCTTTGCGATTTTGATACGAGCAAAAAACCTTTCTTTATCGGTTTAGACCTCTTCAAGCAACCGACAGCGCAATTCATATAAAGCTGTTTTATTTGAATCCCAAGTCAGGCGCGCCATAGCGTCTTCATAACTCAGCCACTCATAACCGATGTGTTCATTGGATAACATTATGTCTGAAACACATTCAAACGCGAAATGATATTCGGGAATAACATAGGTATTCTTTGCCCAATATTTCCGGTGTCGTTCCGAAATAACATTCGCGGGGATATACGCCATGGAAGTCAGTTTTATAATACTGTTTGTTTTTATCCCCGTTTCTTCCGAAATTTCTCTGACCGCCGCCTCTGTCGGCGTTTCGTCATCTTCACCGCCGCCGGCAAGAAACTGCCACTGATCCAAATCCGAGCGATGAAAAACACAAAACTCCATCTCTCTCGAAGCTGTTTTCCTGAAAGGAATTGCCAATATCTGAAATGGTGCTCTCAACCTGTTAAACCTCCGCTAATCCCGATTTTCTGATTCAGTATACCGTAAATTTTGAGAAAGACAACCGTCTGCAAGTGATAAGCAGTTTTACACCGCAGGGGGTAATTACACCGCAAAGGCGCACTTTTTAATTTTTCCTCTGCCTTGTATCAAATTCTGCAAGATTATATCAATGTTCATGCTTATTTTGATACAACAGGAAAAAATCTTTATGTTTTGGTAAACAGGAAATTATTTTTTTCCTGTTTTGATAAATTCGATTAAATCCTCCACATCATGAAAATCATCATAATCGCCATAAATTCCATTCCGATGATAAGCAACGCCTGCTTTTTCATTCCGTTCAAGGCAGTCTAAAAGTTCTTTTTCGCCGTATCTTTTGATAAACAAGGTGAATCCATAAGGTTTGATTTTGGATAGCAATCCTCTTCTGCATTCCGTTTTACATTCATGACAATGTGTATAATTTTTCTCAATGGAACATTTTCTGTTTTCGCACCAGTCCTTGTCAGGGCATTCTCCCGAATTGCACCCGCTGCAATGTTCATTTTCGCTGCATAAGCAGCATGCCAGTCCACAGCGTGCTATTCCCAGTTCCCGTTTCATTTAATTTTCTCCTATAAATCCATATTCATTGCGCGAGTATATGTCCGCCCTTTAATCAGCCATACCAAAAATGTATATAACTAAGCCGCTGCACATCACCCGACACACATTTTACACCGAAAAGACACACTTTTGGGTTTTCCTCGGCTTTGTATCAAACTTAAATCTAGTTCAGCCATTGGATGAAAGCCGTCTTATCTGTGCTGTTATATCCCGCATTACTGTAAAATCTCAAAGTCGAATCATTTTTCGCGCCGGTAAGCAACATAATTTTATAACAATTTTCTCTTTCTGCGATCCCTTTAGCATAATTTAAACATTCGGTCGCATATCCCTTTTTTCTAAAATCTCTGTGAGTAACAACGTTCTCGATCAAGGCGTATGGTCTTATATTTCTTGTCAAATTGGGAATGATCACGCATACGCAGGAAGAAACGATTTTTTCACCGATTACATTAACGATAATATGATGATTTTTATCACGGATAATATCTTTCCATGTATTCATCAAATATTCCGTATTTTCGGGGATGGATACTTCGTGCAGAAATAAATACAATTCCAACAACTCATACAATTCGTTTTCTCTGATTTCTCTGACCATAACAAATCTCAACTTTCAGCTATCAGCAACATACACCGCAAAGGCGCACTTTTTAGTTTTCTCCTGCTTTGTATCAAACTCTGCAAGATCATATCTATGTTCGATTGTGATAAAAACAGAAAAATGCTGACTCACCACTTTTATTCCGATGAGGTTTTATTTACCTTTTTCTTCTTTTTAGGCTTTGATTCGGGTAACTCGTCATACATTGCCGTAAACAAACCTGTTAAAAACTCTCTGTTGTCAACTTCATCTACCAACAACATTCCTTTTGCTCCCTCATAGGGTAATTCATACGAAGCTGTTGGCATATAGCTGATCGCTGCTTTAATTGGTTTTACAAGTAATCTGTCATCATAGATACCGCCTATGATTTTGCCGCGATAATAGATGATAAATTCTCCCATCATAGCCCGATATGTAATTTCATCCAATTCGGATAACTGCCCTAAAATAAATTCTAAATATTCTTTACTCGATGCCATATTCCACCTCAAATCTCGATTTATCGGTCGGACACATTCACTTCCAATAAATCATACCACAAAATCGTGAATAAATCTACCGCTATTAACTCGTCACACATTTTACACCCCATAGGCGCGCTTTTTGATCGGCTTGATATCAAGGTCTGCAAGATAATTTTCTGCCCTTATTAGAGAATATTTTAGCATATTTTGTCTAAGATGTCAATCGTGCTTAAAATTTTTAAGAGGGATTAAAAATTGTTATAAGTATCGCCATATTTGTCCCACTTCCTCCCAGTCTTTTTTGGAACGTGTTCCAACTGAGCGTGTGACCGTCGAGCGTCCTGCTTTGCATGCTTGAGTTGCTGCCCGCAGAGCCGGTAAGCCCTGTTCTCAGTCCCTGCTGGAACTCCCAGACAAGCACCTGTGTGGCTATTACCCAGTCGTCCGCGTTCGAGCCGGATACGGCGCTGTTACGAACGTTTTCGTAATAAGCCCCATTTAATCCGTAATACATCGCAAGCGCTATATACTGGTCGGCTTTTGCGGTGGAGTAGCCGGCAGCTTCGCCTGTTTTCATCATTTGATTCCATTTAGAACCTGACAATATTTTTGACTTATAAGTTATACCGTCCTCAAAGCTCTTGCCGGGTTCAAGGCAAATAGTATATTCGCCCGATGACGCGGTGGGACTGTTCGCGATAAGCAGACGCGAGGCGGCGGTCGTCCCGTCGTGATAGCCTATCTTCCAACTATCGGACTTGTAGTCGTAATAGCGGTAGTGGAACGGAGAGTTATCGACCGTTTTGTCGCCGTCAGACGGTACAAACTCTGTACTGTACAGCGAATAGACCGTTTTCCCGGACGCAAAAGACATAAGATTTATTTCGGGTTCTTCTGCCGTCGGCTTTATTTCCGCCGCCAACGACTGCAAGGGCAGGGCGGCAATAGCGGTGACCATTGCCAACGCTCCGGCGAGTATTCTTTTCATGCCGGATTTAAAAATGTTTTTCATACTCATCTTTCCTTTCTTTAAATTTTGTTTTTGTATATATAAAAAGACGCATTGTTTTGTCCACACCGCGACAGCACAAAGCGTCTTGAATTTTTGAAAAAAGAAAGAGCCTTTCTGCCGGACTTCAAGTCCTTTTGAAAAGCTCTTTACTGTTCACTTGTATTTTCCATTATTTTTTACATTCTCCTTATGACAGATACTGTTTAAGGTCTTTGTGTTTCCATTCGATAAAACCGTTTTTCTCTAAAGTCCCATCATTATATAAAACATCAGCAAAACCTACAATAATCCCTTCTTCTTTGTAATATCCAAATCTGCCGTCAAAGTCTATTGTCTGTCCAACAGGGCTTAAAACAAATCCGCAACCCGGCAAATCCGCGTCAGCATATATTGGTAAATTCCCTTTAAGCATACTCTTTTCAAGAGTTTCACCGCCGGTTGTTCCACAGAAATTTCCATTTTCATCAAAAGCCCATTGTGCTTCGCGCATTAGGGATTCAGCTTCCTCATTATAAGAAAAATTCACCACTTTACAAAACTGGTGACCGCTGCTGTGTTCATACATATGTTCCCACTCGAAACCGAGCTGCTCAAGTACCATTCCGAGAGCCTTTGTTGCGCCCGCACAAGAGGCTTCCTTACCGATAAATACGCCCCATGCGCTCCAGTTTACGACCTTAGTATCGTCATAACTGCACTTGTCGTAATACTCAGCTACCTTGTCGGTCGCCAAAGCTATCTGTTTAAGGCTGCGCTCGCTGCCGACTTCCGCGCGTACTTCGTCAGCTATCTTCTTCGCTACCTTGAGCGCCGCGTTGTAGTGTTCTTCGGTTTCGCCCTCACGCCAGCTATTAGGCTTTGCGGTCGTGCTGGTACTCGGCTTGCTCGTATTCTGCTTTGCGGTCGTTGACGGCTTTGTCGTGTTAGGCTTTGCGGTCTGGACGGTCACCTTGTCCATGCCGAGGTAGTCCTTGTGTATAAAATTGCCGTCTGACAGCTTGTAGTAGTCGGTGTTCGTCACCGCCACCACGGTAACCTTGTCGTTAAGGTTATACTGCTTTACTGTGGGCGCTCCTAACTGCGCCTTACTGCGACTGTAGATACCCGCCGTGTTGACGTACATTGTCGCGCTCATCTTGGTTTCTTTCCACGCCGGAGCAGGGGTGCTTGCCTTGGTGGTAGCTTTAGTGGTCGCCTTGGTAGTCACGGGCTTATCTGCGGGTTTGGTGCTTGCCGGGGCTTTGTCCGTAGTAGACGGTTTGCTGTCGCTGTTTGCCTTGGTGGTTTCCGGTTTGCTCTCCGCATTGTCTTTGCTCTCGGCTGCGCTCTCCGCGTCAGATACCGTGCTTTCGGTAGCGCCGCTGTCGGTGCTGTCTGCGCTCTCCGTGCTTTCGGCAGCGCTGTTTTCATCGGCAACGCTTACATTGCTTTCGGGTATCGGGTTGGTCTGCGCGGTATTTGCGGCACACGCCGTCGCGCTCACCGCCATAATTGCCGCAAGCGCGGCTGCTAATGCTTTGTATCTTGTAGTTTTCATGTTTTTCTCCTTTCGGACTGTGCCTTTCGGCTGCTCTTTTTTCATCATCTTAATTATATCTCATGTTCTGTACCATAGAACGGACAGAGCAGGGGTATTTTGTTTTCGCTTTTCCTTTCACCTTAATTATATCACTTTATCCTTGCAATTTCAAGCATTAAACATTCACAAAATGCTAGCTTTCAGCTTGTATAAGGTGTACAAAAGTTAAACAGCATTTTTGCGGGGAGTTTCAATTTTTTGAGGGAGGGGCAGGAGATTGAACGAAAACAGCCTTTCCGACAGGGATAAAAAGCCCTGCCGGAAAGGCTTAAACAAATTTTTTATTGTTTCGCTATGCGATTACTTTTGAATTTTCATTCCTTGCTCAGCAGTTTAGAATAAGAGAATTGTAAAATGCTTTCGTATCTTTGTTTTATTATGACTTTGTAAAACTGCTTTTGTACATCGCTTATTACCGATATTCCATCTATAATTTTTTCAATGCGGTTTATATTGATCTTTGGGAAAATATTTTTTAGCGCCTTGTTACATCCCTCATTAGCACACAGAGAAATAAAATTGAAATAATTTATTCGTTTGCCGTTTATTACTATCGCGGAGGTAGGGCGATTATATACTCGGTCGTTCAGTTCGTTCTTTTTAGACAAAACACTTAGCATGATCGACTCATCCGCTTGAGGGAACAGGCAGCTCCCGCAATCGTAAACGGGCGCAAGAGAGAGCTTGTCGGTAAAAGTGTTATATAAAAATCCCCAGTTGCCGTTGTGTCTGTCCCAATTTCCTATTAGAGCGTCAACAATAAACATATTCCAAAATCGCTCTGACAACTCTTCGCGGTCTATTGCGCTTTGCTTGTCCAATGTATCGAGTATATCGTTTAGTTCCGTTCCATATCCTTGATGACCCGAATCGATGATATGATTTTTCAGAGAAACAAAGTCTTGCAGGACAACCCCCGTAGAAGTAAAATCTTTGCAGGCAGCAACTACTGTTTGTCCGCGGGAAGTCGTATAAGTGCCGAGCGATACTTCCTGCACAGGTATGCCGACACTTTCAAAAATCTTGCAGCCTAAATATTCGGAAATACAGCTGTTAGTATAACTCAAATCGGCGTTTTTAGTAACTACGGCAGGAAATTTTAACATATATACTTCGTTATTGTATGATACGGAAATTTTCTTACCGTTCGCGCCGTCGTAACATTTATGGAGCGTTGGCAAATCAGTAAAATCGATCATTTTACTAATTCCTTTCTAATCCTAAATACTTTTCTCTCAGATACCACGCCTGTTCTGTGGTGATCAGTTGTTCTGTCTCAGCTATATTTATATTACTTTGAAGTTCACAGAAATCGCAGTCAAACTGCATATACGGTATCCCTTTTTCATGTTTTTCCCACGCGGCTTTCATCTGCTCTATTGATTGCCGCAAAAACGGCGGCAGTCCGCACTCCAAATATCCTTTATCTATCGGCAGCCCGGTCGTTTCGTCATATTCTTTGATATATTCTTTAATTAGTTCATTTTCATTACCGTCAGTCTGAAGTCCTATCTTTTCGATTGCGGACAAAAATAGATCCAGCAATTTTTTCTTATTTATTAACTTGTCCGGGTGGTTGTAAACAAGATAATAATATTGTTCTATACCCTTAGCGGAAATCGTATCAAAGATAAAATTTTTGGTTTGTTCCGATAAACGGTCGTAATAATTGCAGCAAATGAAAGACAGATCATACATATCCCTCATTTTGTCACGAGAAGCATATGCGCTGCACTTCATTGATGCCAAACGCTCAATGGTGTAAACAATTATTCCGTTTATTTTTACATATTCTTTAGGTTCTATTACATTTTTTCGGCATGACACTTCTATTTTAAGAGGTTTTGCACCGCCATAGCGGATCATACACCGTTTTAATGTATCGGTGTTTTTATCTTCTCTATAATCGTATGAATTGCCTTTGCAATAGCGGTCAATCAAATCAAAAATTAAATTTTCGTTTCCGTCTAAATATATATCTTCTGAAAATCTGTCAAGATTATAACATTGTCTTAGCGCCGTGCCGCCTTTAAGAATATATGAACTTGTATTTTTATATAAAAATTGTAAAAAATCGCTTATTACTTGTTCCTGTTTCCTTGCTTGATCTTCCATAATCTCCAGCTTCTTTTATATTCTTTTTCCATGAAATCATTTATTTGATCCCATTTGTCGGTTTCTTTCAGTTTATAAACTTGTGAAAAAATTTCATCATCGTAGTCATCACAGCATATATAATCGTTCTTCATACCTTGAGCAACGCTGAAATTACCGATTTGCAGCAAGTCCAGTAAAGCTCTTATATGATCAGCAACGTTGTATTTTTCGCTATGTTCGGGAATGGTTCTGTCCGTTTCAATGCCGTAATCCCCGTAAATAGAGCCGTCCGATTCCATAATTGTCGGATGATCCCATTGTATTGCCGAAGTATGCCAATCTCCGCAGGTTTTTAAACTGCAATCCAAATTAAGCGCATGAATGCCGGTAACATATAGCATACATTTTCTCCTTTCGCTTTATTTTTTCCATTATATCACCTGCCTTTTCCTTTGTCAAACAAAAGCGCCGCGGCTTTTATTCCGAACTATATATACGATATAAGACTGAAAAAATTTTTTGGTTTATCAATAAAGTTGTGACCTTTTCGCGGTTTACTTTTCCGCATTATTGTGCTATAATTTCATGTGTTGGCTTTTACCCTTTAATTGAAAAAAGGAGAAATAACGGATATATATGAATAAAATATCGGCTGTGCTGAAAAAACAGCCTGTTCTTGCGGTTTCCTTTGCGGCGGCGTTTGTGTCCGCTTTTCTTGTCCCGCCGGACAAGGAATATCTCGGTTATTGCAACGTGACCGTTTTGATACAGCTTTTCTGCCTTATGATAACGGTGGCGGGCTTTCGCAGTATAGGTATATTCGATATCATAACTCACGCCGTATTGAAAAAAGCCGGCAGTATAAGGAGAATAGGGATACTGCTGATGAGCCTGTGCTTTTTCAGCTCGATGCTTGTGACAAACGACGTCGCTCTGCTCACCTTCGTACCGCTTACTCTTATGCTGTTTTCACACATAGACGACCCTAAAAGCCTTATATGGGTCATCGTGCTTGAAACGGTCGCCGCGAACCTCGGCAGTATGCTCACCCCTATCGGAAATCCGCAAAATCTCTATATATATACCAAGTATCAGCTCGACCCTCTTACTTTTCTCAAGCTGATGCTGCCGCTTGGAGCGGTGAGCTACATATGCCTTTTCGCGCTTTCCTTTATCCTGCCGTCAAAAAAATGCACCGCCGGTATCTCACAAAAGCGTGATATTTCAAAACCGAAAGCGTCGGTGTATGCCGTCATGCTGCTTTTCTGTCTGGCTGCCGTTTTTCGTTTGGTTCCTGATTGGTGCTGCCTTTTGATATGCGCGGCAGTCGCTTTAATATTTGACCGTAAGCTGTTCGGCAAAGCGGATTACGCGCTGCTTGCGACCTTTGTATGCTTTTTTATTTTTGTGGGAAACATAGCGCGTATCGAGCTTGTGAGAGATTTTTTTGCGGCGGTCATGCAGGGCAGGGAAACTATAACCTCCGCGCTGCTTTCTCAATGTATCAGCAACGTACCCGCGGCGGTGATGCTGTCGGGATTTACCGATAAAGCGCAGGCGCTGCTTTTGGGAGTAAATATCGGCGGCTTGGGAACTCCGATAGCGTCCCTTGCAAGCCTTATCTCCTACCAGTTTTATTCAAGATCCGAAAACGCGCTTTGCAAAAGATATTTAACGGTCTTTTCGCTGGTGAATTTCGGACTGCTGATATTGCTGCTCGGATTTACTTATCTGACGCCGCTGATATTTAAATAATTTTGTAAACAAAAAACATCAAAAATTTAGTGACCGTACAGTCGGTCACTAAATTTTTTGCCGAGTTTCGAGTCGAAAAAGCTGTCGAAACATGATTTTTCGTGGTGAAATTGCACAACTAAAAAAAGTTTTTTTGTGAAATCATACAAAAATGCAAAAACGGTTGCAGTAAATCGCCCTCTCAAACGCTATAGTATATGAGGGGCAGAGGAAACCTGTTTCCTTTTTATTCCATCCCCTTTGGAATAAAAGTCGGTATGAAAATACCGATCTCCTTAAAACCCTCCTATTGTCGGCCGACAGTCTTGTATTGTCGGTCGACTCCTTTTTGTCCCTGCCGCGGTAAAGCTCGGCAAATTATCTTTCGTATATTCGTTTAAAACATTGACAAAAAACGCGGAAATTGATATAATGTTAATAGTATGTGTTAATATAACTTAAAATCGGGGATAGAGGTATCAAGTAATGAAAATTTCAGGAAAAGCGCTGATAGGGCAGATAGCGTTCATTATCGCATTGATCGCTTTTATTTTGGTCGCGCTGTTTGCGTTTATACGGATAAATAACGATAGGGTGCTTGCCCAAAACGCAAGTTATGTCGGCGACGCCGCAGAGTTGTCCGCCAGCAGGGTAAGCAACGTCATCAGAGTGGCTCAGGGCAACATAAAAAACTTGGCGGGGCTTTACGGCGGGGTACTTACCGACGATCATCCCAACAGCGAGGTTTTGGAAAAGCTGACCGATAACGCAACGTTTGACTATATAAGATTTATAGACGCCGACGGAAACATCGTCACCAAGTCCGGCGAAACGGTGAACGTTGCCGACAGGGATTATTTTATCGACGGCATGAAAGGAAACAGCGGGCTGTGTTATATAAAAGAGTCCAAGCACACTAATGAGATATATTTTGTTTTTTACGCGCCGGTAAACCATGAGGGAAAGATAGTCGGCTTGCTTGTCGGGGTCTTCACTCACGACAATATGAAAAGCCATATAGCAACGACATTTTTTGATACCGAAGCAACGACATATCTTTGCAACATAGACGGAGAGGTGCTTGCATACAGCGGTACTGCCACATGGCTTGAGGATTCCGAAAAATACAACAACAATATCCTTGATTATTACACCCATTCCGAAAGGGTGTCCGATGATATAGTCGGAGAGATACGCGACGCGTTTACGGAAAACCGCTCTTATTCCTACACCTTCCACGGAACCAGCGGAGAAAGCACCGCATATGCCGCTAACGTAAAGTATAACGATTGGATGCTGATACAGGTATTCCCGTCCAGCGTTACGGTCGGAATGATAGACATTTCACAGCGCGCCGGTATTTTCCTGGTGGTCGGCGTGGTGATAGTGTTTGTCATATATATTGCTTTCCTGCTGTTCCAAAAGTACAGACAGACAAAGCGCCTTATGAAAGAAAAGCACAAGGTCGAGGATATAGTAAAAAGCGTTACCGAGCTGTTTGTAAGGTTTATGGTGGCGGATTTTGAGACCGACAGATACGAATATTTTGAAAAGAACGACGGTATGCCCAAAAGCGGCAGATACACCGAGCTTATAAAATACGTTGCCGATATGTATATCGACGAGGACGGCGAAGAAAAAATGAGCGATACCGTCAGCGTAAAAACGGTGCAGGAGCGGCTGACGGAAAACGTCGACTATTTGCAGTATGAGTACCGTATCCGCCACGGAAAGGAAAGATGGGAAAGTCTGTCCATCATACCGCTCGGCAGGAAAAACGGCGTGGTGATGTCCGTCCTTTACGCTATACAGGACGTGACCGAGCTCAAAATGAAAGAACAGCAGTCGAGGGAAGCTCTCAAAAGCGCGTTTGAAGCCGCCGAGGCCGCCAACAGGGCAAAGAGCGAATTTTTGTCAAGAATGTCGCATGATATCCGCACTCCCATGAACGCTATAATGGGTATGACTACCGTCGCGGCTATGCATATCGACGATAAGGAACGGCTCATGGATTGCCTGAACAAGATAACCATTTCCAGCCGTCATCTGCTCGCGCTTATCAACGACGTTCTTGATATGTCTAAGATAGAAAGCGGAAACCTTACGCTTACCGAAGAGCCGTTCAATCTTTCGGAGATGACCGACAGCCTGCTGACGATAATACACCCGCAGATAAAGGCAAAACATCAGCATCTTAACATGAGCATTTCCCAGATACAGCATGAGGACGTTATCGGCGATACGCTGAGACTGCGCCAGATATTTGTAAATCTTATGGGCAACGCGGTGAAGTTTACGCCGGAGGAGGGCACTATATCCCTTGCTATCCGCGAGTTGGAATCCAAAGCAAAGGGAATGGGATATTATGAATTTGTATTTACGGATACCGGCATAGGAATAGAGGAATCTTTCCTTGACGATATATTCGAGCCGTTTGCGCGTTCAAGGACCTCCGAATCGCAGAAGATAGAGGGTACGGGGCTCGGTATGCCTATCGCGAGAAACATCGCCAGACTGATGAACGGCGATATATCCGTAAAGAGCAAGGTAGGCGAAGGCTCGGAATTTACCGTAAGGGTATATCTGAAGATACAGGATATAGACATTACCAACACCGATGACCTTGCCGATTTGTTGGTACTGGTAGCCGACGACGATAAGGACGCGGTCGATAACACCTGCGAGATACTGGACAGTATCGGAATGCAGGCTACCGGCGTATTGAACGGCACCGATGCGGTGACGCAGGCGATAGAACATCACGAGAATAACAACGATTTCTTTGCTATCATACTCGACTGGAAGATGCCGGATAAGAGCGGTGTGGAAGCCGCAAGAGAGATACGAAAGACCGTGGGCGACGATGTTCCGATAATTATTTTGTCGGCTTACGACTGGTCGGATATAGAGCAGGAGGCTCGCAGCGCGGGAGTAAACGCGTTTATCACCAAGCCGCTGTTCCGTTCAAGACTTATATATGTATTGAAATCTTTGGTAAACGAGCCGGATACCGCCAAGGAAAACGAGATAGATATATTCCGCGAAAATCAGTACAACGGAAAGCGTATACTGCTTGCGGAGGATAACGAGCTTAACCGCGAGATAGCAAAAGAGCTTCTTGAGGCTATCGGCGTTGAGGTCGAGATGGCGGAGGACGGACAGATAGCCTATGAGACTGTCATCAGAAAGCCGGAGCATTATTTTGACCTTATCTTTATGGACATACAGATGCCGAATATGAACGGCTATCAGGCGACGGAGGCGATACGTTCGTCCGGCAGACAGGACCTTAAAGAGCTGCCGATAGTCGCGATGAGCGCGGACGCTTTTTCGGACGATATACTTCATGCTCATAGATCCGGCATGAACGACCATATCGCAAAGCCTGTGGAAATTTCCAAGCTGTCCGAAGCGCTTAAAAAGTGGCTGTAATAGTAATTACGCCCCTCCGCAATATTGCTGAGGGGCAGTCTTTTAAGGAGCAAGCGGAAAAAACACGGGCTTTTAGCGGAAAGTTCCTTGCTTTTTCGCTTTGTGTGACCGCAGCGCGGTAAGCCCGATTGCATAAATAAAACGCCGTCTAAACCTCAGGTAAAGACGGCGCTTTTTTCTTTTTGATTTACTCCTGCGATGTCGTATCGGAAGAATCGGTCGATGCTGCGCTTTCCGCTGCGTCGGAAGAATCGGTCGTGCTTTCCGTTTCGCTGACGTCGGCGGTATCGCCGGGAGTAGCGGTGCTGCTGGTACTGGTCGTGCTGCTCGTGTTTGTCGCTGCGGCAAAGTTACCGCTGTACATTACGACGAAGTTAACTACCAGCGCTGCCACGAAAAATACGACAGCCGCGATCTTTGTCAGTCTTGCGAGCTTTGCCTCGTTCGATCTGCCGGAATTTCTCTGATAATAGTTATCCGCGCTTCCGCCTGAGATAGTTTGCGACATTCCCTGCTGAGTGTCCTGCATAAGTACCACAAGAACTATAAACACACACGCGATAACAAGAATTATTGCGCTAAATATTTCCAAAAATCCCATCTGTATCCTCCTAAAATGTATATCGGAAAAATTGCGTTTAAAATCACACAGCTATTAGTATAGCATATCCTAACGTAAAATGCAAGCGTTTTGACGATTTTTTTATTTTTTGACGGCCTCTAACGCTCTTTTTCCTATATCCGTGCGGTAATGCGCTTTGTCAAAGTGTATGGTTTGTACGGCTTTATATGCGGAGTCGAGCGCCTCGGTAAGCGTGTCGCCGGTAGCCGTTACTCCCAGCACACGGCCGCCTGAGGTGTAGTATTTCCCGTCGGTCAGCTTTGTGCCTGCATGGTATACCGCCGCGCCTTTACATTGACCGCGCTCGTCAAGGCCGGATATTTCCTTTCCCGTTTCGTATTTTTCGGGATAGCCGCCGCTTGCCATTACTACACAGGCGCACGCGCCGCCGTCGAATTCAATATCCGTACCGTCCAGCCGCTGTTCGTATACCGCCTCGATTATATCGCAAAGATCCGTTTTGAGCAGGGGCAGCACCACCTGTGTTTCGGGATCTCCGAAACGGCAGTTGTATTCGATGACCTTAGGACCGTTCGGGGTAAGCATAAGTCCGAAGTACAGACAGCCCGAAAACGGTCTGCCCTCCGCCTGCATGGCTTTTATGGTGGGCATGAATATCTTTTCGTAACACTCCTTTTGCAATTCGGGAGTGTAGTGCGGGTTCGGAGCGACCGTGCCCATTCCGCCGGTATTCAATCCCTTGTCGCCGTCGTAGGCGCGCTTGTGATCCATCGAGGACACCATAGGCTTTACCGTTTTGCCGTCGGTAAACGCCAGCACCGAGACTTCGGGACCGGTAAGAAATTCTTCTATCACCACAGTATTGCCGGATTTTCCGAATTTGCCGTCCACCATCATGGAATTTATCGCGTCTATGGCGGCGGTTTCGTTTTCCGCTATGATAACGCCTTTTCCCAGCGCCAAGCCGTCGCATTTTATTACCGTGGGATAGGTATTGCGTGCCTTGACATATGATATTGCCTTTTCCGCCTCGGTAAACGTTTCATACTCGGCAGTCGGAATATTGTATTTTTTCATCAGCTCCTTGGAGAACGCTTTGCTCCCCTCGATAATAGCGGCGTTTGCTTTCGGACCGAAGGTTTTAAAGCCCTCGGCGTTCAGCTTGTCCACCATACCCATTACCAGCGGATCGTCCGGCGCTACAAACACATAGTCCGGCTTTAACTGCTTTGCCAAAGCGACTATACCGTCTATATCGGTGGCTTTCACGTCAAAACATTCGGCGTATGCGGATATTCCTCCGTTGCCGGGAGCGGCGTAAATTTTTTCCGTTTTTTCAGATCTTGCAAGCGCGGCGATTATCGCGTGTTCCCGTCCGCCGCCGCCTACTACCAGTATGTTCATATTTATGTTCCTTTCTTAGCTGTATTTTACCGACGAAACGTCGGTCGTTTTCAGTATCGTATATCGCTGCCGTTTTGTACTTTTCGGCGTTTTCGTATAAGCGCGTAAAAAGGGGAGTCCTCAGGATGATTTAACAGTCCCTTGTACGGGGGAACGTAACAGTATTTATAAGTATCCCCAAGAACAGTCTGAACGGTTACTCTGAGCGACCTTGCCAGACCGAAGCTGTGCAGCTCCTTGAAATTTACGGAAAGCACATTGTCGTATTTTATCACGTCCGTGCGGTCCTTAAACTCTATCCTGAGCTCCTCGTCGTTCGCTTCGTAATGATAGCGCCCTCCTTTGAGCCAGCGCCTTATCATAAGCAGCGACGTTATCCAAAGAGCCGCGCCCCCGATAGCCGTCAGCAGCAGTAAAAATACCGGCGCGACGTAATTTAAATAGTAGGTTTGGGAAAAGTCCACCTGCATCGCCCAAGTCCAGAACACCACCGACAGCACGGTGAGTATTGCCGCCGACAGGAACAACGTCACAGACAGCACACGCGCCAGCTCCGAACGCAGCTGCATATATCCGCTTTGACGGTACTCGAACCGACCGTCCAAAATATCGTTATCTATCCTCATTCGCCCTTACTCCTTCAGAAAACTATACCGATATCTTTATCGGAGCGTGTTTCATCGCTTACAGGAGGAGCCTGCAAATAATAAAACGGCGTATTCTCCGGCGTTGTAAACGCTCCCTTTCGGGGAGAGATATATTGATATTTGTCAACGCCCTGTTTTGTCATGACGGTGATCTCAAATCCGACGGTTTTTCCCGCGCCGGTTATCGGAACAAAATATACGTTTTTGGCGTTTTCGTATCTGTATTCGACCGTCGGCTTATGCGGGATAAACAGTTTAAGGCTCTTCTCGTCGGCAACGTACCGACATTTTGAACCCTTGTGTATCAGCCCTATCGCTATGGCGGAAAGTATTATCAAAATAACCGTAAATATCCCCGCCGTCAGCGCGTAAAACAGTATAAAATAGCTGAATCTTTCGTGCTGCGGACCTACGCCCGTAAGCCAAATGAGAAAAGCGGGGAAGGAAAACGCGGCTATTATCGCCGTGCATACTATTATTATGGTGTATAAGGCGGTGTGCTTTGTCCGTATGAAGAAAGCGCCGCTTTCTTTAAATTCAAATCGATGCTCCAACGGGTCTTTTCCGTAATGTTCCATGAGTGAGTCCTTTGGCAAATGCCGTCCGATATTGCTGTTATGCTTGAGGTGATGAGGAATAGTAGGCTTTTAAAGCCTTTTCAAAAACGTAAAACGGTGTGCTTTGATAATTTTGCTCCGAGCGTTTAAGCGAATATACGCAGACAAGCTCCATCGTTTTCGTTTCGCCCTGCTCGGCGAGCTTTAAAGTGCATTTCGCACCGTAAGGCTTATTTCTTTTTTGCACTTCGTTGTGATAATAGGAGATAACGTCCCCGAAACGGATAAGATGCGATACGTTTTTTCGGTATATCCGCATTTTATCGTATTCTATATTGTACTGCCATTGCTGACCGTTTTTAATGAATTTCAGCGCCGCGGCCGCAAAGACCGAGAGCGCGAGCGTCGTCAGCACGGCGGCGGTCATTATCGGTACATCTCCGAAATTAAAAATAAAGAATACCGCCGCCGTAATGTCAACGGCTGACATCAAACCTAAAACTATATATTTAAGTATGTTGTAATAGGTAACGTAAAGATGGACCGTTCCGACGCTGTTCTTTTCCAAAGGCGCATATCTTTCGTTCTCGCTGAACCGCGGGACGGTCTGCGTCGGAACGTCGGCGGTACTGAAAAATACCGTTTCCTCTCGCGGTGCGGCGGTATCACGACTCTCCCCGTGTTGTTCATTTACCGCGGACTGCCTTAATTCATGCGCCTTTTGCCGTACGATACCGAACGGCGTGTTTTCAAACGACCTGTCAATACTTCCGTCTGGGAAAACATAGATGAATTTTTTTCTGCCCAGCGGCTGACATTCTATCGTTACGGCGATAAGGTGCTTTTTGAGAATGTCTATATTTCGGCTTTGCGACTCCACGAACATACTGTATTGAAACACATAGAGCTTAGAGCCGTTAAATATGCGCATATAATTTTCTTCGATATCACAGCGATAGCGCTTTCCGTCCAGAAGAAGGTTCAGTACTGTCAGCAAAGCCATATTTAAGATGATGATGATAAGTATGCTTAACATATCCGTTAGCATAGATGAGCCGCCGAAAAAAATAATATAAATATCCAAGACGAGCAATGCTAAAATAATGGCGGCGATAAGCGGTATAAACCACAAAGGCATCAGCCTTATAAACATACCTTCGTTTTTGTATTTCATATCGAAACGGTCTTTCGGGTCTATTTTTTCGTATCTGTAATCGCTCATATCGTCACCAAATGTATCTCAGATGATATTTTATTTAATGCTGAACGTAGACAATAACGTGTCGATCTCCGGCTTTACCTTATCGTATACCGAGTCAAAGTAGGTTATGTGGAAAGCGTAGACATATTGGTCGGATACCACAAATTCCTGCATAAGCGTAAGACCGCTGTCGTCGCCCTCTTCCTTGAGCTTGAAGTAATGCGAGTCATAGCTTGCTACCTTGGTATCGCCCTCCTCGACTACCGTATATATGCCTTCATAGGCTTTTCTCATGGAATCTACAAAGGTAGAAAGGGGGAAGCCGCCGGAATCGGAGGTCTGTATGCCGACCAGCGTCGCCACTTCGTCGCCCAGCTCGTCCTCATTTTCTCCTACATAGCGAAACGCGGTGTCCGTGCCCTCCTGCTCGAAATTCTCCCACTTATCGTTGGCAGAGATAACAAAGTTATCTTCTTCATACGGCTGTCCTAACTGTTCGGACGCCGAGATGTTTTGATCCGCGCCCGACTGTGCGGTATCCGCGCCTTGACCTGAGCAGGCGATAAGTGTCACTGCTATCAGCACGGCCGGCAGCAGCTTTGCGAAAAGTTTTCCTGTACGGAGCATATTAAAATACCTCGCTTTCGTTTTTAAGCGGCAAACGCCGCAATTTACCGTTTTTTAATGGTGGAAAAGCCTTAAACCTGTGAACGCCATGGCGATGCCGTATTTGTTGCAGGTCTCGATAACGTTGTCGTCGCGGATAGAACCGCCGGGCTGCGCGATATATTCAACGCCGCTCTTATGCGCTCTTTCGATATTGTCGCCGAACGGGAAGAAAGCGTCCGAGCCTAGCGCGACGCCTTTCATGGTGTCCAGCCATGCGCGCTTTTCCTCACGGGTGAACACTTCAGGCTTGACCTCAAAAATGTTCTGCCATGCGCCGTCCGCCAGCACGTCCATATAGTCCTCGCCTATGTAAAGGTCGATGGCGTTATCTCTGTCGGCACGTCTTATAGAGTCGATAAACTTCAGCTCCATTACCTTGGGGCATTGCCTTAAATACCAGTTGTCCGCTTTTGTTCCGGCAAGTCTGGTACAATGTATTCTCGACTGCTGTCCCGCGCCTATACCTATAGCCTGACCGCCGCAGGCGTATGCCACGGAGTTGGACTGGGTGTATTTCAGCGTTATGAGCGCGATGAGCAGGTCTTTTTTCGCGCTGTCGGGAATGTTTTTGTTTTCGGTAACGACGTTTGCGAGCATTTCGTTGTCTATGACCAGAGAGTTGCGCCCCTGCTCGAAGGTTATCCCGAATACCTGCTTATGCTCGATAGGTTCGGGGATATAATCGGGGTCTATCTTGATTATATTATATGTGCCTTTTCTCTTGGACTTGAGTATCTCCAGCGCTTCCGGATCGTAGCCCGGAGCGATAACTCCGTCGGATACCTCGCGCTGTATCATCTTCGCGGTGGGAACGTCGCAGACGTCGGACAGCGAGATGAAATCACCGTAGGAGGACATTCTGTCTGCTCCTCTCGCCCTTGCGTAGGCGCAGGCGAGGGGGGACAGCTCTCCGAGATCGTCCACCCAGTATATCTTTTTCAGCGTGTCGCTCAGCGGCAGACCGATCGCGGCGCCGGCTGGCGAAACGTGCTTGAAAGAAGTCGCGGCGGGCATACCCGTAGCGACTTTAAGCTCCTTTACGAGCTGCCAGCCGTTGAACGCGTCCATAAAGTTAATGTAGCCGGGCTTGCCGTTCAATACTTCGATAGGCAGCTCTTTGCCGTTTTCCATAAAGATCCTTGACGGCTTTTGATTAGGGTTGCAGCCGTATTTAAGTTCCAGTTCGTTCATTTTTTCCTCCTTATGATCCGTATTTATGCCGTGTTTTTCTTCGGCAGATCCACAGACTTACTTGTTCTTATTTACAATGCGGCTTTCAAATTCGCCGCTCTCGATGTCGATGTAGCGGGTGAAAAGCGATACCTTGTTGTCCTTGTTCAAATTCTCCCACACAAGCTCGGTAAAGCCGTCTATATCGGTATCGGGAAGCTCCAAGGTCTTCGGCTCTCCCTCAAAGCTCGGCAGGGGATCGCCTGCCGCCTTGTAGGTGTGGATAAATTTTCCTCTGCCCGCGATAGGAGAATTGTAAGCGTAGGTAAATCTCTGGCAGGAGGAGCTGTCGCCGTCGGCGCTCTTGATAATGGACATTGCAAAGTTCATATCTCCGTTATCTATATGAACGATCCCTGATATTCTCGGCGTGTAATTCGGAGCGTCGTCCTCAAATTCGCGCGTTCTGAGCGACTGCTCAAAGGTGAGCTGCTTGTCCATACCCTCGTAAATGGTGTCGGTCTGGTCGCCGTTGGTGACTATCGTCTTATTGCCGAGTTTTCTTACCGGCGCATAGATGATAAGATGCGGGTCGGTCATTTTGGATTCGTCAAACGCTTGGGTGCGTATGCCGTCGCCGTCCTCAATAAATACGCGGTTGCGGCTGTTTTCGCTCCTGCCCATGATGAAATAAGCGATGACCGCTTTCTTGCCGTCGGGGCTTTTCCCGATAAGTATGCCCCTGCCGTGGTACTCAAGCGAATTAAGCTCGTCCTTGATGGTTTTGATGTCCATGGTTACCTCCTGTTAAAATGTGCCGAGATAGCACAATGTATTGTACGACATCGTAACGACGCCGTTTCTTTCATATTCGTAAAATGCGGCGGTAAGCTCATCGGTAAATTCGCGATAGCCCTTGTCGCCGCTTTTGAGCGCATAGGAGCGTGACAGGGTATCGCCGATAAAACGTTCTTTGTCAAAAAGAATATCGTTTTTTGCGCTGATGACCTCCACGGAGGAAAAGTATTCTTCGCGGAGAAATCTGTCCCCCTCCGAGCTGTCGCGTTTTCCGACGTGACCCGTGTGGAACGCTCCGCAATACTTCATACATATACTGTCGCGCCGTTTTGACAGCCCGTTTTGCGCCCTTTCGTTGAAAACTATCGCCAGCTTTCCTTTCGGGGTGAGGATACGCTGACATTCCTCTTTGAATTTTTGCTCGTCGAACCAATGAAACGCCTGCGCTGCGGTAACGAGGTCGCAGGAACCGTCGGGCAGTCCCGTGCTTTCCGCTGAGGCTTTGACGGATTTTATTTTGGGTAGTGTTTCGATCAGCTTTTCTAGCATATCCGCGTTCGGCTCGACCGCTATGACTTCCCACGGCTCAGCCGTAAGGCATTGCGTAAATTTTCCCGTTCCCGCTCCAATATCGGCGACTGTATCGGCGTGCGTTTTGTCATACAGCCAGTCTATGACCGCCGCAGGGTAGGAGGGGCGGTATTTAGCGTAATTGTCAGCCTTTCCGCTGAATTTATCCTCATTCATCTTTGATTGTCGCGACTCCGTTGCTTACCGTGACCTTATCCTCGCACAGCAGCCTTACCGCCTCCGGCAGTATCTTCCACTCAGCCTGCTCCATTATGCGCTTTTGCAAGGTTTCGGGAGTATCGCCGTTTTTGACCTCCACCGCCTTTTGCAGGATTATAGGTCCTCCGTCGCACTCCTCGGTGACAAAATGCACGGTAGCGCCGCTCAGCTTTACGCCGCGCTTCAGCGCCTCCTCATGGACGTGCAGTCCGTAATATCCCTTACCGCAAAACGACGGTATCAGGGCAGGGTGGACGTTTATCATCTTGTAGGGAAACGCTTCGGTTATCTGTCTGTCAAGTATAGTCATAAATCCCGCGTATACAACTATGTCCGCTTTTTCCTCAAGCAGCGCGTCGGTGACCGCTTTGGTGTATGCCGCTGCGTCGGGATAATCCTTTCTGGGTATAACCTTGGCGGGAATGTTATTGTTTGCGGCTCTTTCCAAAGCGTATACGCCGGGCTTTGACGCTATCACAAGAGTTATCCTGCCTTTATCGGCAAAAAGTCCGCTTCGCTGTGCGTCGATGAGCGCCTGTAAATTTGTTCCGCCGCCGGATACCAGTACAGCTATTCTTTTCATTATACTATTATTATTCCCTCGCTGCCGCTTACTATCTCGCCGATACAGTAAGCGTCCGTGCCCTCGCCGCAAAGCAGCTTTACCGCCTCGTTTGCGTCGTCTTTATCGACAATGACCGTCATTCCTATACCCATATTGAAAGTGTTGTACATATCATGCTCGCTGATGCCGCCTGTCTGTTGCATCAGCTTGAATATATACGGCACTTCGTAGCTGCCCTTGGTTATCCTTGCGGTAAGCCCGTCGGGTATCGAACGCGGTATATTCTCGTAAAATCCGCCGCCGGTAACGTGCGAAACGCCCTTTACCTTTATCTTTTCCATCAGTTTAAGTACCGGCTTAACGTATATCTTTGTGGGCTCAAGCAGCGTTTCTCCGAGGCTGCGCCCGTTGTCGAGCCGCTTTGAGAGCGTTTCCACGGAGTTTATGTCAAATATCTTTCTTACCAGAGAAAAGCCGTTGGAATGTACGCCGCTCGACGCAAGCCCGATAACTATATCTCCCGGCTTCATATCCTTGCCGTCAATTATCTTTTCTCTGTCCACTATTCCTGTGCAGTAGCCCGCGAGGTCGTATTCGTTTTCAGGCATAAGTCCGGGGTGTTCCGCGGTCTCTCCGCCTATCAGCGCGCAGCCCGCCTGTATGCAGCCCTCCGCGACGCCTTTTACTATCGAGGCGGTCTTTTCGGGATAGTTTTTCCCGCAGGCTATATAATCGAGAAAGAAAAGCGGCTTAGCTCCGCAGCATATAATGTCGTTTACGCACATCGCCACCGCGTCGATACCTATAGTGTCATGCTTGTCAAGCAAAAACGCGAGCTTTATCTTTGTGCCTACTCCGTCCGTTCCCGAAACCAGGACCGGCTCTTTCATGCCCGAAAGATCGGGCTGAAACAGTCCGCCGAATCCCCCTATGCCGGATAACACCCCTTTTATTTCGGTGCGCTTTACATCATCACGCATAAGCCGAACGCTTTCGTACCCCGCGGTAACGTCCACGCCCGCCGCTTTGTAGCTGTCGGAAAAGCTGTTCTTCATAATTATTCATTCTCCGTTTCTGCCGCTGGCTGATATTCGCAGGGCCCGCGCGGCGGATAGGCTCTGCTGCTGTTATTCGCTTAACTTTTGTTCAAATTTGTCCTTGGGCATTTCGTTTGGTACTTCAACGGGATATTCGCCGGTAAAGCAGCCCCGACAAAAGCCGGTATCCGCCTCCTGCGCTATCCTGATAACGTTTTTTGCGCTGAGATAGCCCAGGGTATCCGCGCCGATATGCTTTGTTATTTCGGGGACTGTCATACGGCAGGCTATCAGCTTGTCTTTGCTGTCTATGTCCGTACCGAAATAGCACGGGCTGATGAACGGGGGAGAGGAGATCCGCATATGTACCTCTTTCGCGCCCGCGTTCCTGATAAGGTCGACTATCCTGCCGCTGGTAGTGCCTCTTACTATGCTGTCGTCCACCAGCACCACGCGTTTGCCTTCCACTACCTTTTTAATAACGTTCAGCTTTATCCTGACCGAATTTTCCCTCATGCCCTGAGCGGGCTGGATAAAAGTTCTGCCGACGTATCTGTTTTTGATAAATCCCACTCCGTAGGGTATACCCGACTCCAGCGAAAAGCCGAGCGCCGCGTCCAAGCCGCTGTCCGGCACGCCTATAACTATATCCGCGTCTATCGGGTGTTCCTGCGCCAGAAATCTTCCGGCTTTTATTCTTGCCTGATGTACCGAAAATCCTCCGATGTTGCTGTCGGGACGCGCAAAGTAAACAAACTCGAAAACGCACAGCGAGCCTTTTTTTCCGCAATGTGTCTTAATGGAGGTAAGCCCGTTTTCGTTTATGACCACTATCTCGCCCGGCAGGACGTCCCTGAGATATTCCGCTCCGATGCTGTCCAGCGCGCAGCTTTCGCTCGCCGCGACATAAGAGCCGTCCGGCAGCGTGCCTATGCAAAGCGGGCGAAACCCGTCGGGATCGCGTGCGGCTATCAGCTTTTTTGCCGACATTATCACCAGCGAATACGCCCCGCGTATTTTGTCCATCGCTTTTTCCAGCGCCTGTTCTATCGAACCGCAGGTCAGCCGCGCCTCGGTTATGGCGTAGGATATTACCTCGGTGTCGCTGGTAGTGTGAAATATCGCGCCTCTCATCTCATATTCCCTGCGAAGCTGTAACGCGTTGATAAGATTGCCGTTGTGCGCTATCGCCATCGGACCTTTGACGTGCCTTACCACTATAGGCTGAATGTTGGACGCGGTAAGATTTCCAGTGGTGGAATATCTGACGTGTCCTATAGCTATCTTGCCTTCCGGCAGCTTTCCGAGGCTCTCTTGGTCGAACACCTCGTTTACAAGTCCCAGCCCTTTGTGGTAGCTGAAAACTCCGCAGTCATTGACCACTATACCGCAGCTTTCCTGTCCGCGGTGCTGTAATGCGTATAAGCCGTAAAAAACCGAATTTGCGACCTTTGCGGCGGTTTTGCTGTATATGCCGAAAACACCGCATTCTTCACGGATCCCGTTATACATTTTTAGCCCTTTCCGTTCCAGCAATAACTGCACAGCTTGCAGGCGGGAAGTCCCACCGCTTTTATCGTGCCGTCGAGCGACTGGTATTCCAGAGAGGTGAGCTTCAGCCTTTTGCATATCTCGGCACGCAGCTTTTTCCCTCGCTCGGTAGATGTATCGCTGTACTCTTCAATGTATTTTATTCCGTCCGCACCCTCAAAATCGTTTATTATATTTCTTGCTATAAGGTCAAGCTCCGACGTGCTGCGCGAAAAATTAAGATACTTGCAGCCGTACATGATGGGAGGACAAGCAGAACGCATATGTACCTCTTTTGCACCATTCGCGTATAAGAACTCGACCGTTTCTCTCAGCTGTGTGCCGCGGACTATACTGTCGTCCACGAACAGCAGTTTTTTACCCTCTATAAGCTCCTGCACGGGTATCAGCTTCATTTTTGCGACGCGGTTGCGCATCGCCTGACTTTGCGGCATAAAGCTCCTCGGCCATGTGGGGGTATACTTTATAAAAGGACGTGCAAACGGTATGCCACTGCGGTTCGCATATCCTATCGCATGAGCCGTGCCGGAATCCGGCACGCCGCAGATATAATCGACGTTCGGCAGAGTGCCGTTGTTTATATCCGCCTGCGCCATTATGCTGCCGTTCCTGTATCTCATAAGCTCGACGGTCACTCCCTCGTACACCGAGTTGGGATAGCCGTAATAGGTCCACAGAAACGTGCATATCTTCATTTCATCGCGTCCGGGACTGAGCTGCTCGACTCCGTCTGCGGTGATTTTTACTATCTCGGCGGGCGCAAGCTCCTTTAAGGTCTTGTACCCCAGCTTTTGGAAAGCGAAAGATTCGGAGGAAAGGCAGTAGCCGTCCTCTCTTTCTCCGACTATGATAGGCAGTCTGCCCATCTTATCTCTCGCCGCGATGATGGAATTTTCGGTAAGTATCAGCAGGGACATCGAGCCGACTATCTTATCCTGTGCGTACCGTATGCCCTCTACAAAAGAATCCTTTTGTGAGATAAGAGCGCCTATAAGCGCGCTGGAGTTTATACGCCCGCTGCTCATCGCCTCAAAGCTCGCCTGATATGTGTTGGTTATCTCGTGCTTCAGCTCCTCCGCATTGTTGATGATGCCGACGTTGCAGACCGCGTAAGTACCCAGCTTTGAGCTGAGCAGTATCGGCTGAGGGTCGGTATCGCTGATGCACCCGATACACAGCTTTCCCTCCGTATCTTCAACATCTTTCTCGAACTTGGTGCGAAACGGAGAATTTTCAATGCTGTGTATGCTTCGCTGAAATCCTTTTTCTTCCGAATATGCGGTCAGTCCGCCGCGCTTTGTGCCGAGGTGCGAATGATAATCCGTACCGAAAAACACATCGCTTACGCAGTCGTTTTTGCCGGCCGCTCCGAAAAATCCGCCCATAATCTACACCGTTCCTCCTTTATCTTATTTGTCGAATATGCGGTGCATTATCTCGTTGTATGCGTCCTCGACTCCGCCCATGTCGCGGCGGAAACGGTCCTTGTCCAGCTTTTCGTGAGTGGTGCTGTCCCAGAAACGGCAGGTGTCGGGTGAAATTTCGTCCGCAAGGATTATCTTGCCGTCGGGAGTCCTGCCGAATTCTATCTTGAAATCTATGAGGTCTATATTCAGCTTCTTGAAAAAGTCTTTCATGAAGTCGTTGACCTTAAACGCATATTCGGTGATAAGGTCTATCTCTTCACGAGTGGCGAGTCCGAGTCCCAGCGCGTAATAATCGTTGATAAAGGGATCGCCGAGATCGTCGTTCTTATAGCTGAATTCCAGCGTCGGGCATTTGAGCGGCGTGCCTTCCTCAATACCGAGCTTTTTGGAAAAGCTGCCGGCTGCCACGTTCCTTACGATGACCTCCAGCGGAACTATCTCCACCTTTTTTACAACGGTCTCGCGGTCGTTTATCTCCTCCACCAGATGCGTGGGAACGCCCGCTTTTTCAAGCAGACCGAACATATAGTTGGTCATCTTGTTGTTGATAACGCCTTTGCCTGTGATAGTACCTTTTTTCAGCCCGTTGAACGCCGTAGCGTCGTCCTTGTAGGACACTATCACGAGATTTTCGTCGTCGGTCGCGTAGACTTTCTTTGCCTTGCCTTCGTAAAGCATTTCTTTCTTTTCCATGTTTATCCTCCTCTGTTTTGCAGCCGCCCGTGCGGCTCGTATCGTCTTTTTTAAACGCGGGAACGTTATGCGTTCATGCAAATTCGCCGCGTATTTTTTCGTCCGCTTGAAGTACCTTTTCGGTCTGCTCGGCTCTGAACGCTTTGAACTTGTCCATAAGCGCCCCATCGCCGACGGCAAGTATCTGTACCGCAAGATAACCGGCGTTCGCCGCGCCGTCTATCGCAACGGTAGCCACCGGAACTCCGGCGGGCATTTGTACCGTCGCAAGCAGCGCGTCCATTCCCTCAAGCGCGCTCGCTTTAATCGGTATGCCGATGACGGGCAGGGGAGTCTGCCCCGCGATAGCGCCGGCAAGATGCGCGGCCTTGCCCGCCGCCGCGATGATAACGCCGAAACCGTTTTTCTCGGCGTTTGACGCAAATTCGCTCACCTGAGCGGCACAGCGGTGCGCCGACAAGACCCTTACCTCGACGGGAACGCCGAACTGCTTGAGAACGTCGATCGCCTTTTTGACTATCGGAAGATCCGAATCACTCCCCATGATAACGGCAGCTTTTTTCATTTTGATGTTCTCCTTTCGGTCTGCTTTAAAAAAATAAAGCTGTGTACAATGACCCACAGCTTTATATACTTATGTTGTTTAAAACAGACAAAGTGTATTTTGACGCGCCGGAATGATCGCAATATGTACAAAACGTGTTGGAAGAGTAGAAGTGTGTTCTCATTCCGATCATTCCTTTCTTTGTTTCTAATGATTATTGTACCTTATTTAAATGTTAAATTCAAGAGCAAAAAAGAAAAATCTATTAAATTGTCGCTTTTTAACAACACCGCAAACAGGTTTTTGTGCTGTTTGCACATTTTGCCTAATTTAAGTAAAATAAAAAAATTCTAAAAATCGAGAAAACGTTTACAAAACGGCGTTTGCATATAAAATCGCCTATAAACAAGGTCTGTCAACTTTTTCAACTTCATAAATCTTTGATTTAGTTACAAAAGTGTAAACAAAAATTGTGCATATTGACGAAAAACGACACGTTAAAGATACATTGTAAACGTTTACGGTAAAAAGTACAAATTCTTTTAGCAAAACTATTGCATTTTAGTGAAACTTGTGGTATCATTATCTCGATAAGGAAAAAATGTTGTACTATAT
Source organism: uncultured Ruminiclostridium sp. (assembly GCA_947623915.1). Taxonomy (GTDB): domain Bacteria; phylum Bacillota; class Clostridia; order Oscillospirales; family Ruminococcaceae; genus Ruminiclostridium_E. The sequence goes on from CANQIB010000008.1 coordinate 41,603, forward strand.
GTCAACATTTAACCTTTATTAAAAAGATGCCGAAAGGCAAGCAAGTCTTATTTTATAAGACGAGAAAACTACTGGAGGAATTACCAATGAAGAAAAGAATTTTAGCGGCTCTTCTCGCATCGGCTACGCTGATAAGCATAGCAGGCTGCGAATCGACCGCGACGACCTCTTCGACCGGCGGCACCGAAAGTACGGCAGACAGCACCGCTGAAAGCACGGCTGACAGCACCGCTGAAAGCAGCACGGAAGAGAGCACCGGCGGAGACGAGACCCCGGATCCTGCCAAGCATATTGACAAGATGACTCTCGCTGAGGGTGAGGGCACTCATCTTAACATTTATGTTTGGAACGACGAGTGGAAGGACTACTTTGAGACTTATCTCAAGGATAAGCTGCCTGATGGCGTTACCTATGACTTCACCATCACTCCGAGCGATGACGGCGCATATCAGACCAAGCTGGACACGGATCTTCCCAAGAACACCCAGAACACCAGCGATCCTATCGACCTGTTCCTGTTCGAGGCTGATTACTGCACAAAGTACGTTGACGCTGACGTAACTCTTGATGTTAAGGATCTCGGCATCACCGACGAGGACATGGCTAACATGTACAAGTACACTACCGACGTTGTTACCTCTTCCGACGGAAAGGTAAAGGGTCTGTCTTGGCAGGCAACTCCCGGTCTGTTCGCTTATCGTACAAGGATAGCTGAGGACGTACTCGGCACTTCCGATCCCGATGAGGTACAGGAAGCACTTTCCGACTGGACCAAGTTCAACGATGTAGCTGCAAAGGCACAGGAGAAGGGCTACAAGATGCTCTCCGGTTATGATGACGCTTACCGTGTATTCTCCAACAACGTTTCGGCTCCTTGGGTAAACGAGAACAACGAGATAATCATTGACGATCAGCTCATGGCTTGGGTAGACCAGACCAAGGATTACACCGACAAGGGCTACAACAACAAGACTACTCTTTGGGCAGACGCTTGGACCGCTGACCAGGGCCCCGGCGCTAACGTATTCGGTTTCTTCTATTCTACATGGGGCATCAACTTCACTCTGGCCGGCAACTCTCTTGAAACAAAGACTGATAAAGGCGGAAAGCTGGAAGTAGGCAACGGCGAATACGGCGAGTGGAAGGTTTGCTACGGTCCTCAGAGCTACTTCTGGGGCGGCACATGGCTCGCAGCAGCTAACGGCACCGACAACAAGCAGCTCGTTGGACAGATCATGAAGGACTTCTGCTGCAACGCAGACTTCCTGAAGGACTTCTCCAAGGTTACCAGCGACTATGTAAACAACGACTCCATAATGAAGGAGATCGCAGCTGATCCCGAGTACGGTTCGGCATTCCTCGGTGGCCAGAACCACATTGCTCTGTTCGTTGACGTTGCTCCTGACATCTCTATGGATAAGTGCACCAAGTACGACCAGATCTGCAACGAAAAGTTCCAGAGTGCGTTCAAGGAGTACTTTGCTGGCTCAGTTGATAAGGATACCGCTCTTAACAACTTCTATACGCTTGTTATCGAAGCATATCCCGAGCTGAAAAAGCCCGCGTGAGTTTCTGACTTGACGTCGGTCTGACCGACAAATAACATCTCTTGACTGCGGGTTCGTCGCGGATTCGCAGTCAAGTATGTTAATGGGACGAATTGCTTTGCTTTCGTCCTGTTAACATGCTTGACTCAAAGCATGAATAAAAAAGTGAGGTGTTATTATGGCTCAGCAGGTTGCTGTTGAAAAAGCGCCAACCCCGAAAAAGAAAGGCGGAGGAATAGGGAAATATAAAAAATGGGGATATATTTTCATGATCCCGTTTACCGTTGTATTTCTTGTTTTCCAGGCTTGGCCGCTTATCCAAACTTTCTATTACAGCGTATTTGAATATTTCAGGAGCGGACTCGATTATATCGGACCGAATTTTGTCGGACTTGACAATTTCGCGTCGATATTTGATTTCAGCAAGGTAAATATTTTCGGACTTACTTATAACACTCTCGTTATGTGGGCTATAGGATTTATCCCGCAGATAATCATTTCACTTCTTTTTGCGTACTGGTTCACAAACGTAAGGTTAAGACTGAAATGTCTCGGTCTTTTCAAGACCATTATTTATATGCCCAACCTGATAATGGCTTCCGCATTTGCGATGTTGATATTCTCTATCTTCTCGGATATAGGACCTGTCAACGACATTATCAAGATATTCAACAACGGTGAGCCGTTCCGTTTCCTTGACTATACCTACAGCACGATGGGACTTGTCGGACTTATGAACTTCATGATGTGGTTCGGCAACACCACGATACTTCTGATGGCTGCCATGATGGGTATAAACGAATCCGTCATCGAGGCGGCGGAAATAGACGGTGCAAACAGTGGTCAGATATTCTGGAAGATAACTCTTCCGCTTATCAGACCCATACTCGTATATGTTCTTATCACTTCGCTCATCGGCGGTTTGCAGATGTACGATGTTCCGCAGATACTTACCAACGGTACAGGCGGACCGAATTTCACCACCAGAACGCTTATCATGTACCTCAGCTCGAACATTTCCGGCAACCCGAACTACGGTCTTGCAGGCGCTATATCGGTAGTTATCTTCATTATCTGCGCTGCACTCAGCCTGATAGTTTATTACGGATTTGCAGCCGATAAAACTTCAAGAGAAGCGAACAAGGCGGCTAAGGCTGCGTTGAAGGCAGAGAAAAGGAGGGGCGTATAATGGCAAAGAAAGATAAGAATTTGCCGGAGGTAAAATCCGCGCTTCAGCAGCCCAACGGTGATCCGTCCATGAAACCGGACCACGGTCTGCTGATACACAGAATAGTATGCTACGTTGTATTGACGTTTTTCTCGATACTCTGTCTGTTCTTCTTCTACATACTGATAATAAACTCCACCCGTGAGCATAACGAAATAACGGCAGGTTTTTCGCTCATTCCCGGAGTGTCCTTCGTAAACAACTTTGTCAGCGCGGTCACCGATGCCACGATACCGGTCGTAAGAGGTATTATCAACAGCCTTATAATAGCAGGTTCAAGCGCTATACTGTCGATATACTTCTCCGCGATGACCGCTTACGCGATACACGTTTACGACTTCAAGGGCAAGAAGTTCATGTTCAACTTCATACTTATCATAATGACGATACCCACACAGCTCAGCGCGCTCGGTCTGTTTACCATGTGCACCGACTGGCATATCAGAGATACCTTTATCCCGTTGATAGTTCCTTCGGTCGCTGCTCCCACGGTATTCTTCTTCATGATACAGTATATGAAGAGCTCGCTGCCCCTCGACATCATCGAGGCTGCCCGTATCGACGGTTCGGGCGAGTTCAGGACCTTTAACACCATCGTACTTCCAATACTGAAACCCGCTCTTGCGGTACAGGCGATATTCAGCTTCGTGGCGTCCTGGAATAACTACTTTGTTCCCGGTCTGATACTGGATTCTACCGAGAACAAGACGCTGCCGATAATGATAGCTCAGCTGCGTGGCGCGGACTTCCTGAAGTTTGACCTCGGTAAGGTTTATATGTTCATCTTCATTGCGATAGTACCCGTAATGATAGTGTACTTCTGCCTTTCCAAGTTCATAATCGCGGGCGTCGCAGTTGGCGGTGTAAAGGAATAATCGCTTATAAGTCTTTTCATAATATACTCCTTAGTAGGGAAGTCCTCCGGATTTTTTCGGGGGGCTTCCCTCATTTTAGATATAAAAATTCCCCGTTTTAAACGGGGGAATTTTATGTAACGTAAGTTTGCTTACAACACTAAGTCATGCTCGTTTTTAACGTTGCATTCGTTCTTTCTTAAAATCTCAAGCACCTTGGGATTGAATACGCCGCATTCTCCGTTATATATCATGTTCAGCGCCGTTTCGTGGTCGAACGCGGCTTTGTAACATCTCGGAGAGGTGAGCGCGTCGTAAACGTCCGCAAGCGCGACTATCTGCGCCCATATGGTTATTTCATCACCTGCAAGCCCGTCGGGATAGCCTCTGCCGTCCCATCTTTCATGGTGGTGCCGACATATATCTATCGCGTACTTGAACGTGTCGTCGTCGAATATCTTGTTCGGTATATTTTCCAGCATTTCGCCGCCTTTGACGGTGTGCTGTTTCATTATCTCGAATTCTTCCTTGGTAAGCCTGCCGGGCTTGTTCAGAATTCCGTCGGGTATCGCTATCTTGCCGACGTCATGCAGAATGGACGCGTTTACGACTTTTTCTATCTCCACTCTGTCCATGTAGTATTCCGGATAGGTATCGCTGATAGAGGTAAGCAGTATTCGGGTAAGTCCGCATATGCGTCTGACGTGCTCGCCCGATTCGCAGTCCCGAAACTCTATCAGAGTAGCCAGCGTTTCTATCATGGATTTGTTTATCTTACTGAGCTTTTTTATCTGCTCGTTCACTATTTCAACAAGCTCGTTTCTGTGTCCGTAAAGCTCGATGATATTCGTTATTCTTGATTTGATAAAGTTCATGATGAACGGCTTGGAGATAACGTCCACCGCGCCGAGCTCGTATGCCTCGGTCAGCGTGTCCTCGTTATCGGCGGCGGTTATTATGAACACGGGTATGTGGTTTATCTTGCCTGTGCGGTTAAGCTCCCGCAGTACCGATATGCCGTCCATCTCCGGCATGATAAGATCCAGCAGTACGGCCGCTATATCTCTGTGCGCGTTTATCGTTTCCATCGCCTGCTTGCCGTTCTCGGCTTCAATAATGTGATATGTGTCTGTAAATCCCTCGGCAAGTATCGCCCTGTTTATTTCCATATCATCGACTATCAAAATCGTTTTATCTTTATTTTCCATTTCTTTTGACGCCCTGAAATGAAAGCGTCACTCCTTTCTCTTTTTTTGGCTGTATACAGCCTTGGTAAAAAGATAGTTCGCGCAGGGTCTATTGATCGTTTTCTATGCAGTTTAAGATCTCGTTTTCGAGGGGCAGGACGGCTTCAACGACTTCGCGCGCCTTTTCCGGCTCGTTCTCTCTGAGCAGGCGCACCGCCTCGGAATATGCCTGATAAAGCGGAGTTACCGAAAGATTTCCCGTCACTCCTTTAAGAGTGTGCGTGCTTTCCAGCGCCGCCTGATAATCCTTTTCGTCAAAGTGCTTCATGACCTCCTGAGATCTTACGTTCGCGGGGAGCTTGCCCATCATTCTTTCATAAAGCGCGGCATTGCCCATAAACCGCTTTAATCCCTCGTCGGTGTTTACTCCCAGTTCCTTTAATTTGTCGATCATGCTCATTTGATTTGCTCCTTTTTGTAAAAACTTTTGCGGCAGAAACGTTCTGTCGGAAGTATATCGCTCAGGCGCTTTCAATAAACAGGTGCTTTAAAACTTTCGAGCGCCTATGTTAAAATCGTTAGATATGTCCTTTATATTATAACACATATTAAGTAGGATTTCAATACCGAATTTAAGTTTTTATGCAGGGTTGACAAATTGCCGCCGTTTTGATATACTTTTTAGTATAAAGAAAGTCTGTTGCAGGAGGTAATATCATGAAATTTAAGGCAGCGGCAGCCGTAGGCTGTGCGATTTTACTTTTGGGGAGCATTACAGCCTGCTCACAGGATCAAAACGCGGGTGCGTATCAGATAGGAGAGGACGGAATGAAAACATACATACCCGACAGCACAAACGTAAAAAGGCTCGGACGTACATACGAGCTTGAGGATTCGCTATGGCTTACTTTTTCAGGTTCGGGCGCAGAGTTCACCTTTAACGGAAAAAGAGCGACGGTAACTTTTGCGGGCGACGACAATGTAGCGACCGAAACGGCGGAAAATCAGGCGAGGGTGGCTATCTACCTCAACGGTGAAAGGGTAGTGGACGAGATGATTACCCAGCCCGAACAAACCTTTGAAGTATTCAACAGCGACGCCGCGGAGGACTGCACGGTAAGGATAATAAAGCTTTCGGAGACCGCGATGTCAACGGTCGGCATCACCAAAATATCGGTGGATTCCGACGAGGGCATAAAGCCTACCGAGGCAAAGGACCTTGCGATAGAGTTCGTGGGAGATTCGATAACCTGCGGATACGGCGTAGACGATGAGGACAAGGAACACCATTTTGCAACTTCCACAGAGGACGTTACCAAGGCTTATGCTTATAAGACCGCCGAGGCGCTCGACGCGGACTACAGCATGGTATCTATAAGCGGATACGGTATCATATCAGGTTATTCCGACGGTAAGAAGAAGGTGTCTTCCCAGACCATACCGCAATATTACGAGAAAATGGGATTTTGCTACGGCCCGTATAAAGAGCAAAGACCCAACCAGGTAGACTGGGATTTTTCACAGTACACCCCCGATATGGTTGTTATCAACCTCGGAACGAACGATGACAGCTACACCCTCAACGACGCCGAAAAGCAGCAGGAATACTGCGACGAGTATGTTGAGTTTTTAAAGACCGTGCGCAAGGACAATCCCGATTCCATCATACTCTGCACTCTGGGAATAATGGGCGACAGACTGTTCCCGACCATTGAAAAGGCGGTTGCCGCATATACCGAGCAGACCGACGACAAAAACATCTATACGATGAAATTTGACCCGCAGGACCCCAATGACGGATACGCCGCAGACTGGCACCCCACTCAGACCACCCATGAAAAAGCGTCGGCTAAGCTGGTGGAGAAGATAAAAGAGCTTATCGGCTGATATTGCCGTACCGTTTTCGGGAGGGAAAATGCCGATACACAACATACCGCCTGTGTACAACGCCGACAGCAGGATACTTATACTGGGTTCTTTTCCGTCCGTGAAAAGCAGGGAAGGGATGTTTTTCTATCATCACCCTCAAAACCGCTTTTGGAAAGTGATAAGCGCGGTATTTGACGAGGATTGTCCGCAGACGGTGGAGCAAAAGAAGAAACTGCTGTTAAAGCACGGCGTCGCTTTGTGGGACGTCGTTCAAAGCTGTACCGTGACAGGCTCTTCCGACAGCAGCATAAAAGACGCTGTCGCAAATCCGCTGCGGCTTATTCTGGATAACAGCCGCGTAAGCGCGATATTCACCAACGGAAACACCGCCTTTACGCTTTATAACAGGCTTTGCCGAGAGGAAACGGGAATGTCGGCAGTCGGGCTGCCTTCCACCAGTCCCGCGAACGCCGCGTTTTCGCTTGATCGGCTCATCGAAATATGGAAAGAAAAAATTTTAAGTAAAATTTAAAAAAAACAGTTGACATTTTGGCGGATGTAGTGTATAATAAATATAATATATAAAAGCGTTGATTGGGAGAAAAGCCTTTATTCGACATTCAGAGAGCCGGCGTTTGGTGCAAGACGGCTGCGGAGAAAGGAAATGACTCGCCCAAGAGCTGCGCGGCTGAAAATTTACAGTAGGCTGCGACGGGGGCTCCCGTTATAGAGTAACACATTGTTTGATGTGGTTGAGGTGCGGTGTGTGAGCATTGCATGAATTGAAGTGGTAACACGGGTATAAGCTCGTCTTCTGTACGGAAGGCGGGCTTTTTTGTGTACGGAAGGCGGCTTTTTGATAGTACCGTATCCAAAACTCCGTTCAAACTGAAAAACGCAAGGGAGGATCTTAATATGACAAACAAAGGAAAATATTCGAGAGGCTATTTTATGCCCCCGACAGAGTGCATGGACTGGGCAAAGAAAGAGTATGTGGACAAAGCGCCGATATGGTGTTCGGTGGATCTGCGCGACGGAAATCAGGCTTTGATAGTTCCTATGAGCTTGGAGGAAAAGCTGGAATTTTTCAAAATGCTGGTAAAGATAGGGTTTAAGGAGATAGAGATAGGCTTTCCCGCGGCGTCGGAAACCGAATACGAGTTTTGCCGCGCGCTCATCGAGCAGGAGCTTATACCCGACGACGTTACCATTCAGGTGCTTACTCAGTCGAGAGAGCATATCATCAAGAAAACCTTTGAGGCGCTGCGCGGGGCAAAGCACGCGGTAGTGCATCTTTACAATTCCACATCCGTGGCGCAAAGAGAACAGGTATTTAAAAAGGATAAGACTGAGATAACCGAAATAGCGGTATCCGGCGCAAAGCTGCTTAAGGAGTATCGCGAAAAGACTCCCGGCGAATTCAAGTTTGAATATTCACCTGAGAGCTTTACGGGTACCGAGCCGGAATATGCGTTGGAAATATGCAACGCCGTACTTGACGTATGGCAGCCCACGCCTGAGGACAAGGTAATAATCAATCTGCCGGTAACGGTGGAAATGTCCATGCCTCATGTGTACGCTTCTCAGATAGAGTATATGTGCAAGAATATGAAGTACCGCGAAAACGTCATCGTATCGCTCCACCCGCATAACGACAGAGGCTGTGCCGTAGCGGACAGCGAAATGGGCTTGCTCGCGGGAGGCGATAGGATAGAGGGTACGTTGTTCGGCAACGGAGAACGCACCGGAAACGTGGATATAATCACCCTCGCGCTTAATATGTATACCCATGGCGTTGACCCAGGACTGGATTTTTCCGATATTCCCGCGATAACAAAGGTATATGAAAAAATGACCTGCATGAAGGTTTACGAAAGGCAGCCGTATTCCGGCGCGCTGGTATTCGCCGCTTTTTCAGGCTCTCATCAGGACGCTATCGCCAAGGGAATGAAGTGGAGAGAGGAAAAGGGGCTTACACAATGGACCGTGCCGTATCTCCCCATCGACCCCAAGGATCTCGGCAGACAGTATGACGGCGACGTTATCAGGATAAACAGTCAGAGTGGCAAGGGCGGCATAGGCTTTTTGCTGGAAACCAAATTCGGCGTAGATCTTCCCAAGAAATTCCGCGAGAAAGTCGGATATACCGTAAAGGGCGTTTCCGACCATCTCCACAAGGAGCTGTCGCCCGATGAGGTCTACGGCGTATTCCGCGATAATTTTGTAAATATCGAAACGGATATAAAGGTGATAGAGGCACATTATGTTCAGGAAGAAAACGGCGCGAGAATAGCGGCGGAGGTCACGGTAGAGCATAAGGGCAGCAGGGGAGTATACCGCGGCAAGGGCAACGGCAGGCTTGACGCGGTGAGCAACGCAATAAAGGAAGGACTCGGCTTTAATTACACTATTGCCACTTATACCGAGCACGCGTTGGAGGTAGGTTCTAAATCCAAGGCAGCGGCTTATGTTGAAATAACCGACGCTGACGGAAACTCCTCGTGGGGCGCGGGAATACACACCGATATAATAAACTCCTCGGTAAGCGCGCTCGTAAGCGCCATCAACAACAGCAATATCGCAAAATAATGACGGCGGGAGAAAAATATAACGGACATTGTCGATTTTGACAATGTCCGTTTTCTTTCCCTCCTTTCGTTACCGAATGACGACAATAAAAAATCCGTCCCACGGACGGATACAGTTTGTCGAAAAAGTCATTTTTCGACAAACTGACAGGCGTCGAGAAACACGCGCAGACAAGGAAAGAGACGCGATAGGCGTACAAGGGTACTAGACGTTGCGGAGTCGGACACAAGTCGGTTTTTACAGGCATATTTCCGCCAATACTGCGTTGACCTCGCTAGGCATACGCAAGTATGCCGTCGTTCGGTCGCCTTGTCTTGACGAAAATCTGCTCTGTAAAAACGAACCTCACGCCGAGAGATTTTGGAGATAGTTTTGGCTCTTGCGACGCAGGCAGGCTTGCGCCTGCCGAGGAACAAGGGACAAAAATAGCCCAAAAGAATCGGCGTGAGGCGGCTTGTGTCCGACTCCGCAACGTCTGTGAGCGGCTCTTGACGCATTAAGAAAATTTGTGCTGTCGTTAAGTTTAAGCCGCGGGGCAGGAGTTTTGAATTATATAAATTCAAAACTCCGACACGAACAGCCTTTCAGGCTGTTCGTAATGGTGCTGTGGGTTTATCGACAGCCTGAATCCGTCCCACGGACGGATTTTTTTATGACTTTACGAAATATCAGTCGTTCATTTCCCAGTTATGCCATACGTTTTGAACGTCGTCGTTATCGTCCAGCGTTTCAAGCAGCAAATTCATTTTCTTTATCTGTTCCTCATCGGTGAGGGTGGTGTAAGTAGTAGGAACTTGCTCCGCCTCCGCGGAAAGCACCTTGTAGCCCAGTTTGGAGAGCGCCTCCCCGACTTCGCCGACCGTTTTGGGGTCGGTGGTTATCTCAATGCAGCCGTCCTCAAAGCTGAAGTCGTCGCCTCCGCATTCGAGTATGTCCTCCATTGCCTTATCCTCGTTTATGTCGCCGTCCTCGTTGTCGATGATGATAACGCCCTGAAGATTGAACATAAAGGAAACACAGCCGGTAGCGCCCATATTTCCGCCGAATTTGTCAAAATAATGACGTATTTCTCCGGCGGTCCTGTTCCTGTTATCGGTAAGGCAGTCAACTATCACCGCAACTCCCGCAGGACCGTAACCCTCGTATACGCAGTTTTCATAGTCGTTTTTCTCTCCGCCGCCGACAGCCTTTTTGATAAGTCTGTCTATGTTGTCGTTCGGGATATTGTTTGACTTTGCCTTTTGGATAAGTGTAGCGAGCTTAGCGTTGTTCGCCGGATCGCCGCCGCCTTCCTTGACCGCAACTATTATCTCTCTGCTTATCTTGGTGAATACCTTGGCTCTTGCGCCGTCCTTTTCACCCTTTTTCCTTTTGATGGTACTCCATTTTGAATGTCCTGACATATTCTTCTCCTTATACTGTCTTAGATTATTTGCTTAAAGCCCTGTCCCAAAACCTCTTTGGCGCTGTTTATTATCATAAACGCGTCAGGGTCGATTTCTTTGACAAAGCGCTTTACTTTCACATACTCATTTTTATGAACGGCGCAGCAGATAACTTTTGTATCGGTGCCGTTGTAAGCTCCCGTACCTTGTAAAAATGTTACCCCGCGTCCCGTTTCCATTATCTTTTCGGATATTTCCCCGTATCTTTGCGAGAAAATAAGCAGCATTTTACCCTCATAACTGCCGTATATGAGCATATCCATGACCTTGGACGAAACAAATATCGCGATAAGCGAGTAAAGTCCCGCCTCCAAATTTCCGAATGCAAGTATAGCCGCGACCACGACCACCATATCCACCAAAAAGGTTATCACGCCCAAGCTCATTTGCGGGAATTTTCGGTTTATCAGCTTGTTTATTATATCTGTGCCGCCGGAAGTGCCTTCGCAGTAATAGCAAAGCCCCAGCCCCGCGCCGAGCAGTATCCCGCCGTATATTGCGGCTATTATCGTATCGCCCTCGTATTTCGGCAAAAACTCGAAAACATAGTCGGTAGCGACGGTTATCGTGATTATCGAGATTATCGTTTTGAACATCAGCAGCTTGCCGAGGAAAATAAAGCCGATTATCATTATCGGAATATTTATCAGCAGGTACAGCAGACCCTCGCTTATTCCTGTAAGGTGCGATATTATGACCGCTATGCCGGATACGCCGCCGGACGCTATCCCGTTGGGAGCGGCAAAAGTCTGCACTCCGCAGGCAAACAGGAAACCGCCCAGTATTATTATCGGTATGTCGATAAGCGTTTTAGACAGACGGGCGCGCTTTTTAGCCTTGCCGTCTTTCTTTTTCACTTTGCCCATAAGAGAGCCTCCTTATTTTTTCGGCAGCTCCAGATCGTATATAATGTTAAAAAGCTCATTCATTCTTTCGGTCTTGCCGGACAGATACAAATAGCCGAACAAAGCCTCCAAGCCGGTAGCGCGGTGATAATCTTTGGGATTGCTTGAGCGGGGAACGTTGCTCCCCGTGGCGTTCCGTCCGCGTTTGAATATCTCGGTCTCATCTTCGGTGAGCAGCGATTCAATATGCTCCGACGCGAAAGACTGAAACCCCGCGTTGACCTTTTTTACCGCCATATCGTGCAGCGCATGAATGGGCTTAGAGCCGTCTTTTACTATTCTTTCCCTTACAAGCACCTCGTAAACGCTGTCGCCGAAAAAAGCCAGCGTAAGCGGACTTAAAGAACGTGCCTGCTTTTCGGTAAAGTTATCCGCCATATCGTCACCTTTAAAGAATCATCTCATATAATCAAACTCAAAATCGTAAATGGATACCGTGTCGTTTTCCTGTATACCCATTTCCTCCAGCTTATCTATTATGCCGCTGAACCTGAGAACACGCTGAAAATATTGCAGGCTTTCGTAATCGTCCATATTCACCGTTTGGAGAATAGGAGCAAGAAACGGCGCGTCCACAATATATATCCCGTCCTCTTTGGTAACGGTAAAGCTCTTTTTCTTCAGCGCCAGCTCGTCAAGCTCGCGCTTTGTCATCGGCTCCGCCTCGTAACGCTTTATCGGAGGCAGCTTGTCAAGCTGCGCGGCTATATACTTTATTATATCCTCCGTTCCTTTTGCGGCGGCCGCACAGCAGGAAAAGCAGGGAAGTCCCTTTTCCTCGGAAATATATCTGCCGAACTTCTCTATCTGCTCCGGCGCGGCAAGGTCGGTCTTGTTCATGACCACTATCTGCGGCCTTTCGGAAAGCTCGGCGGAGAAATTTACAAGCTCGCGGGTTATCTTCTCAAAGTCCTCTACGGGGTCGCGCCCCTCCGAGCCGGAAACGTCCACCACATGGACTATCATGCGGCAGCGCTCGACATGGCGCAAAAATTCGTGACCCAGTCCCGCGCCGTCGCTCGCTCCCTCGATAAGACCGGGTATATCCGCCATAACGAACGACTTTTCGCCAAGGCTTACCACTCCCAGAACAGGCGTTATCGTGGTAAAATGATAATTCGCTATCTTGGGCTTTGCGGCGCTCACCACGCTGATAAAGGTGGATTTTCCCACGTTGGGAAATCCTACCAGTCCTACGTCCGCGAGCAGCTTTAACTCCAAGGTAACGTTATATTCTTCTCCGGGGTAGCCGGGCTTTGCAAATTTGGGTATCTGACGGGTAGCGGTGGCAAAATTCATGTTTCCTTTGCCGCCGTTGCCGCCTTTTGCGACTACTACCGGCTCGTCGCCGGATATGTCCGCAAGTATCCTGCCGGTATCCGCGTCCTTTATAAGCGTGCCGCGAGGTACTCTTATGACCGTAGGTTCGGCGCTTTTTCCGGTACGGCGGCAAGGACCGCCTTTTTCTCCGTCGGGAGCGATATATTTTTTCTTGTATCGGAAATCTATCAGCGTAGAAAGATTATCGTCCGCCGTAAAAACGATGTTCGAGCCTTTGCCGCCGTTGCCTCCGTCGGGTCCTCCCGCGGCAACGTATTTTTCGCGGTGGAAAGAAACGGCGCCGTTGCCGCCGTTTCCGGCTTTGATATATATATTCACCGTATCGACAAACATACGACCGCTCCTTTCAAAAATGCTGCTGCTATACAACAAAAAGGGCGAGTTGCCCCGCCCGTCATTCTGTTATCCTTAATCAGCGTAAACGCTTACCTGCTTGCGGTCTTTGTCGTAGCGTTCAAATTTGACCTTACCGCTGACAAGAGCAAATAACGTATCGTCGGAACCGCGTCCCACGTTATTGCCGGGGTGAATGTGTGTTCCTCTCTGGCGAACTATGATGTTGCCTGCCAGCACATACTGACCGTCGGCACGCTTTACGCCGAGACGCTTGGATTCGCTGTCACGTCCGTTTTTGGTAGAACCCATACCTTTTTTATGAGCGAAATGCTGTAAACTTATCTTGATCATCGTTATTATCCTTTCTCCGTTTGACCTGTCTTGTTAATTTCGAGCCTTATCTGCCCGTAATCCTCCCGAATGCTGTCAAGGTGAGCATAAAAGGATCTTATCATTCCCTCCGCGTTTTTGTTGTACGGAGGGATAAGCGTCAATGAAGCCTGCCCCTCTTTGGCGGGATCGACGTTTACCTCGGCGTCGGCGGCTATGAAATCCGTTATCGTGTTGACCGTAAGCATCAACGCGCTGGAAACGCCCGCGCACACTATATCCCGTCCTTTTCCGCCATGGTCGGAATGACCCGTAATGGAAAAGCCTATCATTTCACCGTCACGCTCGGTAAAAACAGCCGTTATCATCGCTTATGCGTTGATGGACTCTATCTTTACCTTGCTGTACGGCTGTCTGTGTCCCATGGAGCGCTTGCTGGATTTCTTGGGCTTGTAGGTGAAGACGTTTATCTTCTTGCCCTTGCCGTTCTTGATAAGAGTGGCTTTTACGCTTGCTCCGTCCACATAGGGAGCGCCGACTACAGCGCCGTCGTCCTTGCCTACCATTATCACCTTGTCAAATGTGATCTCGCCTTCGGCGTCCAGTTTTTCAACGAAGATCTCGTCGCCCTCGCTGACCTGATACTGCTTTCCGCCGGTCTCAATAATTGCGTACATATCATTACCTCTTTCAAAATCTCGCTGTCAAAGGCGGGATCGCTGCGATCCTCTTTTTTACCTTAAACACGCGGCAGATATTATTATATCAGATGAAAAGCAAAAAGTCAAGGATTTTTTAGGGATTTTTGCTTTATTTATCGGGTTTTTTGTGTTTCTGCGCCTCTTTTTGCGCTGTTAAGTATACATTTTCCAGCTTTTCTCCGATAAGGCTTATATCCTTGTCCTCGACCGCTTTATATCCGTTTTCGGCAAGGGAGGGAAGCTGTCCCTCGATAACGCCCCGTATCTTTACCGCAAAATCCGTGTTGTCCTTGGCTTTATACACCTCGTTTTCGGAAAGCCAGGAAAAAGCCGGAATATCTCGTATCACCGCCGGAGCTTTAGACGCCAAAGCCTCCAACAGCACTATGCCCTCGGTCTCCTCGTGGGTAGGGAAGATGTAAGCGTCGCAGCCGGCGTATGCCTTTTTCAGCTCGTCCGGCTGTACATATCCGGCAAAGCACAGGTTGTCCAGCTTGGTCTTGACCGCTTTGCGTACCTCGTGAGGAACGGTAAACAGAGGCGTTTTGCCGAACCAGATGAATTTATACTCCGGCATTGCTTTTGCAAGCTCCACGAAATCCAACACGCCTTTTCTGCGAAGGTACAGCCCTACCGCCATGACCACCTTGTCGTCGTCAGAATAACCGAATTTCCTGCGAAATTCCGCTCTGTCCTCGGCTCTCTTTTTGAAAAAATCAAGCCTTACTCCGTTGGATACCGCAAATATCGGCTTGGTTATCCCATAGCCCTCAAGCAGGGATTTTGAATATTCCGTTGGCGTAAGTATCACGTCGCCGAGATCATAACAGGAGCATATCCATTTTTTAAAAACTCCGGCGAACATATTCGAGCCGATAAAGGAATCCATGAAATCCTCTTTTGTGGAATGGGCGTGGTAAGCTACCGCTTTGCCGTTTTTACGGGCTTTTTTCGCTATCCTGCGGGAGTTCAGTCCATAGGTGTTTATATGAACAACGTCCCAGTCGTTATCGGACGGCTTGTCGGTAAAGGCTATCCCATGCTCGGTAAGTGCCTGCTTTTGGTGCATTATCGCTCTTCCGAGTCCCGATACCTTGATAAATCTCATGTTTTCGGAATATAAAAGTATCTTCATTTCGTCCTCCGAAAATTATACGTTAAATCTGAACAGCACAACGTCGCCGTCACGCATAACATAATCCTTGCCTTCAAGGCGGACAAGCCCTTTTTCCTTTGCGGCGTTCATGTTCCCGCAGGCGATAAGGTCGTCGAACGACACTATCTCCGCCCTGATAAAGCCCTTTTCAAAATCGGTGTGTATCTTTCCGGCGGCTTTGGGCGCTTTCGTGCCTTCGGTTATCGTCCACGCCCTGACCTCCTGCGGACCGGCGGTAAGATAGGAAATAAGCCCCAACAGGCTGTAGCCGGTCTTTATTATGCGGGCAAGTCCGGATTGTTCCAAATTCAGCTCGGATAGGAACATTTGCTTGTCCTCGTCGTCCATATCCGCTATCTCCGCCTCTATCTGTGCGCAGATGGGAAGAACGGCGCTATGCTCCTCCTCGGCTGTTTTTTTGACCGCCAGATACTGTTCGTTGGTTTCGATGTCGCCGGTAAAATCCGCCTCGGAAAGGTTGGCGGCGTATATGACCGGCTTGTTGGAAAGCAGGGGAGTGGTCTTTATTATCTCCGATTCCTCTTCGGTAAATTCAAAGGCGCGCGCGGATCTTCCCTCCTCAAGATGGCTTAGCAGCCGCTCCAACAGATCTACCTCCGCCGCAAGGCTCTTATCGCCTTTCATTTGCTTTTTCGCTCTGTCCAGCCTGCGCTGAACTATTTCAATATCCGAAAATACCAGCTCAAGATTTATCGTTTCTATATCTCTTGCCGAGTTTATGCTGCCGTCCACATGAATGATGTTGTCGTTTTCAAAGCACCGTACCACATGAACTATAGCGTCTACCTCCCGTATGTCCGCAAGGAACTTGTTTCCGAGCCCCTCGCCCTTGGACGCGCCTTTTACCAGTCCGGCAATGTCCACAAATTCCAACGTTGCGGGGGTGAATTTTTCGGGGTGGTACATTTCGGCGAGCTTGTCCAGTCTTTCGTCGGGAACGGACACTATGCCCACATTCGGCTCTATCGTGCAGAACGGATAATTTGCGGATTCCGCGCCCGCGTTGGTCAGAGCGTTGAACAAGGTGCTTTTTCCCACGTTCGGCAGACCTACCATACCAAGTTTCATTTATATTTATTCCTTTCGTTTTGTATTTTCTCTTGTCAGTATACCATCTTTTGCGTCTTTTTGCAAGTGTTACGGCAAAACTTGTCCGCGTTTGGCGATAAACCGAGGTTAAAAAAATAATTTTGCAAATTTGAAAAAATGCTTGACACATCTTTTTTTTTATGATATAATATCTAACTGTCAGGCGCTGATATGGCTCAGGCGGTAGAGCGCATCCTTGGTAAGGATGAGGTCCCCAGTTCGAATCTGGGTATCAGCTCCATTGAAAAAGCCTTGATTTTCAAGGCTTTTTCGCTTTTTCAAGAAAAATCAAATCCCGCTCCAAAAAGCCATTTAGCTACTATTTGGCTACTGGAGCGGGATTTTTTTGTTTTTATGCCTCTTTTGCGAGGAGGTTTTCCAGTACGTCAGACGCCTTTCGATCACCCTCTTGCAGGGCATGCGCGTATATGTTCATGGTAGTCGAAGTTTGAGCATGACCGAGCCTGTTTGATACTGTCTTTATGTCTTGATGAGAGGCAATCAACAGCGTTGCCGATGTATGGCGCAGACCGTGAAACGGGATCACGGGTAGCTGATCGGACGGCTTGTGTCCCTCGTTGTATCGCTTGATCGCGTCTTGTAGCGCTTCGTACGGGGTTGAATAGCTCATCATTCTGCCGTTGTACTGAATGAAAATCCAGTCTTCTCCCTGCCAGTCCTTTCCAAACTGGAAGCGGTGCTTATACTCTGCAATCTGTAAAGCCTTTAAGCGGTTGGCGAGGAAATGCGGGAACGAAACTGTGCGGTGTGAGGTTTTCGTCTTCGGCGCTTTGCAGACCTGCTTGCCGTCTACGATTGTGACCGCCTTTGATACCCGCACAAGATCATTCTCAAAATCAATGTCAGACCATTTCAGGGCGAGCAATTCACCTTTTCTAAGCCCTGTATAGATTGCCAGATTAAACAGGACTTTTATTTGCTCCTGCATCTCCCGTGTGATCTCATAATCGCCGACAGTATAGGCTATGCCCGTATCATCAATGCGGGTGTGCCCTCCCACACGCACTGTATAGGGCTGTTCAATGTACTGGAGGAAAGCCACTGCCTGATCGGGGGTGAAGAATTTGAGCTTGTCGGCGATTTCCTCTGCCTGTACCCTGACTTTATTGCAGGGGTTGCGGTCAATTACTTCCCATTCTGTAGCCGTGCGGAGAACGGACGACAGAACGTTACGGGTCTTCGTTATGCTGCCCTTGCTGTAACCTCCCGCCTTGCCGTCCCGCCGCGCTCCGTCCTTTGTGAGAGAGAGGAAAAAGGCATTGACCGTGTGAGGCTTTATCTCTGCAAGTTTCAGGTGTCCAATGGCGGGGAGGATTTTGTCGGTCAGCTCCTCCCTGTACTTTTTGACCGTCCCCGCCTGTAGCTTCGGCTTTGCGTATTCCTCTATCCACCTATCGGCAAATACTTTCAGCGTGACTTTGCGCCCGTCCATTGCAGCGCCGCTTTTCACTTGTCGTTCAAAATCGTTGGCAAATTCCTGTGCCGCTTTTTCCATCTTCTTTGGCGTTAAGCTGAGATCGGGCTTATATGTCGCCGTCTCAATGATTTTCTTCCCGTTAATGTCGTAACCGCATGAAACCGTGATTTTGTAGCTGATCCCCGTTTTTCCTTCGATCTTCTTAATACTTGCCATTATTCAGCACCTCCGTTTATTTTTTGGCGTAAAGCCTGTAATTCTCCAATTATATCAAGCAGGAACACGTCGGCGATATTCTTTCCATTGATAATTACGTTTCCCGCTTCGACTTGGCCGTCAAACTTATGAAAAAGAAAACTGTAAACGTCCTGTATTATGCCCCCGTTGTCAAATTCAATTAGAGCATTTATCGCCTGTATTCTGGAGCTTTTGAAAGCCTTGTCCGCTCTCAGCTGATTTATAGCAATCTCTGAAAGCCCAGTCTCAGCTTTTATATCAGTGCTTTTTCTTGTTTTGCAATCATATTCCCCTATAAAGTAACCGAGATCGCAGCCGTATAATTCGCAGAGTATCAGCAGCTTTTCAAGCGAGGGCGTAGTGTTTCCGTTTTCCCATTTTGAAACAGTCTGATATTGCTGAATGTTGCAAGCCTCCGCTACGTATTCGAGACTATAGCCCATTGTTTTACGTGCTTCCTTTAATCGAGCACCAAGCACGGCGTATTTATGTGTCAAAACAAATATCCTCCTTAAATTTTGTTTCAAAAATCTCTATTTTCATATGTTCAAACACATAATATCACGATATAATGTATTTGTCAACAGGTTGACACGAAAAAACACGCAACGAAACAAAAAAAGAAGGGTTAGGTGAAAGAAATGACAGACGGCGCGAACATTCCGAAAATGCTTACTATTCGAGAGGTAGCAAAGACAGGACTACTTTCTGAGTACACATTGAGACAGCTATGCAAACAAGGAAAAGTGCCTTGTATCACTGTTAATAACAAAGTGCTGATAAACTTTGACGCTTTTGTGCAGCAGCTTCAGCAGTTGAAAGGGGCTGACCGCTGATGAGTTTTCAGAAGATCGACAGAGAGACGTTCCCGCAGTTGTTTGAAAGTCCTCTCTATGCAAAAATCCTGTCTCTGATCGGGACAGGGTGGGAGCAGGGCGTTCACGTCAGGGATATTTGCCGAGCAACAGAGCTTGACAACAGAGGAGCGCGGAAAGCTATCGAAACAATACGCAGGGCGGGCGTTGTTGTCTGTACAGACTGTTTGCACGGATATTTTTACCCTGAGACGGTGGAAGAGTTGGGACTATACATCCGGCAAGAGGAACGGAGAGGGCGCAGCACCTTCTACACGTTAAAAGCTGCAAGGGAGCTGTACAAACAGCGCGGCGGGGGGTGATTTTATGGAAAAGAAACGCTCTTTTCCTTGCTATCTTGACTACAAAAAGCCGCTGGAGCTGTTGACAGTTGCAGAATGTGGGGAGCTATGGCTTGCAATGTTCGATTATGAAGAAACAGGAGCTTTGCCAAACTTCACAGGGGCGCTTGCTATGGCATTTTCCTTCATTCGTTCGCAGATGGACAGGGACAGAGCAGCATACGAAGAGAAATGCAGAAAAAACGCCGAAAACGGTGCGAAAGGCGGCAGACCGTCAAAAGCAGAAAATCCCTTCAAAGAATGAAAACCGAGCGGTTTTCAATAAACCGAACGGTTTTTCAGAAAACCGAGCTTTACAGTTGGGTTATGAAAAAAGCCGATAAGATAAGAGAAGAAAAGAAGAGATAAGACAGGAAAAGAAAAGACGTGCTTCTCTTTGCTTCTTTCTCTTGAAAAAACGAGCGGCAGCGCCGCAGAAACAGGAGGAAAATTCAATGAATGTTATTATCAACAAAACGCCGACAGCTGTTCTTTTTAGGGCATATTTGGAACAGCTGGCGAAGGAATACCACAAGCTGAACGAAGAGCTTGAAACGACTTACAGGACAGCAAACAAGCAGTACAAGGACGACAGCTTACGCGGTGTTTACACAGATAAACACCTACGGAGAAACCTTGATTTGGCGTTAGGAGCTGCTACGGATAAGTTTTACAAAGCTTCAGAACAGTTGAACGCCAAAGCAAAAAGCTACATTTCCGAGCTGAAAAAGAAGATCATTCCCGCCTTGTCTGAAATGGAAAAGCCCTCCGATTATGCCGTTAGGGTGAACAATGCTTTGCAATTCGTACAGGTGGAGGGCGCGGAAATCGACGACGCGACAGCTTTTCAAATTCTTCACGACTTCGAGGGGGACGTTGAAACAATGCGGCGCTTTCGCAGCGTGATTGAACATCAGAAAGAGGAAAAGCTCTCCGACGCATACGGAAGAACAACATTTCCGCTCACTTTCGGGCGGTTGGAGAAATGCGAGAAACTGATCGAAGCTTTTGAAGAGTTGGAAACAACCATAGAACGCCTTTTCATCCGGAAAAAGGCAGAGACGGAAACGGAATACACGTCAACGGGCGTAAAGCTCTCCGTTCCTATGGACGTATATTCTCAGCTGATCGGGGAAGAAATCGCAGTTAAACAGGCTGAAACGCTTGAAAAAATGGTCGCAGAGCTGCTCACTACTACAAATTGAGTACGGCGCGGAGGGCGACAGCTGTCACGTCTGAAGCGCTTGCTCAATGCTTCGCAGCGCATACCCCGCGCTGAAAAGTGCTCCGCCGGCGGGAGGTTCAGAAGGGCTTTTGTTCCTGTCGGCGGGGTATCTTCTTACTACTACAGGAGGTGAAACAATGGCAGCGGGAAAAAATAACCTGATCCCGATGAATGAACGAACAGAGGACGAACAAAGGGAGATTGCCCGTAAGGGCGGGATTGAAAGCGGCAAAGCGAGACGACGCAAGCGGACAATGAAGGAAGCCGCGCAGATCGTCTTAAATGCACCTGTGAGCGCCGAAAAAGCCGAGCTGTTAAAGAAGTACGGCATAGCCGAGCAGGACTGTACAAACCTTATGTTGATAATGGTAAAAGCTGTTCAAATGGCAACGGACGGGAATTTGAAAGCCGCCGAGTTCGTGCGCGATATTCTGGGCGAAAATCCGCAGTACAAAATTTATGAGAAGCGCCTTGAATACCTGATTGCCGAAAAAGAAGCGGTGCATACTCTGACGGATGAATGGGTCGCCGCTATACCTGAATTTACAGACAGCGAATAACAGCCCTTCAGCGCCGCAGATAACGCCGTAGTGCTTCGGGTGTGTTTCTCTCTTCGGGGAAATCTGAAAGAACGCGTCACGGGGCTGTAATCGCCCACAAAAAGCAAGAGCGGAGGTCGTGCGCCTCCGCTCTCTTTGTCATCGGTTTTTCTTTCGTGCTTCGTCGTATTCGTCAACCAGTCGAACGAGCATAAGGGACAGGACGTTTATATCCTCCGACGCTGAGCTTGTGTCGTCCTCTATTAGTTTATCGAGGGCGTGAGCTGTGGCTCTGATCTTCAAGAAAAGGTCTTCGCATTCGTTGCTAATCACGGTATTTTCCTCCTGTATGTATTGTCTGCCGTCTGGCAGCAAGAACAGTATAGCAGAAGGAACGGGGCTTGTGTGATTTATTCCGAATTTAATAATTTATTTCTGAAAAACGGAAAATTCTTACCAAACAGTAAGCAAAAAAAAGGACTTTCCGCAGATTGTCCGCAGACTGTCCACGGACGCCAATGGCGTTAAGGCATTCATTTTTGTCAGCTACTTTTTGGCTACTAAAGCTATTAAACGATGTTAAACAGTAGCTAATTTTTCGCAACAGCAGTATACCGAAACACATTGAAATGCGGGCATTTTAAGACACTTTGCAACACTTCATCACGGCAAAAATACCATTGGTAAGGATGAGGTCCCCAGTTCGAATCTGGGTATCAGCTCCAGCGGCGGACAGCCGTACAAAAAGCTCAGCATTCGCTGAGCTTTTTTGTTATATACAAAGGTCGAAATATTGTAAACGGTGATTTTCTCTAAATTCAAGAAAATAACCGCTTTATCTTTTGTATACATATCTAAGCGCCTAAAAATACTTGCATTTTGCTGCAAAGAGTGGTATACTGAAAACGGACAGAATGTATGATATACTTACAAAAGGAGCAGGTCATGAAGAAAAGAAGATACAAAGCATTAGCAGCCGCGCTCGTGGTCGAAGCCTGTACATAGTCCTTGTTCGCGTTCTTCCTCTGCACCGTGAATTTCACTTGCGCGTTCTGCGCCGCCGTGCCGGTCGCGCCGTCAAACTTCTTGTAGACGTGTCCCGATTCGGTGTTTCGGGTGTTAGTGAATTCTACTTTGCTTTCAGCGTCCGCGTTGACTGTCACGGTCTTTAAATTGCCGCCCTTTCGGGTGTAGCCGGATATGATATCGCCCTCGTCCATGCCGTATTCGTATACTCTGTACGTTCCGACCGGCAGACCGTGAACGGTGAGTGTGTCGGAGCTGTTCAGCTTCAACTGCGTAGGCGGCATGCCTGTTGCATAGGTATAATTACCGGGAGAGCCGGTAGCTTTTATCGGCGTAGAACCGCCCTCAGGAACAACATAAAAGTATAGGTCCGAATAATCTTTCACGGGGTCGCCGTTGTGTTCCCATATCTTTTTGATCACCAAATTGCCGGGGGTGGGAGAGGTACGCACCTTTATCGACCAATTCATGGGGTTAGTGCGTCCGTTTGCCACCGTCTGGTGGATCTGGTCGTCCGCCTCGTAGATCCTCATGTCGTTGCTTTCGTTCTTGGTGACAAATGTCACCGTGCCGTCCAGCGGCTTGGTCGAAGTGAATGTATACGAATTCCCGCTGCGGGAAATAGTAACGCCGCTGCCGGACGTTTTCGCCACCAGCTCGTGATATATTCCGTCTTTCGCGGCGCTATCGGTCACCGTTATATGATAAGTTTTTGAAACTTTGTCATATTTCATGGTGTAGGTGTTGCCGTTAAACGACGGCGCGGTACTCTCCGCACGAATGTGGTTCAATATCCAGTTGTACGCCTCGGCACGGTTCGTTGTGTTTCCTCCCAGTCTTTTTTGGAACGTGTTCCAACTGAGCGTGTGACCGTCGAGCGTCCTGCTTTGCATGCTTGAGCTGCTGCCCGCAGAGCCGGTAAGTCCTGTTCTCAGTCCCTGCTGGAACTCCCAGACAAGCACCTGTGTGGCTATTACCCAGTCGTCCGCGTTCGAGCCGGGTACAGCGCTTTTACGAGTGTTTTCGTAATAAGCCCCATCTAATCCGTAATACATCGCAAGCGCTATATACTGGTCGGCTTTTGCAGTGGAGTAGCCGTTTTTTATTGCTCTTGTCGTTATATCTGCCCATTTTGCATTATCTCGTGTATATGTCTTATAAGTTATACCGTCCTCAAAGTCTTTTCCGGGTTCAAGACAGATGGAATATTCGCCCTGTGCCGCGGTGGGACTGTCCGCGATAAGCAGACGCGAGGCGGCGGTCGTCCCGTCGTGATAGCCTATCTTCCAACTATCGGACTTGTAGTCGTAATAGCGGTAGTGGAACGGAGAGTTATCGACCGTTTTGTCGCCGTCAGACGGTACAAACTCTGTACTGTACAGCGAATAGACCGTTTTCCCGGACGCAAAAGACATAAGATTTATTTCGGGTTCTTCTGCCGTCGGCTTTATTTCCGCCGCCAACGACTGCAAGGGCAGGGCGGCAATAGCGGTGACCATTGCCAACGCTCCGGCGAGTATTCTTTTCACGCCGGATTTAAAAATGTTTTTCATACTCATCTTTCCTTTCTTTAAATTTTGTTTTGTATATATAAAAAGACACTTCGTTTTGTCCACACCGCGACAGCACAAAGCGTCTTGAATTTTTGAAAAAAGAAAGAGCTTTCCTACTGGACTTCAAGTCCTTTTGAAAAGCTCTTTTTAATTGTTATTTTCATTATTTTTTTACTTTCTCCTTACGAAAGATACTGACTGAGGTCTTTGTGTTTCCAGTTGAACAAAGGGCTAGTTACCAATGTCCCGTCATCGCGAAGCGTGTCGGCACAGCCTGTAATCATTCCATCTTGAACAGTACCATAGTATAGTTCAGGAGAAACTATTCTACCTGTAGTGGAAAAACCTGCTGAATCTGCATCAGCATCAGCATATATAGGCATGTTACCTTTAAGAATGCCGGTTTCCAAAATATGACCTTCATCAACGATTATATAATCGTTAGTTTTCTCGTCAATGCCAAGTTTGAGTTCGCTCCTCAATGTTGCAACTTCCTCATTATAAAAAAAATTCACCACTTTACAAAACTGGTGACCTCTGCTGTGTTCATACATATGTTCCCACTCAAAACCGAGCTGTTCAAGCACCATTCCGAGGGCTTTAGTCGCGCCCGCACAGGAGGCTTCCTTGCCGATAAATACGCCCCATGCGCTCCAGTTTACGACCTTAGTGTCGTCATAGCTGCACTTGTCGTAATACTCAGCCACCTTGTCGGTCGCCAAAGCTATCTGTTTAAGGCTCTTTTCTTTTCCGACTTCCGCGCGTACTTCGTCGGCTATCTTCTTAGCTACCTTGAGCGCCGCGTTGTAGTGTTCTTCGGTTTCGCCCTCGCGCCAGCTGTTAGGTTTTGCGGTCGTGCTTGCAGGCTTGCTCGTATTCTGCTTTGCGGTCGTTGACGGCTTTGTCGTGTTAGGCTTTGCGGTCTGGACGGTCACCTTGTCCATGCCGAGGTAGTCCTTGTGTATAAAATTGCCGTCTGACAGCTTGTAGTAGTCGGTGTTCGTCACCGCAACAACAGTAACCTTGTCGTTGAGATTGTACTGCTTTACTGTGGGAGCGCCGAGCTGCGCCTTACTGCGGCTGTAGATACCCGCCGTGTTGACGTACATTGTAGCCGACATCTTGGTTTCTTTCCACGCCGGAGCGGGGGTAGCCGTCTTAGTAGTAGCCTTTGTGGCAGCCTTTGTCGTTTCCGCCGCCTTAGTGGTAGCCGCTTTTGTGGTCACAGGCTTATCGGCAGGCTTGGTGCTTGCCGGGGCTTTGTCCGTAGTAGACGGTTTGCTGTCGCTGTTTGCCTTGGTGGTTTCCGGTTTGCTCTCCGCATTGTCTTTGCTCTCGGCTGCGCTCTCCGCGTCAGATACCGTGCTTTCGGTAGCGCCGCTGTCGGTGCTGTCTGCGCTCTCCGTGCTTTCGGCAGCGCTGTTTTCATCGGCAACGCTTACATTGCTTTCGGGTATCGGGTTGGTCTGCGCGGTATTTGCGGCACACGCCGTCGCGCTCACCGCCATAATTGCCGCAAGCGCGGCTGCTAATGCTTTGTATCTTGTAGTTTTCATGTTTTTCTCCTTTCGGACTGTGCCTTTCGGCTGCTCTTTTTTCATCATCTTAATTATATCTCATGTTCTGTACCATAGAACGGACAGAGCAGGGGTATTTTGTTTTCGCTTTTCCTTTCACCTTAATTATATCACTTTATCCTTGCAATTTCAAGCATTAAACATTCACAAAATGCTAGCTTTCAGCTTGTATAAGGTGTACAAAAGTTAAACAGCATTTTTGCGGGGAGTTTCAATTTTTTGAGGGAGGGCTAGATGCGCCTCACCGTTTCGCGTGGGTCGAACTATAGGACATGAACGGCAAAGAATTTCGTTGAGATAGAGAGATAAAACAGGTCCGCTTAACAAAGCGGACCTGTCGATTTGGCTGGGATAGCTGGATTTGAACCAGCGAATGACGGAGTCAAAGTCCGTTGCCTTACCCCTTGGCTATATCCCAAAACATGTACAAATGCCGCCTTGCGCCGAAAAACGCGCAGGACGGCATCTGCTTTGTATGGGGTAGAAGAAGGGATTCGAACCCTTGGTCTTCGGAGCCACAATCCGACGCTTTAACCAGCTAAGCTACATCTACCATATGGCACGCCACACAGGATTCGAACCTGTGACCTACCGCTTAGAAGGCGGTTGCTCTATCCAGCTGAGCTAGTGGCGCATAGACCCATATACATAAATAAAGTCCTCAACGAGTGAGAACTGTTGGAGCGGGTGATGGGAATCGAACCCACACAACCAGCTTGGAAGGCTGGGATTCTGCCATTGAACTACACCCGCACAATGCCGTTCCGGCAACGCTTATATATTATAACATGGCAAAAAGAGATTGTCAAGGGATTTTGTAAAAAATTTTATTTTTTGAAAGCAGCTAAAATTAACAGCTTAACATATATTGCCTGTTCCGAGAGCTTTCGCAAATGTAATTGAAAAATGCCTTTTCTTCCGTTTGACAAGAAAAAAAGGAGATGATATAATGAAAAAGCATTTCAATAAGCGACCGATCCCGTCATTATGATTCAGTACATAAAAACGGATACGCTTTACGAAGAAACAAATATATTACTGGAGTTAAAGCAATAATATCAAAAATTCGTGAGGAGAAAAATGAAAAATAAATTTGTTATGTCACAAAAAGAAAACATCTTCTTAGCAAAAAGGCTGATGGTTGATGTGGTATATAAAAGCGCGAACCTCGAAGGTATTGAAATAACATTTGCAAATACGGTCGATATTCTAAACTATGTGAATGTCGGAAACTTAAAACCCTCGGAAATAGGCAAAGTTTTTGATTTGGGGAACGCGTGGCGCTTTATTTTGCAAAAAATTGACGCACCTGTTGACTTAGCTTTTTTGCAGGAATTGCATGAAATTATAGCAAAAACCGAGGCGGGTATGGACTTTGGGTATTCTCAGCTCGGCAGACTGAGAAACCATGACGTTTTAATAAGCGGAACATCATGGCGTCCCGAAATGCCGGACGCTGAAAAACTTCATACAGAACTTCAAGAAATACTCAAAATAAGCAACGCCACCGAACGGGCAATAACCGTAACATTGTGGATAATGAGAAAGCAGATATTCATAGACGGAAATAAAAGAATAGCCACTATGACTGGAAATAAAATACTTATTCAAAACGGAAACGGTATCCTGTCCGTTCCTGTCGAGCTTGACGGTACGTTTAAGACAATGCTGATAAAATATTACGAAACCGGCGATATGCGGCAGTTAAAGGAATGGATATATGATAACTGCATCGACGGAATAAATACAAATCCACCGAAGGAAATTGAAGAAGAAAGTATTACCGCGCCAAGACAGCGAAGATAGTTAAAATACAACATAATATTTTTAGAGCTTTTCTTATGGGGCTAAACCCCGACGGAAAGGCTCTTTTTGTTTTACTAAAAGGGGGTTTTCTCGACAAGCATGTTTGTCCTTTCTATTGGACAGAAAAAGCAATATACTAAAGGAGGTGAGGAAAACGAAAAGCGCACTTACCAGATGCGCCGTAAAGCTCCCACCTTTAGTATATGGGGACATAAGGCGATTCCGGTAAAAGCAGCCGAAAACGTGCTGCTTGAAATAGAGAGTGCAATAAGGAGGAATAATTATGTATCAAAATCCGGAGTACGAGATACCTTACAAAAAGGTAACAGTCAAACAAACAGGAACAGGAGTACCGATATACACGGAGCTGTATATCCCGGATCTGAAAGCGCCGAAAGGACGCAACGAAATGTCGATAGTGGCTCGACGGGCGCTCGACTTGATGAACGAGCTGCACCCGACGGCGCTGGATATGTGCAACATGAGCGGGCTGACGGATCGGATATTCGAGGAGATAGCGGACAAGGCGAACGAACTGTACACGCAGATACAGACGACGATGAGGAAGCACCTGCCGAAGAATCAGACTTGGGAGGAGAGAGCGCAAGCTCTGGAGAGCATAGCGCAGGAAGCCGACCGTCAGCGGTTCGAGCTGATGCACGAGCTGGTGGAAGTCACATCTCAAGCCGCGCTCCATTCGATGAGCCTGAGCGAGCTGGAAGCGTGGCAGCTCCCGTAACAACCGAAGAATCAGAGCAAGAGGACGAAGTAAATTCGTCCTCTTCTCTTTGTAACTTTAGCAGAAAAACCACCGCTTGAAGCGGCGAAAAAAACTTTAGATAAAAAAGATCCTCCTGCGGTATATAAAATAGATGTAGGTTTGGCGACCGCATATAAGAAACCCAGGAGGATGTCTAATGAATGACAATAATATTTTATCACATTCAAAGCGAAATTGCAAGGGATCATAATTGTTGCAGGTTTATAGATTACCCGAAAAGGAAAAGTTCGTTGATGATATTTGACCGCTTATCTTTCTATCTCCACGAAATTCTTTGAATACACCCGATCCTCGTCGATGTTTACGGCTTTTCCTTTGTCATCGGTGATGACGTGCTGAACGTAATATTCCCTTATGACATTGTAATAAAATCCGCGAGATGACTTGACGTGCCGCTGTACCGTTGACTTTAGCGCGCTCAGCGCCTGTTCCGCCTCCTGTAAAGTTTCATAGCTGCCGTAGCCGTCCAGCGGTTCGGCACATTTCGCCCTGCCTTGGGTGCAGCCGGGCTTTATTTCAAATTCTGTCCTGAAAATACAAGGCTCGGTAACGTATATCCTGTAAACTTCATAATAGTCGAAGCCGCCGAAATTCATAACTTTCATATCTTCACACCTGTTTATTATTTTTATCTGCCGCCGCGCGGACAGGGTGATCTTATCTGAAATACATTATAACAAATTTTCAGAGTTTTCGCAACAAGCAGATTATATATTTTAAAAATATTTTGTTTTCTTTGTTGATTTGCCGAAAATTATTATTGACAAATGAGATAAAATGTGTCATAATAAAGAAAAGGAGGTTTAATAACCATGGGAATTAAGGAGAATTTTAAAAGGGGATCTCTTGAAATGCTCATTCTTCATCTTTTACAGGAGGAAGAAATGTATGGCTATCAACTGACGCATGAAATTGCAATGAGGAGCAACGGAGCTTTTCAGATCACCGAGGGATCTATGTATCCTACACTTTACAGGCTTATCGACAAGGAATATATTTCCGACCGTCTTGAGCTTGTCGGAAGAAGACGCACCCGCGTTTACTACCGTATCGAAGAAAAGGGAAAAGAGTATCTCGAAAAACTGAAAAGGGAATACGAACTCACCAGCGCCGGAATCGACGCGGTTATGGCTTATGTTCCCGACCCGGCCGATAAGGAAGATTATTGATATAGGGTCCTTTTGACAGATCGTATTATCCCGGCGGTCGTGATAAAATGCACGACCGCTTTATTTTTTTGAACAAAAGGGAGCGTTGATTTATTTTGGCAAAGCATATAATAGACAGCCACGCGCATATTTTCCCCGATAAAATAGCCTCAAAGGCATCGGTGAATATAGGTAATTTTTACAGCCTTCACATGAGCTTTGACGGCTCGGTATCCCGACTGCTTGCCGAGGGCGAAAAAAATCATATAGATAAATTCCTCGTTCAGTCGGTCGCTACCGTGCCCGATCAAGTACGGCATATAAACGATTTTATCGCTTGTCAGGTCGAAACTTACCCCGATAAGTTCATCGGGTTCGCTTCTTTGCACCCCGATATGGAAGACCCCGCGTCAGAGGTGGAGCGCGTTATTTCGCTCGGACTGAAAGGCATAAAGCTGCACCCCGATTTTCAGAGGTTTGCCATTGACGATAAAAAAGCGTACAAGCTGTATGAGATAATAGGCGACAGACTGCCTATCCTTATCCATACCGGCGACAGCAGGTTCGAGTATTCGCACCCGCGCCTTATGGCAAAGGTGCTGGACGATTGCCCGTATCTTAAAGTTATAGCCGCGCACTTCGGCGGTTGGTCGGAGTGGGACGAGTCCGAAAACGTACTTTGCGGGAAAAACGTATGGGTGGACACCAGCAGCTCGCTGTATCATCTGTCACCCGAAAAAGCCGCCGAGCTGATAGAAAGGTTCGGAGAGGACAGAGTGTTTTTCGGCACGGATTATCCTATGTGGGACGCGGCTGACGAGCTGAAATATATAGACCGTCTGCCGGTCACCGACGAACAGAAAGAAAAACTGCTTTGGAAAAATCTTTGCGGCTTTTTAAATATTGATATGGATTAAAAATATGCGAAAAATTATACGTTTTGTGGACGGAAGAGCCGAAGTGCCGCGGGGATATGCCGCATATCTTCACAGACAGGGCAGAGAACTGCTGTCAAAAAGCCTATCGGGATATTTTAACATTGATTTTTCGGAGGATATGCTTTTCTTTGGCGAAAAGGGAAAGCCGTACCTTTTGGACGTGTTTTTTAATATAGCCCACACCGACGGTATGGTATGCCTTGCGCTGTCCGACCGTGAAAACGGCGCGGACTGCGAAAAGTTAAAATCTTACTCCGAAAACGCGATAAAACGCTGCTTTTGCGAAAAGGAAGCAAAGTACGTTTATGACAGCGGCGACCGCGACCTTGCTTTTGTACGGCTGTGGACGCTCAAAGAGGCATATTCCAAGCTGATAGGCGAGGGGATATCCGCGCTTAAAAGCGCGGTGTTCGACCTTTCGGAGGAAAAAGCCGATTTTGACTGCGGCTGCGACTTTTATCAATATGTAATAAACGGGAAATTTTGCGCTGCTTTCTGCGAAAAAGGAGGCAGCGGAAAAATTTTTCTCGAATTTACAGATTTTGACATTGACAATTCCGATATTTTGTTGTACAATATATGAGATGAAAAGAAAATAATGGCACGGGAGCTTGCAGACAGGCTGAGAGGAAGTTGTGACTTCGACCGTTGACTTGATTTGGGTAATGCCAACGTAAGGACATTTTTGCGCACACGGCTTTGCCCGCGTGCGTGTTTTTGTTTTTGGAGGAGGATATGAGAGCGACAAGCGCTATGATGCGTCTTTATGCGGTGACCGACCGAAATGAAGACGAAGAAGAATTTCTGCAAAAATGCGAAGCGGCGCTGAAAGGCGGAGCGACGATATTTGAACTGAGAGAAAAGGAAACGGACTTTGAAACGTTCCTTTCTCTTGCAAAAAAGCTGAAAGTATTATGCGGCAGATATTCCGTTCCGTTTATCGTAAACGATAACGTGACTGTTGCCAAGCTGTCCGACGCCGACGGCGTACATTTGGGACAGGGCGACTGTAATCCCGCCGAGGCGGCAAGGCTGCTCGGCGCCGATAAGATAATCGGAGTTTCCGCCCACAACGTAAAGGAGGCGCTCGATGCGCAGGCGCAGGGCGCGGGGTATTTGGGCTGCGGAGCCGCTTTTATCACCTCCACAAAAACCGACGCCAAGCCGATAGACCGCCGAGTGCTTAAAGATATATGCGATGCGGTCGAGATACCCGTCATCGCGATAGGCGGGATAACCTCGGAAAATATCTGCTCGCTTGAGGGATTGGGACTGGACGGAGTGGCGGTGGTATCCGCGCTTTTTTCGTCGAAGGATATAACGGCTGCGACAGCCGAGCTGCTTAAAAGCGCGGAGCGTGTCGCTTTAAGCTCGCGCAAAAGCTGAGAAAGGAGTTTTTTATGAAAAAGATACTTACGATAGCGGGTTCCGACTCCAGCGGAGGAGCGGGGATACAGGCGGACATCAAGACCGTCACCGCTCACGGAATGTACGCCATGAGTGCGATAACCGCGTTGACCGCGCAGAACACCACCGGCGTGTACGGTATACACGACGTTCCGAGCGAATTTGTAAAAAGTCAGATCGACTGCGTTTTCGGCGATATTCGCCCCGACGCGGTAAAGATAGGCATGGTGAGCCAAAGCGGCATAATTGAAGCTATAGCCGAACGGCTGACTTATTACAATGCCGAAAACACGGTAGTCGATCCGGTCATGGTAGCGACCAGCGGCAGCAAGCTGATAAGCGACGAGGCGATAAGCGCGCTGGTAAAAAGGCTGCTGCCTATAGCCGACGTTATCACGCCGAACCTTGCCGAGGCGGAGGTGCTTGCCGAAATGCCCATAAAAACTCCCGCCGATATGGAAAAGGCGGCTTTAAGGCTGTCCGAGCTTACAAAAGGCGCGGTAGTGGTAAAGGGCGGGCATCTCGACGATACCGCGGACGATCTGCTTTGCCTTGACGGGAAAATGATATGGATACGCGGGGAGCGTGTGGATAACCCGAACACGCACGGCACGGGCTGTACATTTTCCTCCGCGATAGCCTGCGCGCTTGCGAAAACGGGCGACGTTGAAAAGTCCGTAAGGAGTGCGAAAGAATATCTTACGGGAGCGCTGCGGGCGCAGTTGGACCTCGGAAAGGGCAGCGGCCCGCTGAACCATTGCTATAAAATAAAATGATACTGGAATTTGAAAACGTCACTTTCGGATACGGCGACCGGCTTATTCTGGAGAATATCTCTTTTTCGATACCAAAGGGCGGCATTACCGCGATAATAGGTCCGTCGGGCTGCGGGAAAAGCACACTTTTCCGCCTGATAAACGGACTGGAAAAAGCACAGTCCGGCAGAATACTCTATCAAGGCAGACCGATAGAGGGACAAAAAGGCATAGCGGCGTTCATGCCGCAGCGCGACCTGCTGATGCCATGGCGGACGGCGCTTAAAAACGTAACGCTCGCGTTTGAGCTTAAAAAGCGGCGGGACGGAAAGCAAGCCGCGTACGAGCTGCTGGAAAGAGTGGGGCTTAAAGGGTACGAAAACGTTTATCCCTCCGAGCTTTCCGGCGGAATGAGACAGCGCGTGTCGTTTGCAAGGACGCTCGCGGTAGGGGGAGAGCTTATGCTGCTGGACGAGCCGTTTTCCGCATTGGATTCGTTGACGCGGGCAAATATGCAGGACTGGCTCGTTTCGCAGATGAAGCAACTGGACAAGACCGTGCTTTTGGTAACGCACGATATCGACGAAGCCATGCTGCTCGGCGACAGGGTGCTGCTTATGAAAGGCAGTCCTGTCGGCGGTATGCTGAGCGCCGACGTTTCGCAGATAGCCGTCCGAGAGGATATTTACAAGGCGGCAAAGCTCAGGACAGAGCTGCTTGACGCGCTGGAGAACGGGGGAGAACGATGAAAAAGTTCAGAAAACATCTTCCCGCCTATATAACCGCCGCGGCGCTGCTGATATTGTGGCAGGTCATCGCCATGCTGATAAACGCGGCGTACATACTGCCGTCTCCCGTTCAAATAGCCGTCAGGATATGGGAGCTGCGCGAGCCGCTGTTTACCGTGCATACGCCGTATACAATGCTGGTGACTTTGCTCGGACTGCTGATATCGGTCGTTTTGGGTATCGCGCTCGCCGCGCTGATGGACAGGTTTGAAACCGCGGAAAGAGCGCTTTATCCCGTGATAGTGACCACTCAAACTATACCGATAACGGCGATAGCGCCGCTGTTCGTATTATGGTTGGGCTACGGGATATGGAGCAAGGTGCTGGTGTCGGTGATAATAACGTTTTTCCCGATAACGGTATCGCTGCATGACGGGCTGAGATCCTCCAAACGGGAGAGCGAGGAGCTGCTGCAAACCATGGGTGCGAGCAGGACGGCTATATTTTTCAAGCTCAAGCTGCCGGGCGCGCTGCCGTCGTTTTTTTCGGCGATAAAAATGGCTGTGCCGCTCAGCATAATAGGAGCGGCTATGGGCGAATGGCTCGGCTCGCAGAGCGGGCTGGGATATTTCAGCAAGAGAATGATGACGCAGCTGGACGGGGCGGGGGTATTCGCGCCGGTGGTAATACTGGCGGTCTGCGCCATGCTGGTGGTAGCCGTTATCAGCTTTTTTGAAAGGAAACTGCTTAAATGGAGAAAGGAAATGTAAAGATGAATAAAAAAATCAAAGCGATGCTGCTTGCGGGGCTGATGGCCGCAACGGCGGTGATGGGAGGCTGTTCCGCAGCCGAGCAAACGGAGCTTGAAGAGCTTACGGTAGTGCTGGACTGGTATCCCAACGGTTCTCATGTTTTTCTGTACGAGGCGATCGAAAAGGGCTATTACGAGCAGGAGGGACTTAAAATAAACGTGGAATTTCCCTCCAACACCAACGACGCTATCTCCATGACCTCGGCGGGCAAGGCGGACATAGGCTTTTACTATATGCACGACGTAATACAGGCCAACGCAAATCAGGATATACCCGTAGTGTCGATAGGCGCGGCGGTACAAAAGCCGGTAAATGTGCTTATTTCACTAAAGGACGCGAATATCTCCACCGCCGCGGATCTGAAAGGAAAGAAAATAGGCTATGGTGGTTCGGTGCTGAACGAGGCGTTTATCCATACCATGCTTAAAAATGCCGGATTGCAGGAGAACGACGCGGAGCTTGTCGACGTGGGATTTGAGCTTATGCCGTCGCTTACTACCGGACAGGTGGACGCGATAATAGGCGGCTTTGTAAGCCATGAAGTGCCGGAGTTAAAGCATCAGGGCTTCGACGTTACCTATATAGAGCCGTCCGCAAACGGCGTGCCGGATTATACCGAGCTTGTATTCATAACCTCAAAGGACACCGCGACTGCAAAGGCGGATAAGCTCGCGGGATTTCTACGCGCGACCCGAAAGGGCTATGAAGACGTAAAGAACGACCCCGCAGAGGGCGTTGCAAACCTGCTGAAAAATCAAAACGCCGAAAATTTCCCGTTGGTGGAGGAAGTGGAAACGCAGAGCGTAGATACCATACTGTCGCTTGCGGCAAACGACGACGCGCCGTTCCTTTCCCAAAACTATGAAACTTGGCAGAAAAACATCGACTGGATGTACGACTCCGGAGTCATTACCAAAAAAGTAGACCCCAAGGATATGATAGTCGACCTTTCGGTGTAAGCAATAAAAAAATTCAAAAAAACGGTTGACAAACAAAATAAAAAAGTGTATAATATAAAAGTCGCTTGAAACATAGACGGCAAACGGAAGTTTAGCTCAGCTGGGAGAGCATCTGCCCTACAAGCAGAGGGTCATAGGTTCGAGCCCTATAACTTCCACCACCTGCTTAATGCAGAAACCGTCTATGTCAGGCGATACGCCTCTGTAGCTCAGTCGGTAGAGCAGGGGACTGAAAATCCCCGTGTCGTTGGTTCGATTCCGACCGGAGGCACCATATGCGGATTTAGCTCATCCGGTAGAGCGCCACCTTGCCAAGGTGGAGGTAGCGAGTTCGAGCCTCGTAATCCGCTCCATAAACGGCGCTATAGCCAAGTGGTAAGGCATTGGTCTGCAACACCATGATCCCCGGTTCAAATCCGGGTGGCGCCTCCAAAAAACGCTCCCGTGAAACGGGGGCGTTTTTACACTCGACAAAAATTTGAAGTGTTGCCGGGAGGAGCTTATGACATCGACGAAAAATATGACATTTGGGTCGCCGCTTCGTATACTTTTTTCCTTTGCGCTGCCGCTTATGGTCGGTAACGTATTTCAACAGTTGTATACTATGGTGGATTCGATGATAGTCGGACAGCAGCTCGGTCTTGATTCGCTCGCGGCGATAGGTAACGGCGAATGGCTCAACTGGCTCGTTTTGAGCTTGGTTCAGGGATTTGCTCAGGGCTTTTCTATACGTCTGGCTCAGAATTTCGGCGCGGGCGACGAAAAAGCCTTCCGAAAAACTTATGCCGCGTCGCTTAAACTCGCGCTTATTTGTACCGTCTGCATAATGTGCTTTGCGTTTGCCGCTTTAAGACCGATACTCCGCCTGCTCAATACTCCGTCGGAGATATTTCCCATAACCATGACTTATTTGAGCGTCATATTTGCGGGCGTTCCCATAGTTATGGCGTATAATTTCCTCGCGTCAGTTTTAAGGTCGGTGGGCGACAGCAAAACTCCCTTGTACGCGATGATAGCCGCTTCGCTTTGTAATATCGTTTTGGATATGCTGTTTGTGATAGTTTTTCAATGGGGAGTAGCGGGAGCGGCTTTTGCTACGCTGATAGGTCAGGCACTGTCCGCGGTGATATGTTATCTTTCCTTGAGAAAGCTCGAAATAATAAGGGCTCCGAAAGAGGAACGAGCTTTTGAAAAAGGACTTTACGGTAAACTGCTCAAGCTCGCGATGCCGTTTGCGTTCCAGAACCTTATAATTTCGGTCGGAGGTCTGGTCGTACAGTTCGTCATAAACGGGTACGGCGTTTTATATATCGCAGGTTTCACGGCGACAAACAAGCTGTACGGTATACTTGAGATAGCCGCCATATCTTACGGCTTTGCGCTTACCACATATGTGGGACAAAATTACGGCGCAAATAAGATAAAGCGTGTAAACAAGGGCGTACATACCGGCGCGGTAACGGGAGTAGTGACAGCCGCGGTAATAAGCGCGGTCATGCTGCTTTTCGGGCGGTACATAGTGAGCGCTTTTATTTCGGGAAAACCTGAGGACGCCGCCGCAACGGTGGATATTGCGTACCATTATCTTTGCATTATGTCGTCGTTTCTTCCTGTGCTTTATATCCTGCATATTTACCGTTCCTCTTTGCAGGGTCTGGGCGATACGGTAATGCCGATGGTCTCCGGCGCGGCGGAGCTGGTAATGAGAATAGCTGCCATATTTTTCCTACCCATGCTGATAGGGACGGAAGGACTTTTCTGGGCGGAGGTCTTTGCGTGGGCGGGAGCGGACGTGGTGCTTGTCGCAAGCTACTATATCAGGATAGCGGGTATCAAAAAAATATACCGTGACCGACCTTGCGCCGATGATAATTAAAAGCCGTGTCCGTTTCGGAGCTTGTTTTTATTTAACACTTGCAAATTGCTTTTTAATATGTTACAATTATAATGCTGTTTAAACGCCGTTAAAAAAACAGCGGTATAATTTTTTGCGCAAACGCCGTAAAGAACGGAAATATATATGTATAAGGAGTTGTTACCTTGGCTTTTAAGCTATTTGACTATAACAGCGCAGGCAAGGGCGTTGCCAAGCGCGGGCCAGAAAAAAAGCCTTTTTTCAAGTTTTTTGAGATATTCGGCAGAAAGTTCTGGAAGCTGATAGAGATAAACATGATCTTTGTGCTTTTTTGCATACCTGTGGTAACTTTCGGCCCCGCTCTTGCCGCCATGACTCATGTTATGAGAAAATTTATTCTTGAGCAGCCGTGCTTTGTTTTTGAGGAATTTTACACCGCGTTTAAAAAGAATTTCAAGCAGTCTTTTTTCGTCGGACTTGTAGACGTGGTGTGCATCGTATCTCTGTTTATCGTGTTTAACGCCTTTTTCGGCGCGCAAAAGATGGCTGATGAGAATTATATAATGATGTGCCTTTTCTTCGGAACGGGCGCGATAGTGTTGATGATGCACTTTTACATTTATGTGGAGATAGTCGCTTTGAACCTAAATCTCAGGGCGGTTTTGAAAAACGCGCTGTTTTTGGTGTTCCTCGGCGTAAAACGCAATTTCATAGCTTTACTGATAAATATGGTGCTGGTAACGATAATAGTGCTGTTCCTGCCTTTCTCGGCGCTGATTTTGGTATTCGCTCCGCTGTCGTTTATGTGCTTTGCAACGGTATTTATCTGCTATCCCGTCGTTCAAAAGTACATCGTCAATCCTTATTATGAGGAGAGGGGAGAGCGCAATCCCGAATTGCCCGAAGAGCCGGACGAATCCGAGGCGGTATTCGTTGACCGCGGCGGAAGCGAGGAGGCCGTAAGGTCGGTAACAAAAACTCACGGAAAAGTTATAAAGTGAAAAATTTACTGCCGTTCCGCCGTGAACGGCAGTTTTATGAGCAAACGCCGCACGGTTTCGATTTTTTATGAAAAAATAGAGTTTAAATTTTATCGTTTTTACTTGACATTTTTCATATTTTGTGCTATACTAAAAAAGTTAACAAAAACAGCTATTTTTATTAGGAGTTTTTGAGATGGATTATTACAGTCTGGCGGAGGAGTTGTTCGATGCGAGAAACAGCCGTCCGAGGATCCGACTTGACCGAACGATCTCACATTTGTTAAACGGAGAGGTCGCTATTTTGTATTTTTTAGACAAGCACGGCGGCAAGGCGTATCCCAAGGATCTGAGTGACGAGCTGGTCGTAAGTACGGCACGGGTATCCGTTTTACTGAATACTTTGGAAAAGGACGGGCTTATCAGACGTGTCCACAATAACACGGACAGCAGGCTGACTACGGTACAGCTAAACGACAGCGGACGAGAGCTTATAGACAGCCGAAGACAGCAGTTGCTCAGCTATATGTCGGATATTTTGTCCAAGCTGGGAGAAGAGGACGCCAAGGAATATGTGCGTTTGTCAAAGAAGATAAATTCGGCGGCGAACGAGCTTTGAGGACACAGCCTGTCAGAGCGATGAAAAGGAGAGTACGATGACTTACGAAACGATGTATGCTTATATAGCCGAAAAGGAGCCCTTGTGTGTTGCTCACGATACGATAGCGGACGATCTGTTTACAAAATACGGGGTAAATCGCGGATTGCGCGACCAAAACGGCAAGGGCGTTCTTACCGGACTTACCACAATATCCGATGTGGTTTCTTTCAGGGAGGAAAACGGGGAGCGAATACCCATCGACGGCGAGCTTTGGTACAGAGGATATAACATAAAAACGCTCATTTCTAATTTGGACGGAGAATACGGCTTTGAAAAGACCGCCTACCTGCTTATATTCGGCGAAATGCCGGATAAAACGGAGCTAGAAAATTTCAAGCGCATTTTGAGCGCTTGCCGCCGCCTGCCTAATTCGTTTACCCGCGACGTTATCATGAAAGCGCCGACGCAGGATATAATGAATTCCATGACGCGCAGCATACTTACGCTTGCGTCTTACGACAAGGCGACGAATTCTGGCGTGTTGGCGGATTCGATAAGACAATGCCTGTTTTTGCTGTCGGTATTTCCCATGCTTGCGGTATACGGTTACCACGCATACAATCATTACAGAAATTACGCGAGTATGTATATACACCGCCCTAATCCGCAGCTTTCCACCGCCGAGAACTTTTTGTATATGCTCCGTCCCGACGGGAAGTATACCGAGCTTGAGGCAAAAGTGCTTGATGTTGCGCTTATGCTGCATATGGAACACGGCGGCGGCAACAACTCCACCTTTACCACGCGTGTGATAACATCGTCCGGCTCGGACACCTACTCCACCATGGCGGCGGCTATGTCCTCTTTGAAAGGACCGCGGCACGGCGGCGCAAATATCAAGGTAATGG
Source organism: uncultured Ruminiclostridium sp. (assembly GCA_947623915.1). GTDB lineage: Bacteria > Bacillota > Clostridia > Oscillospirales > Ruminococcaceae > Ruminiclostridium_E. Next base: position 80,669 of record CANQIB010000008.1, read on the forward strand.
AAATGATGCGCAATATCCGCGACAACGTTTCCGACACCTCCAACCGTGCGGAGCTGCGCGATTATCTTTCTAAAATACTGGACAAGAAAGCGTTCGACCGTAAAGGGCTTATTTACGGCTTGGGCCATGCCGTCTACAGTATATCCGATCCGCGTGAGGGCGTGCTGAAATCCTATGTCGAGCGGCTTGCCGAGGCAAAGGGCAGGGAAAAGGACCTTGAGCTTTACCGTAACATCGAACAGCTCGGACCTGAGCTTATCGCGGAAAAACGCAAAATATTTAAAGGCGTAAGCCCCAACGTGGATTTCTACAGCGGGTTTGTATATGAAATGCTGGGAATACCTCAGGAGCTGTTCACCCCGCTTTTTGCCATCGCACGCATAGCAGGCTGGAGCGCGCACCGTATCGAGGAGATAGTCGGCGCGGGCAAGATAATCCGCCCCGCATATAAAAGCATAATGGAAAAATGCGAATAGCAGAGCGCTCAAACGTTTAAATATTTTTTAAATATTTAAAGAGGTCATCGGGTTTTCCCGATGACCTTTTTAGTGCAAAACAAAAGGAGAGGAACTAAACCTCTCCCGTTTGCAGATCTCAGCGTTATTCGGTAACGTCCTTTATCTTGTCCGCTATGTCCGATACGGCGTCTTTAACTGCGTCTGCCGCCTCTTCAGCCTTTTCTTCAACGTTTTCGGCTGCGTCCTCGGCTGCGTCTTCAACTTCGTCAAGGACCTCGTCGTCCTCGTCGAAGAAGGTGTCGAAATCCTCTTCGCCGTCCATGATCTCGTCAAACTTGTCGTAATCTTGGTTTTTGTCGGTTTTCTTTTTCAAATATATACCTGCTGCTGCGGCTGCTCCGATAACCGCAAGAGCGCCGATAGCAAAACCGGTAAATGCCTTCATATTTTTTTCCATCCTTCCTTGCGGTTCTATGCCGCTTTGATATGCGGGAGATGCCCCGGCGTATTTTGTCGGTGTTTGCACCGAATTACTATTACTATTATACAAAATATTCTTTCCGATTTCAAGTGTTAATATGAATATTGAGCAAATTTAACAAATTTTTTATAAGTTTCCTGTGACATTCATCAATAAAGACAGCGCGGTTATAGGTGCTGTTTCGCACCTAAGTATTCGAGAACCGAGAGAAACCGCCGTTATCCCGTGTTCAAGGGCGTAATCTGCCTCCTCTTTTTCAAAGCCGCCTTCGCTGCCTATAAAAATAGAGATCTTTTTATTCGGGAATTTCAGCGAATCGAACTTTACGCCGCCGCACTCATAAAACATCAGCGCGGTCTCGTCTTTCGCTATGCCGTTTACCGCCGAGCGAAAGTCGGTAGTCGGCATTATCTGCGGTATTTTGCCGCGTCCGCATTGTTTTGCGGCTTCATATGCTATCCTTTGAAGGCGCACCAGCTTTTTTGCGGAGCTTTTTTCGTCAGGTCGCGATACGCAGCGTTTTGAAATAAACGGAACTACCCGCGCCGCGCCAAGCTCGGTCGCTTTTTGCACTATAAATTCCAGCTTGTCCGATTTTGGCAGCGCTTGGAACAACGTTACCTCGATATCCGGTTCGGCGTCGTTTTTTCGGCGTTCGATAACGGAAAAAACAGCGTTCTCGCCGCGCGGAAACTCCAGCAGCTCGCAAAGAAAGTCTGTGCCCGCTCCGTCGCAGATGACCGCCTTGTCGCCGCTTTTCATTCTCAGCACCGACGTGATGTGCTTTGTATCCTCGGCGCTTACATAAATCTTGTTTTCGTCTGCCGTTTCCGAAAAAAAGCGGGGCAGCCGCCATCTTTCAATATAGTTCATATAATCTAAAACTCCTGTACATAATTTGGCGGTTCAGGCGCTGAAGCAATCCGAAAACAGCTCGTCCACCATCGCTTTAAGCTCCGCATTATGCGCGGACGCAAGCCTCGGATCGTCTTTCAGGACCTTTTCCGCCGCTATGCGCGTTTCGTCCAGTATCGCAAGGTCGGTGCAAATATCCGCTATTTTAAGCGGCGGCAGACCGTGCTGTTTGCTGCCGAAGAAATCGCCGGGGCCTCTCAATTTAAGATCCTCGTTGGCTATCTCAAATCCGTCCGAGGTTTTTATCATGGTATCTATGCGGGCTTTGGTAAAATCGCTTTTGCTGTCGGTGACAAGGATACAATGGGATTGCTCGCTGCCTCTGCCGACTCTTCCTCTGAGCTGATGAAGCTGTGACAGTCCGAACTGTTCAGCGTTTTCTATTATCATGACCACCGCGTTCGGCACGTCCACGCCTACCTCGATAACGGTGGTGGATACCAACACCTTATATTCTCCGCTTTTAAAGCGGCGCATAACTTCGTCTTTATCGGATTGTTTCATCTTGCCGTGCAGCAGTCCCGTAGGCACATCTTTAAGACAGGTCTTTTGCAAATGCTCCAGATACTGCACCGCGCCGGTCTTTTCGCTTACCCCTTCTTCCACCAACGGACAAACGATATATGACTGGAAACCGTTTTGTGCATATTTTAAAACAAACCTGTACAATCTTTCATGATAGCTGCTGTCCACGCCGTATGTTCTTACGGGAAGTCTGCCTTTAGGCATTTCGTCAAGCGTCGATATATCCAAGTCGCCGTATATTATCATACCTAAAGTCCTCGGTATTGGGGTAGCGGACATTATCAGCGTGTGCGGGTCTTTTCCCTTATCCGAAAGGGCGGCGCGCTGTCCAACGCCGAAACGGTGCTGCTCGTCCGCTATGACCAGTCCGAGATTCGAAAACACGGTGTCCTTTTGTATGAGCGCCTGTGTTCCTACCGCAATATCCGCCTCGCCTAAGGCTATCTCGCCGCGAATTTTCTTCTTTTGTGCCGCCGTCGCAGAGCCTGTTAGCAGCACTACCTTTACTCCGAGCGGCTCAAGAAACTCCGAAAGCGTCTTGTGGTGCTGTGCCGCAAGTATCTCGGTAGGCGCCATGAGAGTGGACTGCATACCGTTAAGATACGCAAAATAGCACAGCGCCGCGGCTACCGCCGTTTTTCCCGAGCCGACGTCGCCCTGCAATAAGCGGTTCATCGGAGCGCTGCCGGTCATATCCTTAACACATTCCCCGATGGCGCGTTTTTGCGCGCCGGTCAGCTCAAACGGCAGCGACTCAAAATACGGGGCTAGGCTTTTTCTTTTCATGCTTGCGCCGGTGAGCCTTTTCTTGCGGTTTTTCATCGACCTCAGCCCAAGCTGTAAGATAAACAGCTCCTCAAAGGTCAGCCGCCGCTTTGCAAGCTCGTATTCGCCGACGGTGCGCGGAAAGTGTATCATTCTAAGCGCGTCGTTAAACCCTAACAGTCGATTTTCCGCCATGATGTCCTCGCTCAGCCGTTCGGCGAAAACGTTGCCGCTAAGCGCGTTCCTGATATATACGGACATCATGTTGTGGGTAAGCCCGTGAGTAAGGTTATAGCGGGGGAGGAGCGTGCCGCTTTTCTCCGCCTCGATAATTATCGGAGAGTTCATCTCCCTGCGTATGAAATTTCCGCCCGCTTTTCCGTAAAAACAATATTCCTCTCCGACTTTTAGCCGCTGAAAGGAATATATCGTATTAAAAAAGACAACGAGCATATCGCCCGTACCGTCGCTGACGAGCGCTCTGTATACGGCTATTTTGCCGTGGTACGGCGCTAACTTTCCGATCACCTTCGCTTTTACCACACAGTATGTGTCCTGCGGAGCGTCCTCGACGGTCACCGTATCGTTGAAATCTATGTAGCCTCGAGGATAATGCGTAACAAGGTCGTATACCGTGTATATCCCCAGCTTGTTGAGCATTTTTGCGCGCTTTTCGCCTATCCCTTTTACATAGCATACGTCGGTGCTTTTGGGGTCTTTAATGAGCATATCATTCCACCGAAATTATATAATAATATACCGGCTGTCCTCCGTTTACCAAAACTATCTCAATGTCGCCGCTTATTTTGGCTCTCAGCTGCTCGAACGCCGCCTGCGCCGTTTCGTCGGTAACGTCGCTGCCGTATATAACGGTAATGTAGGAGGAACCGGACTTCAGCAGCTTTCTTGTCAGCTTTATAAGCGCTTTGGTAACGTCACGCTCCACAAAGGAGAGCTTGCCGTTTTCCATAGCGAGTATCTCGCCTTTTTTTATCTCCTTGCCCTCAAAATCGCTGTCCCTTACCGCAAACGTTATCGAGCCTGAGCCGACGTTATCAAATGCGGCGGTCATTCCCACGCCGTTTGCCTTGAAATCGGCGGTCTCGTCAAACGCAAGCATGGCGGCTATGCCCTGAGGTATAGTCCTTGTCTGCAATACCGTAACGTTGCGGTCGGTCAGCTTTACCGCCTGTTCCGCCGCCATGATGATATTTTTGTTGTTGGGCAGTACGAAAATGTTATGCGCGGGCGTCGCGTTGACAGCCTCAAGTATATCCTCGGTCGAGGGATTCATCGTTTGACCGCCGCGCACTATTATATCCGTTCCAAGATCTTTAAACAGAGCCTCCAGCCCGCTGCCGGAGCAGACCGATACGAATCCGAACTCTTTTTCGGGCTTTGCGGGCGCAAGACGCTGCTCGCGCTTCATTTGTGCCTTTGCCGCAGCGCCCTTGTGCTGCTCCTTCATGTTTTCAATCTTCAGGTTTGTGAGCGAACCGTATAAAATGCCTTCTTCCAGCGCCTTGCCGGGGTGCTCGGTGTGACAATGCACCTTGATGATATTGTCGTCCTCTACCACTACCACGCTGTCCCCGATGGATTCAAGAAATGCGCGCAGCTTTATCGCGTCGGCGGACGCGCCTTTCTTTGAAATGATAAATTCTGTGCAGTAGGTGTATTCTATATCCGCCTCATATGAGCCTGCCGCGTTGGGAACGACGGTGTTTTCTTTGGCTTTTTCGGTGAGTGATTCGATGATGATACCGTTTTTTATTACCGACGCCATGCCGCTGAGTATGATATAATATCCCATTCCTCCTGCGTCCACGACTCCCGCCTTTTTAAGAACGGGGAGCATATCGGGGGTCTTATCCAGAGTGTCTTTAGCGGCTTCGAGAAGTATATCGAACAGCTCGGAGAAGTCCTCCGTTTCGCTTTGCGCCGCCTTTTCCTGCGCGACTCTCGCTACCGTCAGCATCGTGCCTTCGGTAGGCTTCATCACGGATTTATAAGCGGCGTTTACGCCCATTTTCATAGCGTCGCAGTATTCCTTGACCGTGACCTCTTTTTTACCCGCAAGTCCTTTGGAAAGTCCTCTGAACAACAGGGAAAGGATAACGCCGGAATTTCCTCTTGCGCCTCTGAGCATAGCCCCTGCCGCGGTTTTCGCCACTTCCTCTACCGTTGCGGTATCCGCCGTTGCGGAAAGCTCCGGCAGCGCATTTTTAATGGTCATGGACATATTTGTGCCGGTATCTCCGTCGGGAACGGGGAATACGTTTAGCTCGTCCACGCTTTCACGGTTGTTTTGAATATTGTTTGCTCCGGAGATTATCGCATCTCTGAGCGTTTTGCCGTTCATCATCTGTTTTTTTCTCTCCTGTAAATTATATTATGCGCCGGCAGCGGCGGGTTATTTTATACCTTGACCGAATCTACATATACGTTCACTTTGTCAACGCTGAGTCCCGTTTCGTCCTCGACAACAAAGCGCACTTTATGCACTATGCTTTTTACTATTGTGGATACGTTGACTCCGTACATTACGGAAATATGCAGGTCGATATACAGCTTGCTGTTTTTGTATCTGACGGTAACGCCCTTTTCCGACAGCACCGTCTTATCGGCGAGCTTTTTAATGAACGGTATCGGTAGCTTTTCAATAAAATTCTGCTTAACGTCGCCCGCGTTCATATCGACGACGCCAAAGCATTGTGTTACCGTTCCGCCTATAAGCGAATAAAAGAACTGCTTTGAATAATTGACCGTACCTAAGTGGGTTTTAATGTCTATCATATTATTTCCTTTCCGCTTTTTGGGAAAAAGCCGCTGAAAAATATCACATTTATTAAATTATACATTATTGCTCCGAAAAATTCAAGAGCCGAACGACAAAAAGAACTATTTAAAAAGCAGCACTCCGTCGGGGACCGGTCGGCAGACAAAAGCCGAGGGATATTCCGTACATAGCACGGCGCACGCCGTATTTGCGGCGGCTGCGTCGTCAAATATCCCGTATATCACGCTGCCGCTGCCGGTAAGCTCGGCGTTGAGCGCCCCCAGCTGCATAAGTCTTTGCTTTATCCGTAATATCCTGCCGTCGTTATGCAGCAGGGTAAAAATATTGTATATCCCGTCGCAGCACGCCGCTATGCCGTTACGCTCCAGCCTTTCGCAAAAATCCTCAAAACCTTTGTTAGCGGGAACGGGGGAGCGGTCGTACAGCTTATACGCGTCGGCGGTGGAGCATTTAAAATCCGGCCTGACGCATACAAAAAAACAATCGCTTTGCACTTTAGGCTTTTTGAAAGGGTCGTTTGACATTACCGTGCCGCCGAGTATACAAAGTCCTACGTCCGCGCCTACGGTATCGCCTATCCGACACAGAGTTTCGGCAGGATAGCTTGTGCCGAGCAGGTAGTTCAGCGCGCAGATGACCGCCGCCGCGTCGACGGACGAACCGCCCATACCGCCCATTATCGGTATCCTTTTTTTAACGGAAATATGTATCTCCGCGTTGATCCCCGCCTCTTTTGTAAAGGCTTTTGCGGCTTTATACGCGGTGTTGCGCCCGTCGGTCGGCAGCTCGGCGTTGTCGCAGGTGATACGGCAGTAAAATCCGTCGGCTCTTTGTACGCCGACCGTTACCGTATCGGACAGGCTGACGCTTTGCGTTACATTGTTCAGCTTGTGAAAGCCGTTCGGCAGTACGCCGGTAATATCCAGAAAAAGATTCAGCTTTGCAAAGCATTGCGCGGTCACGGTCGCAAGAGCGCTCATTGTTTGCTTTCCTCAAGAAAATGTTTCATTCGTTCGAGCGCGGTCATGATATGCTCCAGCGAATACGCATAGGAAATTCTGATGTATCCCTCTCCGCACGGACCGAAAGCGTCGCCGGGAACGACCGCCACCTTATACGACTGCACCAGCTTTTCACAAAACTCCTGCGAGGTCATGCCGGTGCTTTTTATCGAGGGAAATATGTAAAACGCGCCTTCCGGCTCAAAACATTCCAGCCCCAGCTTTCGCACGCCGTCCACTATTAGTCTTCTGCGCATATCGTATTCCGTGCGCATATATTCGATGTCCTTGTCACATTCGGTCATGGCGACAATAGCGGCATACTGGCTCACGGTAGGGGAGGACATTATCGCATACTGGTGTATCTTCAACATTTGAGTTATTATCTCTTTCGGAGCGGCCGCAAATCCTAATCTCCAGCCCGTCATTGCGTAAGCCTTGGAAAAGCCGTTTATCACGATCGTCCTTTCCTCCATGCCGTCTATTTCCGCTATCGAGATATGTTTTTCTCTGCCGTAGGTAAGCTCACTGTATATCTCGTCGGAGATAACTATTATATCGGTGCCTCTCAGAACATCCGCTATCGCCTCAAGCTCCGCCTTCCTCATTACCGCGCCGGTAGGGTTGTTCGGATAAGGCAGTACGAGCGCTTTAGTCCTGGGGGTGATATGCGCTTTGAGGGCTTCGGCGGTCAGCTTGAAGTTGTCTTCTTCCTTGGTTTCGATGGGAACGGGTACTCCGTTTGCCAGCTTTACGATAGGAGCATAGCAGACAAAGCTCGGCTGCGGTACCAATACTTCGTCGCCGCTGTCTGTCAAAGCCCGTATCGCAAGGTCTATCGCCTCCGAGCCGCCCACGGTGACTACCAACTGATGTTCGGGGTCGTATCTTATATGTATCCTTTTATACAGATAGTCGGATATCACCTTGCGCAGCTCCATAAGTCCGGCATTTGCCGTATAGCTCGTGCGTCCCTGCTCAAGTATATGCACAGCCTCTTTCCTGACTTCCCACGGACTTTTGAAATCGGGCTCGCCGACCGAAAGCGAAATAACGTCCTTTACCGAAGCGGCAATATCAAAAAATTTCCTTATGCCGGAAAACTCCAGGCTCTGCACTTTTTTCGATAAAATATTGCTGTAATCCATCACGGAGAAACAAGACTCCTTTCATCTGTATCTCTGGTGAACATTTTATCCTTTTCCTTGTATCTGTGGAGTATAAAATGCGTGGTAGTGCTTATAACTCCGTCCAGCGGCGCAAGACGCTCGGTCACGAACATAGCGACCTCGCGCAGGTTTCTGCCCTTTATCGTTACCGAAAGGTCGTAGCCGCCGCTCATAAGGTAGACCGACGACACCTCTCTGTAAGCGGCTATTTTGTCCGCTACCCCGTCATATCCGCAGCTTGCCTGCGGAGATACCTTGACGTCTATCAGCGCGCAGACAAAGTTTTTGTCCTGCTTTTCATCATTGGTTATAGCGGTATAGCCGATTATTATGCCGTCGTCCTCAAGCTCCTCTATCATTTTTTCGACTTCTTTCGGGGTAACGTCCAGCATAACGGCTATCCGTTCGTTCGAGATACGCGCGTCCTGACGCAAAATGTTGATTATCTGCTCCTTGACATTCATACCTGTTGTCCTCCTTTAAGCGGCTGTCATATTTTGATAAATTCGGGAACGCGGTTTTTATAAAACGCGAGATATTCAAAGCCCGACCGTTTTGCCATCTCGGTGCATTGTGCTATGCCTTTTCCGAGGTCCTCCGTACAATGCGCGTCCGAGCCTATCGTCAGTATCTTACCGCCAAGCTCCCTATATAACGTGACGTAGTATTCGTCGGGCAGGGGAACTCCTATTTGCTGCCTAAGTCCGCTGCTGTTTATCTCTATCCCCATGCCGTTTTTAATAAGGGTGGAGAATATCTCCTTTATTATCGGCAAATATTTATCCATGTCTATCCGTATGCCGAACAGACCCGTTATGTACCTGAGCGGGTAGGTCAAATGCCCCAGAACGTCGAATTTCCCCCAGCACGCCATTTCCAACAGCTCTTCAAAATACAGCTTCATCAGCATATCCGCGTCGACTTTGCCGTAATCCAAAAAGTAGAAATCGTCCCAACCGCTGCACATATGCAAAGAGCCGATTATAAAATCGTACTTATAGGACGAAAGCATACGCTCGGTAAGAGCCATATCCTGAAGCGGCTGCCCAAGCTCCACGCCGTAGCACATATTTATCTTGCCGTCATACTTTGCAATAAGCTCCGGCATTATCTCGGAGGCTCTTTTTACCGGCTCTTCGTAAGGGTATTCCTCGTCGTAGAACTTGTTTATCTCCAAATGGTCGGTAAGGGCATAGTAACTTATCCCAAGCTCGCAGGCACGCCGTATCATCTCCTCCGGCGAATTCCGCCCGTCGGGCGAAAGGTCGGAGTGATTATGAACGTCCATTATTATTTTGTTTTCCATTCTGCCGCCTTCTTATCCGCGGTAAAGCGCGTTTTTTGTATTTATGTAAGTAACCGTTCAGTTGTAACATTCTTCTATATTGTATCACAAAATGTGCGTTTTGTCTATCTTTAATCTAAAAAAAACGGAAAAAGTTTTCGTTTTCGGATTTTGCGGTGATATACGATTGACAAAACATAAAAAAACAAGTATAATATTTTTTGGAAAAAGATCATTCTTTTAAAGAAAGGAATCGCTATGAGAGCAGTAATAACGGTAATAGGCAAGGACACCGTGGGAATACTTGCCAAAATAAGCACCGAATGTGCCAAAAACGGAGTAAACATAATGGACGTTTCACAGACGGTCATGCAGGATATGTTCGTTATGACCATGCTTGCCGATATGGGACAAAGCACCATCGACTGTCCCGAACTTTCGGACAGGCTTACCGAATGTGTCAGCGGTATGGGGCTTCAGATCCATGTAATGCACGAGGATATTTTTAACTCCATGCACAATATATGAATGGGGGAAAGACTGTAAATGTTTACAACAAACGATATTCTCGAAACCATCAAGATGATACAGGAGGAAAACCTCGACATTCGCACGATAACCATGGGCATATCGCTGCTCGACTGCATTGACAGCGATATCGACCGCTCCTGCGCAAAAATATACGAAAAAATGATGCGGCTTGCGGAAAATCACGTCAAGACAGGTGAAACTATCGAAAAGCGTTACGGAATACCCATAATAAACAAGCGCCTTTCGGTAACTCCTGTTTCTATGCTTGCTGCCGCGACAAAGGGCAGTCCCGTAAAGTTTGCCTTGACGTTGCAGAAAGTCGCCGACGCGGTCGGAGTAAACTATGTGGGAGGATATTCCGCGCTGGTACATAAAGGCTTTTCGGCGGGCGACCGTGAGCTTATCGACTCCATACCCGAAGCGCTTTCCGTGACTACCAAGGTATGCTCGTCGGTAAACATAGGCTCTACCAGAGCAGGTATAAATATGGACGCCGCCGCGCTCATGGGAAAGATAATAAAGCAGGCTGCCGAGGCTACCGCCGCCGACCATTGTTTCGGAGCGGCAAAGATAGTGGTGTTCTGCAACGCCGTCGAGGACAATCCGTTCATGGCGGGCGCTTTTCACGGCACGGGAGAGCCGGACGCGGTGATAAACGTCGGCGTCAGCGGTCCGGGAGTGGTACGCGCCAAGCTGGAAAAAATGCCCGACGCGTCCATTGACGAGCTTGCCGAGGCGATAAAGAAAACCGCCTTCAAAATTACGCGAATGGGACAGCTCGTGGGAACGCAGGCGGCAAAAATGCTGGGCATACCGTTCGGCATAGTGGACCTTTCGCTTGCGCCTACTCCCGCGGTAGGCGACAGCGTAGCGCATATACTTGAGGAAATGGGACTTGAAAAGTGCGGCACGCACGGCACTACCGCAGCGTTGGCGCTGCTCAACGACGCGGTAAAAAAAGGCGGCGTTATGGCGTCGTCCAGCGTGGGCGGCCTGTCGGGAGCGTTCATACCCGTATCGGAGGACGCGGGCATGATAGACGCGGTAAACGCGGGCGCGCTTTCCATAGAAAAGCTGGAGGCTATGACGGCGGTATGCTCGGTAGGACTTGACATGATAGTAGTTCCCGGCAACACTCCCGCCGATACGGTCGCAGCTATTATCGCCGATGAAGCGGCTATAGGCATGGTCAACAGCAAGACCACCGCGGTGAGAGTCATACCCGCTATAGGAATGAAAGAGGGAGAAACTCTGGAATTTGGCGGGCTGTTTGGCAGCGGTCCCGTCATGCCTTTGAATTCATACTCGTCCTCAAAATTTATTTCCAGAGGCGGCAGGATACCCGCTCCGCTGCAAAGTCTGAAAAACTGAGCCGTCTTTGGGCAGCTTGAAAATACCGTTTCGCCTTGACGGGCATATACTTCTTTGCGGATGCCGACACACTTTTTCGGCGGATAGAATATACTGAAATGTAACAAAATCTGCAAAAGGAGATGTGCCAAGCGGCACAAGCGACTGCTATGAACCTTTCAAACTGCTTTAGCTGTGAAACGCAGCAATATTTAAAGGAATATAAATGTATTCTTGAAAAGATGGTGGAAAAAATAAATTCCGCCTGCCTTAACAACAGCATATCCTACAACTTTATCGCGCAGATGCTTCCGCATCACGCCGCGGCGATAGAGATGAGCGAGGAGCTGCTTGAATATTCCGACAATAGGGAACTGGTATGTATCTGCAAAAACATAATCTGCGAGCAAAAAAAGAGCATAAACGATATGCTTTGCATACAGGAGGGGAGCGCGCGCTTTTGCAGCTCCGGCAAATGCCTTGCGGAATACTCCTGCGCCACGCAGAAGATATTGCAAAATATGTTCTCAAAAATGCGGTGCGCGGCTGAGACCGACTGCATAGAATGTAATTTTTTAAGAGAAATGATACCGCACCACGAGGGAGCGGTCTGCATGAGCGAAAATCTCTTGAAATACGATATATGCCCCGGACTTGTTCCCATCGCAAGGAGCATCATAACAAACCAAAAACGCGGCATTTGCGAAATGAAACGCCTGTGCCGAGAGTTAAAGTGCCTTTAAAATTTAAAAACGAGTCGGTCATCACCATGACCGGCTCGTTTTGTATATTCGATTATTACACCTGCTCCATCTGTTTTCCGAAATATAACGCCGCCGCTTCAACAAGAGCCGTCTGTTTGTCGTCTACCGTGGAATTATCGTCCTTTGCGAGCATTATGACCGCGCCGTTGACGTCGCCCTCCGCCATTATCGGGGCGCAGGCTATCGCAAATTTGTTTACCCCCTCGATGGGATTCAGCTTTTCCTCTCCCGCCGTTTTATGATAAAGAGATCTTCTCTGTTCGATAAGGTCCTCCAGCGAGCTTGATACTCTGCGTTCGAGGACTTCCTTCTTTTGTATTCCCGACGCGGCTATAACATGGTCGCGGTCGCATATCACCGTGGGAAATCCGCCCACTTTATAAAGCACGTCGGCGTACTGATCCGCGCTTCCCGACATTTCGCCGACAGGGGAGTATTTTCTGAATATCACCTCTCCGTCGACACTGGTGTATATTTCAAGGGGCGTACCTTCTCTTATTCTCATGGTACGCCTTATTTCTTTAGGTATTACGACCCGTCCGAGATCGTCTATTCTTCTGACTATTCCTGTAGCTTTCATATATAAAATTTCCTTTCGTTTTGGTTTTTACGGTTCTCTTTACCGCTCTGAATAGCTTTCGCATAACTTATTATCCCGTTTTTTAAGTCGAATATGCAAAAAAACAGCCGAATTTTACGTTTAATGATAAAAAATGAAAGCAAAAAAATCTAAAAAACCGTTCGCCGTAATTTGACATCGGGCGGTAATTATGATATACTAATATAGTATATGTTCGTTTGATTTCGGACAGGGCATTTTTGCAGCTTAATTTCCGTTTCGCGTATATTCAAAAGCAGCCGTGAAAAACTAACCTTAATAAAATTTGAAAGGGTGTTTTTATGCAGGATCGCTTTGAAAACGACAACGAAGAAACGGAGGAGGAAAACTGCTCACAGGACGTGCCCGCGGACGCTCAAATATCCGACAACGGTATCTGCGCTTTGGAAAACGCAAAGCATAATATCCATTGCCTTACGGTCATAGGGCAGATAGAGGGTCATTATATCCTGCCGGCGCAAAACAAAACCACCAAGTACGAGCATATCATGCCGGCGCTGGTTGCTATCGAGCAGGACAAGACCATCGAGGGGCTGCTCATAATCCTTAATACCGTCGGCGGGGACGTTGAGGCGGGTCTGGCTATCTCCGAGCTTATCGCGGGAATGTCAAAGCCCACGGTCTCCATAGTAGTAGGCGGCGGACATTCGATAGGTGTGCCGCTTGCGGTAAGCGCCAAGCGCAGCTTTATCGTACCCTCCGCTACCATGACTATCCACCCCGTTCGTATGAACGGTATGCTGTTGGGAATACCCCAGACGCTTTCGTATTTTGAGCGTATGCAGGAGCGTATAATCGAATTTGTCTGCAAAAACAGCCGTATCGACGCCGCCCGTTTTCGTGAGCTTATGATGAAAAAGGACGAGCTGGTAATGGACGTAGGTTCGGTCTTGGACGGAAAAGCGGCGGTAAACGAGGGGCTTATAGACGGACTGGGAGGTCTGAGCGATGCTGTGGATTGTTTGTATTCTCTGATAGAAAGCAGCGCTCCCGATACCGTCAAAAAAACTGCGACAAAGGTACGCAGACAGCGAGCCGTGTCTTCCGTCAGAGTATGCGACGACGGCTCAGACGGCAGAGTGTCCGCAAAGGTGCATACTTTCAGAGAGTACCGTCCGCATACCCTGCGAGCGACCGGCATGAAAGGCAGGACGTTATGATACTTCACACCGTTATAAGCGAAGACGATATTTTTCGTGCCGACCCCGCCCAAAAGACCGTATTTCGCAGAGTAAACGGCGGTCTGGTCGAACTGGAGGAAACGCCGCGCGGGGCTGTGGTAAACCGCCTGTATTCGACAGATCCCGCAATGTATCTCGACAAAAGATACCTCCCAAGGACAAAATTTAATCTCAAATGAATAAAATTAAACGGGCTAAGCCCGTACATATATTTCAAAACCTGAAAGGAAAACGATATGGATTACATAAGTATGATAATACAGGGCGTTATACAGGGGCTCACCGAGTTTTTGCCTGTATCAAGCTCAGGACATTTATCGGTGGTTCAACATTTTATGAACGTGGGCGAGGAAAGTCTGCTGGTTTCCGTCGTACTGCACCTCGGCACGCTTTTGGCGGTGCTGATAGCGTTTTTCCCGACGATAGCGGGCATGGTGCTGGAATTTTTCCTTACGATAAAGGATCTGTTTACCGGCAAATTTTCCTGGAAAAATATGAACGCCAATCGGCGTATGATGTTTATGGTGATAATTTCCACCGCGCTGCTTGTGCCCGTTTACTTTTTCAAAGACTTTTTCACGAGCTTCGAGGGGGACAACGATATAATATTCGAGGGCGTTGCGTTCTTGTTTACCGCCGTGCTCCTCTTTATGTCCGACAAGTGCGTTAAGGGCAACAAGACGGGGGATAAAATGAAGGTCGGCGACGCTGTCGCGGTAGGCGCTATGCAATGCGTCGCGCTCTTTCCGGGAGTATCCCGCTCCGGCTCTACCACCGCGACGGGAATATTCTGCGGACTTACCAGAGAGACCGCAGTCACGTTTTCGTTTATACTCGGTATCCCCGCTATACTCGGAGGCAGCGTGCTTGAGATAGGCGACGCTTTCCAAAGCGCGGCGGATATAGACTGGGCGGTTATGGGAGTAGGCTTTGCGGCAGCCGCGATAGTGGGTCTGCTGGCGATTTTCCTTGTAAAGCTGCTGATAAAGAAAGACCTTTTCAGAATATTCGGCGTATATACGGCTCTGCTCGGACTGGGCTGCATAGGAGTCGGGGCGTATGAGCTTGTTACCGGTTCACATTTCATAGTGGTATTCTGATACACGGCACGGTCTTATGCCGTCGGGGATAAAAATAGTTGAACGGAGGAACTGCAATGGCTGCAAAAACCGCTGCTGAAAAGAAAAAACCCGCGTCGGGCGGGAAAAAGGATAAAGAGATAGAGGCTATAAAGGAGGAGCTTGCGGAGGCGGAACGTACCCGCCGCAGGCTTTATTCCATAGTTATATTCGCGGTAGGAGTTTTGCTGCTGCTTTTTGCTCTCATAGGATTTTTGGGCGGCGCTACCTCCAAGGAATCGCCTAATCTCCTCGACCACATATATATGTTTTTATGCGGAATATTCGGGTTTGCGGTGTTCTTCACCGGACCTGTGGCGATATATGTTGCCATTCTTGTGGCTATGGACAAGAAAAACGGCAGCATATCCAAAAAGGTAGTGCAGCTTGCGTTTTCGGTAATGCTGGTGTCCGCCGCTGTACAGATAATCTTTATCGGTTCGGTCGGAGAGGGGACGACCGATGTTTTCGGAGCGATAGGCTCGCTGTATTCGGACGGAGTTTTGCTGAAAGGCGGCGGGATATACGGCGGATTGCTGTCGTGGCTGCTTTTGCTTTTCGGCAGGATAGGCGCTATCGTTCTTATCGCGCTGATAGCGTTTGTGTTTATAATGCTGATAAGCAGAAAATCGCTGTTGGATTTTCTTCACGCTGTCGGAAAGCCGGTCAAAAAGACTGCCGCTACCGTAAAGGACAAGCACCGTCAGCATAAGGAGGAGATGGACGCTTTGCGCAGAGCGTCGGAGGAGCAGCAGGCGGACGCTCAAAGAGAAAACAACATTCGCAAGATAAACGAGCTTGAAAAGGCTACCTCTGACAATCCTAACGAGCCGCTCGGCAAAAAGCACAGACAGGCGATGGACGAGCAAAAGCGCGACAATGCGGATTTCATAAACGAGATAAACAGCTACAACGGGATACCGTCGGAACAATCCTCCAAATCGGTAAGACCCTCCGCCGAGATACTGCCGGAGATAGCTCCCGAAAGCGACGTACATATATCCGACGGCAGACTGCCGGAGCTTCCGGGCGATATAGACACGAGCAGGATAGAGTACGACGGTATGGATATCGGCAACGGCGAAAAGCTGATAACGGATATCGCTCCGCTGCCGCAAGAGCCTCCCGAAGAGGTAAATCCCGTAGAACAGGCGCTGAACCAATACGCCGCGGAGGAGCGGCTGTCCGCAGAGATGACCGCCGAAAACGAAAAGGAGCTTGTTGCGGGCGCCGACGGCGACAGCATAACGGCGGACGACGAGCAGTACATACTTCCGCCGACCGACCTGTTGGACGAGATACTTCCCGGCAAGGCAAAATCGGATATACAAAAAGAGCTTGACATAAATTCCGAAAATATCGTAAAGACGCTGCGCAGCTTCGGCGTGCAGACAAAGATAGTCGGCACCTGCCGAGGTCCGTCGGTAACAAGGTATGAACTTCAGCCTGCGGCGGGAGTAAAAATATCCAAGATAACGGGACTTGCGGACGATATTGCGCTTAATCTTGCGGCGTCGGGCATAAGAATAGAAGCGCCCATACCGGGAAAGCCAGCGGTGGGTATCGAAGTGCCGAACAAAACGACCGACAGCGTGCCGTTCAGAGAACTTATCGAAAGCGCGGATATAAAAGCGTGCGATAGCAAGCTGGCGGCAGTGTTGGGAAAAAGCATTTCCGGCGATATTATCATAGCGGATATAGCGGATATGCCGCACTTGCTGGTAGCGGGAACTACCGGTTCGGGTAAATCGGTTTGCGTAAATTCAATAATACTTTCTATCCTTTTCAGAAGTACGCCGGACGAAGTACGGTTTATTATGATAGACCCTAAGCAGGTCGAATTTATGTCGTATAACGGTATACCTCATTTGCTGATACCTGTCGTCACCGACCCGAAAAAAGCCGCCGGCGCTCTTCAATGGGCGGTAACGGAAATGCTCAAAAGATACAATCTTTTTGCGGATAACAGCGTGCGCGACCTTAAAGGCTACAACGCTCTTGCCGATAAGGACAGCGAAATGAAGAAGCTGCCGCAGATAGTTATTTTCATAGATGAGCTTGCCGATTTGATGATGGCGTCCAAAAACGAAGTCGAGGACAGCATTTGCCGTCTGGCGCAGATGGCGAGGGCGGCGGGTATGCACCTTGTTATCGCGACTCAGCGTCCTACCGTGGACGTCGTAACGGGACTTATCAAAGCCAATATCCCCAGCCGTATAGCGCTTAAAGTGGGTTCGGGCGTTGACAGCCGCACGATACTGGACGAGCAGGGCGCGGAAAAGCTGCTGGGCAGGGGCGATATGCTGTTTAAATCCACTTCCATGCCCAAGCCGCTGCGCGTTCAGGGCTGTTGGATATCGCCGAAGGAGATCGACAGGGTAGTGAACTTTATAAAAGACTCTTATATTCTTGATTATGACAACGACGTTATAAGAGAGGTGGAGGAACGTGCCGCTCAGGTAGGTTCGGGAGATAAGAGGAGCGGCGCTGTATCGGATGACGGCGGCGATATAGATGTAAGCGATGAGAAGCTGGAGGACGCTATCCGTACCGTTGTGGAGGCGGGACAGGCAAGTACCAGCTCCCTCCAGAGAAAGCTCAAGCTCGGTTACGGACGCGCCGCGCGCCTGATAGATATTATGGAGGAGATGGGCATAGTCGGACCGTCCGAGGGGAGCAAGCCGCGTCAGGTGCTTATGACGCGTGAGGAATATTACGAAAGACAGATGAACAAAGCCGATTAACGGAGTGAACGTATGCCATTTTTGCCTATATCAAAACAGGATATGAAAGAACGGGGAATAGAGCAGTTGGATTTTATCTGTTTGACAGGAGACGCTTACTGCGATCACCCGTCTTTCGGCATAGCTATAATATCGCGTATGGTCGAAAGCTGCGGGTATTCGGTGGGCGTTATCGCTCAGCCCGTAACGGACGACGATTTTAAAAAGCTCGGAGAGCCGAAATACTGTTTTCTTGTCACCGGCGGGAATATTGACAGCATGGTTTCAAATTATACCGTATTCAAGAAAAAGCGGTGGGACGACGCATATTCTCCGGGAGGAAAAGGCGGCAAGCGCCCCGACCGCGCGCTTACCGTTTACTGCCGCACGCTGAAACGGCTTTTCCCGCATAAGGAGATAGCCGTGGGAGGCTTGGAGGCAAGCCTCAGGCGGTTCGCTCATTATGATTACTGGGCGGATAAGGTAATGCCGTCGGTTTTGGTGGACTGCGGCGCGGAATTGCTGATGTACGGAATGGGAGAGCTTACCATCGCACAGCTTTGCAGCGCGCTTGCGTCGGGAAGAAAACTGAAGGATATACACGATATAAAAGGCACCTGTTATCTTACCGAGCCGAAAAATACTCCGTTAGGCGCGGCACAATGCGACAGCTATGAGATTGTAAGTGAAAACAAAAAGGCTTACGCGAAGTCCTGTAAGCTGCAATATGACGAGCAGGACGAGGTTTACGGCAGGACGATAGTACAGCGGCACGGCACAATGATGTTGGTACAGAACCCGCCGCAGCGCAGCCTGACACAAAGCGAGTTTGACAAGGCGTACGAACTGCCGTATATGAGGACTTACCATACGGTATATGAAAAAGACGGCGGAGTGCCGGGAATACAGGAAGTGGAATTTTCCATTACTCATAACAGGGGCTGCTTCGGCTACTGTAATTTCTGCTCGATAGCTTTGCACCAAGGCAGACGTATACAAACGCGCAGCGAGCGATCGGTGGTAAACGAGGCTATAGACCTTACGAACAAGCCGAATTTTAAGGGGTACATACATGACGTGGGCGGCCCTACGGCAAATTTTCGCAGCCCGTCCTGTGAAAAACAGCTCACGCAGGGAATGTGCAAGGGCAAGAAGTGTCTTGCTCCCACGCCCTGTCCCGCCGTAAAGTCCGACCATACCGAATATCTGCAAATGCTTAGAAAGCTGCGTTCGCTCAAAAAGGTAAAGCGGGTGTTTATACGTTCCGGCATACGCTATGACTATCTTATGATGGATAAAGACGACGAGTTTTTTAAGGAGCTGGTAGAGCATCACGTCAGCGGGCAGTTAAAGGTCGCGCCGGAACACGCCAGCAACAAAGTCCTTGATAAGATGGGAAAGCCTCATATAGAGGTCTACGAGGAATTTGAAAAGCGTTTTTATAAATATACAAAGGAATGCGGAAAAGAGCAGTATCTTGTGCCTTATCTGATGTCCTCTCACCCGGGATGTACGATAAAAGAGGCGGTAGAGCTGGCGGTATTTCTTAAAAAGCATAATATACGACCTGAGCAGGTGCAGGATTTTTACCCGACTCCGGGGACTATTTCCACGGCAATGTACTATACCGGCTTAGACCCTTATACCATGGAGCCGGTTTATGTGCCTAAAACTCCGCAGGAAAAGCAAATGCAGCGAGCGCTGCTGCAATATTTCAAAAAGGAAAACAAACCGATAGTTGCCGCCGCGCTGATAAAGGCGGGCAGGCGCGATCTTATAGGTTACGGCAAGGAATGTCTGATAACTCCGGACGGCCTTGATAATTATAACGAAAACAACGGAAAAGGCAGGAGCGGCAATGGCAAAAACTCCCATGCAAAAGCAGCGAATCATAAACGAACGCGCGGTCAAAAAGGCGGCGGCGACGCTAAGCAGAACAAGAAGCGGCAATAAACGGTCGGTCGGAATAGGCACGGTCATTGCGGTCATAGTGCTGTTTGCGGCGTTTATCACGCTCAATCAGTTTGTTTTGCATATAAACGGCGTGCCGACATGGTATGACCTGTTCGGTATTCGCC
The DNA here is from genome assembly GCA_947623915.1 of uncultured Ruminiclostridium sp. Classification (GTDB taxonomy): domain Bacteria; phylum Bacillota; class Clostridia; order Oscillospirales; family Ruminococcaceae; genus Ruminiclostridium_E. Next base: position 100,432 of record CANQIB010000008.1, read on the forward strand.
GACCTATCTCCGACGCGGTAGCAAACGGGGAAGCTAAGGTGCATTTTATAGACGTCGGGCAGGGCGATTGTGAGCTTATCGTTACCGAAAGCAAAGCCGTGCTTATAGACTGCGGCGAACGGGAATACGCCGGCACCGTGGTGCAGTATATAAAGTCGCTCGGCATTGATAAGCTGGATTACGTTATTTGTACGCACCCCCATTCCGACCATATCGGCGGAATGTACAGCGTAATATCGGAGATAGACACCGATACCGTGATAATGCCGCGCGTCAAGGACGAGATAACGCCTACTACCTCGTCATATGCGCGACTTTTGGAAAGCATAGAGGACAACGGTATTAAGGTGGAATATGCCCAAGCGGGAAAAGAACTTCCCTTGGAGGAGGGCGGCTATATTGAGCTGCTCGCGCCGGTGGAGGATTATGACGATTTAAACAATTATTCCGTGGTATGCAGATTTATCCATGGCGGAAACGCGTTTTTGTTCACGGGAGATATTGAAAAAGAGGCGGAAAGCGATATACTGTCGTCGGGCGCCGACGTAAGGGCGCAGGTAATAAAAGTGCCTCATCACGGCAGCAGCACCTCAAGCAGTTATGCTTTTGTAAAGCGCGTCGCTCCCGAATACGCGGTGTTTGAGGTCGGCTCGCCGAACGATTACGGTCATCCGCATAAGGAAACGGTACAGACCTATACCGACGCAGGATGTACATTTCTTCGCACAGATATGAACGGAAGTATAGTGTTCACTTCGGACGGTAAAAGCCTGACTTATGAAACGGAGAAATGATATGCTGATAATAGACAGATTTGAAGAGGGCTGCGTCGTGGCGGAGCAAGACGGAGAAATATGTAAGATACCCGCCGAGCTTGTTGACGCAAGCTGTGCGGAGGGCGATGTAATAGAGGAAAAAGACGGCAGGTTTTTCCAAAATAGGGAAAAAACCGAGCAGCGAAGAGAAGAGATGCGCCGCAGACTGAAAAGGCTGGGACTTTGACAACAAAAGCCATCGGTTTACCGATGGCTTTTGTTATATGTCGGGTAACGGTCATGAACCGTATTTTTCTTTCAGCAGGTCGATTATTTTATATGCTACCTTGTAAACGTCACCGCAGCCGAGCGTGATTATAAGGTCCCCGCTTTCGGCGTTATCGGCGACGTATTCGGCGACCTCATCAAAGGTGGGAAACCATTTTCCGCCCTCTATTTTTTCACACAGGTCGGAAGAATAAATGTTGTAGGTGTTTTTCTCCCTGCTGCCCATTATTTCGGTGAGTACTACCTTATCGGCGATCTTCAGCGCTGTCGCAAAATCGTCCAGTAAGGTAGCGGTGCGGGAATAGGTGAACGGCTGATGTACCGCCCACACGCGTTTAAAGCTCATGGCTTTTGCGGTTTTCAGCGTAGCCGTGACCTCGGCGGGGTGGTGGGCGTAATCGTCCGCGACCGTAATATCGTTTATCTTTGCCAACCTTTCAAACCGTCTGGCGGCGCCGAAGAACGTTGAAAGCCCTTTGTTTATCGCCTGAATTTTTGCACCTGCGGCTATTGCCGCAGCAGCCGCGGCGACGGCGTTTATAACATTGTGCCTGCCGGGTACATATATGGATATTCTGTCCAGCTTTTCGCCTTGTTCCGTGAGGTCAAAGTCGGTCTGAAAATCGTCGATTTTTTCTATATTTGCCGGATAGTAGCGGTTTTTATCGCTCCAACCGAAGGTTATGATCTCTTTGTCAAATTCTGACGCTTTTACCGCGCTCATCGTGTTTTCATCGTCGCCGTTCACTATTATCTTATCGGTCGTGTTTCCGATAAATTTTGAAAACGACGCGCGCAGATTATCCATGGTTTTAAAGAAATCCAGATGATCTGCGTCAATATTCAAAACTACCGAGATGTTCGGGTACAGCTTTAAAAACGTGTTGGAAAACTCACACGCCTCGCACACCATGGTGTCGTCCGTTCCGACTCTGCCGCTGCCGCCTATCAGCTTTAGCTTTCCGCCTATTACAGCCGATATGTCGATATTTGCCGCAAGCAATATATGCGTAAGCATCGAGCAGGCGGTGGTTTTCCCGTGAGTGCCGGATACGCATATCGCTTTGTTATACCAGCTCGTCACCAGACCGAGCAGCTCGCTGCGCTCCACCACCGTTGCTTGGCTGTTCCTTGCGGCGATAAGTTCGGGATTGTCGTCCATTATTGCGGCGGTATGAACGATAAGGTCCGCGCCTTTGATATTTTCGGGGGCTTGACCGAGAAATACGGGTATTCCCATATTCCGAACCGCTTTGAGCGTTTCGGTCTCGTTGTTGTCCGAGCCCGTAAGATAATACCCTTTTTTGTGGAGTATCTGTGCGAGCGGGTACATACCGCTGCCGCCTATCCCGATAAAATGAATATGTTTTTTTCCGGTAAGAAAATCCGTCATTTAAGCGACGACTCCTTTCCTAATGATAAATCAAATATCATGCCCCGCATGATAAATTATATGGATGAACGCTTTTCTTATGCGGTAAACTCGTCAGGATCTTTCGTTATCCAGTATTGCTTTTGCCTTGAGCAGAGCAAGCTGCGTTTTCGCGTCGGGTATCTCGTTATTAAGCACCATTTGTACCGCTTTATCAAGCGGTATTTTTTCTATTTCCAGAAATTCGTCATCGTCAAGATGCTGTTTTCCGCTCGAAAGTCCTCTTGCAAGATACATATGGGTTATTTCCGAGCAATATGCCGGAGTAGGGTACAGACAGCCGAGGTATCTGTATTCGGAGCAGGTGCAGCCGGTCTCTTCTTCCAGCTCCCGCCGTCCGCATACATAGTGATCCTCTCCCTCGTTCAGCTTTCCGGCGGGTATCTCCAGCAGCACCTCGGCAAAAGGATATCTGAACTGCCTTACCATAAGCACTTCATTGTTGTCGGTTATCGGAACGACGCACACACCGCCGCTGTGGCGTATGACGTCGCGGTACGCCTCGGCGCCGTTTTCCAGCTCCACCTTGTCGCTGCATACCGTCAGTATCTTCCCGTTGTAAGCAACCTTGCTTTCGATTGTTTTTTCAAATAAACGCATTATTCATTCTCCTTTGAGTCGTCCGACGGCTGTTCAGAGCGTTCGTCCGTTTCGTCGGCTTGTTCCTCCGATCGTTCAACCGTTTCGTCGGTCTGTTCCGACGGTTCGTTATCCTCAGCTTCGCTGAACACGGTGTTTATATACGAGCCGTGCAGCTTTAACGCGCCTAACTGCTGTTCATTGTAAAGATGTGCGTAAGGCTCGGCTTTATGCTTCAGCACCTTTTTAAGCACTATAATGTAAATGATGAGCAGTACCGCGGCTGTGACCGATAGGATAATACCTACTTTAAGACCGGGCGTAAAGTAGCTGAACTCTATCTCGCAATTTCCGGCAGGTACTTTTATACCCATAAGACCGTGATTTACCTTTTCTATCTCGACCGGATCGCCGTTTATCGTAGCGGTCCAGCCGCTTTCCCAAGGTACGGAGAATACCGCAAATCTGTCTGTCGTAAACGATGAGCGCGCCACAAATCCGTTCTTTATCGGAATAAAGCTGTCAACACATTCCCGTGAAAGCTCCTTGCAATCCTCCAAAAACGTGTCGTAGCTTACCGCGTCGGCTTCCTTTGAGTCAAGATGCGTCAATATGTCTTTGTATTTTTCTATCTGCTCGTCGGTAAGCAGAACGCCCTTTACATAAAGATTGTCTTTTGAGGAATCCGCCGTTGCTTTCCGATCGGCCTCGGTGATGTAATTGTCGTATGTGTAGCCCATCGGCACGAACGCTTTGTTTTCAAATATCGTAAAGCCGCTTTGCTCGCCTATCTTTTCAAAGCACGCCATATTTTGTATCAGCTTGTCGGTATCGTTGTATCCTATTTTGTAGGACTGCACCAAAAGATACTTGGTGGAAGTCAGCGAGCGGACGGCATAGTATGTACCGTCCGGATCGGTATTTACGGAGCGGTTGAAATCCAGACTGTCATAAAATTCAAACGTAGAGCCGGGAAGTATGCTGTGGAAGCTGCGGAAACCGTAATTATCCCAAAGCATATTCGCGTTGTTGGTAACTCCGAACGCCTCAACTCGGTAAAAATCTCCGTTGTTGGGGTCGGGAAGGTCAAATTCTGCGTCTACGATGCTGTTGTAATCATGTAACTGAGGCCCGATGGAACGACCGTAGCCTATAGTATAATATGATGTCAGCAGGCAGGAAACTACCGTAAAGCCAAACGCCGTTTTTAAAAATTTTGCCGTCTGTATTTTCTTTCTGTTCCTGATGAGTATATAGCAGGCGAGTATCGCTACGACGGCGATGAAAACCGATAACCAAAACGGCATTTTTTCGTTAGGTAAACTGAAAAATTCCAGTACGTCGGACTTGCTGCTGTGTCCCGTGACAGGATCGGTGACGGTTTTTTCCGTCGTTCCCGGCAGCACGCCCACCAGCGAAATAAGCACCACTCCGAAGCCGCACCATTTAAGACCGTACTTCATGTCTATTTCTTCATGCTCCAAAGCGTATGCCGTCATAAAGCAGGCGATAAGCACGGGCATATAGAACCACCGTGTATAGTAGCTGCTGTTAAACATGACAAACGTCGAGTTCAGCGCGGGTATCAGCGCGAACAGCAGCATTATCGGCATAAGGAATTTTGCCCAGTGACGCTTTTTGTATTTTATAAAGGAAATTACGCCGGACATTGAGAACAGCGGAAGATACGCCGATACACTCGACCATCTCGCCGAGGAATCCGGAAAGAAGTTTTGCCTTGCGGGAATATCGGGCGGGAAAAACAAGCTCTGAAAGATAAGCCCGTAACGCTGGGACGGATTGTGGAACACCAGATTCCACCCCGTCAGAGTGTTGTCCGTGCGCGGTACGTCCAGACACGCTATTATAGCGGGCAGGAACATAACTCCCGACAGCATGAGACCGACGACCGATTCAAAGGCGAGCGCGAAAAACGTTTTAAGGTTTATCGGGAAGTTTTCGTCGGTGCAGCGGCATACAAAGTAAATGACAAGGAAAATACATTCTCCGACAAAGAAAAAGTAATTGACAAACGCGTTCAACGCGACGGTGAGAGCGAAGAACACGCGGCGCTTGTTCATGACCGCCTCTTCAAGAGCAATAAGCATGAGCGGGAACACGACCATCGCTTCATGGAAGTGATTGAAGAATATATTGTACATTGAAAAGCCGGAAAAAGCGTAAAGCAGTCCTCCGATAAGCGCGGAACGCGGCTTGCTGACAAATCTGCGGATAAACGCAAATGCAAATGTGCTACAGCAAGCTATCTTCAGAATGATTATCGGAGCCATGAGATATTTGGCAAATTCGGGAGGAAAGGGGAGAGTCAGCCAAAAAAACGGGCTTCCTATCGTATAAAACGAATAGGAGCCGATAAAGTTAGCGCCCATATCCGTCTGCCAGCTCCACATAAGCTCACCGTTTCTTATAGCACGGTTGCATAGGGTATAGAACGGTATCTGCTGAGCGTTGTAATCTCCGTAGTAAATAAAATATCCTCCGTCGATGATAACAAACGGTACAATAAGTATAACGGCCATTATTGCGGCGGTCAAAAACGCTTTGCGGTAGTATTTCAAATCCGATTTGTACATCTTGCTGTCCTTTCAAACGCTCAGTATAGTACGGCGCCGTATTTTCCGGCTATTTTTTTCAGAATGAGCGGGTCAATCAGGGATTTCGCGTCGACTATCGCTCTGCCTTGATACAGCATAAGCGCCATTTTAAGCGATATTTCGTCATCTGATAAAAAGGCTACCGGCAGGGTCGCCATGTGCATTTGTTTTGAAAAATCTATTGCGTCGTCGGGAGAATTTACCGCGACGGTAAGAACGTCGTAGCTTTCGTCACACATATCTGTAATGATACTGTCCATATCCGGCGAACATTCCACCGGCGGAGAAAATTCCGTAGTTTCGGGATCGAGAAAAAATATCTGGTCGTACGTCGCGAACACCAGGGAGGTATCCTGTTTTTCGCTTTCTTCATTCGGAATTTGTGTATTTGATAAGTCCGAAAGTATTTTAAATACGGCGTCGGACTGAGCTTTCGCGGCGTTTTTGCCAAGGTCGACGGCGGACGCTCCGCGGCTTATCAGATCTCTGATTTTTTCGGCAAGCTCATTTTCCTGCGGCAAAGCCTTATCGTCGCAGGTGTTCGCCGACGCTATGAGCGGGATATGCGAATAGGGGAGTATCTGCGAAAGCAGCTCGCCGCATACTTCGGGACTTTGTCCGCTTGCTCCGAAGCCGGCTATGCCCAGCTCCTGCAAAACTATCAGCGCGTGCAAAAGCACCGTACCGTCCGCCGTTTCGCCGTTTTTATCGGTTTTCAGCAGGACGTATATCGGTCGATCCGCTTTTTTGCAGCCCAGCACGGCTGCGCGAATATCCCAAAGCGCGGACATTTCTTCCAGTATGAAAACGTCGCAGACGGTTTTCATTTCCTCGGCTTTCTCACGGTAAACGTCTATCAGCTTGGAAAAAGAGACCTCTCCGTACGGCTCTATCAATATATCCGCCGAGCGTATGCGGCCGACTTTCAGCGTCGGGGCGCTTTCGCCGCGGCTTTTTATCTGTCTGACGGTATCGCCGCTGAACAACAGCGGCATTTGTAAGGGTATATCCTGACTGTCCATTTCGTTTCCTTTCAGAATAATATACGTTACATTTTTTCCGGCGCGTCTACCTTGAGCAGATCCAGCATATTTTTAAACACCGTTTTGGCGGCAACGCAAAGGGATAGCCTTGACTGAACGGTCTGCTCGTTTTCTCCTTTTATCCTGCAATTATCGTAGAATTTATGGAAAAGCTGTGCAAGCTCATGTATATACTTTGTTATCTTCGAGGGATTGTATGTGCGCGCCGCGTCGTTTATACAGTCGGAAAGACCGGCGATATGACGGATAAGAGCAAGCTCCGCGGGGTCGGAAAAGCTCAGCGCGTCGGCATTTTCGAGCTTAACGCCCTCCTCGGCAAGCCTCCTAAGTATGCTGCATATCCTTGCGTGAGCGTATTGCACATAAAACACGGGATTATCCGAGCTTTCTTTTATCGCAAGCTCAAGGTCAAATTCCAGATGAGTATTCGGGTCGCGCAGATTAAAGAAAAACCTAGCCGCGTCTATAGGTACTTCATCTAACAGGGTGGAAAGCGTGATGGCTTTGCCGGAGCGCTTTGACAGCTTGACGCTCTCGCCGTTCCTTACCAGCATAACCATCTGCATTATTACCACGTCCAGCTTTGACGCGTCTATGCCGAGCGCGGTCAGCGCGGCTTTCATTCTCGGTACATAACCGTGATGGTCGGCTCCGAGAATGTCCACAGCCTTGTCAAATCCGCGTGTTACCAGCTTGTTATAGTGATATGCTATATCCGGCACAAAATAGGTGGGGATACCGTTTGCTCTTACCAGAACTCTGTCCTGGTCATCTCCGAATTCCGACGCTTTGAACCATATCGCGCCGTCTTTTTCGTAAGTATGTCCTTTTTCGGTAAGCAGCTCCACTATCTGCTTTACCGCTCCGCTTTGGTGCAAGGTGCTCTCTTTGAACCAGGTATCGTATACTATACGGTATTTTTTAAGATCCCTTTCCAAGCCCTCTATGTTCAGCGGCAGCGCATATTCGATAAGCGCACTTTTGCGTTCCTCCTCGCTGACGTCGACAAGAGCGTTTCCGTTTATTTTATAATAATTATACGCGTGTTCTATTATGTCAACGCCCTTATAAACGTCCTCCGGCATGGGAAAATTTTCTTCATCGGCAAATATCCCGTCGCACAGCTCGCCGTCCGCAAAGCCGTTTATAATATCTTCCTTGCTTTTGTCCGTTATCTGCATATAGCGCAAGGACAGTGATTTGCCGAATTTCTCTATCTGATTTCCCGCGTCGTTTACATAAAACTCGCGTTCAACATAAAATCCGGCATATTCCAACAGCGACGCCAGACTGTCGCCGAGAGCGCCTCCGCGTGCGTTGCCTATGTGCATAGGTCCTGTGGGGTTTGCCGAAACGAACTCCAACAATATCCTTTTGCCCTTGCCGTAATCCGTCCTGCCGTAGTTTTCGCCCTCGTTCACCGCGGCTTTTACCACGTCGGAAAACCATTGTTCACCTAAATAGAAATTTATGAACCCGGGGCCGGCAGCCTCCGTTTTTTCAAATACCGTGCCGTCCGTTATCGCATACTCGCAGATGAGCCGCGCCGTCACGGCTGGATTCATTTTCAGCGTTTTGGCGAATACCAGCGCCGCGTTGCAGGAGAGATCTCCGTGTAAAGCGTCGGCGGGACGCTCTATATTAAAAGCGGGCAGGGGAACGGCGGGTATTTTTTCATCTGCCACCAGCCGTCCGAGGGAGTTCATTATTATCTGAGAAGCCTGCTTTTTTGCAAGCTCTGTAAAATCTGTCATTCCTGTTGTTTCCTTTCGTTTGTTAGCGACGGTCACGCCGACGGTCCACATTCCTTAACGTTTATATACATTTCGTTTTCGGACATATAACTGGAATTTATATCCAACGTGTATTTAAGGTAAATATCCCCGCCCTTATCCGTAAGGCAGGAACGTATTTCATCGGTGCTTATCCCTATCATGAAATCGCCGTATTCCGTACCGTAATGGCAATGATGTTTTTTGCCGCGCTCGATTATAAGCGAGCTTACCGCCTTACCGCGCCGCTGCATCGTTACCTTGTCCCTGAATACCTCAAGCGTGACATGGCTGCCCTGAAATCCCGTCGCCTCGCTTTCGTCATAGCCCAGACGAAAGCCGTTGGCTATCTGCTCCATTCTCCCGTAGGTGAACAGCTCGGTAGTGTCCTTGTCCGTGCTGTTTTCCACGGATTGAGTGCTTTTTATTTTGATACATACGTCTTTCAAATCAAGCGTCCTTTCGGTTTATCTGGCGTCTATGGCGGAAGAAATAAGATAGTCCAGCATCTCCTCATAGCTTATGCCGCTTTCGGTAAGTATGGTGGAAAAAATACTGTTGCGCTCCAGTCCCGGCAATCCGCGCACACGCCGTATTATTATATCTTCTCCGCAGAGCATCATATCTATTCTTGCAAAGCCTTTGCAGGATAAAGCACGAAAGGCTGCTCTGGCGGCGTCCTTTATTTTGCTTTGTGTGATACCGTCCAGCTTGGCGGGAACGCTGAATGAATATGTCTGAGCGATATATTCGCAGGCGGCGTCGCTCTTTTTGTTTTGAGGTATAAGCTCACCGATGGCGGTACGCTCGTTTTTAAAGCTGCCGCTTAGTATCGCACATTCGAGATACCGTCCTTTCAGCTCATGCTCCGCTATAATTATCGGATGGTGCGAAAACGCGGTCTTTACGGCATTTTCCAGCTCCTCGCGGTTTTCCGCACGGTATGCGCCTATCGAAGTGCTGCAATTTGCGGGCGTAACATATATGGGATAGCCCAGCTTGCGCTCTAATTCGTTCAACGACCTGTCAAGCTCGTTCATTACCGAACGTTCAAGCGAAATGTACTCGGCTGTTTTGAGCCCCGCCTCTCGCAGGAGCATATACGTCAATTTTTTATCCAGGCAGGCGTTTGACGACGCAAGGTCGTTTCCCACCATGGGTAATCCCGACAGCTTGCACAATCCCTGTATCCTGCCGTCCTCGCCGTATTTCCCGTGCAGCAGCGGAAAAACGGCGTCGATTCTGTGAATGGAGGAGTCGCCGCCGGGCATTATTTTTATAACTCCCTTATGCAGCGGATCGGAGCTTAATATGCAGGAGCAGCAGTCGCTGTCTCTTTCCCAACTTCCGTCGGGTATGTTTTCATAGCTGCCGGGATAAAAAAGCCAGCGTCCGACGCGGGTTATCCCGATGGGGAGCGGCTCGTATTTATCTTTCGGTATAGCGTTCAGTACCGAATACGCGGTGGTAAGCGATGCGTCGTGGTCGGCGGAAGAACCTCCGAACAATACGCAAACTCTCTTTTTTGCCATGATCTTCTCCTTTTTCAATATCAAGCTCTTTTTTGCGAAAACATTTTTGCCGCGGCAGGGGAGCGCCCCTTTTAAAAAAGCGATACCGTCCGTTTATCGCGGAAAAACAAAAGACGTTTTCACTTCGGCTCTCTACTGCTATAGTATACCATAAACCGCGCACAATGTCAATCGCTAAATAATTTACAGAATTCCGCTCTCTGTACTTTTTATTGGACAGCCGGTATGATAAAATATGAAACGTAAAGAGAAGTGCAAAAGCCGTTGCTGTAGAAAGGATGATGAAAAATGACGGTATTTTTAATATTTTTAGTGCTGCTGCCGATTATGGCGGTCTTATTTGACGGGCTGTACGAGCTTATGATGATGAAAATAAAAAAGGCGGTCCGTCGAGAAAGGACCGCCGATACGGCGAAAAACGCCGTTATTGAGCATATCGAGCTTGCGGACGACAGGATCAGAAAAGCCTCCTAGAAAATTTCTTCTTCGGCTTTACTGGGTCTGCCCATCAGTCTGCTGAGGCTTTCCCTCGGATCTACCCCGTCATAGCAGACAGCGCAAAGCTGTTCGATTATCGGTGTGGACACGCCAAGCTCCTTGGCTATCGCATAGGCTATCTTGGCACATTGATAGCCCTCCACCGTCCCGACTCTCGCGACCGCCTCTTCGGCGGGTATTCCCTGACCGATGAGCAGTCCGGCGCGATGGTTGCGCGAATGTGAGGAGGTGCAGGTGACTATAAGGTCGCCTATGCCGGAAAGTCCGTTAAAGGTTTCGCGCTTTGCGCCCATGGCGACGCCAAGACGTGTTATTTCCGCAAGTCCGCGAGTCATGAGGGCGGCTGTGGTGTTGTCGCCGAAGCCCATTCCCTCAATAATGCCGCAGCACAGCGCGATAGGATTTTTAAGCGCGGCGCCAAGCTCGCAGCCTGTCAGGTCGCTGTTCACATATATTCTGAAAATGTTGTTTTGCAGCTTTTCCTGAATATATTCGGCGTATTTTTTATCCTTGCAGGAGCATACCACGGTAGTGGGTATGCTCCTGCCTATTTCTTCCGCATGACAAGGACCGGCAAGGACGACAACGGGGTTGTCGGGGAGTTCCTCCGAGATGACCTGTGACAGCCGCTTGTCGGTATTTTCCTCAAGTCCCTTGCCGACGTTGACGATAACGGTGTTCTTGCTGACGAACGGTCTTACAAGTATAGCGGTTTCGCGTACAAAGCGCGACGGTATCGCAAATACCAGTATATCGGCGTTTTCCGCACAGGATATATCGTCGGTAAATCTTATGGTAGGGGGGACTATAACGCCGGGGAGCAGCCTTTTATGTTCGCCGTCCCTTACTATGGCGTCTATCTCGTCCCGATATTTCGACCATGCGGTCACGGTATGTCCGTGATTGTTCCAAAGAATGGCAAGCGCTGTACCGAAGCCGCATCCGAGTATGGTTATCTTTGCCATGACGTACCTCCCGCCTTATGCTTTTTGACCGAGTTTTTTCTCGGTGCCATTTTTGAGCCTTACTATATTGCTTCTGTGCATATACACGATAAGCGCTCCGATAAGCAGCGCTATAACGGTGTTGATATACACGCAGGGATCGTTTACTATCAGACCGTATATCAAAACGGTAGGACCGTAAAGCACGGCCGCTGCGCATGAACCGAGGGAAACGTAACGTGTGAACGCCACTATGATAATGAATATCCCCAGCAAAATGCAGGCGGGTATCCATTCCACCGTCATGAGAATGGACACCGATACCAGTATGCCTTTTCCGCCTCGGAATTTAAAATAAATCGGGAACACATGACCGAGTATACCCGTCAGCGCGGCGACGAAGGCTACATAGTTAAGACCGTTGGCATATACGGTGGTGTCGATACCGGCAAGGAACAAAAACGACAGTCGCACTATCAACACCGACAGCACGCCTTTCAGCACATCTCCCAAAAGGACGAACAGAGCCGCCAGCTTGCCCTGCGTTCTCAGTGTGTTGGTAAGTCCTGCGTTTCCGCTGCCAAGCTCTCTGATATCCTGATGTGACTTTATCCGAGTAACGATTATCGCCGAGTTTACGCCGCACAGCAGGTACGGCACTATTATCATTATCACATAGCATAAAACCGTCATACTATTCTCCTCGCTCGCGCACGACTATCTTTATCGGCGTGCCGTCTAATCCGAAGCTCTCCCGTATCCTGTTTTCTATATATCTTTGGTATGAATAATGGAACAGGTCTTTTTTATTGCAGAAGATAACAAAGCAGGGAGGCTTTGTAGATGCCTGCGTCATATAGTAGAGCTTCAGCCGCCGTCCCTTGTCGGAGGGGGGCTGTACCCTCGCGGTCGCATATGCCAGCAGGTCGTTTAGCGTACCTGTTGATATTCGCCTTGCGTTTTGCTCACTTGTGTACTTTATAAGCTCGAACAGCTTGTCCAGTCTTTGACCGGTAAGCGCGGAAATAAAAACAAACGGGGCATAGGACATGAAAGAAAAATCCACTTCCAGTTTTTTGGTAAATTCCTGCATGGTCTTGCCGTCTTTTTCTATGCTGTCCCATTTATTTATAGCGATAACGCTTGCTTTTCCCTGTTCGTGGGCGTAACCCGCCACCTTGCTGTCCTGCTCGGTAAAGCCTTCGTTCGCGTCTATCATTATAACGCATACGTCGGCACGGTCTATTGCCATATACGCGCGCAAAACGCTGTATTTTTCTATCTGCTCGTTCACCTTTGATTTTCTGCGGATACCTGCGGTATCAATAAAGACGTAGGTGTCATCTCCCCGCGTTATGACCGTATCTACGGCGTCGCGAGTAGTGCCCGCTATATCCGATACTATCATTCTTTCCTCTCCGGCTATTTTATTTATCAGGGAGGATTTTCCGGCGTTGGGCTTTCCTATTACCGCGACCTTTATCGCGTCTTCGGGATAATCGCTTTGAGCGCTTTCTTTCGGCATGGCGTCAAACACGGCGTCCAGCAGATCGCCCGTGCCGTGACCGTGTACCGACGATACGGCTATCGGTTCTCCGAGTCCCAGATTGTAAAATTCGTAAAAATCCGCAGGTGGTTCTCCGATGGAATCACATTTATTTACGCAAAGGACGACCGGCTTTCCGCTTTTCATGAGTATATCCGCAACGTCGGAGTCGGCGGAGGTCACTCCCGAAGTAATATCGGCTACAAAGATTATCACGTCGGCTTTGTCTATCGCAAGCTGCGCCTGTATCTTCATTTGTGAAAGAATGACGTCCTTGCTGTCGGGCTCGATACCTCCGGTATCTATTAAAGTAAATTCGCGGTCAAGCCATTCGGCTTTGGAATATATTCTGTCACGCGTAACGCCGGGGGTGTCGTCAACTATCGACATTCTTTTTCCCACCAGTCGGTTGAACAGGGTAGATTTTCCGACGTTCGGGCGACCTACTATTGCTACTGTTCCGTACATTTTATCAATCCTTTCGCCGTAACGGAGCTTATTTGCGTCAGTCGCCGAGTATGGCGTCCAACAGCGCAAAGCCGTCGTTTTCGTTGGGTATGACCGATACGCCGAGCGCCTTTTCAACGTCGTCTATCGTTTTGTCGTCCAGAAAAACGGCTTCGTCGCTTTTCAGCATATTTTTGGTGATAAGCACCCTTTCGCCCAACCTGTCCTTGAAAGGTGAGAGCTGAGCGATAAGATCGCCGGCGGTGATAAGTCCCGCGACGGTTATCGTTTCTCCGAAAAAGTCGTTTCGTATGGTTTCGACATTGACCTCGGTGTTCGGGAAATCGGCTTTCATCAGCGCGGCAAGGCTCTTTATCAGCGGAGCCGCCAGTTCTCCTGTGGCGACGGTGACTTTGCGGTGCTTTCGGTCGGTCTCTCCGTTTTCTCTTTTATCGGTCAATGCGTCGATAAATTCCTTTTGCAGACTTACGCACATACCCACGCCGTTTTCAAACTGGTCGAAATCCCCGTAATAGTCGTAATCGGGAAAGGGTCTTTGCGCGGTAAGGAAAAATTCGTCCGAAGGGTATACCACTCGGTCGCGGTATTTCTCGTACATCATGTTTCCGAATAGCTGCATAATATCTATCGCGTCCGACGCGCTTTTTCGGTCGAAAATGCGTATCGGCGGCAGTCCGTCCCTGAATTTCGTCACACCTACGGGTACGCAGGCGATGCTTTTAACGGCAGGATAGAGCATACAGAGATCTGTCAGCGTTTTCTCCAACGCTTTTCCGTCGTTTATTCCGGGGACTAAAACTATCTGGGTGTTTAGCTCTATGCCGGCGGCAGCCATTCGGTATAGATATTCAAGGCTTTTTCCCGCAAAACGGTTGCCTGTCATTTTTATCCTTAACTCCGGGTCGGTGGTGTGCACGGAAATATTCATCGGCAGCTTCATCTTGATTATGCGCTCTACATCATGCTCGGAAAGATTAGTCATGGTGATGTAGTTTCCCTGAAGAAAGCTGAGTCGGGAATCGTCGTCTTTAAAATACAGCGTATCTCTCATGCCCGCGGGCATCTGGTCGATAAAGCAGAACATACATTTGTTTGTACAGCGCTGCTTGCTGTCCATAAGATACGAGCAAAATTCCAGCCCCGTATCGTCATATTCCCGTTTTTTTATTTTTACCGTGCGGTCAGCCAGCTTTACCGTCAGCTTTTTATCGGTGCAGTAAAATTTGTAGTCTAGCACGTCGTTTATCTCGCTGCCGTTTATGCTGATTATTTCATCTCCCGCTTTGATACCGGCTTTATCGGCAGGGGAATCGGGTATTACAGATTTAATTGTTACCATTTTTTCTCCCGCCTTTAAATATTAAAATAGGGCTTAGCACACACTAAGCCCATTTTTAAGTTTACGCTTTTTCTGCATAAAACCGTGCAAATCGCTTACGCCTCTTTGTGCGCAATAACCTCTTTGCCTTTGTAATAACCGCAGTTTCCACAAACTCTGTGGGGAACTTTAAGCTCGCCGCACTGCGGGCAACGTGAGAAAGCAGGTGCGGATAGCTTCCATACCTGTGAACGTCTTTTGTCACGTCTTGCTTTAGATGTTTTTCTCTTCGGAACTGCCATTTTAGCACCCCCCTCTGTTGTCCTTGATCATTTTATCTGCCATACAAAAATGTACAGTAAAAATTAACACTCTTAGTATTATACAGCAGAAATTTTGATTTGTCAATAGTTATTTGAGATATTTTTTTACATTTTCGCTCAGATCGTCCACTTCAGCGGATATGGTAAAGGTTATGTTAGTGCTCTCTCCGCTTACGGCGGCTATCTTGTCGAACATATTTCCGACCTGCTCGTAATCTCTGCCGCATATCTTGAGTATACCGTCTACAAATATGTCGGTGCAGTCATAGTCGGACGCGAGTATTCCCGCTATAAATCCTGCCATCTCGTCATAATTGGATATTTTGTAGTCCTCGATATTTATAAGACGTACCTTGTGGTATATATCTCTGTTGAGAGAAGAACCTACCTGTATCGCCACAACGTTGCCGTTGCTGGCTTTTTCCGCGTCATGGATAGCGTCGATAAGTATTTTGGTCTTACCTGTGCCTTTTTTTCCGGGAATTAAATTGATCATTGTAAAATCCTCCGTATCACGGTGCTTACGACCGCTTAATTATGAATACAGTACAGTTTTATATGACCGTACTGTCCGCCGTGTCGGGGCGGCGCCCCTATAAAAATCAGTTTCCTGATTATTTATCCGAGTTTTTCTTCAAGCGCTGCTTTTGCGTCCTCATATCCGGGCTTTCCGAGAAGAGCGAACATATTTTTCTTATAGCTTTCGACGCCGGGCTGGTCAAACGGATTTACGCCCAGCAGATAGCCGGATACGGCGCAAGCCTTTTCAAAGAAGTATATCATATATCCCAGCTCTTTTTCGTTAAGCTCCGGAACTTCCAGCACGATGTTAGGCGTTCCGCCCTCGGTATGCGCGATAACCGTGCCTTCGTACGCCTTTTGATTAACGACCGACATATTCTGGTCGGACAGGAAGTTGAGCCCGTCGCCGTTGGCAGGGTCGTTTTTCAGGAAAAAGTCACGCTGAGGCGCAGCAAAATGCACGACGGTTTCAAAAAGTATTTTTGAGCCGTCCTGAATAAACTGACCGAGCGAATGGAGATCGGTGGAGAATGTCGCCGAAACGGGGAACAAGCCTTTTTTATCCTTGCCCTCGCTTTCGCCGAACAGCTGCTTGAACCATTCGCACATCATTACGAACGAGTTTTCATACGCTACCAGCATTTCCGCCTTAAATCCCTTGCAGCGCAGTATGTTGCGCAGCGCGGCATATTTGTAACATTCGTTGCCGTCAAGCTCCGGCTCGGCAAAATCCCGCCTTGCCTCGGCTGCGCCCGCCATGAGCATATCTATATCGCAGCCCGCGCAGGCTATCGGCAAAAGTCCGACTGCGGTAAGCACGGAAAAACGTCCGCCCACGTCGTCGGGTATCACAAACGTTTCGTATCCCATTTTGTCGGAAAGCTCCTTGAGCGTTCCCTTTGCTTTGTCGGTAGTTGCGTATATGCGGGCTTTCGCGCCGTCCGCGCCGTACTTTTCCTCCAACATTTCACGGAATACTCTGAACGCCAAAGCGGGTTCGGTGGTAGTGCCGGATTTGGATATGACGTTGACGGAAAAATCCTTGTCCTTGACTATATCTATAATATCGTTGAGATATGTAGGGCTTATGCTGTTTCCGACGAAATAGATCTGCGGAGTGTCTTTAGCAAGAGAATTGTAAAGAGATGACCGCAGCGCTTCAATGGCGGCTCTCGCTCCGAGATACGACCCGCCTATACCTATTACCAACAGGATATCGCTGTCGGATTTTATCTTTTCCGCAGCTTTTTTGATACGCGCAAATTCTTCCTTGTCATAATTAACAGGCAGATCCACCCAGCCGAGAAAATCGTTTCCGAGACCGCTCTTGTTTTCGATCATTTCGTGAGCCGCTTTTACCATCGGCTCCATAGCTTTCAGCTCGTCCTGCCTGATATACGAGTTAAGATAACGCTGATTGACTTTAATAGACATTTCTTAATCTCCTTTTGCTTTTGTTCCGTCTGTTTTCAGCCCGTTAGGTAAAAAGCGCCGCGCTTTCCCGACGGGCAAAAGATTCCGGCTTTTTTCAAAACCGATGTACAACTATATTATAGCTGAATTTTCCGACTTTTGCAAGATGTTTTATAAACAACGGAGAGTTTTGTTTAATATTGACAATTTTTATTTACTTTTTTTATACATTTTGCTGTTTTGAAATGCCGATCAAAGGTGAAAAATTTCCGAAAGTATCATCATAAGGCTTTTCCAAAAAGTCAACTCTTCTACGCTGCGCACCGTGACTATTTCGCTGGAAAAGACCTCCTCGCCGTTGAGCGTCGCCGTCATACGTCCCGCCGTTTGTCCGCAGCTTACCGGCGCGGTGAAGCCTTCGCACAGGGTATAGCCGTATTCTATATTCTGCGCGCTGCCGCGCGGCACGACCGAATTTACCAGCTTTTTGACGCGGACGTCGACCTGCTTTTCGATGCCGTTTTCTACAGGCAAAGGCGTCAGCTTTGAGCTGTCGACGGACGGACTGAACATTTCATATCCCGCAAATGCGGAGTCCAGCAGGCTTTCGCAAATGTCAAAGCGTTCGTCACCTTGCTCGCAGCCAAGCTCCACTGCGGCTAACAGCATATCCGAGCGTTTAGCCCATACCGCAAAGCAGCACCCCGCCGCGTCGGTAGTGCCGGTCTTTCCGCCTATCAGTCCGTCGTAATGTCCGACCAGCTTGTTGGTATTCAGCAGCTGCGCGGCGCGTTCTCCCTCGCGCACATAATCCAGCCGAGTGGTGAAAAATTCGTCGTAGCAGTCGAATTTGCTTATCTGTGCGCACAGCAGGGCGGTATCGTATGCGGTGGTGTAATGCTGCTCATTGTCAAATCCCACGCAGTTGACATAATTCGTTTCGTTCATGCCTAGCTCCTTTGCGCGCGTGTTCATGCGCTTTACAAACGCCTCCTCCGTTCCGGCAACGTGTTCTGCCAAGGCAACGCAGGCGTCGTTTGCGGACGCCATTACTACTGATTTGAGCAGCTCGCCCGCGGTCAGCTGCTCTCCCGTTTCCAACCATATCACCGAGCCGTCCATGCTGTTTGCGTGTGCGGTGCAGGTCACCGTGTCCTCGAAACCGAGCTTTCCCGCCGCCATGTCCTCGGCAAATAAAAGCAGGCTCATCAGCTTTGTGACGGACGCCATAGGCAGCTTTTGGTGCGCGTTGCTTTCATAAAGCACCTGTCCCGTTGAACATTCCATCACCACCGCAGCTTTGGCTGAGCCCGTGACGGGCGTTTCGTTCTCCTGCGCATATGACGCGGTCGTCATGCCGAAAACAGCCGCAGCGGTCAATATAATAGCCGTTATTGTTTTTTTCATATCTGCTCCTTTATCCGTGCTTAAATGTGCTTTAAGATGTTGCTTAAAGATATATATGCGTGAATTGTCCCGTTTTTTCCGCATAAACCGTTGCCAAAGGGACAAAATATCGTTATTGACTATTTTAAGGAGTGCGGCTATGGAATGTACTATTGACAGACCTATGAAAACCTTTATTCTTTTTTCTTTCGGCGGCGGGCTGTATACTATTGTTGAACTGCTGTTCAGGCAAAACACTCATTGGAGCATGTTTATTCTCGGCGGACTGTGTTTTTTGCTGGTAGGAGGGATAAACAAGGTGTACACGGATATGCCGCTGCTGGCGCAGATGGGTATATCCTCGGCTATAATCACTTCGCTTGAATTTATCTGCGGCTGTATAGTCAACATATGGCTGGATTGGAAGGTGTGGAACTATGAGGAGCTGCCGTTCAATCTTTTCGGGCAGATATGTCTTTACTTTTCGGCGGCGTGGTTTTTCCTCTCTCTTGTCGGGATAGTGGCGGACGATTTTTTAAGATGGCAGCTTTTTTATGAAAAAATGCCGTCGTATTCGCTTATAAAGCGTCACAAGTCTTCTTAAAGCCCATCGTGTTTACCGTTATGCACACATACGGATATAAAAATGCGCGGCTTTGCTAAAAGCAAAGCCGCGCAGCTTGTCGCAAAACCCTCCTTACAGTCGGATTTTCCGACAAGCTGCCAAAAAAATCGGCAATACCATTATAAGGTATTGCCGATTTCAGTTTGTAGAAAAACCCCTGATTTGCAGCAAATCAGGGGTAAAATTTTTAAAAGTAAGCGATTTTTCTGATAGG
>CANQIB010000009.1 GCA_947623915.1 uncultured Ruminiclostridium sp.
GGGTGAAAACCCTGATGGTTTTCCCCTCAAACTCCTCTTTCCTTCCGCTTTATATTGACCTTTTTCTACAGACTGACAGCCCCGCTTGTGCGGGGCTGTATTATTTTCACCTATTTTAAAAGCGGCGGAACATATCTTCTGGTTTAAGCTCCGCTTTTATGCCGCGAGATGTTTTTATCAGGTGGTTGAGGCTTATCATAAGCGCTTTTTCTTCATATATGAGCGCGTCTATCTGTTCGGGATCGGATTCCATGTCGAAAAGCTGCCGCACCTTTTCAAGACGGTCCTGCAAGTATGTAAGACGCGTCCTGTATTCGGAAAGCTCTTTGCAGCCGCCGTCCTTGGTCTTTTTGTTAAAAAGCGCCGTCATTTGTCCCGCCTCCCCGCTGCTTTGAAAATTAGCTGTCGCTTCAATAATTATATATGAGCTTTTCGGGACAAATATACATACAATTTTAACCGCAGATCTCGCGTATCGCCTCGGCAAATATCTCGGTGTTCTCGATAAATTCCGCTGTCGGAACGAACTCGTCGGCGCCGTGGATACGGTAATCCGTGCCTTCATGCTCGACGCCGAACGCCACGCCTCCGTCAATACCGTGAACGTATGTTCCGCCTCCTATCGAGATACAGCCGCCGTCCTCTTTTGTAAAACGTTTGTATACTTTTAAAAGCGAACGCACAAGCTCGCTGTCGGAGTCGGTGTAATGCGGCTCGCTGCCCTCATGCTCATCGGGAGAAATTCCGTTTTCCGAAAGGGTCGCGGACAGCTTTTCCCATATTTGAGCGCAGGAGGAACATATCGGAAATCTTATATCCATGCGGAAAAACGCTTTACCCTCCCTTGTTTGGGCAATGCTCAGCACCTCCGTCAAATCGCCGGAGAGCTTATCGGACATTTTAAGTCCGAGCGAACGTCCGTCCGTTTCCCCAAACGGAAACAGGTTAGCCAGCGCTTTCAGCGCGCCGCCGTTTTCGCAAAGATCCAATTTGCTCAAAAATCCGATAAGACCTGTAACGGCGTTTATCCCCGAATCGGGAGTGGAAGCGTGCGCCGATCTTCCTTTAAAGGAAACGACCGCTTTTCCACCCTCCTTTACGGCGGAAATATTTTCAATACCGTCCGCTGCGGCTATCACCTCGTCGGCGTATTTCCCGTCTATCTCGGCGATGGCGTATGACGGTACCGCGTTTACGACCTGACCGCCGCTAAAAGAGAGGAGCCATTTCGGTAAAGGCAGCGAAAACGCCGCCCGCATCATACCCTTTTCACAGTTTATGACGGGATATTGCGCGTCGGGAGTAAAGGTCATGGGCGGCATTTTTTCCTTTGTGAGATAGTAAGCGATATCGCTTGAGCCGTTTTCCTCATCGGCGCCGAATATCAATCGCACCCCGCTTTTAAGCTCTACGGCAAGCTCCTTTATCGCGTAAAGCGCGTAAAGAGCGGATACCGACGGACCTTTGTCGTCGGTAGTGCCTCTGCCGTACAGCTTTCCGTCTTTTTCGGTAAGCTCGAAAGGTGCGACCGTCCAGCCCTCTCCGGCAGGCACAACGTCCAGATGACATAAAATACCGAGTTTTATGCCGTCCGCGCCTTTTGGAACAAAATCGACGTATCCGCAGTAACCGTTGAGATTTTTAACGGCAAATCCCAGTTCCTCGGCTTTATCCAGCATTTCATTAAGCGCGCGGGCGGTTTCTTCTCCGAAAGGCTTGCCCTCCGACGCTTTATCCCTGATACTGCGGCAGGAAACCAGCCTGCCGAGCAATTCCGTCATTTCTTCCCTTTTTCCGTTGATAAATTCTTTTATATCCATATTTTTACACCTCTTCAAAATTCACTTTATGAGCGGTAACCGTTTCCGCTGCTCTAAGTATACACCCGTTTTTCCTTTCAGTCAACCGCGTATGTGTAGACGTGAGAGTTTATTGGTGTTAGATTTTTATGTATTCGGTACAAAAAAGTTGACTTTCGGAAAAACTTGTGGTATAATTTTAATAAATGTTTAGGTAAAAGCGTAATTCAACGTAAATATCATATCGCCCGATAATTCGGTGAAAAAACGCCCCGCAAAAAAGGAGGAGCAGCCGATGAAAAAGACCGAGAGCAACGCGGAATACCGCCGCAAGGCGGACGCGCTCAAAAAATTTGTTTTTGCCGACCCGTATATTGAAGAAAGCACCGGCGAATATAAGATAAACTCGCTGTTTAAAAGCAGCGTGGTGTTTATTTCCGTCTGCGACGGAAACGAGAGAGCGGCCGTGTTCAACTGCTGCGCTCCCACGCTTGACGCCGCTTGGGACAAAGCGAGTGAGCTTGCCGAAGAATACGCGGCAAAAAACAAAACAAACGTTTTGTGGCTGAAAGCCGATATTGTGAACGACTGTAAGATAGTTCCGTATTCCTCCGTGCTTTCCGATATAAAAAAATCACGCGAATACTACTACAAAAAAGGTATCAGCTTTGACGCGCAGTTTTACACCGCCCTGCTTGAGGCGCAGCTGAACTGCGGCGGTCTGATAAATTACAAATCCAAAAATCTCGATTTGGAGCGGCTGCGGGAACACTTTTCGCAAAGCGGGAACGATATGTTCCTTTCGATACCCGAACAGGTCATAACATTTACCACCATCGGATATATCTGCGACGAGGATATGAGCATGTACAAGCTGTATCCCGACGAAGAAAATTACGGCAGAAGAGTCACCGGTGAGATAACCGCCGCGCAGCTGCAGGACGTTATCGCGAAATCCTCGGCATATCTTTCCAAGTGCATCGATGAAAACGGGCGGTTCGATTACGGGATAAACCCCGTTACCGGCGAGCATTTCACTTCTTACAACATACTGCGCCATACCGGCACTATATGGAGCATTATAATGCAGTATCAGGCTACCGGCGACGAAACGCTGATACCTAAGATAGAAAGCGCGCTCAGCTATATGGAAAGCAGCGTGGAGCAGCCTGACGACGACCACGCGTACCTTGTGGAGCGAAAATCCGACGAGATAAAGCTGGGCGGTAACGCCGTAATGATAATAACGCTATGCGCATATATGGAGGTTTTCGGCTCGAACCGTTACAAAGATTTGGTGCGCAAGGCAGCAAATTCCATACTCGATATGCAGGAGGAAAACGGGAGCTATTTCCATGTGCTGTCTTTTCCCGATTACGGCAGAAAAGACCGCGACAGGATAGTTTATTATGACGGCGAGGCGACCTTTGCGCTGGCGAAAGCATACGGCGTGACCTCGGACGAAAAATACCTTAACGGAGCGCGAAAAGCGTTGGATTACTTTATCGCCAACGGCTACACCCGTTTTTGCGACCATTGGGTAGCTTATGCGGTAAACGAAGTCACATTGTACGACCCGCAGGAAAGGTACATCAATTTCGGACTGAAAAACGCAAACGATAATCTTAACCGCATTTTCAATCAGGACACGACTTTCCACACCTTCCTTGAGCTGCTCATGGCTACCTTTGAGCTGTACAAACGTGTGTCGGAGCAAAAGCCGGCGCCGTCCTACCTTTCAAAATTCAACACCGAATATTTCATGCGGACCATCTTCCGCAGGATACATTATATGCTAAACGGATTTCTTTATCCCGAAACGGCAATGTACATGAAACACCCGCGTGAGATCGTGAACACGTTCTGCGTGCGTCATGACAGCTACCGCGTGCGTATCGACGACGTACAGCATTACATAGGCGGATATTTCAGCGCGTACAAACACTTCGACGAGCTTAAGGAATATTTCGACCGTATGGTAAAACAGGCCGCCGAGCGGGAAAAAGACAAGCAGGCGGACGACCGCGCCGAATTTATGAAATGGATCTTAGACAACATTTGACGGTATATTTTCGGTCTGTATAAACGTATGAAAGGAGAAGTGCTTTTACCGAAAGCACGATCACAAATATGAACTTCAAAGAGCTGTGTGAATCCGGTAATGCTTTTAAAATAACGGTCAAGACCGCACCCGGCATAACCGAGCTGGTTTGGGATAAGGTAACGCCTGCCGACGGATACAGAGTATTCAGCAGTCCGCACGGACAAAACGATTTTCGCGGTCAGGCAACGGTAAACGACGCTACCGTGAGGTTTAGCGGCTGCAAAAACGGAGTGCCGGTGGACTACAAGGTCAAAGCATTCAGAACCGCGGACGGTCCCGATAACTTTTTTGCCGAATCTCAGATAGTAACGGCCTGCCCGATGGTGACTCCCGCAGAGCTTCGCGCAAAGCGCGACAACTCCGGAGGACTGACGGTAAGCTGGGACAGCTGCGAGGGCTGCGACGGCTATAAGGTATACCTCTGCCGCAGCGGTGACGAATACAAATTCACGGGATACTGCGACGGTCCGTCATATGAATTTCTCGGCAAGGACCGCAGCGGAGGCTTTTCGGTAAAGGTGCGCGCGATAAAGATAATAGACGGCGAGGAAAAGCTGAGCAACTTTTCCGAGGCTTGCGAAATGCCGAGCGCCGACGGTAAAAGCGACATCGCCGAGCCTAAAAAGGTGCTGGAGCGGCTGCCGTATTCCGCCTCTCCCGACGAGCGCGGCAGATACACCGAAACAAACGGCACGCTGACCGCGAATATACAAAAATGCACTATAGTTATCGGCGGCGACGTCTGCACCTCGAAATCGGTGCAAAGAGAGGCGTATAACTGCGACAAGAGCTTTGATTTTGCTTTTTCATACATAAGAAATCTGTTCATGTCGTCGGATCTTTCGATAGTCAGCCTTGACACCGACCTTGACGACGAGGGATTTTATACCTACGAGGACGAAACCGCGAACAACTGCCCGTCGTTCCTTGCGGACAGCTTTAAAAGAAACGGTATCGACGCGGTCATGCTCAACCGCAGCGCGAAAAACGCCGCTAAAACTCTTAAAAATTACCCCGTCACAATAGCGGCGTCGGGTTCGAAGAGCATGCAGCGCTCCTTTGTAGCGGAGGTCTGCGGGATAAAGGCGGGATTCGTCTGTGTATCCTCCGGCGCTAAAGAGCCGGAAAAAGCCGTATCCGAGGTCAAAGCCGACGGTGCGGAATATATAACGGTCTTTTGCGACTGGAACGAAAAGCACCTGCCGACGGTAAAAGCGTCCTGGAGGAGCTTTGCCCAAAGGCTTGCCGACGCCGGCGCGGATCTTATAGTAGGAACGGGCGTAAACTCGCTTTGCGAATACGACGAGATAGACGTAAAGGACGGACGAAAGGTCGGGGTGGCATACTCGCTCGGATGTATCGTTCGCAACGAACCGGCTTTGAAATTTGAAAATATAGGCGCGCTGCTGTGCGTAACGCTCCAAAAAAGCGAGGAGGGAGTTTCGCTGTCACGCTGCGGATATTTCCCCTACGCCATGCGCTCGCGCGGTGCGACAAGGGTTGCCGTGCCGCTGTTTGACGACAATAAAAAACGCTTTACCCGCGCGGAATTTGACGATTTTCAGACCGCGATATCGGAACGACTCGGCAAAAAACTGCTTCCCGCCAGACGCAGCGCAAAGCCGCGCCGCGTATCGTTCATGCTCAACGGCTCTACCTTGATATCGGGACTTTTCGCCGACTGCGAAAACGTCGTTACCGACCGCTCGCACCTGTTTATTTCGCAGTTTGCGATATGCGGCGATAAGACCGAACCCGATAAAAAATACTATTCCGACTCCCCCGCCCCCGTGTACCACAATCTTGCAAAGGGGTTTGAGGAATATCTGGCGCAAAGCAACAGCGAATATCTTATACTCGACCTTTATTATGCCGCGGCTAGTCCTTTGTTCGAGATGGACGGAACGATATATTCCGGCGGACGCGCGTTTATTAAGTCGGCGTTTTATCGGGAAAATAAGTCAAAGCTCAAACAGCTCGATTTTTCAAGGGAATCCATTTGGAGAAGACTGCTGGATAAATATATTAGCGCCGTTACCGCCGCTTATCCCGCGGGAAAGATAATACTCGTAAAGGTAAGCGATCCCTGCCTGTATGACACCAACACGGGACTTGCCGCAGAGCAGGACGTATCGGTGAATTTCCGCCTGCTTTCCGCTATGCAGGATTATTTCATTCAAAAGGTACGGCCGTACATAATAGACGTACCGCGCTTTTTCTGCGGAAAGGCGGTAAAATCGGGCAGCTGCTACGCAATAAACCGCGGCGAGGAATATTCGGAATTTATCTCAAGGATAGCGCTGTCGGCGGTTCGCGGCGACACAGACCCGCGAACGGACGGCTCGTTTGCGCGGCTGTGGCTTATGCACATCGTCAAGGAGTTTGACGAGATACACAAGCTGAAAGACAAATCTTTCTTTTTTGATAAAGGCAACTGCGCCGATCATATGATCAGTCGTATGTCGGGCGAATTTATCAGCATGAATTTCAACGATTTTGCGCGGCTCAAGGAAAGCGGCTTCGCCTCTTTCTCGGAGCTGCTGAAAAGGTTCGATTTCGGCGGGAACATCCTGCTTGAGGCGGTGTGCCGCGCCGTAAACAGCGTAAGGCGCAAAAATCTCGGCGATGAGAACATCTCGCTGCTGATAAACCTCGGTCTTGCCGCACGGGACGATATAGCGTCCGCGCTGGCGGAATTTTTCGACCAACAGGGTATTATCCCCGAATGTCGGCTCACCTCATCGGATCTCGATTTCTACCTGAAGTGTGCGCGTATGTACATCAACGGCAAAAACAAGACCGCCGTGGTGCAGCTCGTGCGGGAGTTTTACAAGAAAAACAGACCGCCTGTCGTGGATATATGGGGCGATTCCCTGCTGTCAGAGGTCATCGACTGCTCCGAGGCGGTGATAGGCGGCGCAAGGCTGGTGGACTGCTCGGCGCTCACGGCTTTTTGCAGCAAGCCCAAAGCGGACCTCAGCTACATAGACAGGGGCAGCACCTACTATAAGGAACTGTGCGGCAGCTTTATCGACAAGCTGGGCAAAAACGGCGACTGGATACTTTTGGATTTTTCCGACGTGATACTACCTGTTTACCGCTCCGCAGAGGCTTACTATTCGGCAATAGCGGGATTTGAAAGCACCAACTTTTTCAAAGCGTTCTGCAAAGACGACGAGAAATTCACATTCTATGAAAACGGCGGCACGGAGGATGAATTTGTCAAAACCGCGCTGCAAAAGACCGCCGCGTTTCTTAAAGAGAAATACGGCGACAGGATCATACTTTGCAGATTTGAGCTAAAGTATAACTATATCGACCTTGACGGCAAGCTAAAGCCGTTCGATGACAAGCAGACCGACGCTAAAAACCGTTTTATAAGAGCGTTTGAAGATGAATTTATACATCTTACCGGCTGTCATGTGATAGAGCTGTCGGACAAATTCACGGCAGACCGTTCAAACTGCCGCAGCAAGCCGCTCAGCTCCGCGTATGAAAAGCTGTGCTACATCGCCACGGCGGACGCTATGGACAGCATAATAGCGGGAAAAGCGGATAAAAAGCCGTATACCAAGGTGGATATAATCAGCTATATCGAGCGCACCGAAAAGCTGAAAGCTGACAATCCCGATATGTCGGACGCGCTGTTAAGGCAGATATGCGGCGGCATGGCGGAGCTTATGAAAAACAGATAACACAAACGTTCTCCCCTCAATATCCTGAGGGGAGAAAAAATATGTGCAATCACCCCGTCCGAAAAAACGGACGGGGTAATATCAGCGTTTATTCAAAAATTGTCCCATAAGCTCGTGCCCTATCGGCAGGAAATCTCCCGTTGCCGCCGCGCTTTCCTCGCAAAAGCAATCAACTCCCTTTTCCTCTTTGGTGCTGTCGTATATCATAAAGGGTACAGGCGCGTTGGTATGCGTTCTAAGCTCCAACGGAGTGGGGTGGTCGGGACAGATAAGTATTCTTATCTCCTCCCCCTCGAACTCCTTTAATATGCGGCCGAGTATCTTTTCGTCGATAAGCTCGATGGATCTTATTTTATTCTGCACCTCGAAACGGTGTCCGCATTCGTCCGGCGCTTCCACATGGATATATACGAGATCGCGGCCGTCTTTGAGCGCTTTAACGGCAGCCTCGGCTTTACCGTCAAAGTCGGTATCTATGTAGCCCGTCGCGCCCTCGACATTGATAACGTCCATACCCGTGAATTTGCCTATTCCTTTAAGCAGGTCGACCGCCGAGATCATCGCGGCGTTCATGCCGTACTTTTCGGCAAAAGGCGCAAGCTCCTTGCGCACTCCCTCGCCCCAGAACCATATACTGTTTGCGGGACGCAGACCGCGCTCGACGCGCTTTTTGTTTACGGGATGGTCCTTTAAAAGCTCATAGCTTTTTTTCATCATCTCGATAAGAGGTCTGCCGTTTTCATTCGCTCCGAGGTAGTCCTTTATCGGCTTGCCGGTTATATCATGCGGAGGGGTCAGTTTTCCCACGTCAAGCGTTCCGTTTGCCCAGATAAGGCAATGGCGGTAGCTTACGCCGCTGTAAAATTTAAACTCGTCCGTACCTAACTTTTCGTCGATATACCTTATCAGCTCCGCGCCCTCCGCGGTGGATATATCGTCGGCACAGTAATCCAGTATGGTCTTATCCTCATATACCGGCTCGTCCGACAGCGTGACAAGGTTCGTTCTGAACGATACGTCGGTCGGCTTCATGTCGATGCCTATACTTCCCGCCTCCAGCGGACTTCTGCCGGAATAGTATATCGCGGGGTCATAACCCAGAACCGAGAGATTAGCCACATCGCTGCCCGGCTTTAAATTATCCGCCACGGTCTTTACAAGTCCCACACGCGAACGCCTTGCGAGCTTATCCATGTTCGGCTTTTTGGCTTTGCTCATCGGCGTTCCTCCGATGTCCTCACGGGGAAGATCGGCCATGCCGTCGCAAAGCAGCACCACATATTTCATTAAATGTCACTTTCTTTCTTTAATACTTTTTTGCGTAGATAAGTATACCATATTTTTGTTTATCTGTCAATTACGGCGCGCCGATTTTTTCCTATTATATCGGCGTGTTTTTTTATAACAATAAATTTGTATCCGAAAAAAGAGATCGGTTTCAAACGGCAAAAACGGTCGGGCGTTCTGCTTTTAGCCGACCGTGCCAAAGACAAAAAGGAGCTATATCATGGATATTTCTAAAAAAGAATACGAACAGACGGCAAAAAAACACGCCGGCTCGTCAAAGCTGTATATAACGCTTCCCAAAGCGTTTTTGATAGGCGGGGCTATCTGCTGTTTGGGCGAATTATTCCTTAATATTTATCAACGGTACGCCGGACTGGATTTTGACACCGCGGCGGCGTATACTTCCATAACGCTGGTATTTTTAAGCGCGTTGTTCACAGGATTCGGCTGGTATGAAAAAATAGCCAAGCACGGCGGCGCCGGCACTCTTGTGCCGATAACGGGATTTGCAAACGCCGTGGTCTCCCCCGCTCTGGAGTTTAAAACGGAGGGCTATGTGCTGGGTACGGGCGCTAAGATGTTCGTCATCGCGGGGCCGGTGATAGTATACGGCATATCCGCGGCATTCATCTACGGAATAATATATTATATTTACGGATTTTTCGCATAGGAGGAAAATTATGGCACAGTTTATAAAAGACGGCACCGTCCTGCTCAACAACGGAGCGTCCGCCTGTTCTTACGCGGCGGCGGTCGGTAAAATGGAGGGCGACGGGCCGCTGGGACATTGCTTTGATTATATATCGGACGGCGCGGAATTAGGAGAAAAGACATGGGAAAAAGCGGAAAGCAAGCTACAGCAGTACGCGTTTGAGATAGCACTCGGAAAAGGCAAGCTGCAAAAGCAGGATATAAGCGTCATCTTTGCGGGCGACCTGCTGAATCAATGCACCGGCTCCGCTTACGGGCTGCGTGACAGCGAAGTACCGTTCATCGGTCTGTACGGCGCTTGCTCGACGATGGCGGAAAGTCTAATGCTCGCGTCCGTCTGTGCCGATATGCGGTTAGGACGCTATTTCGCCGCGATAACCTCGTCGCATTTCTGCTCGGCGGAGCGTCAGTTTCGCTTTCCGATAAATTACGGCGGCGTTCGTCCGCCAACGGCACAATGGACGGCTACCGCCTCCGGCTGCTGCATTACCAAGCCCTGCGATAAACCGCCCTATATAAAGGCGGTGACCGCGGGAAAAATAACCGATATGGGCATAAAAGACGCCAACAACATGGGCGCCGCCATGGCGGGAGCGGCATATGACAGTCTTTCACGTCATATGGAAAATATGAAACGCACGCCGGACGATTATGACGCTATATTCACCGGCGACCTCGGACAGGTGGGCACGGATATTTTGCACGAGCTTTTTGAAAAGCGCGGTGTGGATATAACCCAAGTGCATAAGGATTGCGGGCTTATGCTGTACGACCGCGAAAAACAGGACGTACACGCGGGCGGTTCGGGCTGCGGATGCAGCGCCTCGGTGCTGTGCGGGCATATTCTGCCGCAAATAGCGGCGGGCGAACTGCACAACGTTTTGTTTGCCGCTACCGGCGCGCTTATGTCTACCACCATGTCGCAGCAGGGCGAAAGCATACCGGGTATCTCTCATGTGGTAGAGATCTCGGATAATATATAAGGAGGAAAACCGTTATGGAATATGTATGGGCATTTGTTGTGGGCGGACTTATCTGCACGGTAGGACAGCTCCTTATCGACCTTACCAAGCTGACTCCCGCCCGAATATTAGTATCGTTCGTCGTAGCGGGCACGGTACTCGGCGCGCTGGGCTGGTATCAGCCGCTGATAGACTTTGCGGGCGCAGGTGCGACCGTCCCGCTGACGGGCTTTGGCAGTATGCTGGCAAAAGGTATGCGCGAAGCCATAGACAAGGACGGGCTGCTCGGTATCTTTACGGGAGGATTTACCGCCTGTGCCGCCGGAGTGACCGCTGCTATAATCTTCGGACTGGCAGTCGCTCTGATATTCAAAAGGACCGACAGAACTTTGCAGGAGTAAATTCTGTTTATAAAAAACAAAGGCTATGAATATTAAC
The DNA here is from genome assembly GCA_947623915.1 of uncultured Ruminiclostridium sp. Taxonomy (GTDB): domain Bacteria; phylum Bacillota; class Clostridia; order Oscillospirales; family Ruminococcaceae; genus Ruminiclostridium_E. The sequence continues at coordinate 10,997 of CANQIB010000009.1, forward strand.
ATAGCCTTTAAAAATTTATTTATGATGTTCAGAATTATGACACTTACCGTAAAGAGCGCAGCCGGAGCAAGCGCCGCCGCAGGAGCTTTTCCCTTTCTTTTTATCTCTTGCCATTATCACGACGGCGGCGGCGACCGCTGCCAGTACAATAAGCGCTACTATTACCGAAGAAATTATTTCCGGCATACGATCATCTCCGTTCTTTCGGTCTGAGCCTTTATATCTTTATTTTGCCGGTGAGCTTTTGGGATTCTTTATACGGTCTTACCATAAGGAATACCATTCCTGCGGCGAGCGCGAGCGCGATAATAAAGCCTATCACGTTTATGCTGCCGGTAAATACCGAGCCGACCTGATATACTATGAGAGAAACGATGTACGCGAACACGCATTGATAACCTATTGCGAACCATGTCCATTTTGCGCTGTTCATCTCTCTCCTTATCGCTCCGATAGCCGCAAAGCAGGGAGCGCAGAGCAGGTTGAACAGCAGGAAGGAATAACCCGCAAGCTGTGACATTCCCTCAAAGTCAAGCACACCGAATACACCGACGACTTCTTCCTTTGCCACAAGTCCCATAATGGTAGCGATAGCAGCTTTGATAAAGCCGAATCCGAGAGGTGCGAATATCCAGCAGATAGCGTTGCCTATCATGCCGAGTATGCTGTTTTCTATCTCCATTTCCGTATCGAATACAAACGCACCGTCCACTACTCCGAATACCGAGCCTGCCCAGATAACTATAGAGGACAGAAGTATGATAGTACCCGCTTTCTTGATAAACGACCAGCCGCGTTCCCACATACTGCGCAGGATATTGCTTACGGTAGGCCAATGGTAGGCGGGCAGCTCCATTACGAACGGAGCGGGGTCGCCCGCGAACATTTTGGTCTTTTTCAAAATAATACCCGATACTATTATCGCCGCCGCGCCTACAAAATAAGCGCTGGGCGCTACCCACCATGCTCCGCCGAATAGAGCCGAGGCTATCATTGCGATTATCGGCAGCTTTGCGCCGCACGGAATGAACGTGGTGGTCATTATGGTCATTTTACGGTCGCGGTCGTTTTCTATCGTTCTGGACGCCATTATTCCCGGAACGCCGCAGCCCGTACCTATCAGCATGGGTATGAACGATTTGCCGGAAAGACCGAATTTACGGAATATCCTGTCCATAACGAACGCGATACGCGCCATATAACCGCACGCCTCAAGGAAAGCAAGGAACATGAACAGCACCAGCATCTGCGGCACAAATCCGAGAACGGCTCCCACACCTGCTACGATACCGTCTATTATCAGACTTTGCAGCCAATCGACGCAGTTGATAGCCTCAAGTCCGTTTTCGATAAGAACGGGTATTCCGGGCACCCACACGCCGAATTCCTCCGGACCGGGCGCTTCCTCCATAGCGGCGTCAACCGTATCGGATATATCGTATCCCGCCTCTGTAAGCGCGTCGGCATAAGAGCCGTACGCCTCGTCGAACGCACCGAAATCCTTATCCTCTATCGCGCCGAGTATTTCATCGGCGCCTACAACTCCCGCGTCTGCGGCGGAGCTTACCGCGGCGGTGACTTCATCGGTAAAGATGTTTTCCTCGGCAAAATCGCCTACCGCCTCTTCATACTGAGCTGCGCCGATATTGAACAGATGCCAGCCGTCGCCGAACAAGCCGTCGTTCGTCCAGTCGGTACACCATGTTCCGACGGTAGTTACCGAGATGTAATACACAAGGAACATTATTACCGCAAAAATGGGCAGAGCAGCAAAACGGTTGGTCAGCACCTTATCTATCTTATCCGAGGTGGACAGCTTACCTGCACTTCTTTTTTTGTAGCAGCCTTTCATGAGCTGCGCTATGTATACATATCTTTCGTTGGTGATAATGCTCTCGGAATCGTCGTCAAGCTCCGCCTCCGCCGCCTTTATATCGTCTTCGATATGAGCCAGCTTATCGGCGGGTATATTCATCTGCTCCAACGCCTTTTCGTCGCGCTCGAATATTTTTATCGCATACCAGCGCTGCTGTTCTTCCGGCAGACTGTGTACCGCCGCTTCTTCGATATGTGCGATAGCGTGTTCGACAGCGCCGGAAAAAGTGTGCATCGGCACTTTCTTTTTTCCCTGCGCCGCGGCTATGGCAGCCTCCGCCGCCTCCATAACTCCCGTGCCTTTGAGTGCGGAGATCTCGACTATCTTACACCCCAGTTCCCTCGCAAGCTCGTCGGTGTTTATCCTGTCGCCGTTTTTCCTTACGACGTCCATCATGTTTATCGCTATGACTACGGGTATACCCAGCTCGGTAAGCTGTGTGGTAAGATAAAGGTTTCGTTCAAGATTCGTGCCGTCCACTATGTTTAAAATAGCGTCGGGGCGTTCACCTATAAGATAATTTCTTGCCACCACTTCCTCCAGCGTATAGGGAGAAAGTGAGTAAATTCCGGGCAGATCCGTAATAGTTACACCCTCGTGCTTTTTCAGTTTTCCTTCTTTTTTCTCCACGGTGACGCCCGGCCAGTTGCCGACAAACTGATTTGAGCCTGTCAGCGCGTTGAACAGCGTCGTTTTTCCGCAGTTGGGATTGCCCGCAAGGGCGATCTTGATTTCCATGCGCTAAACCATTCCTTTCCGTTCTAAACCTTTTATGTTAGTATATCCTAACTCAACGATACCGAAAAATGATCTACTCTATTTCGATCATTTCAGCGTCGGCTTTTCTCAGCGACAGCTCATAACCGCGAACGGTGACTTCTATAGGGTCGCCGAGCGGAGCAACCTTGCGTATATATATCTCTACGCCCTTGGTAATGCCCATATCCATTATGCGGCGTTTTACCGCGCCCTCGCCGTGCAGCTTTACGGTCTTTACCGTTTCGCCGACCTTAGCCTGTTTCAAAGTTTTCATTCGTCTATCCTCCTGTATATTGTATGTCCGAGTCCGCCGAGTGATACCCGTCACCGCCGACCTAGATCATGATTTTTTGCGCCATTTCGCTGCTTATCGCAATACGCGCCTCTTTGACATTTACTATCACGTTCTGTCCCAAAGCGTTTATGACAGTAACCGTTCCTCCGACAACAAAGCCGAGATTTTCAAGATGTTTCTTTACCTCAGGCTTGCCGCCTATCTTTTTTATAATGTTTTCTTCCCCTATCGTCGCAAATGTAAGCGGCATCAAAGCAAACGCTCCTTCGTAAGATTAGTTTATACTAACCAAACCATTATTTTTATAGTTAGCACCTGCTAACCATTAACTATTATATACCGATACCGCCGAATTGTCAACTGTTTTTTCACAAAAAAATAAAATTCGTCAATTTTTTAATATTAGTTAGTCCTAACTAATCCGTTTTGTGCAAAATAAACAACCGTCCTGCCGTTTTACCGACAGGACGGATAATTTACCGCATTATTACCACATCGGGCGGTTGCCTCCGCCGAAGTCACCCATGCCGCCGCCGAAGTTACCCATACCGCCGCCGAAGTTACCCATACCGCCGCCGAAGTTACCCATACCGCCGCCGAAGTTACCCATACCTCCGGCAGCTCCGCTTACGCCGTTTTCGGCAGTAAAGGTATCTATAACGCTTTCGCCGGCATAAACGGTGTATTCGGTGCCTGCCGTGAGCTGCGGTGAGGATATTATCACAGATTGGCAGCTTTTAGGCATTACCGTGCTTAAAACAACGTTGCCTGCGCCGTCCTTTACGGATATTTCCGTATTCGCAGCAATATCGGCGTTCAGCGAGTAGCACGGCTGAGTAGACGAGGAGGGCGCTTGCGCCATTCCCACCGCGCCCGACGCTATAAGAGTGCCGCCGGTGATCTCAAAGCTCAACACATAATCCAGCGCACCGTTGCCGTCGTTGGTCGGGCCGTATACCGTCACCGTTCCGCCGCTCATGGTGACGTTTCCGTTGGAATCCACCCCGTCGCCGGAAGCGTTTACCGTTATGTTTCCGCCGCTGATATCAATAAGGTAGTCGTCCGAACCCTGCGGGTCATAACCCCACGCCTGCGCATTGTCGCCGCCCGCCGCGTTCAGACCGTCATCCGACGCAACAAGGGAAATATCCCCGCCGCTTATATCTATCGACATTCCCTCCAGCCCCTCATAGCAGGACGGAATATCAATATCTCCGTCGGATATCATCAGCTTTTCGTCCGCGTGAAACGCGTCGTCGCCGGTATTTATCGTGTATGTCCCGCCGTTTACCGTCAAAGCAGCGGAATGGAACGCGTCGTCCGCGGTGTCTACATCAAACGTTCCGCCGTTCAGCGTAACGGCAACGCCCGCTTTAAGTCCCTTGCTGCTCGTGCCGCTGCCTGAGCTGTCGGTCATATTGTCAAAATCGAACGGTGAATTTCCATCGGCGGAAAACCTGTCAAATCTGCCCCCGCCGAAATCTCCGCTGTCGGTATGCACTACGCCTGCGCTGCCTCCGCCGGTAACTATCGTAAATTCTCCGCCGTTCACGGTCAGCTCCGTCTGTGCATTAACGGCGTCGCCGTCCGCGTCGATATTGAATGTACCGCCGTCCAGCGTGATATATCCCAGCTTTTCATCGTCGGCCTCGGTAGATTTAAGCCCGTCGCCGCCGCTTTTTACCGTCAGACTGCCGCCGCTCACGACAAGGCTGTCCTTGCCTATCACTCCGTCGTCGGCAGAGTTGACGGAGATATTTCCGTCGTTTATCTCAAGGCTGTCCTTGCATTTTATTCCGTCTTTATAATTTGCGTTCACGACCAGCGAACCGCCGCCCTCGATAACGGTATCGTCCTTGCTAAACAATGCCGCGTCCGGCTCGTCGGAGCCGTCGGTTAATGTGTAGCTTTCTCCGTCGGTAATAATATTTTGCGAGCCGTCCGCCAAAACCACGGTCAGCGTATCGGCGTTTATGCAATATATCGGCGCGGAGCTTGTACAGGTAAGGTCAAGCCCGTTAAGTATAAGCGTTACCTTATCGTCTTTGCCCGCGTCTATTATGACCTGTCCGTCGCCGCTGCCGGAAAGCTCATAGCTCCCCGCTCCCGATACCGTGACGGTGCCGCCGTTAGCGCTGACCTTTCCCCCGCTGCATTCGGCCGCGCTGTCTTTGAAAGTTATCCGTCCGTCGGAATTTACCGTTTCGCCCTGCAAAGCCTCGTTCGTCTGCGAGGAGGAAACGTCGGAGCTTTCCGCACCGCCGCTTACGGAGGAGGTTTGCACGTCTTCGGAGCAGCCGCAGAGCAGCACGGCAATTCCTACAAAAATAATAAGTCCTTTAAATTTCATAGCATTTCTCCACCGTTTAAAGTTCTTCGGGGTTTGACAGCATAAGTCCGCAGGATATGGGAAGATTTCCGTTGCGGCAGCGCAGTTTATCTATCATCTGCTTTTCGTTCGCGGGATTTTTTTCGATTATCTCATATCTGAGATCGTACATCGTACCCATAGCGGTAGTCTTTGCCTGTATAAGGTCTGCCTTTGTGCAGTATTCCCCGAAAATATCGTCAAAACAGCCGCAATAGTCTAGGTCTTCGGGTATGGAAACACGCAGCAGCTTTGAGGAATCGTTGCGGGAAAGTCCGGGTATAAAGCTGACCGTTACCAGCACTATCCCCACCGCAACAGCCAAAAGCGCCGCAAAACCTATGTAGCCCATTCCCGTTGCAAGTCCCAGTCCCATAGCGTAAAAAATATAGCATATGTCGCGAGAATTTCCCGGAGTGGAGCGAAATCTCACGAGATTGAACGCGCCCATGACCGCTATGCCAGCGCCGACCGAGCCGTTCACCAGCATGATAACCGCCTGCACCAGCACAGGCAGTACCATTAGCGATACCAACATATTTTTGGAGGCGTGTTTGTTGTTCAGTCGGTAAAACACCGCCGCCAGCAGTCCCAAACCTATTGCCGTAAGAATACAGATAATGCTTGATTGCAGAGTCAGCCCCTCCGCCGAGTTTATAACGCTTGAAAACATTCTTCATTCTCCCCGTTTACATTATTTTTTTCTTTTGTGTTTACTTTGAGATTTTCCTGCCGATATATACTTCCGTATTTTGAAAATGAGCCGATATAGATTTTCTCCTCGGAAAGTATTTCCGTCAGCCACATCGGCACCGAATCCGCCGTTTTTATTTCCATTATCCTGTACGGCTGACCGTTAAGCATCTCCCCAAAAGTCCCCGCCCTGAGGTCCAGCGCGGTCCTGCGGCTCCTGATATTGCCGTCAAAGGTTATCCTGAGCTCCTCGTCGTCCTCGGCATAAAACGACTGTCTGTCGTAGCAAATGATTATCCTCGGATAAAGCCCGTATTTTTTAATGATAAAATCTATCTCGTCGGTTATCTGAGTTCGCACGGCAGGAGGTTTTCCGCCTACCAGCCAGTCATACGCCTGCGCGTAAGGCAGCTGCTCTCTTCGCTTATATACCGTGCCGCGGTACTTTTTCTTTATTTCCGCAAAAGCGGGAGCGTCATCCGACGGCACGCCGTAGCACCGCAGCCGCAGCTTTTCCTTGTAGACGGGTTTCGCGAGGGAATTTCTTATAAGCTCGTCGGAGCCGTTGTCGAAATAAATGCTGCCTATAGTTTCGTTCGGATATTCGTCCGATACGATACGTCCGTCCAGTCTTGAAATGATGCGGTCGTATCCGTCCTTGCTCAGCACAAATTTCAGTTCTCTCCGCTTGACCGTGTTTCGGTGTGACATTTGCCGCTCCTTTCGTTTTTTATCGCTTTTAAGTTTAACAGCCGATTGTGTTGATATTATGTTGATTCAAAAACAGTTTTTTGTAAAAAAGCAAAAAACTTATCACAGCAAATCCGTTTGCAGAGCCGTTTTGCGGTATATCAAACAAGCCGAGCCGCCCGAATATCAGGCGGCTCGTTTTAAGTCTTATGTTTATTTATCCTTTTTCTTTCTGAGAGTCTGCGAAACTATCATCGCCGCAAACGACGCCAACGCCGCCGTTCCGCCGATAAGCGCTACACCCGTAATAGGATTATCCTGAGTGTTATCCTTATCTCCGCCGGCAGTTACGGAATCGCCGCTATCGGAGCTTTCAGGCTTGGAGCTTTCGGGCTTGGAAGTTTCGGGTTTGGAAGTTTCAGGTTTGGAAGTTTCGGGCTGCGAGCTTTCGGGCTGCTGCGGCTCGGTTTCTTCCTTAACATTCGTGAAAGAAATATCGTGATATTCCTTGTACTCGTCGGTGTTGTCGAGGTTGTAAAGGACGTTTCCGAGCTTATCGACATACACATACAGCGTGCTGTCAAGCGTTTGGTATCCGCTCGGCGCTTGCGATTCTCTAACGCTGTAGTATGTGTCAAGCTCCAGATCGCCGAACCTTATGACAAAGTAGTCGCCCTCAATAACGGGATGTACCTCTGCAACCTGCGTGTCGCCTTTATACAAAGCGAATACGGTGCCGTTTACAAAAGCGTCTGCGACTTCCTTGCTTATCTCGGAAACGGGTATTTCATAGTCCTCATAGACTTTGATAAACTCTATCACGCCGGGAACGTATATCCTCATGTTTTTAACAACGGGAACGCCCGCCGCAGCCGCGCCGTCAGAGCCATTCACTTTCCAGCTTACCTGTCCGTCTTCGGAGATGTCGAAACGATATACCGTTTCGTCCGCCGTGTAATCGTCATGGCTCGCGGTCTCTTTCACATAATATGTTCCGCCAAGCTCGATGCCGTCGCTTTCGGTAAATATTACCATTGCCTTGCCGCCCGATATAACGGGTGACTTTGTCTTTATCGCATACTTTGCGTCACAGGACGGATCGCTGTAAAGCGTGAACTTGGTCGCTTCGAGCAATTCGGAGGAGGGCTCGCCGGTAACATCGCTATATACCTTTTCAAGCTGTATGTTCTGCGGGTGGTCTTTAAGGATATTCTGGCAGATCGGCACGATTTCGCTATACTGATCCTCCGCGTCATTAAGCAGCTTGTAGCTTACCTTGCCCTTTTCGTCTATATGGAACATATATACGTTTGTGCTGAGTGCATAGCCGTCGGGAGCATCTGTCTCGGCTACATAGTAGGTGCCGTTCAGATCCAGTCCGCTAAAGGTAACTATCCATTCGCCGGAGGAATTCTCCTTGGGAGATGCGGTATCTATCTCGTTCTTTTCAAGCTCGGAGTAGCTGTCATAGAGAGTAAACGTCGTTCCTTTTGCCAACGCCTCAACGTCAGAGCTCTGCGCACCGACATACTCTTTTTTAAGCTCTATATCTCCGGCTTTGTATATCTTCTCATTCTCTATATCGGGAGTGGTAACAAGCCCGTCGTATTTTGTAACGCCGTTTTCATCTATCGTTACCGCTATCACCTGATCGTTGATATAGTATCCGTCGGGCGCTTTGGTTTCCTTGAGCCAGTATTTACCGCCGGGCTTGATGTTGTCCGACTCGGTAAAGCGAACGTACATTTTGCCATTCTCGTATATCAGTCCGTGGGTAACTGCCGTAATATCGGCATTATCGCACTTCTCGGAGGAATAAAGCGTAAATTCCGTGCCGACGCGCAGCGCTTCTCTCTCCTCGCTCGTCAGCTGGTCAAGCGGCGTATCCTGATAGCTCTTTGTTATCTCGATTTTAAGCGGGAGCATATCGTTTGTATATACCAGCACGCCGTCGTTGTTGATATACGCGCCGTCGGACGGGCTATTCTGAGCCGTCAGCGTTATTTCGCCGTTATCGACATTCACGGAATAAACGTCCTTGCTCTGCAGGAAGGTTTCATGCGCCTTGGTTTCGATAAGGGTGTAATTTCCGTCGACAAGTTCCTTAAACGTTACCGTGCCGTCCTTGGGATCGGGATTTGCGGTAACGAACGGGGTAGCCTCTCCCTCTTTGATAAGTCCGAATACCGTGTCGTCAAAGACTTCCTTATCCAGCTCGGAATAGTCTATCTTTACGGAGCTGCCGTCGTAATATTCCTTTATCAAGGTGAGATCTGCCTTTTTGGGAGCGGGTACCAGCGTATTAAGCACGCTACGGACCGAGATAACGGGATCGCCGCCGTTTACCGAATACTCTACCGACTTGCCGTCAGCCGCTACCTCGGCTTTTATTTTGTCTGTGCTCGGTTTGTAGCTTACGGTATTGCCGTCCTCGGTATATGCGGGAGCGCCCTGCTCAAGTATATAGTATACTCCGCCGGGAACAATATCGTCGCTGGTAAAGGTAAATACCAGTCTGTTGCCCTCAATATCCGGCTTTGCAGAACCGCTTATAACGGGCTTGCTGCATTTTTCGTCGCTGTACAGCGTAAACTGCGTGCTCTTTACAAGCTCGGAAAGCTGCGTTTCGGTAAGCTCTGACAACTTCGTATTGGAGAAGTACTTATACAGCATTATGTCGGAAGAAACGACTATCTCGGTATTTTTAAGTACGACCTCTCCCTCGGCCTTTTCGGCATTTTCCGCATCATTGCCGTATACGGTGTAATATATCGGCTCGCCCTTTTCGGTGAAAGTCACCTTTAAGGAAACATCGGAGGCGTTCTCATAACCTAACGGGCAGGTTTCAACTATACGGTATTCGCCGTCCAGCTCAAGCAGGAGGGACATGCTTCCGTATGTTTCTCCGCTCTTGAATGTTACAACAGCCTTTTTACCGTCCCACTTCGGGCTGGTCTGAGCCAGCAGCGAAGTGCCCTCATACAGCGAGAATGTGGTTTCGGAAAGCCATTCGTTTATCTGCGCCTCGTCCATGCCGGAAAAGTCTTTTCCGACGTACTGCTTGGTAAATTCTATAGCGCCGGGCTGATATTCATAGCTGTTTACAAACGGCATCATGCCCTTGCCGGACGAACCGTTTGCCGTATAGGTAACGTTTCCGTCCGCGTCAGTCTTAAAGCGATATTTGCCGGTAATGTTGACGCTGCCGTCGTAACGGTCGGGAGCCGATATCTCGGTCACCTCATATTCGGTGTTCTTTTCAAGCTCCAGTACGCTGCCCTTTTCAAGCCCTGCCATTCCCGACATAAAGGTAACGACAGCGTTGTTTTCGGAATCAAGAACGGGCTTTGCCTCCGCAAGTGCGGTAAGAGTGCCGTCTACCTCTACTCTGCTGAGGCGGAACAACGTCTTGCTTACCAGCTCGGAAAGCTCAAAACCAAGCTCCTTGCTGTCCTGATATTCCTTGTTTATCTCCAGCTTTATCTTATCGTTCTCGAAAGACGCGCCGTCAAGGCTCTTGCCGTCCTCCGCATAGTATGTTGTATTGCCGTCTTGGTCTATAACGCACTTTATTACATTCTTGTCACGCAAATATCCCGAAGTCGCGGAAGTTTCCGCAAGATAATATGCAGCGGGCGCTAATCCCTCAAATGTTACCGTCTGATCCTCAGACAGCGCCTTTTCCGCCACCTTATCACTCAGCACGCCGTTATCGTACTTTTTATAAAGTGCGAATTTCGTGCCGTTCAGCAGTTCGGGAGTTATCTCGCTCTTTTCGGTATCGTTAAACGTCTTATCGGCGGTAATGCTGCCGGTGACCTTTACGGCGGCGTTTTCATAAGTCACCGCTGCGACGGGCTCACCGCCCTCGGCGTTATACTTGGCGTATTCCGTGCCGGAGCCTTTTACATCACATTTATAAATATCCTCGGAAACGGTAAATCCGTCGGGCGCATTAGTTTCCGCAAGATAATATGTGCCTTGTTCAAGCTGATCGAATACGGCGTGAAGTCCGCCCTTGCCGTCATCGGTAAGTGTTGCCGACTTGTAAAGGTTTGTACATTCGGGCTCGTAAAACAGCGAAAATTCCGTTTCCTTATACGCCTTGAGCTGCTCCGCCGTCAATTCCGAAAGCGTTACGCCCTCAAAGGTCTTGTTGACGGTGACCGAACCGTACTCGTATTTGTTGGCGACGGTGTAATCGTCGGCTGCCTTTACCTTTTCCGCGTCGGGAGTTTCCTGAACATAAACGGTCGCATTCGCATCTCCGTCGACCTCGACGGTTATGACGCCATTGAAAAGTCCGTAACCCTCCGCCGTTTCTTTTTCGGTTATGGTATAGGTGTTATTCGGTTTCAGGCCCTTAAAGGTCAGCTTGCCGCGTGTTGTATCCCATGTCGGGGTGACGTCGGAGGTTGTTCCCTCCTCGTCCTCGATAGTGAATACCGTCTTAGAGATAAATTCGTCTATCTTCTCTGGCGCAAGGTCGGCATACTTAAAGTTGTCCCATGTCTTGTATATGCTTACCGACGCGGAAGTGCCCTCCGGCTTATTCTGAATGCGCAGCTCCGCGCGGTCGTTCTCGGCAAAGACGATATCATAATTTGGATATTGCTCTTTAAACCATTCCTTGCTAAGCTCTTTGGGATATACCACATAATATTTGGTATCGTCCAAAACATATTCGTTAGGAGCCTGCGTTTCCTGTACGGTCAGCAGCACGTCGAACGGTATATCGGTATAGGTGAACTGTCCGGCGGGATCGCTGCCCGTCTGATTGGTGGAACGCGTTTCTTCTTTTCTCACGCCCGCATCGGGATCGTAATAGCTGATTTTGAAGAGCGCTCCGGTCAGCGGGTCACCGTTCTCGTCCGTCTTGTATAAGGTGAGCGTTCTCAAGCCCGAACCGCCTGACCAGGATTCATAGCTGAGCGCGCTGCCGTCAACGCTTGTACTGTCATAATGCTTATCCCTGTTTTCGTTGCCGGTAACGGTCAGATATATCTTATTGGAGAAAGAACCTTGCTTATCAGTTTTTGCTTTCTGGGTCACCTTGGTGTAGAAGGTTATACGCAGGTGCATTTTGCTGTACTCGTTATCGTCAAAATAAAGAGTAAAGCCGCCAAGGTCCATATCTTTTCTGAATTTATCGGTGATGTCGATGTATTTTTTTTCAGTGCCGCCCCACTCGGTGTCGGTGCTGACTACCTGCTCCACGATAAAGCACTTGCCGGACGGATTGTTGTAATCGGGCTTTACCTCTCCGTCACGTCCGTCACGCATAGCCATTCTCATGCCGGTATTTTCAAGGTCGTCTATTATAGACATACCGCTCATATCACGGCTGTCCTTGTTGAAATCGACTTCCCATCTTATGGCGTTGGAATTGTTATCCATGATGCCAGTCTTGGTAACGTTGTCACACTGTACCTTGCCGCTGGCTGCCTGAGTATCGGTAAACTCATCGCCGTCGATGCTGCCTGTCAGCACCGCGGTGTTTATAAACTGAACGGGATCCTGCGACTTCTGACCGATATAATCCATTGCAAAATCGGTGTCAACGGTAACGTAAAAATAAATATCAACACAGTAATCCAAGGGCTCAGCGGCAAAATCAAAGGTCATTTTGTCCTTGCTGTAGGTAGGCTTGCTGCCCTTGAAAGAGCCTGTGCCCTCTTCGATGAGCCAAGTGATATAATTCTCTACATCAGCGCCGGTATATGTTTCTCCCGAGCCGTTCTTATAGCCGTCCCTGTAAATCACTATCTTCTCGATATCTCCGAAAGTAGTGCCTACGGGAAGCTCCTCGACCAGCTTGGCATTATCTATAGTATAACAATAGGGATTTACCGTAAGTTCAAATCTTAACTTGCCGTCGTACCTATCGCCGAAATCTATTGAACCGACGTATCCGTAGCTGTTGCTGTTTATCGACTTTAACAGTCTTGCGCCGCTCCAGTCCTGATTTGCGTCCTTGGTCACTTCGCCTGACGGAGTGATTGCCGTAACGCTGTTGGTAGCGTTCGATTTAAGATAAGAAGAATCGGTGCTATACCAAATTTCTCCGTTTCCGTCCGGGGAATAATGCTCGTTGATATCATAATCCTCGCCAAGCACGCTTCCGCCGACCAGCTTGGTATTTAGCTGAAACTCATACATATACTGTTTGGATACTTTGTAAAGCACGATATAAAGCTCCGTGCCGGCCTCATTCAAATAGTATCCCTGAGAATCCGCTTTAACGTCCGCGCCGTCGGGAACGTTCGTACCTTTATATTGCAGCACGACAGGCGGCAGAGCCTCGGTCGAAGAGGCAAAATTATCCTTTACGTTCAGCGTGATCGTGTTTGCGGGATCTCTGTAGCTGTCAGGGAACACCTGAGAATCGTCGGGGGTATCTTTCAGTATCGCATAATCGTAATCCTTAGCGTCCTCATTAAATTCAAACTTCCAAGTAAACAGACCTGTCTTCGGGTCAAAGCCTACGGCGCTCTTTTTTATCGGGTTGGAGGAGGTTTTTACCACTTCCTTATCGCTTATGCCGTCAAGCTCTGTGTCAGTATGCTTTACTTTATCGGGAGTGGTGAACGAGATATCCTCGAATACCACTTTACCGTTATTTTCCGCCTCCGCGTTGCCCTCCTCGTCCAGCTCGGCAAGAGAGGTATAGGTTATCACTATCTTGTTGTTTCCGTCGGGAGCAACATCGGTAAGATCCAGCAAAAAGCCCTGCTTACCGTCGGACGATTTGAGCAAAACGGCTTTTTCGCCCGCCAAAAGTCCCTTTGCCTGCTCGGATGTGACAGACGAAGGATCGGCGCTGACAGTTTTACTTAAAGTAAAGCTGCTGCCGTTTACGGTTATCTGCTCCCCTTCTTCAAAGAGCTGCTTTGAGAACCAGTCGGTAAAATACGGCTCGGTATATTCAAAATTGTCCGCGTCTATCGTTATAGTCCATTGAATATGCTGAGTGTCGCCCGGCACGGGTGCGCCGGTCTTGTCCACGGGCTGTACATTGCCGAGCGAAGCGTCAGCGCTCGCTTCCTTAGTTTCGCTGTCGGGGTCTTCCGGCTTGAAGGTAGCCTTGTTCTTCGCCCAAGTCTCGCCCATCACTCCGCCTTTTCCGTCGGCGTTGTCTTTAAGAGTCTGGAATACGCTTTCCTCCAAAACGGCATAATTAAGAGTGAAATCTGCCTTTGTTCCGCTTTCCTCGTCAAACGGGTAGTTGAAATTGCCGTCAGAGTCGATGTATTTTTTAAGATCTGCGCCGGTCAGGGTCGTTGAAGTGCCGTCCTGTAACGTTACCGTTACCGAATACAGCTTTGCCAAATCGCCGTTGGGCCAGTTGGAATTTTTAATTATTTCGGTATCGGTGAAAGTACCGCCCGCCAGCGTGTTATCACCGTTCGCCTGTATCGACGCCTCAAAGGTCACGCCGAACGGAGAATCGGATTCGCCCGCCGATTTCTTAAGGGTGTAATCGCTCGACCTTGCGGGACGGTTTGCGTCAATAACTATCTCCGCTTCGGCGTCGTCGCCCTTTTTCTCCCAGTTCCAGTCTATGTTGTCATCGCCGTTGTTCTCTATCTGCGTTTCGATGTCAAAGCCGAACTTATCCTGTTCCCAGAAAAGCACGTTCTGCTTGAGTGCGACCTCTACCTCGTAGTAATCCCCTCTGTCATAGATATTGTATTCGCCCGCGGGATAGGTCTGTCCGCCGTTTTTGGAATCGGTAAAATTTATCGTGCCCTTGCTGAGCGAATCGGGTATTTTCATATCGCTTACAGTAGAATTGCTTGCGGGATTATCGCCGATATACTCGTTGACATGCTTGCTTATGCGTATCTTGGTCTTGACCACGGGCACGCCGGTCCAGTTGTGAGTGCCCATAACCTCGTCCACAAGTCCCTGAAGTATACCGAAGTCGCCCGGCGTTAGCATATCCGCATTGTTCGGAAACGTTTTGCCGGGATTTCGTTTCTCATATAACGATTTTACCTCGTCGCGCAGTCTTTCAACGGTCACGTCGTTCCCACTGCTGTCCTTGCCGATAACGGTGCCGGTTATTGTCTTATTGTCCGGCTGAACGTCGATGCGTATATCAACGTCTACCGTGCCGGTACCCTCCGAGCCGTTGACCGTAATGTCAAGGCTGGTGACACAGTTTGCGCTTTCGCCTATGTAATCCGCCGCAGCAACGCCCGTGAAAAGTCCGGGCAGAAACGACGCTATATCCGCCGGCAGCACGCTCTGCACGACCAGCACAAAGGCTGTTATAAGCGCAATAAACCGTTTTTTCATAAAACAGATCCCTCCTGACGCATTTGTGTAACACATTTGAGTTATTTTAATCGGATAGATACACCGATACTATTTTACCGTTAATATTTTAGCACAACAAAAATAAAATTTCAAGCCTCGAATGTGTACTTTTGAGATAAAACTGTAACATATCAACAACTTTTCGGTGTTTTACATAAAAATCGACTATAAAAATAGTGCAATATCCCGTGTAAAGTTTTTCCAGATAAACCGTGCGCGGCTAGGTAACGGACGATGAAACTTTTGCTTTCTTGACACGGCGGAAATATTTTGTTATACTTAATAGGGTGTCGGTTCTTGTCGGGACGGGCACGATACATAAAAACGGGGAATGAATGCTTTGCTGACAAAATATCAGGCTTCGGAATCATTTCGCGTGGGCGCGCTGCTCGCGGTCACGGGCGGATTTCTGGACGCTTACAGCTATCTGACGCGCGGAGGCGTTTTTGCCAACGCGGAAACGGGAAACATAGTTTTGCTCGCGCTCAATATTGCGGCCGGAGATCTCGGCAGAGTGCTGTATTATCTTATCCCGATAGCCGCATATTCCGCGGGGATAATAGCCGCGGAGCTGATACGGCGTAAATTCAAGGGGCAGGATCTGCATATATTGCATTGGCGGCAGCTCGTTATAGCGGCGGAGATAGTTATCGTTTCGGCGGTAGCGTTTATACCTGAGGGGACGGCGGATTTTGCCGCGGTCATTTCCATATCATTTATCTGCTCCATGCAGGTAGAGAGCTTTCGCAAGGTACAGGGCAGTCCGTATGCCACTACCATGTGTACGGGAAACCTGCGCAGCGCGAGCGAGAACCTCTACAAACGCATATTTGCCAAGGATAAGCAAGCCGGAAAAAAAGCGCTGCTTTACGTCGGGATAATAGGTTCGTTTATGTCGGGCGCGATGCTGGGAAGTGCGGCGGCGATATATTTTCATACCAAAGCCTGCCTTTTCTGCGCAGTCTTTTTGCTGGCGGTGATGGCGTTCATGCTGGAAAAGCCGCAAAACGCCGACAGTTGATTTAATAAATAAAAACAAAAGAGAAGAGATGACCTCAGAATGAAACAGACGGACATGCTGCACGGACCGCTGTTTAAAAAGATGTTGATGTTTGCGCTGCCGCTGGCTCTCAGCAGCATTTTGCAGCAGCTTTTCAATTCCGCGGATATAGCGGTGGTGGGCTTCGCGGGCAGTGAGGCTCAGGCGGCGGTAGGCGGCAACAACTCGGTAGTCAGCCTGCTGATAAACCTTTTTGTGGGGATATCCGTCGGAGCGAACGTCGTTATATCCAACTACATCGGACAGGGACGCAAGAAAAGCGTTCAGGACGCGGTACACACCGTCGTGATAATATCGCTGATAAGCGGTTTTGTCATACTCATACTGGGGCAGTTTATCGCTCCCCCGCTGCTTATGCTGATGGATACGCCGGAAAACGTAATAGACCTCGCGGTATTGTATCTGCGTATCTACTTTGCGGGAATGCCGTTCATAATGTTTTACAATTTCGGCTCGGCGATACTCAGGAGCGTGGGCGACACCGCAAAGCCGGTCTACTGCATGATGGCGTCCGGCGTGCTGAATATCGGGCTTAATCTGCTGCTGGTGCTGGTGTTCCATATGGGCGTTGCGGGCGTCGGGATAGCCACGCTGGTCTCCAACGCGGTGAGCGCGGCGGCCATGCTGGTGTTCCTGCTGCGAGCCGACGAGCTTATCCGACTTCATCCCCGCAAGCTGAGAATAAAGAAAAATCACCTGCTGAAGGTCATTAAAATAGGCGTTCCGGCAGGTATTCAGGGTATGGTGTTCTCGCTGTCGAACGTTATAATCCAGTCGCAGATAAACAGCTTCGGCTCGGACGCGGTGGCGGGAAGCGCCGACGCGATAAACTTTGAGTTTTTCACCTATTTTATCACCAGCGCGGTAGGTCAAACGGTGGTCACCTTTATCGGGCAAAATTACGGCGCGGGGCTGTACGACCGCTGCAAGAAGATATTCCGAGTCGGCATGCTGATGGGGCTTATAGGAACGGGCACGCTGGGGCTTACGTTCGTCGCGCTGCGGGAATATGTGATACTGTTCTTTACCGCCGATCCGCAGGTCATACATTTTTCCCTTATTCGTATGCTGCACGTCGAAACCTTTATAATGCTGCCGGTAACCTATGAAGTAGCGGCGGGAGCTATGCGCGGAATGGGATATTCTTTACTTCCCGCGATACTTACCATAATAGGCACCTGCGCGCTGCGTTTCGTATGGGTATATACGGTATTCCCTTTGCAGAACACTTTCGAGCTGCTGATGGACGTTTACCCCGCTACTTGGGTAGTGACGGGCATATCCGTCGTCGCCGCATACTTTATTGTGCGAAAACGGGCGTTTAGAAAATACGCCGATGTGAAAAACGCTTAAACTTTAACAAAGTTACTCCAAATTGTTATCATTATTTAAAATAAAAAACCGTCTTTTTCGCTGCGGAGGTAAAGCCGTAACGAAAAGACGGTTTTTTGCGGCTGCCGCACAAAAACGGCAGACAAATTTATCTTGCAGATGAAACAGGCGATATAGCCGCAGCCACAGCGGAAGCCGGCATGGTTTGCAGCCAGATCTTGCCGGGGCCGGTAACTCTTGTATTAAAGAATCCTTCGCCGCCGAACAGCTTATTGCCTATACCCTTTACCGACTCTATGGACACGGATACGGTAGCGTCCATTGCGGCAAGATGTCCGGTATCCAGCAGCATGGACTGACCTGCCTGAAGGTCGTATGTAATAACGGAGCCGTCTATTTCGAGGAACACCATTCCCTGTCCGTCAAAGCGCTGCATGATAAAGCCTTCGCCGCCGAAAAAGCCCGCGCCGAGCTTACGCTGAAAGTGTATGCTCATTTGAACGCCCGCTTCCGACGCCATGAACGCGGATTTTTGAGCAACGATGGAATTCCCGTTGCCTATCGGGATAGCAAGTATCTCGCCCGGAAAACTGGACGCGAAAGCTATCTGTCCGGGGCCTCCCTGCGCGGTGTAAACGTTCTGGAACATCGACTCGCCGGAAAACATTCTCGAAACCGCTTTGCCCACGCTGCCGCCGGCGTTGGTGGACATGACCATGTTAGGCGTCATCCAGCTCATACCGCCCTTATCCGTTATCATGCTCTCGCCTTCCGCTACATTGCAGATAACAACGGGAAGCGGAGTTCCTTTGATCTCGTATTGCATAAATTCCTCCTGAGTAAAATTATTTTTACCGATATACAATAAACTTTGCTTTTTTATTTTAACTCATTTTTTTATTGTTGTCAAGTTTTTATGCAAAATTCATAAAAATTTTTCATGTTTCAATAAACACTTGCAAATTATAACAAAACGTGGTAATATAGAACTAAGCACAGAAAAAAATTCGGGGAAAGGGCAAAAAAATGAAAATCAAGATCACAGCCGACAGCACCTGCGACCTGTCGCCGCAGCTTACGGAAAAATACGGGATAGATATCCTTCCGCTTTATATCGTAAAAAACGGCAGCTCCTACAAGGATATGACCGAAATAGTGCCGCAGGATATTTTTGACCATGTGAGCGCCGGAGGTGAGATAACCTCCACCGCCGCGATAAACGCGGACGACTACATCAATTATTTCCGACCGCTGAGCGAGGAATATGACGCGGTGATACACATAAACATCAGCGCGGATTTTTCCAGCTGCTATCAAAACGCCTGCATCGCCGCAAACGAATTTGAAAACGTCTATGTCATCGACAGCCGCAACCTTTCCACCGGCAGCGGACTGCTGGTGCTGGAGGCGGCGGAGATGGCGCAAAGCGGAGAAAGCGTCGAAAAGATAGTACACGCGCTTACAAATCTCGCGCTTAAAGTGGAAGCGAGCTTCGTTATAGACAAGCTGGATTATCTGAGAAAGGGCGGACGCTGCTCGGCGCTCGCCGCGCTGGGAGCAAATCTGCTTTCGCTGCGCCCCTGCATAGAGGTGGTAGACGGCAAAATGAAGGTCGGCAAAAAATACCGCGGACATTTTGAAAAATGTATACAGCAATATGTTAAGGAACGCTTGGAGGGACGGTTCGATATATCCCCAAAGCGTATATTCATCACCCACACCCCCTGCCCCGACGGTCTGACAGACGCGGTGAGAGCCGAGATAGCAAAGTATATGAAGTTTGACGAGGTACTGGAAACCGACGCCGGCTGCACGGTGTCCAGCCATTGCGGTCCGAATACGCTGGGGATATTGTTTATAAGGAAATAACACCGATTTGATGGCGGAGAGGTATTAAAATGGAAAAGCGAAAGAATTATGCACTGATATCCGCGATACTTTTTTCTGTGTGTACACTCTGCTTTCTTTACATGAGTGTTGAAACTCTCATGACAACGGAGGTCGGGTCGGATAATACGAATTTATTAAGTTCCGTTTTATTTCTTATTGCTTCGACCGTTATAACCGTGGCTTTATTTTTCAAAAGCAAAAAATGGTGTATTGTAGGAGCGGCGCTTGAGATAGCGTATTACATTTTGGGAAGTATATATACACATTCCTTTACTAACATGTTCCTGTCAGTCGCTTATGCCGTCCTGATTTTCTTTTTTGCACAAAGTTTAAGAAAGCGTGAGCCTATCATAAAAATGATATGGTTTATACCGAGCTTATTGATGCTGCTTTACCTGCTGCTGTATACGACAGAATTTATAGGAGAATGTATGCGTTACGCAGAGTTTCAAACGCTTTATGAAACGCACGGCGTTTATTTTAACTATTTCCGAATTATCGCGCAATTTGCAAGCTGTATATTTGAGACCGCCGCGCTGTTCTTCATAGGAAAATGGCTTAAAGCAAGCACTCCCGCTCCGGTAAAAAAGAATATACCGCTGACCGGCGGCGCGGATAAGCTGAGAGAATATAAAGAATTGCTTGACAGAGGCTTGATAAGTAAAGAGGAATTTGAGGAGAAAAAGCAGCAAATTCTTAACTTCAAACTATGAATAATCGCTCCTTTCCGCAGCAAAATAGTAAAAAACGGAAAGGAGCGATCTTATGCAGCTTGAAGGTTCACGGACGCTGGAAAATCTGAGAGCCGCCTTTCAAAGCGAGGCGGAGGCGGTGAGCAAATACAGTATCTATGCGGAAAAGGCACAGCAGGAGGGGTACAACGAAATATCGGAGGTGTTTTCAAACACCGCAAGAAACGAACACGCCCACGCGCAGCTTTTCCTCGGTCTGGTAAACGGCGGTATCCCCGCTACGGAAAAGGCGCTGGAAAACGCCGCGGGCGGCGAGAATTTCCGCTGGTCGCAGCAATATGCGGGATTTGCCCAAGTCGCAAGAGAGGAGGGCTTTGAAAACATCGCCGCGTTGTTCGATATGGTGGCGGGGGTCGAAAAGGAGCATGAAAAGCGTTACAATATGCTGCGCGAACGGCTGCTGTCGGGCAAGGTGTTTACCGAGGAGGGCGAATGTGTCTGGCTGTGCCGCAACTGCGGCTACCTCCACACGGGAAAGCAGCCACCCGAACAATGTCCCGTCTGCCGTATGCCGAGGGCATATTTCCAGAGAAAGTCCGACAGCATTACCACATAAAACAACAACCAGCCGCGCCCGAAAGCGCGACCGGTCGTTTCAGCTTGTCGAAAAACCCTCCCTATGGTCGGATTTTCCGACAAGCTGACAAAAAATCGGCGATACCGCATAAGCGGTATCGCTCGATTTTTGCCGCGCTTTGCGCGGCTCTTATCAAACTTGAGGGTGAAAACCCTGATGGTTTTCCCCGTGAACTTTCCGCCGAACGGCGGAAAGTTTTAAACTCAACTCTTTCCTTCCGCTTTATATTGACCTTTTTCTACAGACTAAAACGACCGGCCGCGCTCGAAAGCGCGACCGGTCGTTTATTGCTTGTATATATTATTGATCGAGTATATATTATTGATCGAGAGTTTGGGGAGTTTCTGTTTGGGTCTTTTCTCCGAGGAATTTCGGCAGATCCATGCCCGCCTGATCGAACATCTCGCTCATGGGAGGAATGGATTTTAACATTCCGCTGAGAAAATCCGCGGTAGCGGTCTTGCCGTCCTTTCCCGATCCTCCGTCCCAAACGGTCACCTTGTCTATCTTGATATTCTTGATAGCCTCTACTTGTATCTTCATCAGCTCTTCCATATTGTTGGCGATGATAAGACGTATAGCCTTATCCGCGTCGCCGCCCGCCGCAACGACCAGCTCGTGCATACCTGCCGCCTGTTTGGAAAGTATCTCCTGCGCACCCTTTGCCTGAGCCTCCATCTTTGCGTACAGCGCGTCCGCCTCACCCTTTGCGGTACGGCGTGCGACCTCGGCGCGAGCCTCTGCCTCTATCTCCGCCTGCTCCTTTGCTATCTTCGCCTTTACGATAATGTCCGCCTGCTGGGTAGCGGTCTCCAAAGCGGCACGGGTCTGCTCCGCCTGCTGCTGTGCGACATAGGCCTCTTCCTTTGCCTTTGCCGCCTGCACCGCCTCAGCCGCGGTAGCTATACGCATAGCCTCCGCCTCGCGCTCACGCCTGAGTGCCTCGGACTGAGCGATCTCTATCTTGGATTCGTTCTCGCCCTTTATCGCGGTAGCGTTTGCGGCGGCGACCTGTATACGCTGATCCCTGCGGGCGTTTGCCTGACCTATCTCACCGTCGCGGTCTTTTTCCGCAACCGACTTTTTGGCGTCGTTGATAGCCTTTGCCGCCGCTTCCTTACCGAGTGCCTCTATATATCCCGACTCGTCGTTTATGTCGGTAAGGTTTACGTTGATAAGGCGCAAGCCTATCTTTTTAAGCTCTATTTCAACGTTGTTTGATACCGCTACAAGGAATTTATCCCTGTCCGCGTTTATCTCCTCGATTTCCATAGTAGCAATGACCAGACGAAGCTGACCGAGGATTATATCCTTTGCCAGTTCCTGTATCTCGTTCATTTTAAGACCGAGCAGACGCTCCGCCGCATTCTGCATTATGGTCGGCTCTGTGGATATCCCGACGGTGAACCTTGACGGAACGTCCACACGAATATTCTGCTTGGATAACGCGTTTTTCAGATCGACATTCAGCGATATCGGCGTCAGATCCATAAACTGGTAAGACTGGAGTATGGGAAGTATGAACGCCGCGCCGCCGTGTATGCACTTTGCACTGCGAGCCTGACCGTTGCGGTCGCTCCCCACTTTACCGTATATGACCAGTATCTTGTCGGACGGACATTTGCGGTAGCGCGAAAGTACGCCCATTATCAGAGCGAAAAGCAGCACTACCAAAACACATATCGCTATAAGAATTTCCGGTTGCATCGTATTTCCTCCTTATGTATCTCTTTCTACCACAAGCACGTCTCCGCGCACGTCGATGACGCGAACGGACGTCCCCGTGGGAACAGACTTTTCTTCATCGGTGACCGCGGATATTTCAATGTAGCGTTCTCCCGCCGACACCGTTATCTTGCCCTGACCTTCTCCCGCGGGCGGAATGGGAATGTACACAGTCCCCTTTTCGCCGAGCAGTTTTTTTATATCAATGTTACCGCTCTGGGCAAGCCGCGCGGTAAGCTGTATCAGCTTTCCTACTCCGAGCATGGCGAGCAAGCCCAGCGCCAGCCCTATTATACAAGCGAGCGCAACGTGCAGCCCCAACGACATACATACTATCCCGCTCCAACTGAAAACGCACAGAAATGCCATTACTCCCTGCACGGTAAATATCTGCATAGTGCCGAAATCCGCCGGATTGCTGCCGTCGGAAATGTCCATATCTACGCTTCCCGCGTCGGGAACGTCGGGAACGTCAACACCTCCGTCAAGTCCGGAGGTGTCGCTGAAATTCACTCCTTCTCCTCCGCTGCCCATGCCTATCATTATCATTATTGCTTGAATAATTATCACCAGCGTAGAAGGTATCGCTATGCAGTAAAAAATCTGCTGTGCAAGCTCAAGCGAATTCCACCATTCAGCCATCAATATCACCCCTTGTCAAAAATCTCGGCGCCGACGGTTAATCGGCGCTGTATGCGGGAGCATAGTACCCCAGCGTCAGCAGTACGAGAAAGCTCTTTTCGGACAGCACCCATTCCTCATCGGTGTACCTGAATTCTATTTTCAGCTCGAACGGCTCGGATTTCAGGCTCATGTCCCCTACCACATCGCCTATGTACTCCATCTGCTTGTCAAAGTCGTTTTTCATTCCGTTGTTTATGTCGGAATCGGTCATCTCGTTGAATTTATCCATATCTATCGAGGTAAACGTGCCGGTGACCACCGCGCTCCTGTCCTCGTAATCCAACTGCTCGGAAAGCTGAGTGTATGTAACATAGCTGTCGAACAGCTTATACATTATTTCGGAATATTCTTCCGTCCAGTTTACATCGTAATCCGTGCCGGTATCGTCAAAATAAAGCTGCATACTGTACGGAGAAAAGCTGCGGCAATAATACGCCAGCGAATCATATTCCTTTTCCTCGGCAAGAGAAAATATCTTCTCCACTATCTGACGGGGAGAAAGAGTCACATCATCGCTGTCGTCCTCTTCTTTTCCGCACGCGCAAAGCATCGACATGATCACCCCACAGGCAGTCAGCAAACAAACGGCCTTTTTAAATATCTCCTTGTGTGTTCTTACCATGCTTTGACCCTTTCAAATTGTAATTTTTATTTACCTTAATTATAACACTTTTAAATTGATTGTCAATAATTATCTACAATAAATTCAAAAATCGTCAGTATGTACATTTTTTTGCGTTTGATTTTGTGCATAACACAGAAAAAAGTCCCGACGAGCGATTATGCTTGATTTTTCGGGACTTTTCTGATAAAATCAAGATATAAGTAAATTTTATTTACTGTAAGCGGCAAGATCTCGGTATGTGCAAATTCTGCGAAAGGAGCGGTCATGAACGCTGTATTGCTCGGAAAGAGAATAAAAGAAGCGCGGCTTCGGCGCAAAATGACGCAATCCGAGCTTGTAGGGGATTTCATAACCCGCAATATGCTGTCGCGCATTGAAAGCGGGAACGCCTGCCCCTCCGTCAAAACGCTGGAATACCTCGCACAGCGGCTGGACATACCGTTCGGGCTGCTTATGGACGGCAGCGATACCGATTCATCGGACGGCGCGGAGCTGCTGGCGGAAGCAAAGCGACTGTACCGCGCGGGTGAATACAAAGACTGCTCAACAGCCGTTTCGGCGCTTGAGGAAAGCTCTTTTTCCGATGAGGGCGCGGCTCTTGCGGCGCGCTGCGCCGTCGCTCTGGCAAAGCAATGCGAATCGAACGGCGATATGCGTTCCGCCGCGGAATATGCCGAAAAAGCGCTTAAATACGCGGACATCGGCATATATGCGTCCCGTGAGATAAAGACCGAGGCGGTGCTGCTTTTGGACAGAATAGCCGGCAGCGTGCCTGTCCCCGACCTATCGGAATAGACATACGGCTTTCCTCGTTTTTTGCGAACGTTACTGCCGTATATATATGCCCTGCTCCTCGATATAATCCTCCAGCTCCTGTTTCATCTCTCTTATTTCTTCTTCCTTTTCGGCAGCGGCTTTGTTCTGTTCGTCCACCGTCTTTTTTTCCTTATCGTCCATGGTAACCTCCTTTAAAATAACAAATGAAATCACAAGGGCTTCGCACAGCGAAGCCCCATTGCTTTTAAAACGTATGTTTTCCGCGCTCAACCTTAGCCGCCGTACCTGTCCGTCAGCAGCCGTACCAAGCTGTCATAGTACAGAGTTATCAGCGCGTCCGCACAGCCGGAGAAGTAAAGGTTTCGGTTGCTTATATGCGCAAGCTCGGTGCGGTAATTGTAAATATACCGACTGAACCATTTATTGTCCGGCGCGGGAGGATACTTGACGCTCTTTGCAAGCCTGAGGTTGTCCCGAAAATCCTCGGTGACCGCGCTGCCGACGTTCACCGCGGTCCGTGAAGCGACCGCTTTATCGTAAATGCCGCGGGACAGCTTTGCGTCCTCGCTCCCCGTCGCCTGTTTAACGATGAATGGAATACGAACGGCTAACGCATAGCTGATAAGTCCGGCAAGCTCCGCAAGGTTATCGTCGGCAAATATGCTCTGAGTCATGCGGTCGGGTATTATCCCCAACGCCCGAACGCGGGACGGGTCGGTTATATCCGTCAGCGCCGCCGAAAAAATATCGCGTATTTTTATCGTGTAAAATTCCCCGCAGGCGGCGTATATGTACTTTAGTACCTCAGCCGCACAAGCGCCGGCTTTTCCGACGGTTTCGACGATGTTTTCCGCGGCAGCGCTGTCTATAGCCATGTTTTCCCCTCCAATCGGTCTATCATGATTTTTTTATCTTGTGACTGCGTTCTATAACGCGTTCAAAATCATCGCACGGCATAGGCTTTGCGAAGAAGAAGCCCTGCGCCATATCGCACCCCAGCGAGCGTAAAAGCTGCGCCTGCTCATCAGTCTCGATACCCTCGCAGATAGTTTCCATGCCTAAACTCTGCGCCATCTTGATAACATGCCGTATAATATCGTTGGCTCTCTTGTTGTTGGTTTCGGTAAGGAACATTCTGTCTATCTTCAGCACATCTACGGGAAGATCTTTAAGCATATTGAGCGAAGAATATCCCGAACCGAAATCATCTATCGAGATATGGAAACCGCGCGATTTAAGGTCGTTTACGACCTCTATCAGCACGTCCATCGAATCGTATGCGGCGCTCTCGGTTATCTCTATCTCTATCCTTGACGGCTCTATTCCGTGTGTGTGGCATATCTCTTGCAGCTTATCCACAAAGCCGGGGTCGCGCAGATGTACTCTGGACATATTTACCGATATCAGTATATTTGCTATGCCTTCGCTTTCCCACTTTTTCAGTCTTCTGCACACCTGATCCAAAATGTAGTAATCCAACTTTATTATGAACCTGTTGCGCTCAAACAAGGGTATGAATTTACCCGGCGAAACGACGCTGCCTTTGCGTATCCAACGCACGAGCGCCTCCGCTCCCGTAAGTCTGGGCGGTCCGCTCAGAGAAAACTTAGGCTGCAGGTAAAGCGCAAACTCGTGGGTATCCAGCGCGTTTTGCATCTCGTTTTCTATCGCTTTTTCCTCGCGCATACTTTCCAGCATGGTATCGGTATAAAACGCAAAGCTGCTGCTTTCGCCGTATTTCACGGTGCGGCGCGCGATATCGGCGCAGTCGCCCATTCTGCGGATAGACATACTTTTATCCACTATCTTGTAAATTCCGAAAGACAGCACGGGAACATAATCCGAAAATTCATAGCTTATCGCCGAAATGAGCTTCTTTATCTTATCGGTTATCTCGTTGTCGTCCTTGTAAGACAAAAGTATAAAGAAGTTGTCGGAGTTTACTCTCGCAAAGGTCTCCCAGTCCAAAAGGTTGCGCTGAACGGTTTCGGCGACCACTTTGAGCATACGGTTGCCCTCCTCGTGACCGAACATATCGTTCACCGCTTTGAACTTGTCTATATCGAAGCTGACTATACAGTATTTCCTGTAATCGTGCTTAATAAGCTCCTGCGCGTCCTCCTCGAATTTTCCGTACGTCCCGTAGCCGGTAACACGGTCCTCGTAAGCTATCTTGCTCGTAAGCTCGTTTGCGTTGCGCAGCGAACGCAGATTTGTCCGCATAACGAAGAAATAAGCAAGCGCCATGACGGCGATAACGCCGAGGAACACGATGTACATAACAACGGTGCTTTCCATGTATCTGAACAGATCGCTGAACACCGTCGATTCGTCGTATATCACGACATAGTGCAAGTCGGAATCGGCTTTCAGGTCGGTATAGTAAAGGATATAATCCTTTTCGCCCACCGACGCTTTAAGAGAGCCGGAAACGTCTTTTTTGGAAAACGCGTCCGCCATCTCGGTAGCGGCGTTCTCCCCCGCGGCTTTAAGAAAATCACAGTCAAAAAAGCTGTGGCTGTCGTCCGGCAAAACGTCATCGTCAAGCAGCTTTGTGCCGCTTATGAGTATATCGCCGTCGGTGTGTACTATATAACCGTTGGCGTTGTTTTCCACGCCGCGCACCGCAAGGTTTATCTCGTCGGAATAATCCGACGTCTTTCTCAATCCCGCGACCGCTCCGACTATCTCGCCGTCCTTGTAAACAGGCGCGGAAAAAGCGTTTGCCATGCTGTTATCGGGATTGCTGAAAATAGGAGGCGAAATATAAGTCTTGCCTTTCATCGCATTTTGAAAATACAAACGGTCCTTTACATTCATTTTTTCTCCGCGATAGGAAACGACTTCGCCGCTCGGCTTTATCAAAATGAAATTGAGATAACCGTTTATATCCGCTATCCTCTTTAAAGTGGAATCCAGCGTTTCTTTGTCTATATTTTCATAATCCGACAGCGATGAGGAAAGGTTTTCCACAAGATTGAGGTCGTTTTTGATAAGGGTATTAACATAATCCGTCTTGCGCGCGGTGATCTCTTCCACATATTCGTCCGTTACCGACGTGAGCTGACCGTACACATAAAGCATGAAAAAAGTAGCGGCTACCGCGAATATCACGGTGGAAACGGCTATTATAACAGCAAAGATAACGGTTTTAGACAGACTTTTGCTCAGATTTTTATTCAAACTGTTTCAACTCCGTTCTCTTGTTGTTCTAACGAATAAAAAATCATGGTTCAAAACCCCGATACATAAAATTATACCATTCCGAGCAGAAATTTGCAATAGTTTTTTTAACATTTTGTACAAAAAAAGCGAACAAAAATTTTCGGTCGACGATTTTTTTAAACGCCGACCGTTAAGTAACTGAACATTTTTCTCAAACTTATAACTTTTTCTTCATCATCAGCTGCGGCTGAACAGGAACAAAACCCAGCTTGCCGTACCAGTCGATAAGCTCGACATAAATAAGCTCTATCCTGCGGCAGCCGTCGGAAAAAAGCCGCTTTGCGCCCTCGGCGGTCATAGCCAGCCCTATCCCACGCCGTCTGGCTTTGGGGACTACCCCGACGCAGCCGATATTGCCCGCATCATTTCCGAAAAACACACTGCCCTTTCCGAGCATTTCAAATCCCACTATCTCGCCGTTTATGACCGCCGTCAAGACATTTCCCCGCTCGCGCTCAAACAGCGGCAGCCATTCCGGCTCGGCGGCCCTTACAGCTTTGAGCAATCCATCTCTGTCCTGCGGCTTTGCAAGGCGGAACACCGTTTCCGACGGCGCGGGAGGTATTTTCTCCGGCGTAAACTTCCCGCCGTCCAGCACCATATTCCAGCTTGTGTATTCGCTTATATAGCCGTGCTTTTCAAAAAATCCGCCGCTGCTTTCCGGCGCGCCCTGAAGCAAAAAATTCTCCCCGTTTCCCAAAATAACGCTCTTTCCGCCGTTTGAGCGAATATGGTCCTCGGCGAGACAGAGCAAGTGCGTTCCTATTCCGCTGTTTTGGTGAACGTTATCCACGCACAGCAGCGTTATGCTGTTTGCGTTTACCGCGCAAAAGCCGTTCGGATTATCCGCTGTGCCGCTGTAGAAAAAACGCGCGTCTTTAAGGCAGCCGCAAAAGGTATCGATATCCGTCGGATAATCCGGCAAAGCGCGGCAAAAAAGCTCGTAACATTTTCTCATTTGCTTTCACCGATGAATTTTTTAAGCTGCGGCAGCACCCGTTCTCCGACGTCCCTGCCGAGATTATAAACGCGTTTCAGCTCGGCGGGGTCATGCTCCGACGAGCCGATATTGAGCGGTTCGTCGGGGCGTATCACAAAAACATCTCCGTCCCGCTCGCGCTTTCGTATATATTCCAACGTTTCATTATACCGAATATGTCGGTCGGCGACCGCGTTTATAAAATTGGGATATTTCCTCATGGTCAGCTTCATCACGGGGAGGAATTTGTTCTTTTCCTTAACATAATCCGCCGGTCTGGTAAGTACCGCGACGTTGCGGGAATAACCCAGCCCCTCGAAAAATTTCAGCGGAATGCTGTCCGATATGCCGCCGTCCAACAGCTTTTTGCCGTCCAGCTCGACTATACGCGACACCAACGGCATCGAGGCGGACGCTCTCATCCAGTCCAGATCCTCGCCTTTCCCCTCTTCCAGCTTTCGGTATACCGGCTTGCCGGTTTCGACGTCCGTGCAGACGACGTAAAATTCCATGGGATTTTCCCGAAAAGCCTGCGTATCGAATATATCCAGCTTTTCTGGGATCTCGTGATAGCAAAAATCCTTACCGTAAAGGTCGCCGGTCTTTATGAGCGAACGCAGGCTGCAAAATCGCTTATCGTGGCAGTATGCGGTATTATAGCGTATCACTCTTCCGGGCTGTCGGGATTTGTAATTGCAGCCGAATGCCGCGCCCGCCGACACGCCTACCGCCCCATCGAAGATAATATCGTTTTCCATCATGACGTCGGTGACGCCCGCGGTGAACATCCCGCGCATAGCGCCGCCTTCAAGCACAAGTCCCAACATAGCCTTTCCTTTCCCCTGTTCGTTCATTTTTCATCACACACCTGAAATATGAAAAATTTAAGATAGCTTGTATCCTCCGCGCCCCACAGAATGGGGTGATCCGGCGACTGAGTACGGTATTCCGCCTGTCTGAGCCGCTTATGTACATTATCGGCCGCCTGCCGTATGACCTTTGCGAGCAGCTCACCGTCCACGAAATGCGAACAGGAGCAGGTCGCGAGAAATCCTCCGTCCTTTAGCAGCTTCATAGCGCGAAGATTTATCTCTCTGTAACCGCGCACCGCTTTTTTTACCGAATCGGCGGATTTGGTGAACGCAGGCGGGTCCAGGATTATCACGTCGAATTTCCTGCCCTGACGCTCATATTCCGGCAGCAGTTCAAAAACGTCTGCCGAAAGAAATTCTATCTTATCCGATAAGCCGTTGAGCGCGGCGTTTTCCTTTGCCTGTTCTATCGCAAGAGCCGACGCGTCGACCGCAGTCACGCGAGCCGCTCCGTTCAGCGCGGCATTCAGCGCAAAAGAGCCGGTATGAGTAAAGCAGTCCAGCACCTCGCAATCCTTGCACAGCCTGCCGACTGCGGCGCGGTTGTATTTCTGGTCGAGGAAAAATCCCGTCTTTTGACCGTCGCGCACGTCCACATAATATTTTACGCCGTTTTCGGTAATAAGCACCTTTGTGTCAAATTCTTCCCCGATAAAGCCTTTTATACGCTCCATTCCCTCAAGCGTCCGAACCTTAGCGTCGCTTCGCTCGTACACGCCGCGTATTTTTATCCCGTCGGCGAGCAACAGCTCTTTTAATATCTCCACTATCTCCGTCTTGTATCGGTCTATCCCCAGCGCCAACGACTGAACGCACAGCACATCGGAAAATTTGTCCACCACAAGTCCCGGCAGATAGTCCGCTTCGCCGAATATCACCCGACAGCAGGAAATATCGGTCACCTTTTTGCGGTACTCCCAAGCGTTTTTTACCCTCATGCGCCAAAAATCGCTGTCGATAACGGCGTTCCTGTCCGAGGACAACATTCTCACAGTCAGCTTTGAATTTTTGTTCACAAAGCCTTTTCCCAAGCCGTACCCGTTAAAATCCAGCACGTTTGCTATATCGCCGTTTTCCGTACCGTCGGATATTTCGGCTATCTCGTTGTCATATATCCACGGACCGCCCGCTTTCATCGTACGGCCTTTTCCCTTTTTCAACACGATGTATTTATCCATAATATCTCCTTGTACCGTCTGTCATGCACGTTCATATTCCTATAGATTTTATGAACAAAACTGCAAGCATGACCGGCGCTATATACTTTACCATCGTTATATAGAGCAGCTTTCTGCTCATCTTTCCGCCTGTCTTTTCCACCTCGTCGATAATGAGCTTGGGTTTTACCACCCAGCCTATGAAGATACACATACCTATCGCGGAAAGCGGCATGAGCAGATTGTTGCTTGCGTAATCCATCACGTCGAGTATCTGCGCCGTTGTGCCGTTCGGCAGCGGAAGCTCAAAGTACAGCAGATTGTAGCCGAGGCAAACCGCCGTTCCGCCCGCAAAGGCGACCAGTGTTTCGATAATTACCGCCTTTTTTCTGGACATACCGAACCTGTCCATAAGGCTGGACACCACCGCTTCCATTATCGAAATCGCGCTGGTGAGCGCCGCGAACAGCACCATTAAGAAAAACAGCAGTCCGACGATATGACCCGCGCCGCCCATTTCCGAAAAGACCTTGGGCATCGTGACGAACATAAGTCCAGGACCAGACGCCGCCATGCCCTCGCTGCCGGCAAAGGTAAACACCGCCGGTATTATCATAACTCCCGCAAGAAACGCCACCAAGGTATCACATATCTCTATGCGGTTTACGGAGCCCATAAGGTCCACGTCGTCGGGAAGATAAGAGCCATAGGTTATCAGTATACCCATAGCGACGCTGAGGCTGAAAAAGAGCTGTCCCATAGCGTCCAAAAGCGTGGATAAAAAGCTGCTCAGCGTTATCCCGCTGAGGTCGGGTATAACGTATTTTCCCAGTCCCTCCATACCGGTACGCGTCACGCCGCTTTCATCGGTATAGCTTATGGTAAGGGAAAAGACCGCTATCACTATCACCAGCACGAGCAAAGCGGGCATAAGCACCTTTGAGGTCTTTTCTATCCCTTTGTTCACACCTTTATAAACTACGAACGCGGTCGCCAGCAAAAATACCGCCATCATTATAATAGACTCGAAGCTGCCGGATATGAATCCGTTAAAAAAGCCGTCCCGCGCCGCTTGTTCGCCGCCGCCTACGGTATATACCGTCGTATATTTCAGCACCCAGCCGCCTATTGCGCAGTAATACGGCATTATTATCACGGGTATGATGCACTCGATGACGCCCAGCCATTTCCATTTCGGGCGCAGATGTCCGTAAGCGGTGAGCGAGCTTTGCTTGGTCTTTCTGCCTATCGCTATCTCCGTGACCAGCAAGGCAAATCCGAAGGTCAGCGCCAAAGCTATATAAACGACCAGAAACAGCCCTCCGCCGTCCTTTGCGGCAAGATACGGAAAACGCCATATGTTTCCCAGTCCCACCGCGCTCCCCGCCGCCGCCATCACAAATCCCAGAGAGCCGGTAAAAGAATTGCGCTTTGAATTTTTTTCCATATTTTCCCCACTATACCGTTTCTGCGGCTTTTAGACATGCCGCCTTTTCCTGCCGAAAACCGTGTTCAGAGGAATTCTACCCTGCCGTCCTTGAGGTAATACATAGCGCCGTGTACCTCAAGTCCGTGTCTTTCTTCCTCTTTTATCTCAATACTTTTTTCTATCACGGATACGCCGTGCAGCACGTTCAGCCTGCACGCCTCCCGCTCGTCAGTCGTATCTCCTATCGCCTTTTTTATCTCGTCGGTGATGTACTTAATGTTGTTTTCGGGAGCGTGATTGAGCGCGGCATCCACCGCTCCGCACCTGTCATGTCCCATGACCACTATCAAACGGCAGCCCAAGTGCTCCGCGGCATACTCTATACTTCCGAGCTGATGACGGTCTATAACGTTTCCCGCAACGCGGATAACGAAAAGATCGCCTATTCCCGCGTCAAAAACGCTTTCGGGTATAACTCTGGAATCCGAGCAGGTGACTATCACCGCATACGGAAACTGACCCTTGTCACAGGTCTTTTTCCTTATTTCCTCGGAAAAATCCCCGCTCCCGCCTTTGCCGGCAAGGTAACGGGCATTTCCCTCTTTCAGCTTGTTGAGCGCGGACTGCGCGTCAGGTATTTTCATATTTCCTCCCGTTGTTTAAATATGACTTTAAGCAAACCGACCGTTCGGCAGTCGAAAACACGGCTTACCGTCAGGAGCGGCTTTGCTCCCACTCTTCTTTCAGCAAGGCGTAAGTCGCATAATCGCTCCAAACGGGATCGCCGTTTTCATCCTTTTGGAAATACGCGCTTTTAAGATATACGCCCTCTCTTCTCATTCCTACCCGCTCCAACAGCTTTATCGAACGCGTGTTGCGAACATCCGCCTCCGCGATTATACGGCGCACGTTCATCACGCCGAACGCGTTGTCCATGACCGCGCGCACCGCTTCCGCCGCATATCCCTTATCCCAAAACCGTCTGTTGAAGGAATAGCCTATCTCAAACGCTCCGAAGAACATTTTATCCTCGAAATATACCTTGCCGATGAGCTTGCCGGTGCTTTTTAAAATGACGGCGTAAAACCGCTCGTCCCCGTCCAGCTCCTCCGCCTTTGTCAGAGCCTCCTCCAACGTATAGGTATCGTACGGCTCAAAATAGCAGACCTCGTCGTCTGTGAGCAGCTCGGAAAAATCCTCCGCGTCGGACGCTTTAAAGCGCCGCAGACCAAGTCGCTGTGATGTTATTAAAAAATCGCTCATAACAAACTCCTTTGCCATAATCTGCAAGTTACATAAAAATTTTATCATATTTTCCCAAAAAGGTCAATAGCAAGCTGTCAACGTATCAAAGAAAAAACCCTTGCGAATCGCTGCGCCGAGGTAAGCGCACATTTTCTGACAACTATGAGAGCAACGCCGACGTTTTTATAATAGATTTGCTTTACGATAAGGATATAAGGTTTTTTCGTGACGATATTCGTACGTTTCGTGCGCTTTAAGTACCAAAATTTGGCAGCAGTCCGCACTAAACACCGTCGGCATACGGTAACAAAAATCCCTTTAAAAAGCCGTCCCCGCACTTTTGGGGAATGCCTGATATTGCGATAATGACGGGCAAATACCTAATTTGACAGCAAAATAATCGTATGTTACAATTAAAAAAATAAAACAGAAAATAAATCCATGACATTTTCACACTAAAAATGTGAACATCAAATTTTTATCAAAGGAGAACATATGAAATACGGACGTAAAACCAAAAAACTCCTGCGCTCATCGGTCGCGCTGGTTCTGTCGTTTTCACTGCTTATGACGGCGACCGGTTGTCAGGATGTACCGAGTCAAAGCGGCGATGGGGAAACCGCGGAGGCTGAAAGAGTTCCGACGGATTTCGTTCAATGGAACAAAACCGGCGAATATACGGCGGAGATAGACACAAACGGCGCGGACCTTTCGGACGTTGCCGCGGCAAACGTCAAGGTCCTGTCGTGCTGTTTCAAAAACGAGTCCGACGGAGTTGAAGCCGATACCGCCGAATGTCCCGTAAGCGACGCAAAATATGCCGACGGGAGCTTGACGGTGACCTTCAAGGACGACAAAGCAGCTGACAAGACCACCGATCTCTTTGCGCTTAGCGTAAACGAAAACGAGCTTACCGCGACGGTATATCTCAACTACCCCTGCCTTACCGCAAGGACCGACGTCAGCGGCATATCGGCGGAGGAAAGCTCGCACGAGCTTACCGTTACGCTTGACGACGGAGCGTTTTCCAAAAGCATAACGACGGACGATATAAGCCTGTCCGGCTCGTTTTCCGAAATGACCGCAAAAAGCGTTTCGGCAAACGGCGGCAGCCTTGTCCTCACGCTTGACGGAAAAGCGGTCATTCCAGACGGGCAGGAAGTTTATCCCGACGGTATAGTTACCGTGAACGCTTCTGCGATAGAGGGCGGTCATTCCCCCGCCTCGCTGCGTATCCCCGTTAGGGACAGCTTTCTGATGTTTGAAAGCGAAAACATGACCGTTGACAAAAACACGGTCACCGTCCCGCTCACGGTGATGGGCATAGAGAATACCGACGGACTGAGCGCCGAAGATATCAGCTTTGCGGACGTGATAAGCGAGGACGAAGAGGGTGAAAATTCCGAAAGCAGTCCGCAGGTAAAGGTGACCGGCGTTGAAAAGCAAAGCGACACGCAGTTTATCCTTACCATGGAGGTCGAGGGCGTAACGGACAGGAATTCGGCGGCACGCGCGCTTGACGGCAGAACGATAGACGTAAACGGAACGAGTGTTACGGCGGGATTTTCCTCCGCGGGATTTTATCCGCTGTTCGATTACATAGAGGCAAAAGGCGATGATTTTGAGATCACTTTGGAGCTTGACGCAAAAAGCGGAACGTTTGCCGAGGATATCGGCGCTGATGACGTGACATTCGACGGCGAGCTTTCCGACGCAAAGGATATGACCTTACAGCGCAAGGACGACATTACCGCCGCGCTTACTTTCAGTATCCCCTCTAACGGGCAGACGGTGGAGAGCTTTAACTATGACGGAACGATCGAGCTTGCACCCGGCGCGCTTATCAACAACTGGGGAGATCCCACCGACGAGCCTGCCGAGTATATCCGCAGCTACTCTCAGGATACGCTGGGCAGATCGACGTCCTCTATGCTGCTGCTTGCAAAGGGACTGGGCTTTGCCTCGAAAGGATTTACCGTAGCGGGCGTCGCCTTTTCGGTCATCACCACCGTTTTGCAAATGACAGGAGCGGTAAAGAACGCCACCGTGCAGGCTATGGAGATCAACAAAGAGATAAACAAAAACCTTGATTACATTTTTGACCAGTTAAAGCGCAATAACTATGTTATAGAAGATATAAACGACCAGATAGAATGGCGCAAGGTCGAAGATTTCAATGTGCAGCTCTCCATGCTCAATACCTACTCTCAGAAATTCGCATGGTACATTTCCGCGGAAAACCTTGAAAAGCTCGGATATGAGCCGGTCGAGGTAACGGGCGATGAAGAGAATGCCGAAAAAGCGGAGAAATACAGAAAATTAAAGGAAATATCCAAAGCCGTATTCGAGGCGGAGGAAAGCAGGGATCGTGAGCTTGCGCTCAGATTCCGCGATTATTTTTCCACCTACAACACAATGCGCGAATATTACATGAACGTTTGCGCGCTGCTGGAGCAAAACGGCTACAACAATCCTGTTAATACTTATATCAAGTATATGTCGAGAAGAAGCAACTTCGATACGCAGACGCTTGAACAAAGAAGCGCATATATCGACACTATAAAAACGCTGCTGTTTACAAGCTCCGTATATATAACTATATACAACCTGCGCGGCACTACCGTGAACGACGACGGAACGTTAAATCTGAAAACGGTGGCAAAAACCGCACAGAACGAGTTGATGAAGATAACTCCGCAGCTTGAAGACATCGACAGCGCCATTTCGGCAAGAGAAGTTAAGGCAAAAGACGGTACGGTTTCCTATAAAGACCCCTACTGCTACACGTTCGGCGTATTTTTGGAAGGGTTCGATACCGACAACGTCAATGTTTTCTGGGCAAACACCTGGCGTGAAAAAAATACCGATGTGATCATGGACAGCGAAGCGGGCTGGATACAACGGCTGACAGGAAGCGACACATGGCACAACAAAGCGATAACCGCATGGGCAAAAGGAACGAGCGTGTTTGTATATTCTCATCATTCGGATTACAGACGGGTCATCGAGGAAAGCTCAAAAGCTCCTTACTACCTTGCGAACGACTATGACTTTTACTGGGGCGACGGATTTTTCTCCGCGAAAGCGCCGTACGGTCTGCCTACGGACGCGATAGCCAAGCCGCTCTCGGAAGATATAATCAATGCAAACGCCGATAAATTCATTAGAAAAATGAACGGCAGAACGCTGCGCGACGAGCTGAAGCTCGCGGGGATAAAGGTAGACGAGACGACCGCGGAGGGCATCCCGCTTGCCTCTACTATACGGTATTCCTTCAGCAGCGTTATGAACCCGGATTCATCTGTTGATAATCCTATCAGAGCCGAAACATATATGTCGATATTGAAATGGGGCGACAAAGAGGTGTCGGATCCTGTTTTGGTCTCGCTGCGCTTGTGCATATGGCGTGCGGAGCTGTTCAGGGGAAGATGGCTGGATGACAGCGTCACCATCGACGGCGACGCATTATGCAGGGAGCTGGAAACCGATAAAAAAAGTCCCTTTCCCGATGACGAATACGGCAATAAAAACTACAAAGGCATTGTCCGCTGGGTGATAAAGACTACCGACAGCGACGGGACCAGTCCCAACCCCGACGTATATATCGACTACTCGAGAACTACCGCCCCAAATACCGAAAGCACGCCCGAAAAGAATTGAGCAAGCTGATAAGGAGGAAAAAATGAATAAAAAAATCATTAAAAAGATGACCGCTTTTGTTCTTGCGTGCGTTTTGATATTGCAGTCTTTCACGGCTTGTAATAATTCCGACGGCAATGTTATCGGCGATACCGCTCCCGTAGATGAAAACGAAGAGCAAACGCCCGTTATTTCGGCAGATGACGTCGATTTCAACAGCAGCGGCGAATATACCGCCTCTATCACCTCCGATATCGTGGATCTTTCGGACGTTACCGCCGAGGGGCTGACGGTATCTTATGACAAATTTGACGGCGACGGCTATGTCGAAGCGTTGGAGAAAGCGGGATATTCCTAC
This sequence comes from uncultured Ruminiclostridium sp., assembly GCA_947623915.1. GTDB lineage: Bacteria > Bacillota > Clostridia > Oscillospirales > Ruminococcaceae > Ruminiclostridium_E. Next base: position 48,326 of record CANQIB010000009.1, read on the forward strand.
ATCCAAGACGACGAAGAAAAAGAAATCGAGCTAACGGATGACGAGGCAAGCGACGACTCCCATACGGCGAACATAGCGGACATAAATATAGAGGACTACATCACCGAAAAGCAGGTACAGGTCACCGGCGTTGAGGCACAAAAGGACAAGATCACTCTGTCGTTTACCGATCCCGACGCCGCCGCGAACATGACCGGCAGATACAAGATAGTCCTTAACGGGAAAAAATACGACGACGGCAACGGCGGACAATGCGATATATCCGCGGAGCTGTCGGTGAATTTCAAGCAGTACACCGCTACCGCGAATATCGACAGCGTTGTGTCCAACGCCGACGAGACGAGATTGACACTTGAGCTTGACGACGGCTCATTCAAGGATAATGTGACAAAGGACGATATAGTGCTTTCCGGCTCGTTTGAGGATATGACGATAGAGAGCGTAAGCTCCGCAGGAAAAAACCTTACCATGCAGCTTACGGGAAACCCGATAAAGCCGGAGGGACTTACCACCTACGTTGACGGAACGGTAACGGTACAATCCGAGGCGATGAACGACACCGTTATGCCCGTAAGAGTCGATATCCCGATACAGCTTGCGGGAAATTCGCTCGACCCCTCCACCATAAAGGCGGACGGCGAAAAGGTAACGGCGGCGCTGGAGCTTGTCGGCTCGGCGATAAAGCCGGAGGATATTACAGCCGATGATATTTCTTTCGATACGCAGGACATCAAAGTCACCGACGTCAAAGCGGACGGTGAAACGCTCGTGACGCTCACCATGACGGTAAAGGGCGCAAAGGACAGCAACACCGCCGCTGCCGCGCTGAACGACCGAACGCTCAAGATAGGCGATGAAGAGATACTTGTAACAGCGGGCGAAGCGTATTTTTATCCCGTATTCGATTATGCGGAGGATAACGGCGACAACATAGACATCACTGTTATCGTATATTCCAAAAACGGTACGGTCTCCGACGGTATCTCCCCCGAACAGATAACGCTTGGAGAGGATTTCAAGGACGGCAAGGTAAACGGCGTTACCAAGGACAGCGATACCACCGCGACGGTAGAGCTCTCCGTTCCCGCAAACGGTCAATCCGTCGAGGATATGAACTTGGAGGGCGAGATAGTTTTAAAGGCGGGCGCGCTCGTTTCATCGTGGGGCGACCCCACCTCGACGGACAGCTCATACGTCAGAAAATACAGTCAGGAAAGTCTAGGCAAGGGAGTCTTTGACTGGGGAAACAACATTGATTTTGCCGAATCGGAAATGGAGTTTTTCATCAGGCAGTATGACGGAAACATAATCCAAAGGTTCCGTGATTTTTACCTCGATCAAGGCAAATCGTTTGCGGAAAACGCTCTGCAAAATATGCCGTGGCCTCCCAGCGCAGACGATATACTGGAGCTGAAGTCTTTCCTGGACGCTCAATACAATATAATAAACGACGCTAAAGACACGCTGATAGGCGCCGGAAAGCTCGCCCTGTCGATATATACCTTCCTCGGCGATATGGGCATTATCGGTGAAAACAAGGAAATGCTCGCCGCATTCGAGAAGACGAAAGAGCGTACCGAAAAGCTCAAAGACGCGATGACGCAGGAATACCAACGTTTGGAGAACCTCCACGCGAACATTTTGGCGGATGTGGTCACCAGACTTGACGAAAGAATGGCGCAGCTTAATATCCGCGTCAGAAACTTTAAGGAATATTTCAGTTACATAAACGACCTCGGAGTGGTAATGCCGGACGAATCCGAGGGCGCTGACGCTATGATAACTTACGGTATAGAGTTGTCAAAGGCGCTTGAAGAAGCGAGCAAATTTAAAGAGCCCGGTTTTGAATCCTACAGCTTTGACTATGACAAATTGCAGGAGCAGTTCAACTATGTATGCAACACGATAATCCAAAGGAGCTACGGCGATCCTATCACCGCGTTGGATACCGCGTACAGCAAAATAGACAACTTCAGCACTACCTCCTATTACGAAAAATACTTCTACCGTGTAAATCTTCAGGAACAGCTCAGGGAGGCTATCGAGTGCATACGCCTTTACAAAATGGCACAAGCAAAACTAAAGACCGATGCCGACGGCTCTTTTATAAAGCAAAAGAACGGCGATAGCATCGATTGCTATGTTATGACCGAAACATACGACCAGACCGAGGAACAGCTTTACGCAAAAGCGGTAGCGCGCATTTGGGAGGACTTCCATGTATACAACTTTAAAAAGATAGATTTGTCCGGCTGGAAAAACCCCGTATTCAGCAGAGAAAAGTCCTACGAGTCTATTCCCTGCGAAATCAGATACAGTTCCGCCACAGTTAAAGAATACAATAAGAACAGCAGCGGCACCGAAATACCGCAGACCTATGCCCGCCCGCTGGTAGATACAGTCACCGGTGCATATGAACCGCTTGCATACTGCTACACGCTCGGTGAAACTATCGGTGATGTTTCAAACTTTTATACATGTGAAAACATCATAGTCTGCGACACGCCCATGAGCGAGCAAATATCCGCAATTATGAGGCTTCACGCTTCATACAGCGAAAATCAGATAAAATCGTTTTTCGACCGATTGCAGGGCAGAACGTTGGCGCAGGATCTGTTAAAGGCTCATATCTCGATCGACTCCGATACCGCAAATCAGGCTACCGAACGCGGCGGCTTTCCGTTCGGCATCGCTTTTGACACTTTTATTAAAAAAGAGGACTGGCATTGGTTCCAATATTCATACAATACACGTTCCAGATATTTCTATTGGGACGCAAAAGATGTAAACGACAGGTTTAACGCCAGCTTAAAGGTATGCTCCGAGGACTACTACCCGTGGGCAGTAAATCCTATCGGCGTTTTTGTATGCGGAAGAGATAGGTTTGGCGAATAAAAAATCGGCAAGTGAACATAAGCGTTCACTTGCCATATTCCGTATGTAAAGGAAAAAACGTGAGAACGGGAGGTAATTATCTTGAAGAACAAAAAATTCGCGGTCGTTCTGATATCGGTATGCGTTGTCGCTGTCGTTTTGGCGGCGCTTTGGCTTATCGGAATATTCGGTTCGCACGCGGAAACATCTTCCGATACCTCCTCCCCCGCCGAGCAGTCCTCGCAGCCCGCGGAACAGCCCTCGGACGAGCGCACCGTGCTTGTTTATATGTGCGGCTCTAATCTGGAAACTAATTTCGGCGCGGCGACTAAAAACATCGCCGAAATGCTCACGGCGGAGCTTCCCGACGGCGTAAATCTGGTGTTGGAGACCGGCGGGGCGCGCAAATGGCGCAATTACGATATTTCCGGCGACTGCCTTTCGCGCTATATTGTAAAAAACGGCGAGCTTGAACTGTTACAGACCGTCCCGCAGGACAACATGGGATACAAAGAGACCCTTTCGGATTTTCTGGAATACGGAACGACAAACTTCCCCGCTAAGAATACGGCGGTCATTTTGTGGGACCACGGCGGCGGCTGCATAAACGGCATGATCTCCGACGAAAACTACGGCAGCGGCTCGATAAGCATAGAGGATCTTCGCTTGGCGCTCACCGCAGTAAAAGAGCAAAGCGGCTGCCATATCGATTTGTTGGGAATGGACGCCTGCCTGATGGGAAATTTTGAAACGGCATACGCCGTCAAAGACTGCTGTGATTACATGGTAGCCTCGGAGGAGATAGAGCCTACCGCAGGCTGGGATTACGGCGCGCTGGTAACGGCGCTCGCCAGGGACAAGACTCTGTCCGGCGAGGCGCTGGGCAAAGCGATATGCGACGGTTTCGGCAAAAAATACGGACAGCCGGAGCAAAGCCCCTCTACCCTTTCGGTGATAGACCTATCGAAGATAGACGCCGTCAGCGACGCGCTGGACGCCTCCATCAAGAAAATATCCGAAAGCGGCGTTGACCTCACCTCGATAAGGAACATAGCGGACAGCGCGTTTCATTCCGTTCGGTGCGGCGCGAACTCCAAACGCGGCGGCTACAGCAACCTTATCGACCTTGGCGACTTTGCCGAATATTACGGCAATCTCACTAACGAAAAGGAGCTTTGCGACGCGCTGGACGGCTGCGTGACATATGTTGTGAACAATAATATGTTGGCGGACTACGGCGGAATATCGTTTTACTATCCGATAAATTATACGGACAACGGATTTGCAAATTACTATGATAACATCTGCCCTTTAGCGTCGTATAAGGATTATTTAAAGCAAATGTTTTTAAATATGCCGGAAACCACGATAAAAGCGGAAAAAGCCGAGGTGACCGAAAACGGCGCTTTCAGCGTTACCATCACCGAGGACTCCCTGCCTTACGTTTTGAATAAGGAATACACCCTTGCCGAAATAATCGGCGGCGAAGGCTCCACAGCCATGAGAATACTCGGAACGGACAACGATGTGGAGCGCACCGAGGACGGCAGGACTTTTATCAGCAATTTCCGAGGAGTTTGGCCCGCGCTGAACGGCTGTATAATGAATATAATCCCCGTCGGAAAAACCGATAAAGCAAATATTTACGAAGCGCCCGTGCGGGTCAACGGCGAGGATTGTCTGCTGAGATTTTCGTTCGTATTTGACGAAACGATGTTCAATAACGGATATTACCAAGTCCTCGGAGTTTGGAACGGTATCGAAGAGGAAATAGGAATGGCGGACAAGGGGCTTAAACCTCTTGAGCCGGACGATGTGGTAGAGGTCTATTCCGTCTTTTTTGACTTTATGAGCGAAACGTTTTTGTCACTTCAACTCGTCAGCGTGCCGAAAAGCGAGGACGGCTACCAAATAACCGAAGAACCGCTCCAACAAAAGACCTACCTATACTCCTATTCGTTGAAAGATATTTACGGAAATTCCATCGATGATCTTCCGTCGGCTATGATGGAAATGACCAAAACGCCGGAGGAGCTTAAAGAACACCCGCTTCCCGACGGAACATATGCCGCCGAGGTAGTAAGTATAGAATAAAAATCCTTATGGGGTTGCAATTCGGCGGGAAATATGTTATAATAAACGTAACAAAATCTGACAGATTTGGCGGGTGAAATAATATGAAAAAATTCATGATAGCTTTAGCTCTTATTCTGGTATGCGGCAGCACGATGGTCGTGTTTTCCGTGCCTGAAAGAATACATTACGCATTTAACGGAATGGCGGGGTATGCTCCCGACCGATACGAACAGCTTGTCTCGGAATTGCCCAAGCGCACGCTGGACATCGACTTGTCCGACTTGCCAAAGACTCCTTTCACAGTCTATGCGTATGATGAAAACGTCCGCATAGAATTGGATTCGGTGGATTTTCACGGGGACGGCTATACATTCAAATTTGTTTCCTACGGAGAAAGCTCCTTTTCGTCGGGAAGTATACTTCGCTTTGCGGACTGCGTCGAAGACCTGTATATAAACAACGATGACGGGGAGTTTATCTATCAGCTTACGGGTGAAGAAGGATTTAAACACGATACCTTCATCTACTATTTTGACCTGTATCCCAGCTCCGACAAGGTCAGCGAAAAGGATCTTGCCGAAATGCGCTTTACATTCACCGTCCCGATGGATATTACTTTGGTGAATTACAACAGGAAGCCGCTTATCAAAGTGTATTTTTGATAAATTTGATATAATGATATATGGTCGGGTAGTATGACTAATCGAGGGCGAATATACTCACGGAAAAATCACATCTTTTTTAGAAATATATGCCGAGTAAAAAATCCCCATTTATAAAGCAAGCACAAATCAATAACTTATAAAAAGCACCGAAAGCACCGCCGTTAATTTTGATTTTTTCATAAAATTTTCCCCTTATTCTTTAATAATACCGCAAATTGCGGCTGACCTGTCAAAATATATTTTTCAGCTCCGTAAGGCTTTCGACGGAACAGTCCGGCTCAAATTCTTCCGATACAGGGCGCTGATAAACGGAAAACCCCTGCTTTATCCAAATCGTTTTCATTCCTAATTTTTTCGCCGGAAAAATGTCGTTATCCAGCCTGTCCCCTACCATAGCTGACTCGCGCGCTTGACATTCCGCCATATCCAGCGCTTTGTTAAAAATCTCAACATTCGGCTTGGAGCAGCCAAGCTCCGCCGACGCGGCAACAACATCTATGTACCGTAAAAGTCCCCACATTTCAAGGCGCTCGGCAGTTCCCGCGGATTGATTCGCGATAACTCCGAGCTTGTATCCTTTTTCCGTAAGATACCGCAAAACCTCTTTTGCGTCGGGATATGGTATCTCTTCTTCTTTATGCCACGGCGTTTTACTTAATCCGAAAAATCTAAACGCTTCCAAATCGCCTCTCAGGTTCTGTTGGGCGAAAAATTTTCGCTTTTCCTGAAACTCTTCAAAGGAAATATCCGTACCGGCAACAGTCTCCTCTATGCGGCGCTCATACGCTTTAGTTTCATCGACAAGCGTTGTTCCCACGTCAAAAAATATCCATCTTATCCCGCCGTTATCCATAATTTTCTCCTTCCCCGTTGACGATAAACGGAAAATCTATTCTTCCTTTGAAACAAAATGTTTTATCGGTCCGTTCGGATAATATATCTATTCTTTCAGAAAGTCGTGATATACGGTCATCATGCGTGACCGAGCCAAAGTCGGGCAGTAGCAAAATTCTATCTATTACTTCATCAAGCCTTTTTTCTTAGCATAGTCACAAATAAAAGAAACAAATGCAAATATCAACAATATAAAGACAGACAGCATATCCCATACGTCAAAAACAGGCGTTTCTATCATTTTTGACAGTATCACATTGACAATGATCACGAACGGGATAATTAACAAAAAAGTTGTTCCTAAAGCAATTAGCTTTCTTTTTTTCCAAATACGGTTAAAAAGTACGGCTATTATCCATAAGAACACGATGGAAATTACCGCCATTACCGCGCCGACTGAAAATACTTCTTTCACTTTTATTAAATGGCTTAACAAAAACAAATAAGGAATGATAAAAACGCTTAATGATATTAAACTGACAACGACCCCTCTTTTCCCCAATATAATACTCGGAAAAGATATAACCCATGCAAAAACGATGGAGCTTATCGGGATCGGTGACCATGTTAAATTACCGGATATTGCGATATTGCAAATAAGACATACCATTATCCCTATCAAAAGTGTTACTGAAAATAAAATAGAAATGATCACATTCCTTGTAATGTTATTTTCATCTTTTCTTTTCAAAGCGATCAAATTTTCATCCGCCTTTTTTTCAATGCTTTCCATGTCTATCTTCTCCCCGCTTAACAATTCGTTTACCGTGATCCCCAATATTTCGCAAAGCTCTAACATTATAGATGAATCGGGCATACTTTTACCTGTTTCCCATTTAGATACCGCCCTATCTGTAATGTTCAATTTTTCCGCCAACTGCGCTTGAGTCAGTTTTTTCTCTTTACGACATTTGGCAATGAATTTTCCTATCTCTGTCTGATCCATCATTTTTCCTCCTTTCGCCTTTAATGATACACCTAACTGTATGTTTTTCACACGAACCGATAGTCGAATCAGGAAAATCCAACTATCGGTTGGGATTTTTTGAGGTTTTTGTATTCGCTCCGCAGTCCGTCAACCGTTTATGTATTACTTTTTCCGCTGCAACAGTACCGACTCGCGGTATGCGGAAACTTATCTCCTATACATTCAATTTCAGCTGATATTCTCGGTTCTCGATCATCCTCATTGCCTCGTGCAAAATCGCAAGACAGTTTTCTTCGGTCTTCCTTAGATCCGTAAACATCTCTGAAATAATGGCGTCACATTCCTCCAACGCTTCCTCGTACTGTAATTTCGTTAAATCATTCTGCCGATATGCTTCATCCAGTTCATCCTTGTCGTCGATCCTGATATCACCCTGCGGAGTAGCCATAACATCTAAATACTTGTCCCAATATACCGCAACACCGTCGCTGTCATATACATATTTTTCGATAACATCAACATACCATACCGATACGGAATGCCCCTTTTCACCTTCCGCAGGTTTAAACATTGCCGTGATAAGTCTCTTTTTTCCTTTAGGTATCAGTTGCAGCCAAACCATTCCGCCGCCCGTAACAGGAGCTTTTCCGGCTTTTTCAAAATCCCAAAAATTTTGTTCTCCGTCTGTCAGCATAATTACGCTGACAAAGCCCCGAAAGAGCTCATTGTCCATGTCCATCTGATAGTACGGATAATGCTGAAATCCCCATAAATCTCTGTTCAATCTTTTTGTTTTCATTTCACTTTCCGCAATGCTCCTTTTTTTATTTGTCGTTGAAGTTATTTTAGCATATTACGGTTTTTCTGTCAACGTTCGTTTCGACGGCGAGATTTGACCCGATTTCAGCAAGGAAAAAGCTGATTATTAAAATAATACGTTTTTATGTAAAATCCATTGAAATATTATGACAAAAAGTGTATAATAAAATCAGCGGTTTTTTCATTTTTGACCATAAAAGGAGAATTCACAATGAAAAACATTACGGAACAGCTGATTTTGTCGCTTGCGCCGAACCCTGCGGCAGCTGCAAACGGCAAAAAGATCTCGAATTCGGGCGGATTTATAAAGCTCTGCCGCTCGGCGGACGACACTTTCTTTATGGGCGAATGTAAGGGCAGCGGCAAAAATCCTTACATCACCTCGGCGGACTACATAGACGAAAATCACCCCGTTTTCCGCTGCTCGTGTCCGAGCAGACAATTCCCGTGCAAGCACTCTCTGGGGCTTATGTACGAAATGATGTCGGACAAGACGTTTGAGGTGTGCGAAATTCCAGATGACATTATGTCAAAGCGGGCTAAGATCGCCGCAAAAGCCGATAAAGCGGCAAATGAAGACGCTGCCGAGGCTGCGGGAAAGGCTGCCGGTAAAACCGCCGCTAAAAAGACCTCTAATTCCGCGAAAATCAAAAAGCTGAAAAAGCAGCTTGAGGGGTTGGAGCTGTGCGAAAAAGCGGTCAAAGAGCTTATCTCGGCGGGTCTGGGGACTATGGGCGGCACTTCCCTGTCGAATTATCAAAATCTATCCAAGCAGTTCGGCGACTACTACCTTATCGGCATTCAAAGGCTGTTCAATCGTCTTATTATCGAGATAACCGAGTATCGGAAGGATAACCTCGAACAGCATTACGACAACGCCATCGACGTGCTTGAAAAGCTGAATTCGCTTATCAAAAAATCTCGGAAATACATTACCGAAAAAATAGAAAACGACGACCCTGCCGCAGACGATACTCCCCTTTACGAGGAGCTTGGCGGGAACTGGAAGCTGACCGAGCTTGAGGCTGTCGGGAAGTGCGAGAAAGACGTGCGTTTAACGCAGCTGTCGTTCAATGTGGCATACGACGAGGCTAGGAAAGAATTTATCGACACGGGGATTTGGGTCGACCTTAAAAACGGCAAGATTTTCCAAACCAAGAATTTTCGACCGCTTAAATCTCTCAAACACATCAAGGCGGACGATTCTGTATTCGGAGCGGTTAATGTACCGTCAATGGCGGTATACCCCGGTGACGGAAATGTCCGCGTGCGGTGGGACGCAGCGGAATTTTCCGAGCTTTGCGGCGACGATTTTGAGAAGCTGCGCTCGTTTGCGGCTGATTCCGTCAAGGACGAAATAAAGAACATTCGGAATTTCCTGCAAAACGCCATGTCAAGTCCCGTGATCTACAAGCTGGTCGCATTTGCGGAGATCGGGAAAATCGGCGATAAAACCGTTCTTAAAACCAAGGGCGGCGATTGCGTGGCTTTGTGCGATTTTTCGGAATTTGAACCCACGACCGATAAAATCGAGGCTCTGCCGGGGAAAAAATTCCTCAAAAACGGCGTTATGCTGTGCGGATTTCACTATGACCTTGCCGAACGCAGGATCGCCGCACAGCCGCTCTGCATTATCCCCGACGGCGAAAATTCTGTTGTAAGACTGCTTTACTAAAGGAGATCAAGTCTTGAAAATAAATTTTTAAGACTGTGAGTTTTGCGCTTTGCTGAGTACGGTCAGCAATTTTGCTTCGCAAAACCGCACAAAAACTCGAAAGGAGAGATGCTTGCTTAGCAAGCATAATTATAATTATGGATACTACACCTATTTTTGAACTTCGTCAACAGCTGCGCTCGGCGGCGATAGCGGGAGCAAACCTGCTTTCGGAAAATTTCAGGCTCAAAAAGGCTGTCGACGGGATAAGACCGCTTAAAGATGCGTCGCCCGTTTTCGGGAAGATATATGAGCTTTCAAGCAGCCTTGTTTCGGGGAAATGCGAGGACTTATCTGGAACGCTGCTCGATGCGCTGACACTTACGGATTCCGTGACGGTGGCTCTCGCGGGATATGATGTTCAGGGGGAGCTTAAAGAAATTCCCGCGGCGGAGTTTTCGGCAAAGGTGACCGATGCGCCGTATTCAAAGCTCTCCGTGCTGATAAACGCGCTCACTAAACCCGGAAGCGGGCAGTACAACATCGTTCGGAAAGCTGTCGAGGAAAAATCCGAGTTGTTCGAGGACTACCGTGTTAAACCCGCGCTTGTAAAGGGCTTGGGAGCGTCTTATTCCGACCTTGCGGATATGGTTTACGATATAATCGAGGGCATGGGAGAAGATATGGTCCCGCTGCTTGAAAAAGGCTTTGACCCCAAGGGCAAAAAGGAAACGATAAGGCGCATTACGCTTATAGATACCATCGGGAAAGGAAAAGCGAACGACTTTTACCTTGAAAATATCCCTCTTGCAGAGAAAAATGCGAAAAAACTGCTTGTGCGCGCGCTGCGGCATGACGTGAACAACGCCGATAAACTTATAGAACTCACCAAGACCGAAAAAGGCGCGGTCAAGGAGGAGGCGTTTTATACGCTTGCACGGCTTGACTGCGACAAGTCAAGGGAGTTCTTTGAGGAAATGGAAAAGAAAAAGCCGCAGGAAACGCTTGAGTATCTGCGGTTCAGCACCTCGGACTGGTCAAGCAGACTTTCCGCGAAGATAGGCAACCGTTTGCTTGACAACAACGACGGCGGAAGTTACAAAACCGACGGATACGGGGTACATATCGAATATGTCGCGTTCAGCGGGAAAACGGGCAAGGACGTTGCGGACTTTTTAAGGCGGGCTTGCGAAAAGCAAGGCGACAAGCAGGAAAAATTGTACATAAGAGGAATGGTCGACATTGCGCTTATGAATACCGCCGCTATGACGCAGGATAAGGATATGTGCGCTCTTGCAATGGAGTTTGCGCAAAAGTACCCCGACAGGACTTTTTCCGAGTCGGAATTTTATGCTATGGTGATCGGCACGGACGACTGCACGGATCTGCTTAAAAAGCGTATCCTCGAAACCAAAGAGTTTGTTAAAAACCATGAAAGAAACGGCGTTGCGGTGGGCTCGGCGATCACCAACATTGAGCATATAAAGCTCATAAACGGGAAATATTGCATGACCTACAAGCTGTATGACAGCCGCGACGCGGAGCCCTCGACGCATGAATACTACGTTATCCCGCTTGATCAGCCTATCCGCGAAAAATGGATAGATATGCTTATAAGCTGTGACTGGTATCAATCAGACCTGTTTTTGGAATACCTTTTCGACAAAGACGACAAGAAGATGTACGAAAAGGTCAAAAACCGCTATTTCAAGAAAATCCTCGATAACGAGGACACGCCGACGCGCTTGTGGATGATGGAGGCGTGCGGTATGCGGAATATCGAGGGTCTGGTATGCGAATTTTACAAGGCAAATCACATGAAATTCGCGAATAAATACAAGGACGCATACCTCATTTTAAGATTTATCAGCGCAGATTACGAATACCTGTGCAAGGAGATCGACGACCTCGAAAGCTACGCTAAAGCTAACAACATAACGCTGAACCTTGATCTAGAGGATATGCGACAGTATATAGAACACTACTGTACAGAACAGCATTGACAGGCTGCCGCTAAAGCCTGAAAAATGACTTTTTATAGGAGAAAATTATGGACAATTCGATTTTAAGGCTTCCGGCAGAGCAGCTCTTTGAGGAGGAGCTTAACGCGCTTATCAAAGCGGAAAAAGACCCCGTGCCGGAGGGTTGGAGAATGTCGCCGAAGTCGGTTAAAACCTACATCTGCGGCGGAAAAGTCGGGGAAACCGTTATCACACCGAAATACATCGGTCATGAGCGGCTTGTTGAGATAGCTATCGCAACGCTTGTAACCGACCGCGCTTTGCTCCTTATCGGCGAGCCCGGAACGGCGAAAAGCTGGCTGTCCGAGCATCTGACAGCGGCGATAAACGGAAATTCCTCCCGCGTTATACAAGGCACGGCAGGCACTACCGAGGAGCAGATACGCTACTCTTGGAATTACGCTATGCTTATCGCAAACGGTCCGTCCGAGGCGGCTATGCTGAAAAGCCCGATATTTACGGCTATGGAGGACGGAGCTGTCGCACGCGTGGAAGAAATTTCGCGCTGTGCGTCGGAAGTTCAAGACACGCTTATTTCCCTGCTTTCGGAAAAACGTATAAGCGTACCTGAGCTTTCTCTCGAAGTTCCCGCAAAAAAGGGATTTTCGATAATCGCCACCGCAAACACCCGTGACAAGGGCGTAAACGATATGTCGGCGGCGCTTAAAAGGCGTTTCAATATCGTGGTGCTTCCCGCTCCCGAAACCCTTGAAGAGGAAATGAACATAGTAAAAACTCGTGTAGAACAGCTTTCGGGCAGCCTTGACTTGAACGCGGCTCTGCCGAAAGACGAGGTCATCGAAAAGATATGCACGATTTTCCGCGAGCTTAGAAACGGAGAAACTCTCGACAGAAAGCAAAAGGTCAAAACCACCGCGGGCGTTCTTTCTACCGCGGAGGCTATTTCCCTGCTTTGCAACAGCATGGCGCTTGCGGGCAGCTTCGGAAACGGCGAGATCTCCGACGAAGATATAGCGGCGGGACTTCAGGGAGCCGTCGTAAAAAACGACGACAAGGATCCCGTTGCGTGGAAGGAATACCTTGAAAACATAATGAAAAAGCGCGGTATGGCGTGGAGCGGACTTTATAGGGCTTGCAGGGAGCTGAACGAATGAGCGGCGTGAACTTCTTCGGAATACGCCACCTCTCCCCTGCGGGAGCGTTTTATCTGCGGGAATTTCTAAACGAAAAGCGGCCGGAGCTTGTTATTATAGAGGCTCCTGTTGATTTTGAGGATACGTCAAACGATATTGTAAGACCCGAAACAAAGCCGCCGTTTGCGATATTAGCGTACACGAAAAGTCTTCCGGTAAGGACTGTCCTTTACCCGTTCGCTCGGTATTCTCCGGAATATCAGGCTATTCTCTGGTGTCATGAGAACAATGTGCCGTTTAGGTTTATGGATCTTCCGTCGGAAACCTTTCTTGCGCTTACCGACGAGAAGATACGAAAAGCCGAACAGGACGAAAACGGCGACTATGCCGAAGATATGGAACAGATCGAGCAGAAGCCCGACGTTTACGAACGTATTGCCGAAAAAAGCGCGGACGGCTCTCACGAAACTTTCTGGGAACGGACGCTTGAACAATGCGCCGATTTTTCGGCTTATCATGAGGGCGCTAACCTTTTCGGCTCGAAGATACGGGAATTTTCCGAAAAGGACGGATTTGATGCAAAGGAAACCAAACTGCGTGAAATCCATATGCGTTCGGTTATAAGAAACGCGGTAAACAGCGGTATCGCTCCCGAAAAAACAGTTGTAGTCACCGGCGCATATCACGTTGAGGGGCTGAAAACGTGGGAAACGGACGAAGAACTGCCGATTTTTCCCAAGCTGACGGCGCTGCACACGCTTATGCCGTACTCGTATTACAGACTCTCAACGCGTTCGGGCTACGGCGCCGGAAACAAAGCTCCCGCATACTACGAGCTTATCTGGGATGGTCTTTCCAAAGGCGACAAAATGTATGCCGCTAACGCTTATCTTTCCAAAATCGCCGAAAAAATGCGCGAAAACGGCGGTGCGGCGTCCTCGGCGCAGGTCATTGAGGGCGTAAGGCTTGCCGCTTCACTCGCCAAATTACGCGGTGGGAATATCCCCACGCTGCGCGATCTGCGCGACGCGGCTCAAACCTGTATAGGAGAAGGCAGCCTTGCGGCTGTAAGCGTTGCCGTGGCGGACACGGAGATCGGCACTAAAATAGGCGAACTGCCGGAGGGCGTTTCGCAAACGAGTATTCAGAATGACTTTTACCGTTTGCTTAAAGAGCTTAAACTCGAAAAATATCGCTCCGTGACCTCGCAGGGATTAAGGCTCGATCTGCGCGAGAATATCAGAGTCGGCTCGGAAAAGTCCGCGTTTCTCGATCTTGACCGCTCGTTCTTTTTGCATAAGCTGAGAGTACTTGGGATAGGCTTTGCGGAATATCTCCCGTCAAAGCAGGAAAACGCCACCTGGTCGGAAGAATGGACGGTCTGCTGGACGCCCGAATGTGAAATAGCTTTGGTCGAAAGTGCGCTTAAAGGCGATACGGTCGAGCTTGCGGCGGCGTTTCAGCTTAAAGAAAAAGTTGAACGCTCGGATGAGATGTCTGTGATCGCGGGCGCTTTAGAGGACGCATTTTGCTGCGGAATGTCCGCAGCGGCAAGCTGCTGCGTAAGCGCGCTGCAAAGATCCGCCGTTGATACTGTGTCGTTTGAGGATCTCGCAAAGACCGCCTTTCGGCTGTCTGATATTATTTCTTACGGTGATATCCGCCGCGCCGACTGTTCGGAAATAATCCCTATCCTACAACAGATATATCTGCGTGCCTGCCTTGTCATGACCGATGCGTGCGTCTGCGACGACGCAGCTTGTCGGGCAATAGCGGACTCGGTCAATATGCTTAATTCCGTGGAGCTTTCGCAGGACTTTCTCGACAGCGAAAAATGGCTCTCGGCTCTTAATGAAACCGCGCGGCGAGATGACCTAAACACAAAGCTCTCCGGACTTTGTACGGCGATATTGCTCGAACGTAATCAGATGACAAACGAGCAGCTTAAGATCGAGGTGTCAAGGCGGCTTTCCAAGGGTGTTCCCGCCGACCTCGGAGCGGCTTGGTTCGAGGGGCTGACGCTTAAAAACCGCTATGGGCTCATAGCGCGATTGTCGCTGTGGGAAAGCCTTGACGAGTATATAGAAACGCTTGACGACGATGAATTTAAACGTGCTTTGGTGTTCCTCAGGCGGGCGTTCGCGGATTTTTCGGCAGGAGAGAAAAATTCCATAGCGGAAAATTTAGGCGAGCTATGGGGACTTAACGGCGAAGAGGTAAGCGAAACGCTGAACGCTAAGCTCGACGATGCTTCACAGGAAGCTGTTGACGCTCTTATAGATATAGATTTTGATATATAGGTGAAATTATGGACAAAACAGCACAAATGCAGCGCTGGAGGCTTATTCTCGGACAGGAAAGCGACAGTCGCTTTTCAAATATGGATATGCCCGCCCTTTCGGACGAACAGGACCTTATAGACAGCGCGCTTGCGGCGATATACAATAAGAGCGAAAGCGGCGGGTTCGGCGGCGGCGCGGGTCACGGTCCGTCAAACCCGCAGATCTCCCGCTGGCTCGGCGATGTGAGAACGCTTTTCGATAAGGAGCTAGTCAAGGTCATACAAAACGACGCTATGACGCGCTGCGGCTTAAAGCAGCTTATACTTGAGCCTGAAATACTCGAAAACACCGAGCCCGATATCTCCCTTGCAAGTGCGATACTTACGCTGAAGGATATGATACCCAAGCGCTCAAAGGACAGCGTCCGCGAGTTTATCCGCAAGATAGTCGAGGATATAAATAAGCTGCTCGAACAGGATATCCGCCGTGCCGTCAATGCCGCGGTCAACCGCCGCGAACATTCTCCGATACCGTCCGCGTCGGCTATCGACTACAAAATGACGATACGCCGAAACCTGAAGCACTACTCCCCTGAGCTTAAAACTATCGTTCCCGAACATTTCTACTTTTTTGAGCGAGCCGCAGTCAGCGCCGCAAGCAAGTGGAATATAATCCTTGACATAGACCAGAGCGGTTCCATGGGAGAATCGGTCATTTACTCTTCGGTGGTGAGCTGTATTCTCGCGAGCATGAGTTCCGTTAAAACGCACGTTGTCGCGTTCGATACGAATATAATCGACCTTACCGACAAATGCTCCGACCCCGTTGATCTGCTGTACGGCTTTAATCTCGGCGGCGGCACGGATATTGACAAATCGGTGGTTTACTGCCGACAGTTCATCGAAAATCCGAAAAAAACGCTATTTTTCCTTATCTCCGATCTTGACGAGGGCGGAAACCGCGCCGCGTTCATTCGGAGAATGGAGGAAATGAAGCGGTCGGGCGTGACCGTCGTCTGCCTTTTAGCGCTCGCCGATCACGGTAAGCCCTATTACGACGCGGCAGTAGCGGGAAAGCTGTCAAATCTCGGCATACCCTGCTTTGCCTGCTCCCCGCAAAAGTTACCGGAGCTGCTGGGGCTTGCCCTTAAAGGCCGCGACCTCTCGCAGTTTGCAAAGGGTGCGGAAAAGATAGGATAAAACCGCTGTATCATCGGACAATGATAATGCTTTTTCTCACATCATTAAGGAAAGTACAAACAGCCTGTCAAAAGGGTTTTGCCGGGCGGAAAGGATATTACGGATAATGATCTTGAGTGTGAGCAGAAGAACGGACATTCCCGCATATTATTCCGATTGGTTTTTGGGCCGCGTTAAGGAAAGGTATATCTTCGTCAGAAATCCTATGAACCCACATCAGGTAAGCAAAATTGACATAAGCCCCGATTTTGTGGACTGCATAGTGTTCTGGACAAAAAACGCCTCGCCGATGTTTGAGAGATTAGACGCGCTGTCCGACTACAAGTATTATTTTCAGTACACGATCACCGGCTACGGCAAGGACTTTGAACCGAATCTGCCGGATAAGAAAAAAGTCATCTTGCCTAATTTTAAGGCGCTGTCCGAGAAGATCGGCGCAGATCGCGTGATTTGGCGATATGACCCTATAATGTTTACCCCGAAGTATGACCCGAAATATCATCTGAGAGCATTTGAGCAGATCGCCGAAACATTACAAGGTCACACAAAAAAATGCGTTATCAGCTTTGTTGACAAATATGCGAAAATTTCAAAGAACCTTGCAAAAGCAAACGCATATGATCTTCCGAAAGATAAGCTGACAGAGTTTGCTTGCAAGCTCGCCGCTATTGCAAAGGAAAACGGCATGGCGACGGCGACTTGTGCGGAAAAGTTGGATCTGCAAAGCTGCGGGATAGAGCACAACTGCTGCATCGACAAGCGGCTTATCGAGCAAATGATCGGCTTGCCTCTTAACGTCAAAAAAGACAAGGGTCAGCGCGAAGAATGTGGCTGCGTGGAGAGCATGGAAGTAGGAAGCTACAACACCTGTCTGAACGGCTGTATCTATTGTTATGCGAATTACAGCCGCGAGAGCGTAAACAAAAATTTCGCAAAATACGATCCTGATTCGCCTATTTTGTGTGATTTTATCGGTGAGGAAGATAAAGTTACGCAGCGCAAAATAAAGTCCGCGGCGGTTTTACAGATGAGCTTATTAACAGATGATAATAAATAAATATTTTAGGAGGAGATGGTATGCCAACAGGGATGCTGCTCACCCCTATCGGATGACCCAAAGCCGTAAGGCGGGCGCTGCCCTCCTTTGGAAACCTTCCGTATTTCCTCGCCGGTGAGTAACCAAACTGCGAGGAGGGCTGTTTGAGTGTCCTGTGAGAGAAAAAAATAACAGGGATAAAGCAGCATGAAGTTTAACAGACAAGGAGTTTTCAGCCAATGGGACATTTTGGATTTTCTTACATAGGACTTATATTTTTAGTCCTGCTTTTTATCCCCAACTTCTTTTGGACAAAACGAAAACCACAGGGATACACACCGCAAAAGGAGAACTCCATTCTACTCTGCTTTGAGCGAGTAGGAGAGACTTTGACCTGTGTTTGCGCACTCTGCTTCTCCGACTTAAACTGGTATGGATATTCTGTTTGGACTTGGTGGCTTGTTGCCGCCGCCCTGCTGATGCTGTTATATGAGTTGTGGTGGATAAGGTACTTCCGCAGCGAGAGAAAACTCAACGACTTTTACAGCAGTTTTTCAGTGGTCAATCCTTGTCCCTTGACATCAACACCATGCACTTCCACATAGCTTGATACGTTCATTTTAATGTCAGCGAACCCGTTCGATCGTGGTAACAAATCAAACATCGTTTTCAATGATTTGTAATAATAATTCTTTCCCGTTTTGATAGGACGAACTCACCTCACTATACAGACTCTCATAGAAGTCGATTGCCGCTTGCTGCCTTTTTTTCGCTATCTCCTTGCCCCGTACCGTATAAAACTTTGAGTATATCCCCTCCAGCTTACGCTTATACTCCTGAAAAAAAGAGGGAACAGTATCGTTTTCCCCGTTTGATACCGAACCGTCGGGTGTGACGGTATACAAAGGCTGTGCAACGATCCCTCTATACATAAGAGTCCTTGCGATACCGAGCGCGCCCGCGACATCTAACTTATCAGCATCAAATAAAATCTTAGCCTCAATGCTCTGAGGCGGATCATTATTTCTGAATCTGTGTGTTTCAATACAATGCTTTACTCTTTCGGAAAAATCGTTTTCAAAACCGTGTTCCCGCAAGAATCTGAAAGCTTTTTCTCCGCCGACCTGTGCGTGGCACACCGACGGGTTCTCGTACTGCTCTTTTCTCCCGATATCATGCAATAAACACGCTGTTATCAGAACATCATGATCGACGTTTGTTTCTTCTTTTGCAATCTCAAGTGCCGCGTACAACACACGGTATATGTGTTCTTTGTCATGTGCGCTGTCCTCCATACAGGACAGCATATATTTTTCTATGAGATCATAATTATTTTTATCCATATTTTTTCACCCTTTCTTTTTTATATTTTTATTCATACACCAAAATTGATGCTGATACCTGTTTGCTAAAGTCCATTGCCTCAATATTTCGCAGCGATCATCCAGTTTTCTCTATAATTTTCTTGCCTTGAATAAAACTGAAATAGGGAGCATTTTTGCTTTTTGGGCTTTGGCACTGATATCGCCTTCTGCTTGCATCGTTGCATCATCGGTCTGCTCAACCATTTGCTCGATCACAAATCCCGCCTTTGCCAAAGCGTTGACATAGGTGGATATTTTTCGGTTGCACAGAAGGATTTCGCTGCCGTCTACCGGCATTCTGAAGTAGGACTCGTCAAAATAGCTTTTGTTCATTATCAAGGCTTCATTTTCAATTACATCTTTCCGTTCATCACAAGACCAGGCAATACAGTAATTGAGGGTATGGTGCCAGCTGAAAATGAAAATACCGTCTTTTTTTAGGTATGAGGCTATTTTCTGGAAAGTACCATCAAGATCAGTCGTCCAACCAATCCCGTAAATTGAATAAACGAAATCGAAATACTCTTTCGGAATACCCATCGCGACTTCCATTGGAGAGCAGATGAGCTTCGCATGGTAGCCGTTTTCGCTCAAATACCGCTCAGCATTTTCAAGTTGCTTATGAGAAAGATCTACGCCCCATAATTCACCGGCATTTCTGTCAGCAAGATACTTTAAGGAATGACCGCTGCCACAGCATATTTCAAGTATTTTCTTTCTGGAAACATCGTCAAACAGGTGTAACTCATTCTCTGTTACAAAGTGTACTCCGTAAGTAGGGAGCGCTGTAGTTCCAAACCACAAATCTGCGTAAGTATCCCAGTAATGCTTATTGGTTTTCAATATTTCGTCTCGATTCATTTGTATCCCTGCTCCTTCGGTAATTCGTATTTCGCCATTAGTAAATGTATTGGTTCCGAGTTTGCTCATGTCACGCAACGACACTTATATCATTGTGAAATGCTCCAGCGCCGCCCGTATCGCCGCCTCTTTTTCTGGCGGACATTGGGGCTGTTTAGCGTCCTCAGACTTCGGCTTGTTGTATTTCTCCCGCTCAATGATACCGCACTTCCGATTCACTTGTGCAATATAAAGGTGGCTGACCTTCATCCCGAATTTCTCCGGAACATACACCTTGATTTCCTCGTAGCCGGCTTTCTTCTCGGCAGCGGTCAAATCCATCTCGTCCATGGTGAGTTCAACCTCGATATGCTGCTTGACATTGAGTTTGGACAATAGGCATACTGTTTCAACGTGGCTTGATACGTTCATTTTAATGTCAGCGGCTGCGCTCGTTCGCGGGAACAAGTCCAACAGTTTACATCGGAAAATATCCGATTATTGCCTCGTATGTTTAAAGGCCGACGCTCTATAAAATGTACTTTCCTATCATTATTATACACTAAAAACAAGCATACTGCAAGGGACACTCTTCGGTTTTCTACGCTTATTTGAATTTCACCCTGAAAAGTATTAAAATAAGCAAAAACAGGAGGGCAATTCAATGAAAAAGCCTATTATTGACACAAAAGCCGACAGCATTAACAAATTCAAGCAATGGCTGATAAGCGAAGAGCGCGAGGTCGGGACGATCGAAAAATATATGCGCGATATTTCGGAGTTTTTCGGGTGGCTGGAAAATAAGGCAATATCAAAAGACAAGGTGCTTTTGTACAAGGAGCATTTGCTTAAAAAAGCATACAAACCCGCGACCGTTAATTCCATATTGGCGGCGATAAACACCTACTGCCGCTTTGCGGGATTGAATATCAGAATAAAATATCTTCGTATACAGCGCAGGACGTTTCAGGAGGAAAACCGCAGCCTGAGAAAAGACGAGTACGAAAGGCTGATTTTTGCGGCTGAAAAATCGGGCAAGAGTCGGCTTTCCCTGCTTATCGAAACTATCGGCGCTACCGGCATAAGAGTATCGGAGGTAAAATACATAACGGTCGAGGCGTTAAACGCGGGTCGAGCGGAAATCTCGCTCAAGGGCAAGATACGCACGATACTCCTCCCCGGAAAGCTATGCCGAAAGCTGCTTAAATACGCTAAAAAACAAAAAATCGCTTTCGGTGAGATCTTTATCACCAAAAGCGGCAAAGGCATTTCCCGCAAACAGATCTGGTCGGAAATGAAGTCATTGTGTAAGAAAGCGGGCGTGCAGGCATCAAAGGTATTTCCGCATAACCTGCGCCATTTATTTGCAAGGGTGTATTATAAAGCTACGCGTGACATCGTCAAGCTCGCCGACCTGCTCGGACACAGCTCGGTGGAAACCACACGGATATATCTCATCTCAACCGGCGAGGAGCACACAAGACAGCTTGAAATGTTGGGACTGGTGCATTAGACATAATTTTCATTTTGTCTATCAATTTCAACAAATAACAGCGTAATTCGATTATTTTTTAAAATTATATCATACATTTTGGAAAAAAGCAAGTTTTTTTATTAAGAATTTACCAATTTACCAAAAATTTACCGTAAAAAGGCTTAGAAAATCAAGGCCGTAATGTATATTTTTCAATACGGTCTGATTTCCTATTCTGTTTTTTTCGACAAATTATTCAAAAGTCATATGATAATAATGCTTTATGTGAATACTTTTTCCGCGTGAATAGGACAAAATGAAAATTATGTGGTATTCCTCTTTTAAAAACATACAGATGATAGCAAAATGAGATTCTTATTTTGGGTAAAGGTAAAATTTTTTGTTATTAGGAGGAATGCTAAATGTCTGAAATTAACAACGTTGACCAAAAAGGTTTTCCAACAGGGCATAATCTTGTGCAGAACACAACAAGTGCGACCGAGTCTGTAAAATTGAACGATTTGATTGCTGATGAAAAAAAGAAAATAGACGATTTCTACTTGGAAATCGGAAAAAAGTATTATGAGATTCACAGACAGGCATACGAAGAACAGTTCGAAATAATGATAAACGGAATTGATAATGCACAAAAAAATATCCGGGAATATGAGCATCAACTTAATCTCTTAAACGGAGTAGTAATTTGTTCAAAATGCGGTTCCGCATCATTAAGCGGATCGTTATTTTGCAAATCTTGCGGTGCAAGATTTGGACCATTGATTGAAAACAATGAAAAAAATATAATAAGCGGCAATATTTGTGAAAGATGCGGAACGGTTTTAACACCTGACAAACTGTTTTGCACTAATTGCGGAAATAAAATCAGCCCTCCCCCATTAACAACCGAATTGCTTTCCCCTCAGGTTGAACATGATATTCAAAAAAATACTGTTAGATGTGCAATATGCGGGAAAGAAATTTCCGCTGAGGCAGGATTCTGCTCCGGCTGCGGCAACAAGGTCATAAAGGGGCAGAACGATTATACCGCACAAACATATCAGTCCGGCGCAAGCGACAATTTCGAAAGCATTATTCGCTGCCCAAGATGCAACAAAATTTTGTCAAGTACCGCTGCTTTTTGTTCAGGTTGCGGTGAAAAAATGAAAGGAGAATAAAATTATGATATGCCAAAACTGTGGAGCACAAATAGGAGATAATGAAAATTTCTGCGGCTACTGTGGAATGCCGGTAAGCACTAATACTCAGCCGATCTACCAAGGCGGAGCATATGTAGTTCAGAGAAAAACAAATTATAAAACCTTAACGATAGCTTTGATAATAGCCGCTGTGGTAATTATCGCTTTAATAATCACATTGGTGATCGTTTTCAGTTTAGGCTCAAGAGAAGCTCCCGAAGACGTTGCCAAAAGGTACTTCATTGCCATGACAGAGATGGACTATAATACCATGTGTAATTGTTTCGCTTTAGATCTGGACGGAGCAACAAACATTATGGTGGAGAAAAACTCTTATCTCAAAGAAAATCTTGAGGAGATGTACGGTACCTCAAATATCAGAGAGATATATAACAGCACAGAACAACGTGAGAAAATAAAATCAGAATATAGTTCCCGTTACGGTGACGATTATAAAATTTCCTGCGAAGTTATAAGTTTAACTACTTTGAGTGAAAGCGAAAAAGAAAAATATCTTTCTGAATTCAAAAAATCGTTTTTTGAACTCAGCAGCGATACCGAAAGTTTAGACAAATTAAGCGCATTGTACAAAGCGTCAAACCTTGATTATGCTGAGGAAATGTGCAGCGTTGAAATGAAAACTATGATTGAGGGAAACCAGGATAAAGATTCCGCTAATTTTACTGTATATTGTGTAAAAACAAACGGCGCTTGGAAAATTATTACCGGCATGGGTGATTTAAATTTAAATTTGTAATTAGTAAACATTTATTAAAACGGCAGAGAGGAGCTGTAAAATATGTTTTGTGAAAAATGCGGAGCTAAATTAAATGACGGCGATATGTTCTGTGAGGTGTGCGGAGAACGTGCACCGTCTGCATTTCCCGAAGAGACTGTACCTTTATCAAAAAGCGAATTTCAATCTTATGCGAATCCTGCACCGCCATCATTCGACTCTACATATCAGGCCGCGAACGCACCTTTTTTCCAGCAGATAAATAATCCCCTACCCCCAAGAGAAAAGAAAAAGCTAAGTGCGGGCAAAAAAGCGCTTATTATTCTGATAATCGTTGCGGTTGTTATTGTTGCTTTAGGAATTACTGCTGCCGTTATTTTCTTTACCGGCTCCGCCTACAGCGTATATAACTCAATGAATGACGGTGACTACTCTCTTGCTGTATCAAAATATAACAATGAAGTAGCCGATGATTTTCCACAAGATAATATTCTTAAATTGCTGCTTAACGGTAGAGTTGACGACGCTGCCGCTAAATACCAAAGCGGAGAGATAGAGTATATTGATGCCGTAAATGAGCTAAACGCACTATCTGATATGAAGTTTGAAGGCAGCGAAGAAAAAATAGATGAAATACTTGATGCCGAGGCTAAAACGATAACTGACAAATATAATAATAAGGAAATAGATTATTCTGCCGCTGACGCACAGTTGACGGAGCTTGCAAATATGGGCTACGAACAGGCAGACAGTAAAAGACAAGAATTGATGTCAATAGAAGAATCTAGAAATGCGTTCAGCGCAGGCAATGATTATTATGATAACGGCGATTATGAAGAAGCAATAACCGAATATAACAAGATATCCGAATCTGACGAGAATTACAGCGAGGCGCAGACCAAGCTTAACGAACTGTATCCGAAATATATCGACTATATTGTGGAGCAGGCAGACAGCTACATATCTTTCGGAGAATACGAAAGTGCTCTCTCGTATATAAACACGGCTGAAAGCATTTTGCCTGAAAATATCGATAAGTCTAAGCTCGACGAAGCGAAAAACAACATTCTTGATGATTATAAATCAGATATTTTAAATCAGGTTACCGATTTAATGAATGACTCGAATTATATTACAGCGCTTAAAGTAATAGCAGACGCTCTGCGATTCGATGAAAATACTGATTTTCAAAATATGAAAACAACAGTAGAAAATAATTATTATAAATCAATTACTGAAGAGGTTCAAAGTTATATAGACATTCAGGATTATGCCAGCGCCAAAAGGCTTGTTGAAAGTGTAATGAATAACTACAGTTCTTCTGAATATAAAGAATTTAACAAAAAGCTAAAAGAACTTAGTGAAAAGGTGGAGAATGAAACTCCCACATATTTGTTGGATGTTTGCAAGCCGTATGAAACTTCTGATCATCACTATATCGAATATGCAAATGGTGAAAAATTTAGTATGGGAGGAATGGAGTACACAAACGGTTTTGCTTTATCAACAGATTTTGACGGATATGCAATTTTTAATCTTAATTCAAAGTACTCTTCCATTGGCTTTGATTTAGGTATAGTTGATGGAAGTGGCATGCAAACTTCAACAATTAAGATATATTACGATAATGTACTTAAAGCAGAATACACAGTCGAAGGAGATTCGCTACCTAAAAGGATAACTCTTAATGTTACAGGAGTAAAACAGTTTAAGGTATTAGTGGAAAATGTTCATGGATCTACCTATGGGCTCGGTAATATTACAGTAGAATAATTTTATGATTTCCAATATTAAAGGAAAATGAAAGGAAAAATCATGTTCTGTACCAAATGCGGAAACGAAATTGAGAACGGCAGTTCGTTCTGTATACATTGCGGACAGCCGGTAGATTACGGCACTACTGCACCTACCCCACAAAATGCGCAAGTTTATGTTTCTCCTCAGGTCAACGCGCCTGTTACAATCGAACAGCAATTCAAGCCCGCCACTCTGATATGTATTATAATTTGTTTGGTGCTGTGTTTTGCCGCGCCGTTCATAGCTATAAATATCTTAACGCTCGGACACCAACCGTCGGCGTTTCAATTAGTTACAAAAGATGTAACGGTAATAGGGGATTTGGAAGGAACTCTGCCGTACTGGACTGCAATGATAGTATTGGTCAGTATGATAATATGCTTTTTTTGCACTATCTTCAAAAAGAATACCGCAACGCGGGTGTTTGCTGTAATTTCATTGTTGCCGCTGGTGGCATCTTTGTTAGAAATATTTTCAATGGTGCGCGGCGACATAGAAGACGCATTCAAATATACAGGGATAGGCTTTTGGGGGATTTTTATACTTGTGATAGTTATTATTGCCTCAAGCGGAAACCGCCAAAAAATTCCTGTTAGTTATACAGTCAATACTGTGAGCAACTCCGCTTCCGGATTTTGCACTAACTGCGGCAAACCGCTGTATAAAGGTGATGTCTTCTGTACCTCATGCGGGAAAGCAGTAGACGCCGCAAATCGCACGGAAACGCAAATCTCACATACGGATAGCACAAGCTGAATACTGGAAACTAAACAAAGACCTTTAACCTATATGATACTTTTAGGTCAAGACCCTAAAAAGCCGCACAAACGGCGCACTTTCCCATCGAGCCGTTTGTGCGGATTTCCTTTTATTGATTGTTTTATTTGTGACGTTTCAACAGCGCTTTTTTGCTCAAAAGCGATTTGCACAGCCTTGTATATTCATCGCATTCTTTGTAAAAAACGCTTTTCTCTTTCTATACAGATAATCTTTTGGTTCTACGCTCAACATCTATACCACATCTACACCCCTGTGGTATCTAAATAGCCTACCAAACCCTCCTCACCTTTTCTTAGATTTTTCTGACGAAGCGATTATTGTGGTTAATTCAACTCACAAGCTATAACGGATAATGCTCTAAAAGCCAGTAAATACGGTACTTTTTCAGCATTCAGTCCTTAGTCCTTGACATCAACGTATCCTCAACATGTCATACATAGACTATTGGAAAAATATGACCTTAAAAGAAATTTTTGCTTGATATTTTAAGTTTTTCAATAATTCTTAATTATACCAACCTCATATCTATTGCATCATAATCATATAAGTAGGCTATTTCGGATTCTTTCAATTAATTCTCTATCCGCCGGCAACCAATCAATATCATACAATTCATCTACAGAAATCCATCTGGCATCAGCTGCCTCTTTGAGAATGATTTTGCCATCTAATATAGAACACCAGAAACAATCCATACTCAGATGAAAAGCAGGATAGTCACACTCTATGGTATAAATAAAACTGTCTATAGCTATTGTTACATCAAGTTCTTCTTGGATTTCTCTTATCAGCGCTTGTTGCGGAGTTTCGCCAATCTCAATCTTTCCACCGGGAAATTCCCACTTGCCCTTAAACTCTCCATATCCCCTCTTGGTAGCAAGGATTTTTGTTTTGGATTCTAAAAGGTCACGAATGATTGCTGCCACTACTCTAACTGTTTTCACAAATCTATCCCTCTTTTGGCATCTTTCTCAATCTAAACTTATATTCTTTGCGTAAATTTCCAGACTCATCTTTATCATCTTCATAGGTGTAGTCCACCAAGGAAAATATCCCCTGATAATAATATTCTTGAGGGGAGAACTTAACAAATAAATGAATCTGTTTTCCTTGATCCTTAGCGTCAATAATTACCTTGTTTCCTGATGTCATTTTCTGATCACCGGTTTTTCCCTCTCCTGAATATATGTAGTCACCATCTGTTGTCCAATGATCATGGTACACAAATCCACTTTTCTTTTTATCGATCGATGAAAACAAAATCACAGTTGATTCAGTTTTATTTATGCCCCTACCAAAGCCAGCAATTTTAATACCAAATTGCTTTTCAATTTGTCGATATGTGAGAATTGGCTGTTTGGCCAAATACTTGACATTGTAATCAGAACGAAAGCCGTCTTCAATGCTTTTACGCTTTTTTATTGTTTGGAGGGCATGTTCTTCGTTAACATTGTGTTTCTCGGCAGCCTGGACAACTGCTGCCACCCGTCTCTGCGTCTCAACTGCTTGTTTAAAAGCACTGATTTCATCCGAAATAGCTGTCTGTATAGATGGATCTACTGCCGTAATGAACTTTTCAAAGGAATCTTGGGACAGAAACTTTGCAGTTTTCGAATCAAACTGTACTGTAATATGGTTTCCCTCTACATCTGTTATAACGCCAGTCCCATATACTTTATGCTTTACTAATAAATTTAATAATTCCATGTTTTCTTTTTTTATAACACCTTTCTCTGTAACATATAAGAAATTCCCTTAGGGTTATAACAAGATGTTCTCGACATCCCCGCCACGCACTCAGCATGGTTTGACACGTTCATTTTAATGTCAACGGCTGCGCTCGTTCGTGGGAATAAATCTAGTTAAATCAGAACACATCTAAATTATGCCGTTTAATTAAGAAATCTATTGAGAATTTCTGCCGTCTTTCCGGTTAGAGAATCAAGATTTTTTTCTGATTCACGGATTTTTTCTTCAATTGCTTCTATTTTTGCAATCGTCTCGTCCTGTGTGACTCTATCAGTTACAGCAAATGATATTCCCTGAATCCTGTCAATAGATGCTCGATATGCACGCGAAAAGCCCATCTTTTTCCCTTCTATTTCAAGCACATGAGCCATATAGCGCGGATTAACTTCCGAGGTTTTACATCTTAAAACACCACAATGATCTGTTGGATAAAATTCTAAATTTTCCGGAATGTAGTTTGTCATCCAATCCCCATCAATGCCCCATAAAACAGACGGAATAGAAAAATCCTTAATCAGAAGTTCATCTATATATCCGAAGGGTTCTATAACATTTGCACTGTAAACCGGAATTTTTCCGCTAGGTGCAAGTTGCTTATTAAGAAGGCGTTTCCCGATTGAAACATCAAACTTATCAGAATCATCAAGGATAAGTCTGTACCCCCCCCCGCTGGAAATTATATCCAATTCGTTGAATAGCTCTTCTATCTTTTTGCGGTAGCTTTCGATGGTCATGCGAGTGGTGTTGTATTCCTCGTCGATTTTGGCACACTCAGCAATCACCTGCTGTTGAATCTGGATGGGTGGCAGAGGTATTAGCATTTCTTCATAAAATGCTGCAGGAACACGCCTATGTCCACTTGCTCCTGTCATTGCATCTTCAGCAGCCTTACGCACCATATCTTGATTAAGAAGAAGAAAGAGAAATTTAGTGAGAATATCCTCCTCATGGCATCTGAACGTATGAAACTCACTACTTCCAAAACCGATTCCATTTGTTAATCCCTCGGCAATTGCACACTTTCCGTTCTCCATACACGGAGTAATTTTAGCAATAATGATGTCGCCTTCCGCAAAGTATGTATATCCTCCATTGCGCACTCCACCACAGGGGCGATCAACTTTCGTTTCAATAAATCCCTCGTTACTTACGGATGCCATCTCGACAAATGAAACAGGTAAATCATCTGGAATATCGTGAATTTCAGCTTTCGAAGTATTCAAATCGCAAACCGACGCAAGTTTCACCATTGAATATTTGCTTATAATATGAAAAGCCTTTTTGACGTTCGTTCTTAGTGCTTTGTTAAAAGTTGCCCTTGAATAATCAAGCATATCCTTTGTATTTACAACAGAAGCATACGCCTTCTGTTCCTTAGTAAAAGACGGAATAACTCCATTAAATGACTGCCTTATCGCGCTTGCAAGTGTACCCTCTGCCACACGGTCGGAATCATCATACATTTTACCGCCGGGAATGATAATCTGGATACCTTCGTTGCCTTTACGGTTTGACCAATCATATCCGAGAAAATCTTTTTGAGCTTTATTATCTGCCGGAGCAGTTATAACTACTGTTTTCTGACGATATACCAAGGAGAAGTACAAAAGTTTCTCTTTCTCAATGGAGCGGGCATAATCATAGAACCTTTCAAGATATACGGCAGCTTGCTCGTTGGCACTCTTATTTTGATATTCCTTCGTCTTTTGCAGATTTCTGGCATTCACAGAAACCGCAAATGCGCTGACATACATTTTGAAATAATCAATATCGTTCAGTTCGTCTAAAGAATAGCACTTATTCAGGAATTCATTGTATATGTTCTCGTCAAGCTCGATTTGCGCAATATACGCTTCAAGTATTTCCTTGTCTCTCCATTCATTAAGTTCGGCGCCGCTGAAGATAGCGTCCACAGAGTCGGAAGACAAATCAACCTGCTTTGGCGGCTCATTAAATTTTTCGAGAAACATCACAACTGTGTTCGTTCCGGTCGCACCGAATGTCTTAGAGCCGAATGCAACAATAGCACGGATATAGAAATTCTGTAAAAACTGCTCACGTGCTCCGGTGTAACTGGAACTATCGTTTGAGAGTATAGAACTCGGCAGAATAACCGCGGCAATACCCCGTGGTTTCAAAAGCTGTCCAATGCGCTCTACAAACAATGTTTCTATCTCTCCACCGTTTAATCCGATGCGGTCAAGGAGCGAAAAAACGTTATTCTTCAACTGCAAATGTTGCTTAAAGTCCTTAACAGAATATGGCGGATTTGCAACAAGAATATCAAACGAGCCGTTATCAATAC
The DNA here is from genome assembly GCA_947623915.1 of uncultured Ruminiclostridium sp. GTDB lineage: Bacteria > Bacillota > Clostridia > Oscillospirales > Ruminococcaceae > Ruminiclostridium_E. The sequence continues at coordinate 78,109 of CANQIB010000009.1, forward strand.
CTTTGTCAGGCAAATTTTCCAAACCGTCACCGAAGATAATATTTCCCTCGCCGGCTCCGTTCATAAACAAGGATATTTTCGCAACACGTGCTAAACGGTAATCTTTTTCGATTCCGTAAATATGATCTCTGACCCACGCATTATTGTCTAGCTGCGCATAGTAATTGATAGCTTCAATAGCCTCAGTTAGAAAATGTCCCGCGCCGCATGCATAATCTATGTTCCTGCTGATTTTGATACAAACAGAAAAAGCCTTCTCCGGCGCAGACGTGCCGAAAAAGGCTTGAAATAAAGGGCTTCCGAGGTCAGTCGTCGACTTCGGAAGCCCTTGTTTTTATGTAATTGTGATCGTGTCACCGGCGGCGGTAGGTAGCAGCCGAAACCTTGCGGTGTAACTTCTTTCGGAATAATTAAAAGGTGCGGAGAATAATTGAAAGGTGCTATTCCTTATGGTGTCTTTGGCTCATCAATAAACAATTCCGGTGTATTGAAATGGACATCCGGCAGTTCTCTCTGCACCTCTGAATCTGTGCATTTTTGAATATCTGCCCAACGGATTTTGATGGTTCCATCATCCTGCGGAACTACGTAATCGTCCTGGTGATCACGAATGTATGTAGCTGATTCACGAGAAAAGCCATAACGCTGCAATTGTATGGTTATCTCATTTGTCGTTCCATATTCCACATACTCATACCAGTTTCCTGTGGCAAGAGAATCCTCTCCGTGGATTTTCTTGTACTCTGTAGAGAATCGCAGAAAGTAATTCGAGATGCTGAACAGGATGATGTTCTCGATTACCTCCAACGTATTTGCGAACACGATATTCCTGTGTTCAAGTGACTCCGCAATGTAGTATGTCTTTGTATACTTGTTGATCCAGAATTTATCCGGGTGTCGTTCTTGATAGGAAACGGCTCTACGCATGATACGATTCAGACCTTTTCCTTCCATCCACTGAGCAAGTATGACGGCATACCAGCGCAACTTTGTATAATCGCCGTCCTCATCGCATTTGCCGAGCGTATTGAATTCATACTTCTTCCAGTCAAAGATGTCGCCAAGCCTTATCAGAAAATCCCTCACGACATCCGGATCAAAGGAGCCGTCATCATTATGCGGCGGATATTTTAAGGTATCATCCGCTCTGATTGCAGCTTGTAGCCTTCTTGTCTGGTCAATAGAAATATTGATGTCGTTATCAATAAGATGAGCGTTCTGTGCAAACTGCTGTCGTATTTTCTGCTCATCGCCGGGCTTTAGATATGAGGCAAATTCTCGGCGAACAAGGCTGTCTTTGTCTTTGACAATGTCCTTTAAGAGAATCAGTCCGAACTTACGCATCATGATATATTCTTCTTCTGGCTGATTCTGGCTGGCTGTGTTGTAAGGCAGTATCTTAGAACTGCCTGACAAAAGCGTGTCCACGATATGCTTTTTGTGTTTTGGCTTCAGTTCCTGCACCACGGACAGTTTCTGATCCTCAACATCGTTTTTCAGCTTTTCGACATAAACCTCCTGCCTGTTATTTTTTGTTTCATCACTGACAAGAAATACATTTCCGCACAGGTTAAACTGGATACGTCCCACGCGCCCTATCAGATTACGGAAGTCAACATCACCCATCTGACTGCGGCCGTTGTAATAGCTTGTAATGAAAAGATTATCTGCGGGTAAGTTCACTCCTTCAACGAGCGTGCTTGTACAGAACATAGCGGTTATCTTTTCATCCTTAAACAGCTTCTCAATCCGAATGCGGATAGACGATGGAAGATAGCCGATATGATAAGCGATACCTTTTTCGAGCAGATTGGCAAGGAAGTAGTCTCCATGTACCAGTTTACGGACATCCGCTGCCAGTTCATCGAGTTCGGTATCGTGTAGCTTTTGTCTGCTTCTCTCAAAATCACGAGCAGCCTGGATTGCCTTATCCTTGCTGTTGAAATATGCTATGGTACGACTTTGCTTTCCGTTATATACGCCGTCATAATGAACCATGAGCGGCACGGCAGAATTCAACGGACGCAGAGCGCAGACATACTCCTGTGTTTTCAGATGGTCATTATAAATGCTTATCTGACCGCTTTTCAGATTTACAAGGAACTTGAACTGTGCAACCGGGGAAAATGTTGATGCAAAGGCATTCTGTTTGTCATATTGCCCGGTAGCAATCAACCGCAAATATTCCTGTGGATTGGGAATATTCGGTGATGCGAAAATAAAGTGCGGTTTCTGTTCGCGTCTGCATAGCTCGTCAACAACGGAATAATAAAACGGCGCACGGCTGTTTCTTCCCGTCATTTTATGAGCCTCATCGATGAAGAGATAATCCAGACGGAATTCCTTATTATCATTTAGAAGATAAAGCAGCCTTTCCGGCGTCATAACGAGAATGAAATTATGGTCTGGGTGTATCTCCAATGCCATATCGCTGGCAGAGGAGATGACATGGTAATTTGTGTCCTCCAGCAAATCATTTAGGTCATTCTTTATGATCTCGCTACGCACCTCGTTTATCAAAGCCTTTGTGGGAACGATAAGTGCAAAGTTCATTTTCGCTCCGCTTACCACTTTCGCCTTGATGAACATACGCATTACAAATGACTTTCCCATTGATGTCGGCGCAGAGTAACTGAAGCACGCATCGCTGAGATGATCGTATACATTCTTCTGTGCCTGAAAAAAGCGTTTTTCACTATCCGCAGGTACAGCAAGATAGATGTTGCTCAGTGTGGAAAAAAGTTGATCCATCGCTGTAGGTTCCCGATATATGGACTCTATATTTTTCAGTCCGAGGAAGTTCCCCGTGCTGGCAAGAACAGCACCCGCATAATAATCGACCAAGCTGTCTTTGGGGTACAATGCCCGGAGCAGGGTTATGATTTCCTGTGCCCATATTTTATGCTTGTCTGCATTTTGTGGATGCGTCGACTTTGAGAGAATATCCGCAAAGCGGAGGGCGTCCTCAACATTGATCCCACGGAGTTGCTTGATGTCGGTTATGCGGAGCGTCACGACGGCGTAGTTATACAGGATATTTTTATAAAGTTCGTTCAGATAATCATTGTTCTCAATGTCTTCATAGATAACATCACCGAGCTTAACCAGAGAAGCATTACTCATACGATCACGCCTCCCTTCAGCACATTGTCCATGATTTCGTGTTTATCATGCTCCGCATCATTGAACGGGACTACATAGAAATAAAACGAATGATTATCCAACCCGTTATCCTTTATCTTCTTGGCAATGTAAGGAGCATAGTATTTAATGTCATATTCCATTTTCTTCTTGGCAAGCGACTCAAATTCCTCACCACGGTCCTCCATCCTCAGGCCGAGTGAGTAGCCGAGGAACACACCGTATGCCGTATCGTAGGAAGTAGACTGTCCTGGATTCGGAATGATGATTTCCTTCAATCTTTCAGCTTCTTTGCCTTCTACCATTCTGTCCATAGCCGTTTTCTGCACCATTACGATTTCACGATTCTCGTGTCCTTCGATTTTTAAGATGGCATCAAAGGCATAATCAATTGCATCCTGCAAATCACCAATAATCTGTGATGCACCAAAGACAAGCTGATAGTGCAGTTCACTTTCGCCGTCCTCTGGTGCCAGAAGATGGATACCCTTGCATTCGCTTTTGAACTGAGCAAGTTCGGTGTAGAGTTCAACACGGCTCATAATCTTCGGTGCATGGAGTATCTCCTCCAAAAAAACATAAATGAGAATCTCACTCAACCCATTACCGGTTCCTTCGGAGTCCGCCCCTCCGTTTTCGCGCATAATCCGCATAGCCTGTGATACAGCAGTTTCCAGTTCTTCGTTCTTTTTGAAATCCTCCAACTTGGCACGAGAAAATACATAGCGGGCAAGATTGCGATATAAAACCGCCTGTAAATCATCGGTAAAAAACCTATTGCTGTGCATGACCATGTGGAATAGGCGTAGTTGTCCCTTTCGGCGCAATCCGAGCGTCTCATTATGTTCTACCTCAAAGAACACATCTTCGAGTTTCAGCCCTTTTTGAATCACAGATCCCGATAAAGCATCGCTCACGTCTATTCCTCCAATCTGCTACAATTGTTTTTATTCCTCGTCTTTCATTTTGCCGTATGGCATCGGTTCTTCCGCAACATCAGTGTTTCCTGCTGCGGTGTGAAGTCTTATCCGTGAGCATTATGCTTCGGCTCATCAAAATCCACATTGTCCGTCCACAACTCACACTGCGTCATGACGGTCTGGACGGCATCATCCATACCCTCCGGCGGATACTTATGTTTCTTCAGCAATTTCTTTATGAGCATACGCATCTTTGCCCGTGCGGAATCACGCTTTTGCCAATCGATAGTACGGTTCTTTCGAAGCGTATCCGCCAGTTCCTTTGTGATGGCGATAAGTTCCTCATTCTTGTAGAAGTCTTTAATAGCTTGCGGTTTGGTAAGAGCATCATAAAACGCTAACTCGTCTGCGGTCAGTCCTAACGCTTTGCCTTCTTCCTGTGCTGCAGCTATCTGCTTGGCAAGGTTCAGCATCTCCTGGATAACTTCCTCGTTCGTCAACATTCCGTTTAGGTAGCGGTTCATGGAACTCTGGAGAATCTCGCTGAACTTTTCAGACTTGACCACATTCGTCCTGCGGTAAATCTGCACCTGCTCGGCAATCAGCTTTTTCAAAAGTTCAAGGGCGAGGTTCTTCTCCTTCATCTTTGCAATCTCTTCAAGGAATTTCGGATCGAAAAGAGAAAACTCCTCGTTCACATCGGAGAACAGGTTGATAACGCCATCGCTCTTGATGCTTGCCTTCAACAGTTCGTTAATCCTTGCGTTCATCTCCGGCAGGGAGATTTTCTTACCGCCGCCTTGATTAATGAAGCGCATAACGATGACACGGACGGATTCAAAGAAAGCTGCCTCAATACGGAGGCTTTCTTCCGCGAGGGAGGAGCAGAGAGACAGCGCGTTCTTCAAGAGAACCGCTTCTTTAAGGAAATCGTCGCGCTTTTCCTGCCTGTCAACGGCAAGGATAAAGTTCACCGCTCCTGTGATGGTCTTGCTGCGGTCGAGATCGGTTCCTGTCATAAACTTGCTGTAGTCATAACCGTGGAACAGGTCGCGGCACACAGACAGCTTTTCGAGGAACTTCGGATAGGCAACCTTGGCAACATCTGTATCGCCATAGTTCTTCTTGTCACGGGTGGTGTAATCGTTCATCGCCTGCTTGAGAGCCGTAGCGATGCCCACATAGTCAACAACCAGTCCACCTTCCTTGTCCTGGAACACACGGTTTACCCTGGCTATAGCCTGCATGAGATTATAACCCTGCATCGGCTTATAGACATACATAGTGGCAAGTGACGGCACATCAAAGCCTGTCAGCCACATATCCACCACGATGGCAATCTTCATCGGGCTATCGTTGTCTTTGAAGATTTTAGCCAGTTCATCACGATGCCGCTTGTTTCCGATGACTTTTCGCCATTCCTCCGGGTCCTTATTGCTCTCGGTCATGACCACAGCTACCTTGTCCGTCCAACCCGGACGTAGTTGCATAATGCGGTCGTAAATCTTCATGGCGATTGCACGGGAATAAGCGACAATCATCGCCTTGCCCGTCAGCAAATTCTCACGATAATTTTCGTAATGGTCGAGGATATCGTCCACAAGAGACGCGATAGTCTGATCGTTTCCAAGCACAGCCTCCATCTGGCCGAGTTCCTTTTTGCTCTTTTCAATGACCTCTGGATCGGCATTGTTTGCCATGATGTCGTATTCACGGTCAATCAAGCGTATGGTTTCTTCATCCAATTTCAGCTTGATGACACGGCTTTCGTAGTAAACCGGGCGGGTAGCGCCGTCTTCGACAGCCTGCGTCATATCGTAGACATCTATGTAATCTCCGAACACCTCACGGGTACTGCGGTCTTTCATGGAAATCGGCGTTCCCGTAAATCCAATATAGGTAGCTTTCGGCAGGCTGTTACGGATGACTCGTGCCGTGCCAATCTTGATTTTTCCTGTAGCGGCATCAACCTTTTCTTTTAGACCGTACTGTCCGCGATGCGCCTCGTCTGCCATAACGACAATGTTTCTGCGTTCGGACAGAGCATCCTCGGATTCCTCAAACTTCTGCATAGTGGTGAAGATGATGCCGTTTGCCTGTCTGCCGTCAAGCAGGGATTTCAAATGCTCCCGGCTTTCCGCATGGATTGGAACCTGGCGGAGAAAATCACTGCACTTGGCAAACTGACCGTAAAGCTGGTCATCGAGATCATTTCTATCTGTCAGCACAACGATGGTCGGGCTATCGAGAGCCTCCTGCAGAAGGTGGGCATAGAATACCATCGACAGCGACTTGCCGCTGCCCTGAGTATGCCAGAACACGCCGCCTTTACCGTCCGTGACTGTGGCGTGTCTTGTAGACTCCACAGCCTTCCTGACCGCAAAATACTGATGATATCCTGCAAGTATTTTGAACTGCTTCAAGCCCTCGTTGGAAAAGCAGATAAAGTTCTTTATGATGTCGAGCAGACGCTCCTTCGGAAACATACCCTCAAAGAAGGTATCGAATTGAGCGTACTGCGTGTTCTCATAGCTGCCGTCCTTCGTTTTCCACTCCATGAAACGGTCTTCGCCAGAGGTAATCGTTCCGGCTTTACTGGTGGACATATCACTCATCACGCAGATAGCGTTGTAGATGAACATGGACGGGATCTCCTGCATATAGTTGCGGAGCTGCAAATACGCCTCGGATGCGTCCGTCTCCTCACGGGACGGGCTTTTCAGTTCCATCAGCACGAGAGGCAGACCGTTGATAAAAAGGATCACGTCAGGACGCTTGGTGCTGTTCTCTTGGAATGTCCACTGATTCGCCACAAGAAAAGAGTTGTTGTCAGGTTTTTTATAGTCGATCAGATAGACGATGGAGGAGCGTTCCTCGCCTCTGACAAAATATCGCACCTCGACACCGTGCTGCAGATAATCCATGAACACAGCGTTTTTCTGCACCAGTTCGCCGTTCTCATAATTCTTCAGTTTATATAAAGCGTCTGTGATTCCGTCCTCTGGCATGGAAGGATTCAATCTACGCAAGGCAGACTCCAATTCATCCTCATACAGAGGGCTTCGCAGATCACGCTCGATATCGGGACCATAGACATGAGTATATCCCATCTCCTCGAATAGCTGGATGACAGAGTTTTCGTAATCCGCTTCAGTATAAAATCCTGGCATAGTCATCGCTCCTTTGTGTTCTTACTATCGTTATACCCTTTGCAGGGTGATTTCTTATCGTTGCTCCGCTTCAAACGAGAATTTAGCGGCTTAGAGGTCGATGTCCGACACACCAAGTGCCCCGGACATCAGTCGAGGAAGCAAACTGTCTCGGATGGTTTCAAGACGGCATATTTCCTCATAATTATTTCGAATGGCGGCATCCATAGGTGCGACAATCTCTTCGAACCGATTCATTTCTTCTTTTGTAGGAATGATAATCGGCATTGAGTTTAGTGCTTCACGGTTAATGGAGCCGAAAACGGTACCCTCGCCATTAAACATATCCAGTTTTTCTCGGAGCGAGAAGACTGTGTATAACACGAATGACTGATGACTGTCTTTTGATCGGATTGCTCCAAGCCCACGACCTATACAACAAGGTTCATAGGCAACATTGAGATCGCCAACGGGTGCGCGAACGCTCATAAGAACATCGTTCGATTGAGCCATGCGTTTTGGATCTGTTGTGAATAGGCGGCGCGTTGGGAATCTGAATCCAAATTCGCCTCTCCCTTGGAAGAACACGGTCCCGACGCCATCTTCATTATAGGTATCGCCTTTAGGAGACTGTCCCATCGTGATGTCTGCTACATCGGAAAGGACACCACCCGACCACTGATCGGAAATGTTTTGTATGAACATTTTAGCGTAAATTGCCTGAGCTTGCTCTTGTAAATTCTCGTTTATCGCATTGTTTACTTCAACTTTCTGTCGGATTGTTTCCAGCAATCTGACTATTTTTCTTTGGCTCTCCAAATCTGGCACTTCGATTTCTATTGTCTGAAAAGTGGTGGATGCTCTTGCCAAAGCAGGAACTCCCACTTGCGACGCATTGGAAAGCAGTTTATGCTGTCCGATGCGTGTATGAAAATAATAAACGAGATACTCCGGCAAGATTTTCTCATTACATTTCACGCGAAACTGGCTCTGCGAAATCACATACCTATCGTGAAGAGAATCCTGTGGGATAAACACAATTTGTCCCAAGGTTCCTCGATGGGTAATGACTACATCGCCTCTGTGTGCATTTGCCTTGCCAAGGGAGTCAGCTTTTTCCTCTGTTACATATCGGAAAGAATCCTCCTTAAGTGTAAAGCCGTCCAAATTGCTGCCGTTTAACACAGGGATTCCTTCTTCAACAAAGCATTCAACCTTGATATTTGATCCGAACGGTCCCATTGATATTTCGGAAACCAGGTCAGCAATTTTCATTGTTTCAAATTTCATACCCAATCGCTCCTAACTTTCGCCTGATTTCTTCTTCCAATTCGTGAGACTTGGCAAACATATCGGACAGTTCCGAAGTGAGCCTTGCCATTTTCTCCTCAAAAGGCTCTCCGTCATCTTCCTGCTCCTCAATGCCTACATAGCGACCCGGTGTCAGAATGTAATCCTGCTTCGCAATATCTTGCAACGTAGCCACCGAGCAGAAACCCCTTACATCCTCAAGCGCCCCATTCTGAAATGCCTCGAATGTATCCGCCAGTTTCTGAATGTCATCCTCGGAGAAATCCCTGTGCTTTCTATCGACCATATGTCCCATCTTGCGGGCGTCGATAAAGAGCGTCTTGCCTTTCTGCTTCTTTCCTTTCGTAATAAACCACAGGGTAACCGGGATGGTCACACTATAAAAAAGCTGTGTCGGCATGGCGACAATGCCTTCAATCAAATCATCCTCGATAATTTTCCTGCGGATTTCGCCTTCGCCGCTGGACTGTGTGGAAAGGGCACCGTTTGCAAGCACGAGACCGATTTTGCCATTCGGCGCAAGATGATGGATCATGTGCTGAATCCATGCATAGTTGGCGTTACCTGCAGGCGGAATACCGTACTTCCAGCGTACATCTTCCAGCAGCTTTTCCTGATTCCACGGATGGTAATTAAAGGGTGGATTTGCAAGGATGAAGTCCGCTTTCAAAGTTGGGTGCAAATCGTTTGTGAATGTATCTGCCTGATATGGTCCGAAATCCGCATCAATGCCACGGATAGCCATGTTCATCTTTGCCATTTTCCAAGTATCTGCGTTCGCCTCCTGACCGTAAACGGAGATTGCACCGCGCTTATGGCTGTGCGCTTGGATGAATTTGGCACTCTGTACGAACATACCGCCGCTACCGCAGCAGCAATCATATACGCGGCAATTCACATAGGGTTTCAGCACAGCAACAAGTGTTTTAACAATGCTGGACGGCGTATAGAATTCTCCGCCGCCGACACCTTCTTTTTCCGCAAACTGTGCGATGCAGTATTCATAGGTGCGTCCGAGCAAGTCCTCGCTTGCCTCGGTGTCGCTCATATCAATGTTATTTGTGAAGATATCCACGACATCACCTAATACCCGCTTGTCCAGGTCAGGACTGGCATAATTCTTGGGAAGGACATTCTTCAGCGTTTTGTTTTCGGCTTCGATGGCTCTCATGGCATTATCGATAACCGTTCCAATTTCCGGCGTATGAGCGGCTGCGGCAATAGTACTCCATCTTGCCTCCTCCGGCACAAAGAAAACATTCTCCATCGTATAGGCATCGCGGTCATCCTCGAAACCATCGCCTTCATCGATGAGTTCCTTATAACGCTTATCAAAAGCTGCAGATATGTAACGCAGAAATATAAGTCCAATGATTACCTTTCTGTATTCTGCTGCCGGTATATGCCCCCACAGAACACAAGCCGCATCCCACAATTGTTTCTCAAAGCCTATGTTGGCATTAGTTTTGTCCGCCATCCTAAATTAACCTCCTACAGTAAATTGGATGTACCCATCCTCATTGTACTTGTTGTACTATCCCATAAAACGGACTTATTCGCCGTCTTCAGCTTTATCATCGGCAGCTCCACCAGAACGAATCCAATCGTCCACCTCAGACAATTTGAATTTCCAAAGTCTGCCGACTTTATATGCGGGCATATTACGTTTAGCAATCCAAGCAAGAACAGTTTCACGGCCGACGCCGAGATACGCTTGGACCTCTTTTAAAGTTACCCATTTTTCAATGTTGACTTCACTCACGATATTACCTCCGTCTATTTCTGATACTCAAATTTTGCACTGACTACAAAGGTGAATGTGTTGCTATTGGGGAAGCAATCGTTGCCATCGCTATCAACCATGATCCACTTGCATTCTGATATTCCTTCAAAACCGCGGGCATCCATGCTCTCGGTTATTTTTACATCTTTATGTGGAGGCGTGTCCGGTATATCGATATAGTTTTCCTTTGCTCTCGGACGGACTGCATCGTGGTTTGAGAAAAAGAGCCTACGTCCACGCCATGTCTGTGTCCCAGTATTTTCAAATTCCCAAGTATGTTGAAACTTCTCATAAATATTTACTTGGTAGATCGGTCGGAATTTGGACTTGAAATATATCTGATCTCCCGGATACAGCACCGATGCATGGTGATATGATTCAGCGGTCTCCATCTGCGGTTCAGTAAGGAGCTTCTGATATTCCAACGCAACTATATCGTCAGCCTCATCGGTATCGCTTTCAATAAACGCTCGGAACTGAATCGCCAATGACCTGCACAGACAGTCATCGTCCATTTCGGTGGTCGGAGGAATACCAAACGCAAGCATCACATCTCGCATCTTTGCGGTTTCAATATTTTCTTTATAAAAAGCGGCAAGTCCGTCCTCGTTAAACGGATGGAAGGATGATTTAATATCTGCAGTCATCGTTCGAGAGCCGTCATATAGCTTTCTCGGCAAAGGTACATCCTCGGAGGTGTACCTTTTTCCTTTTGTGAACGGGAAATGGGTACTTCCTGCTGCGCAAAAGCAGAGTGTCACAAATATACCGCTATTTTTTCTGTTCGGATAGTAAACCGCCGTCCGTATGTGCGGGTATAACCGCTCAAAATATGTCTTTACCAGCACATCTGTTTCTCCTTGTTTTACGATTTTTAATCTGTCCTATATTTTGTCTCATGTGTCCTATGTTTCCCGTCTTTTATGTCCTAAATATGCAAGCGATAATTAAGACGATGAGTGAGGGGCTACTTAGGGACATAAATAGACCACTACTATTATACAGCAAACATCCACAAAAATCAACCCCTTATAGGCAAATATGTTTGTAAACACCTATTAATCCACTCATCAAGTTGTTAATGAAGGAGGTGACTACTATGGCCAAGAACGGTAAGCAGACAAGCCGCAAAGTGGCTTCGACAGCCAGTAAAGTTCTGCGCGACGGACGCTTTAGCAAGGCATCAAAGTCTGCTGCTGGCAGTGCTTTGTCGCAAACAAAGCCTCGTAAGGGGAAATAAACCCTAACGACAGATGGGCAGCGACTGGTTCTGGAAATCGGCCTGCCCATCTCCCTTCGGGGAGACAACAACAAATTAATCTCACAGCCTGAGATGCGCATTAAGGCGGCGGGATACATAAAGAGTTCTGTTACGGTCATGACCGTACTGTATCCTCTGATGTTCCCACCGTGCTTTGCTATGCCATTTTAGGCGTTTTCAGCCGGTGTACATCAGATGCACCGGCTCTTTTTGTGTCCTTCCGTCAGTATCCGCTATCCAGGCGGAAAGGACAAGTTGTGAAAATCAAGTACCAATTCGTAACGGGCGAGGTCACGGAAGTCGAGGTCTCCGAGGAGATCGGTGCCGTGATAACCGCCAGCCGCAGGGCCGAACACGCTTTGGAGGAGCGTAACCGCTACCACTGCTATTCCTTCGATGCCATCGAGTACGAGGGAAAAGAATACGCTGACCCGGATACGCCGGAGTCGATTCACGAAAGGACCGAGCGGGACAAGCGGCTGTACACCGCTCTGGAAACGCTCACTGAAGTCCAGCGCCGCAGACTGCTGATGAGGGCTGAAGGGCTGTCATATCGAGAGATCGCCCGGCGTGAAGGCGTGTCCGACCATAAGAAGATTCAGAAGTCCATCAACGAGGCCAGAGAAAAAATCAAAAATTTTTTCTGACTCAGGGGCCCCAAAACGACCTGCTTTTCTGCGTATGTCGGAAGGCAGCAAAACAGTTACTCAAAATCGCCTTCCAGAAAGGACGGTTGATATGAAACACAACCTCGAAATCAGCGTTTCCAAAAAGCCGCTGGAGGGCGGGATCGTACAGTGCCGCAGCGTGTCCATGCGTGAGAAACTGCTCACCAGGCTGTTCGGCAGGAAGGAAAAGGTCATGATCCTCGTCCCCGGCAACAGCGTGGAGATGGTTTCCATCTCCGAGATCCCGGAGGGGGGTGCGGTCGGTGAGTAAGATCAAGCTGCTCCTCGATGTGGTCGAGGACCTGCGCTCCCTGGCGGACAGCGTCCAGGCTGTGGCCGACGCCATGCTCCGAAACGAGGAGCCGGACGCTCCCGCCGCGCCGAAGCCCCAGGAGCCGCCCAAACCCACGGCAGCGCCCAAGAAGGAGATCACTCTGGAACAGGTCAGAGCGGTTCTGGCTGAGAAAAGCCACGACGGGCTGACAGCCGAGGTCAAGGAGCTTCTCCAGAAGTACGGCGCACAGAAACTCAGCGGCGTCGACCCCAAGCACTATGAGTCGCTGCTGAAGGACGCGGAGGTGCTGACCCATGCCACCTAACACACACGCGATCCTCTCCGCATCCTCTTCCCACCGCTGGCTGAACTGCAATCCGTCCGCAAGGCTGGAGCAGGAATTTGCCGACCGGGAAACGGACGCCGCGGCGGAAGGCACAGCCGCCCACGCGCTCTGCGAACACAAGCTGCGCCGCGCTCTGAAGATGCGCTCCAAGAAACCCATCAGCCCCTACGACTGCGACGAGATGGACGCCTACACCGACGCCTATGTGGAGTTCGTCATGGAGGCTCTCGCCGAGGCAAAGCAGGAATGCAAGGACCCGCTGGTGCTGATCGAGCAGAAGCTGGACTTCTCCTGCTATGTGCCGGACGGTTTCGGAACCGGAGACTGCCTCATCGTGGCGGACAAGCTGCTCCACATCATCGACTTCAAGTATGGGCAGGGCGTTCTGGTGGACGCCGAGCAGAATCCGCAGATGATGCTCTACGCCTTGGGCGCGCTCCGGCTGTTCGACTCTCTCTACGACATCACCGAGGTGTCGATGTCCATCTTCCAGCCGCGCCGGGAAAACGTCTCCACCTGGACGATCTCCGTGGACGACCTTCTCGATTGGGCGGAAAACACCCTCAAGCCGAAAGCGGAACTCGCCTTCAAGGGCGAAGGCGAATACACGCCCGGCTCCTGGTGCCAGTTCTGCAAGGCGGCGGTCAAGTGCCGCGCCAGAGCCGAGGCGAAGCTCCAGCTTGCCCGGTACGAGTTCGCCATGCCGCCGCTCCTCTCCGATGAGGAGATCGAGGACATCCTTCTGAAGCTGGACGACCTCACCAAGTGGGCAAACGAGATCACCGCCTACGCCCAGGACGCCGCGGTCAATCACGGAAAGGTATGGCGCGGTTTCAAGCTGGTGGAGAGCCGGACGAACCGCCGCTACACCGATGAAGAAGCGGTCGCCCAGGCAGCGAATGCCGCCGGGTACCACGACATCTACAAAAAGAGCCTGATTCCCATCACCGAGATGGAGCGGCTCATGGGCAAAAAGACCTTTGCCGAGATCATCGGCTCTCTGGTCGAGAAGCCCAAAGGACGGCCGACGCTCGTTCCCGCATCCGACAAGCGTCCCGCCATCGTAAGCACGGGTGCGGAACAAGATTTTACTGATTTTAAGGAGGACTAAAAAATGTCTACTGTTAATAACACCACCAAGGTCGTCACCGGCATCGTCCGGCTCAGCTACGCCAACATTTGGGAGCCGGCTTCCGTCAACGGCGGGACGCCGAAATACTCCGTCTCGCTCATCATCCCCAAGTCCGACACCAAGACCATCGCCGCCATCAACGCCGCCGTGGACGCCGCCATCAAGCAGGGCGCCGCGAAGTTCGGCGGCAAGATCCCCAACAAGGCGGCTCTGAAGCTCCCGCTCCGCGACGGCGACACCGAGCGCGAGGACGAGGCGTACAAGGATTCCTACTTCGTGAACGCCAACAGCACCACCGCCCCTCAGATCGTTGACCGCGCCGTGCAGCCCATCCTGGACCGCTCCGAGGTCTACTCCGGCTGCTATGCCCGTGTGTCGGTGAACTTCTACGCTTTCAACAGCAACGGCAACCGCGGCATCGCCTGTGGGCTGGGCAACATCCAGAAGATCCGTGACGGCGAACCCCTCGGCGGCCGCACTTCCGCCGCTGACGATTTTGCTACCGACCTCGACGACGATTTCCTGTCCTGATTATCACTTGGCAAGGGCGGCGGAGAGATTTCTCCGCTGCCCTGCCGCCGCAGGAAGGAGGCGCCATGAGAAATCTATCTATCGACATTGAAACCTATTCGCCGGAGCAGCTTGCCAAGTGCGGCGTGTACCGCTACTGCCAGCACCCGGACTTTGAGATACTGCTTTTCGGCTATTCCATCGACGGAGCGCCCGTCCAGGTGGTGGACTTCACCGCCGGGGAGCGTCTGCCGGAAGCGGTCTACTCGGCTCTGACCGACCCGAACGTGACGAAGTGGGCATTCAACGCGCAGTTCGAGCGTGTGTGTCTGTCGCGGTTCTTAGGGTACCCTGTCGGAACCTATCTGGACCCTGTCTCCTGGCGATGCACGATGGTCTGGGCGGCGACGCTCGGACTGCCGCTCTCGCTGGAAGGCGTCGGCGCGGTGCTGGGGCTGGAAAAGCAAAAGCTGAAGGAAGGCAAAGACCTCATCCGCTACTTCTGCACCCCGGCGAAAGCCAGGGACGGCGGCGTTTTTCGACATTATTCGACAGATAACCCGGAAAAGTGGGCGGTTTTCAAAGCGTATAACCGACGCGATGTGGAAACCGAAATGGGCATCCAGCAAAAGCTCGCCAAGTTCCCGGTGCCGGAATCCGAGTGGCGGAACTACCAGCTTGACCAGCGCATCAACGACCGGGGCATCATGCTCGACATGGAGATGGTGCGTCAGGCGATAGACTGCGACGAGCAGTTCAAGCGGACACACCTCGATATGGCGCGGTCGGTGACGGGACTGGACAACCCCAACTCCCCGGCGCAGCTGAAAGCGTGGCTCTCCGAGCGCGGCGTGGAAGCCGAGTCCCTCTCCAAAGCGGCCGTCCTCTCCCTGCTGGAAGAGGCGGACGGCGAGGTAGAACTCGCCCTGTCTCTAAGACAGGAACTCGCCAAGAGCAGCGTCAAGAAATACACGGCGATGGAGATGGCGGTCGGCTCGGACAGCCGCGCCAGAGGTCTGATCCAGTTCTACGGAGCCAACCGAACAGGCCGATTTGCCGGGCGTTTGATCCAAGTCCAGAACCTTCCGCAGAACCATCTGCCCGATCTGGACGAGGTGCGCCGGCTCCTGAAATGCCGCCAATTTGACGCCATTGAGATGCTATATGACTCCGTGCCGCTGGTGCTGTCGGAACTGATCCGCACCGCCTTCGTGCCGAAACCGGGCTGCCGCTTCTTCGTGGCGGACTTCGCGGCAATCGAGGCGCGTGTCATCGCGTGGATCGCCGGAGAACAGTGGCGGCAGGAGGTGTTCGCCAAAGGCGGCGACATCTACTGCGCCAGCGCAAGCCAGATGTTCCATGTTCCCGTGGAAAAGCACGGAGTCAACGGACATTTGCGGCAAAAAGGCAAAATCGCCGAACTTGCCCTCGGCTACGGCGGTTCGGTCGGCGCTCTGAAGGCGATGGGCGCTTTGAGCATGGGTGTGCCGGAGGAGGAACTCAAGCCGCTGGTGGACGCCTGGCGCGGCTCGAACCCAAACATCGTGAAACTCTGGTGGGACGTAGACCGGGCGGCATCCACCTGTGTCCGGGAGAAAGTCCCCACCGAGACACACGGCATCCGCTTCTTCTATCAGAGCGGGATGCTCTTCATCGTCCTGCATTCCGGGCGGCGGCTGGTGTATGTCAAACCCCGCATGGGGATCAACCGCTACGGCAGCGAGACGGTCACCTACGAAGGCGTCGGCACACAGAAGAAGTGGCTCCGGCTGGAAAGCTACGGGCCCAAATTCGTCGAGAACATCGTCCAGGCGACCGCCAGGGACATCCTCGTGGAAGCCATGCAAAGGCTGGACGCCAAGGGCTACAAGATCGTGATGCACGTCCACGACGAGGCGGTCATCGAGGCTCCGGCGGATACCTCGCTGGAGGATATCTGCTCCGTCATGGGCGAGACGCCTGCGTGGGCTAAAGGACTGCTGCTCCGAGCGGACGGCTATGTCTGCGACTTTTACAAGAAAGACTGAGGTAGAAACCTATGGGAATAAACAAATTCAACTCCGAGGGCTACTATGACCCGACGGCATACGCCGCCCTCACCACGATCGAGAAGGAAGCGAAGCAGTCATGCGGCTTTCGCCCTCTCGTTTACATCTGCTCCCCGCTGTCCGGCGATGTGGAGCGCAACCAGGCGGAGGCCCGGCGCTACTGCCGTTACGCCGTCGAGAACGGAGCCATTCCGCTGGCGCCGCATCTGTACTTCCCGCAGTTCATGAACGACGCCGCTCCCGCCGAGCGGAATCTGGCGCTTTTCATGGACATCGTCCTGCTGTCGAAATGCGCCGAACTGTGGGTATTCGGAGAGACCATCTCCAAGGGCATGAGCATTGAGATCGAAAAGGCCAAGCGGAAAGGTCAGCCGATCCGCTGGTTCACCGCTGACTGTAAGGAGGTATCCAAATGAAAATCGCTGTCGGCAACAGCCGCATGGACAAGAAATGGATCAATCGAGACATCACCTGGGAGGACCTCTGCAAGAAGGTCAGCGTCACCCAGCGCACCACCGAGACCGTGGAGGAATACCGCAAGCTGAAGAAAGGGATGCAGGACTCCATCAAGGATGTGGGCGGTTTCGTGGGCGGTCATCTCAGACAGGGCCGCCGCAAGAACGGCATGGTGCTGTGCCGCTCCATGCTCACCCTGGACATGGACTACGGCAAGCCGGACATTTGGGACGAGATCGCCATGCTCCACGATTTCAAGTGCTGCGTGTATTCCACCCACAAGCATACCCCGGAAGCCCCGCGCCTGCGGCTCATCATCCCGCTCTCCCGCGAGGTCACCGAGGAGGAATACCCGGCGGTCGCCAGGATGGTGGCAAAGGAGATCGGCATCGACCTCTTCGACGATACCACCTATGAAGCCTGCCGTCTGATGTACTGGCCTTCGACTTCGGTCAACGGCGACTTCTTCTTCGACAGCAAGGACGGTCCCGAACTGGACCCGGACGCCTATCTGTCCCTTTACGATGACTGGACGGACGCATCCACCTGGCCGGTATCTTCCCGGCAGTCCGAAGCTGTCCGGCGCAGCATCTCCCAGCAGGCCGACCCGCTCACCAAGCCGGGCGTCGTTGGGGCTTTCTGCCGCGCCTATACCATTGAGGAAGCCATCGACACCTTCCTCACCGATGTGTACGCGCCGTCCGCCATGAACGGCCGCTACGACTATATCCCCGCCGACAGCAGCGCGGGCGTCGTGATCTACGACGGCAAGTTCGCATACAGCCACCACGCCACCGATCCCGTCTGCGGACGGCTGCTGAACGCCTTTGACCTGGTGCGGCTGCACCGTTTCCGCGACCTGGACGAGAACAGCCCTCTGGACACACCCGTGGGCAAGCTGCCCTCGTTCAAGGCGATGACCGATTTCGCCCTCGCCGACGAGAAGGTCAAGACGGTCTTTGCCGAGGAGCGGCAGGCCCAGGCAAGTTCCGAGTTCGCCGACGAGGACTGGCAGACCCGGCTGGAACTGGACAAGGCCGGCAACATCAAAAACACGCTCCGCAACCTCACCCTCATTCTGGAGAACGACCCCATGCTGAAACCGCTGGTGTTCAATCAGCTGCTGGACGGCATGGAGATCAAGGGCGAAGTGCCGTGGAAGCACCCCTCCAAGTTCTGGCGGGACGCGGACGACGCCCAGCTTATCAGCTATGTGGACACCCACTACGGCACCTTCTCCGCGAGGAACTATGACATCGCGGTCATGAAGGTGACCGACGACCGCTCGTACCATCCCATCCGCGCCTTCATCGAGGATCTGCCGGAATGGGACGGCGTCGAGCGCGTGGACACGCTGCTCATCGACTACCTGGGCGCGTCCGACACCGCCTATGTCCGAGCCGTCACGAGAAAGACCCTCTGCGCCGCCATCAGCCGTGTACTGCGGCCGGGCTGCAAGTTCGACTCCATGCTGGTGCTGAACGGTCCCCAGGGTGTGGGCAAAAGCACCCTCATCGCCAAACTCGCCGGCGAGTGGTTCTCCGACAGCTTGAACCTGGGCGACACCAAGGACAAGACCGCCGCCGAGAAACTGCAGGGGTACTGGATTCTGGAGATCGGCGAACTGGCGGGACTCAAAAAGGCCGAGGTGGAGACGCTGCGCTCCTTCCTCTCCCGGCAGAACGACATCTACCGGGCGTCCTTCGGCAAGCGCGCTACGCCGCACCTGCGGCAGTGCGTGTTCTTCGGCACGACCAACGCGGAGTCCGGCTATCTCCGTGACACCACGGGCAACCGCCGCTTCTGGCCGGTCAAGACGCCGGGCGGCGCGGCCAAGCACTCCTGGCAGCTGACCAACGAGGAGATCCAGCAGATATGGGCGGAGGCGCTCGTGTATGTGAAGCGCGGGGAGAAACTCTATCTCGACGCCGATATGGAGACGCTGGCAAAGACCGAACAGCGCGAGGCTATGGAGTCCGACGAGCGTGAGGGACTGGTGCGCGTGTATCTGGACACGCTGCTCCCGGCAGATTGGGACAGCATGGACACCTTCGAGCGCCGGAACTTCCTGAACGGCTCCGAGTTCGGCGAACAGCAGCGCACGGGGACGGTCAAACGCACTTCCGTGTCCAATATGGAGATCTGGTGCGAGTGCTTCGGCAAGGAGCGCGCCAATCTCCGCCGCGCCGACAGCAACGAACTGACGAGCATCCTCTCCCGGCTCGGCTGGAAGCGCGCCGACAACAAGGTGCGTATCCCGCTCTATGGGCCGCAGTATGTTTTCGTTCCGAAGGAGTGTTCCCAATGACAAAACGCATCCGCACCCAAAATCGGAACAAGTTCCGAGGGACAGCCGCGCTTGTCGGAACTCCGGCGAGAACACCCCAACGGTACGGCGGCAGCCCCTTTGGTAGTAAAGAAAATCGGCTCCCTTGTTCCTGTGTTCCTAACCTTTCTTATAAATCGAAAGAAATAGGAATAAAGGACAGAAAGCACTCGCAACACGCATATACGCGCGTAAAGGGCTTTTGGAGTTCCAAGAACACAGGAGGTCCTTATGCGTGAGAAAACCATAGAGTCAAAACTGGTGAAGGCCGTCCGGGAGATCGGAGGTCTCGCGCCAAAGTTTGTAAGCCCTGGCCTTGATGGAGTACCAGACCGTCTGGTACTCCTGCCAGGAGGCAGAATCGCCTTCATTGAGTTGAAGGCCCAGGGAAAACCGCTGCGCCCTCTGCAGGTAAGGCGAAAAAGGCAGTTAGAAGCACTCGGCTTTTCGGTGTACCGCATTGACGGCCCGGAGCAGATTGGAGGGATACTCGATGAAATACAGTCCTCATGATTACCAGACCTACGCCACGAACTTCATCCTGGAGCATCCCGTCTCGGCGGTCTTTCTCGACATGGGACTTGGCAAGAGCGTCATCACGCTGACCGCCATTTTCGACCTCTGCCTGGACAGCTTCCTCATCCGCAAAGTCCTGGTGATCGCCCCTCTGAGAGTCGCCAGAGATACATGGCCTGCCGAAATCAAAAAGTGGGATCACCTTCATGGGCTGACCTACGCGGTCGCGGTCGGCACGGAAGCTGAACGGAAAGCGGCGCTCCTGCGGAGAGCCAGCGTGTATATCATCAACCGGGAGAACGTCCAATGGCTCGTGGAGGAGAGCGGACTCCCTTTCGACTACGACATGGTGGTGGTCGATGAACTGTCCTCCTTCAAAAGCTGGCAGGCAAAGCGGTTCCGCAGCCTTCTCAAAGTCAGACCCTCCGTAAAGCGTATCGTGGGGCTGACCGGGACCCCGTCCTCCAATGGGCTGATGGACTTATGGGCAGAGTTCCGAGTCCTCGACCTGGGCAAACGGCTCGGCCGCTACATCACCCACTACCGCAATCAGTTCTTCACCCCGGACAAGCGGAACGGACAAGTGGTCTTTTCCTATAAGCCGCTTCCGGGCGCAGAGGAGCGAATCTATGAGGCGATCTCCGACATCACCATTTCCATGAAGGCGGTCGACCACCTCAAAATGCCGGAGTGCGTTATCAACGAGGTCAAGGTCGCCCTCTCCGAAAAAGAGCGCAAAGCCTACGACTCCATGAAGGCCGATCTGGTGATCTCCCTCGGAGATGAGGAGATCGACGCCGGAAACGCCGCGGCTCTGGCGAACAAGCTGTCGCAGATGGCAAACGGCGCGGTCTACGGCGAGGATGGGCGGTTTTTCGCCATCCACGACCGCAAGCTGGACGCGCTGGAAGATCTCATCGAGGCGGCAAACGGGAAACCCGTGCTGGTGGCGTACTGGTTCAAGCACGACCTGGAGCGCATCCGGCAGCGGCTCCATAAACTCCACATTCCGTTCTCCATGCTGGACGATTCCGTCAGCATCGAGCGGTGGAACCGTGGGGAGCTTCCCGTGGCGCTCATCCACCCGGCGTCCGCCGGACATGGGCTGAACCTGCAGGCAGGCGGCTCCACCCTCATCTGGTTCGGGCTGACCTGGTCGCTGGAACTGTACCAGCAGACCAACGCCCGGCTCTGGCGGCAAGGCCAGACCTCCGATACCGTGGTCATCCACCACATCGTTTCGGAGGACACCATCGACGAGCGGATCATGTCCGCCCTTCGTAAAAAGGAAAAAACACAATCCGCGCTCATCGAGGCGGTCAAAGCAAATCTGGAGGTGCAGAAATGACAGCGAAAGAATATCTCGGTCAGGCATACCGCCTTGACCAGCGCATCAACAGCAAGATCGAACAGGTGGCGTCGCTGAACGAACTCGCCACCAAATGCACATCATCCCTCACCGGGATGCCGCGCAACCCCAACCACGCTACCTCCCGTATGGCGGATGTGGTGGCGAAAATCATCGACCTGCAGGCGGAGATCAACCGCGACATCGACACGCTGGTGGATTTGAAGCGTGAGATCGTCTCCGTCATCAAGGGCATCGAGAACCTCGAATACCAGACCCTTTTGGAAAAGCGGTATCTGTGTTTCCTGCCCTGGGAGCAGATCGCCGTGGACATGAACTACGGTATCGACAACGTGTTCAAACTCCATAAAAAGGCGCTGGCGCAGGTGGTCGTCCCGGCAGCTTTACAGTAACGTCCATTGAATTACACACGCCCCTTCTGGTATCATTATAATTGCCAAGAGCATAGGGCGAAGCCTTCACGGGAGCAATCCTGTGAGGGCTTTTCTTTTGCCCGGAAGGAGGTGTGACGATGCCAAGGAAACCGAAACGTCCCTGCTCTTACCCCGGCTGTCCCAGGCTGACCGACGGACGGTACTGCGAGGAACACGCCAAGCTGGAAGCCAAACGCTACGAGAAGTACGACCGCGACCCGGCTGTACGCCGTCGCTACGGCAGAGCGTGGAAACGCATCCGCGACCGCTATATCTCGGCGCATCCTCTGTGCGAGGAATGCTTGAAGGCCGGGCGGATGACTCCCGCAGAGGAAGTCCATCACAAGCTGCCGCTCTCCCAGGGAGGGACACACGCGGAGTCCAATCTGATGGCTCTTTGCAAACCGTGCCACTCTCGGATCACCGCGGAGATGGGCGACCGCTGGCACGACCGCTGACCGGGAGGGGCGGTCAAAATCTCTGTGACCTTTTCGCCGGGCAACGGGCGTGGGGTCTCGCGTGAAAAATCGCGCTTTCAAACGGGGTATTTACCCCAATCTCAGAACAGGAGGTGAAACTGTGGCAAAAGACGGTACGAACAGGGGCGGCGCACGAGTCGGCGCCGGCGCGAAAAAGAAACCCCTGGCGGATAAAATCGCGGACGGCAATCCCGGCAGACGGAAGTTGACTGTCATCGACTTTGAAAACACAGCCGATTTAGAAGGTCAGCCCATGCCGAAGCCATCCGCCATGCTCTCCGCCACGCAGAAGGACGGCAAGACGCTGGTCGCCGCCGAAATCTACGAGTCCACCTGGAAGTGGCTGGCGGAGCGCGGCTGTGCGTCGCTGGTCTCGCCCCAGCTGCTGGAGCGGTATGCCATGAGCGTGGCGCGCTGGATTCAGTGCGAGGAGGCGGTC
This sequence comes from uncultured Ruminiclostridium sp., assembly GCA_947623915.1. GTDB lineage: Bacteria > Bacillota > Clostridia > Oscillospirales > Ruminococcaceae > Ruminiclostridium_E. The sequence continues at coordinate 100,650 of CANQIB010000009.1, forward strand.
ACCGAATACGGCTTCCTCGCCAAGCACCCCACCACGGGCAACGCCATCCAAAGTCCTTATGTGGCGATGAGCCAGAACTTTATGTCGCAGACGAACCGCCTGTGGATGGAAATCTACCAGATCGTCAAGGAGAACTGCTCCAGCGAATACGGCGGAGCGACACCCCAGGACGATGTGATGGAACGTCTGCTTCAGGCCCGCAAGGGCAAATCTTAAGAAATGGAGACTGACCTATGAGTAAACAATATCTGACCGCGGAGAGCGTGTGCGCCGGACACCCGGACAAGCTCTGCGACTTCATCGCCGACAGCATCCTCGATGCCTGCCTGCGGAAAGACCGTTCGTCCCGTGTGGCCTGCGAGGTCATGGCGACCGGTCATAAGATCATCGTGGCCGGCGAGATCACCTGCGCCAAGCGCGTGGACATCCGCTTTGTCGTGCGGGAAGCTCTGCGCGACATCGGCTACAACCCCTATGCGTTTCTGATTTATGTGTATGTGCATAAGCAGAGCGCGGATATCGCGGACGGCGTGGACCGTGCGCTGGAATCCCGGAGCGGCGACACCACGCAGTATTCCATGCTGGGAGCCGGCGACCAGGGTACCGTCTACGGCTACGCCACCGACGAGACCCGCGAGTACCTTCCGCTCCCGCTCGTCCTGGCGCACGGCATCTGCAAGCGTGTGGATTCCGTCCGCAGGGATAATGTCATCAAGGGCATCAAGCCGGACGGCAAGGCCCAGGTCACCATCGAATACGAGGACGGCAAACCGAAGCGCGTGGCAAGCATCGTGGTTTCGGTGCAGCACAGCGCCGACAAGGATATGAATACGCTCCGCAGCGAACTCATCTCCGAGGTGCTGCATCCCGTGTTCAAGGACTTCCCGTTTGATGGGGATACGGAGATCCTCGTCAATCCGAGCGGTCGATTCGTCAAGGGCGGTCCCGCTGCCGACACCGGGCTGACCGGCAGAAAGCTGATGGTGGACACCTACGGCGGTCTTGCCGCGCACGGCGGAGGTGCTTTCTCCGGCAAGGACCCCACGAAGGTGGATCGGAGCGGCGCTTACATGGCGCGTTACATTGCGAAGAACCTGGTCTGGAGCGGTCTCGCCAAGAGGTGCGAGGTCGCTCTTTCTTATGCCATCGGCAAGGCGGACCCGGTCGCGGTGTCCGTGAACAGCTTTGGCACCAGCGAATACTCCGACGAGCGGCTCTGCGATGCCGTGAAAAAGGTGTTCTGCCTGCGTCCCGCCGCCATCATCGACCAGCTTCGGCTGCGCTCCGCCATCTATGCGGACACCGCCGCCTACGGTCATTTCAACTCTGTGCTGTTCCCCTGGGAGAGCGGCACCGACAGGTACAAGGAACTGAGAAAGGCGGTGGCGGAGTATGACGATTGAAACCATCAAGGTCGAGCGGCTCCTTCCCGCCGACTACAATCCCCGCAAGGACCTCAAGCCTGGGGACGCCGAGTATGAGAAGCTCAAACGCTCCATCGAGCAGTTCGGCTATGTGGAGCCGGTCATCTGGAATAAGACCACCGGGCGCGTGGTCGGCGGACACCAGCGGCTGAAGGTGCTGCTGGATATGGGCATCACCGAAGTCGAGTGCGTGGTCGTGGAGATGGACGAGGAGAAAGAAAAGGCTCTCAACATCGCCCTCAACAAAATCTCCGGCGAATGGGACAAGGACAAGCTGGCTCTGCTGATCTCCGACCTGCAGGGTACGGACTTCGATGTGTCCCTCACCGGCTTTGAACCCGCCGAGATCGACGCGCTGTTCAAGGATACCCTCAAGGACGGCGTCAAGGAGGACGACTTCGATGTGGACGCCGAACTCCAGAAGCCGACCGTCACCCGGCTGGGCGATGTGTGGACGCTGGGACGGCACCGCCTGGTCTGCGGCGACAGCACCAAGGCCGAGACCTTCGACCTGCTCATGGCTGGAAAGAAGGCGAACCTCGTCGTGACCGATCCGCCCTACAACGTGAACTACGAGGGCAGCGCCGGGAAAATCAAGAACGACAACATGGCGGACGAGGCGTTTTACAACTTCCTCCTCGCCGCTTTCAAGAACACCGAGGCGGTGATGGCGGATGACGCCAGCATCTATGTGTTCCATGCGGACACCGAGGGGCTGAACTTCCGCCGCGCCTTTGCCGACGCCGGATTCTATCTCTCCGGGACGTGTATCTGGAAGAAACAGTCGCTGGTGCTGGGACGCTCTCCGTACCAGTGGCAGCACGAGCCTGTGCTGTTCGGCTGGAAGAAGAAAGGCAAGCACCAGTGGTACACGGGCCGGAAAGAGTCCACCATTTGGGAGTTCGACAAGCCCAAGAAGAACGGCGACCATCCGACCATGAAGCCGATCCCGCTCCTGGCGTATCCCATCATGAACTCCTCCATGAGCAACACCCTGGTGCTGGACCCCTTCGGCGGTTCCGGCTCCACCCTCATTGCCTGTGAGCAGACCGACCGCTCCTGCTTCACCATCGAACTGGACGAAAAGTTCTGCGATGTTATCGTGAAGCGGTACATCGAGCAGACCGGCTCGGACGCGGAGGTTTCCGTCCAGCGGGACGGGCTGACCTATGCCTATGCGGAGGTATCCGCAGATGGAGAATAAGACTTTGACCCTCGGTAGCCTGTTTGACGGCTCCGGGGGATTTCCTTTGGGCGGACTCCTTTGCGGCGTCACCCCGGTTTGGGCTTCGGAGATCGAGCCGTTTCCCATCCGGGTAACCACAAAGCGCCTGCCCTCCATGAAGCATTACGGCGATATCTCCGCTATGGATGGCGGCAGGATCGAACCCGTGGACATCATCACCTTCGGCTCACCGTGTACCAACATGAGCATTGCGGGAAAGCGTGAAGGGCTGGAGGGCAACCAGTCGGTACTTTTCTATCAAGCCATCCGTATCATCAAAGAAATGAGGTGTGCCACCAATGGCAGATACCCAAGATTTATATGCTGGGAGAATGTGCCTGGGGCCTTCTCCTCGAACAAGGGCGCGGACTTCAAGGCCGTCCTCGACGCGGTCATCGGCATCGTTGAGCCGGACGCCCAGGTGCCTATGCCTGAGAAAAACCTCTGGCCCTACGCCGACATCTACATGGGTGACGGATGGAGCGTTGCGTACAGAACTCTCGATGCACAATATTGGGGCGTCCCCCAGCGAAGAAAGCGCATCTTCCTTGTCGCAGATTTTGCAGCCAGATGTGCCGGACGGATACTCTTTGAGTCCGAGGGCCTGTCGCGGTATTCTGCTGAGAGCTTCCGTGCGTGGCAAAGAGCTGCCGGAAATTCTGCGGCTTGCGCTGGAGCGGCAGGCGGCATCTGCCTGAACGACCAGGGCGGCATCCGCATGGAGGTCTCTCGTGAAGTCGCGGGAACCCTCCGCGCCGAGACACACGGGCATCCTCCGTGCATCGTGGATGCCGCCGGCTTCAATACCGAGCATTCTGCGGAGAGCCGCTCCATCGGCTACGAAGAGGAGCGGTCGCCCACCATCCGTGCGGGCAAGGTACCCGCGGCGGTCTACGAGAACCATAGCCATGACACCAGATACACCGGCCCGGTAGACGTGGCCCCGACCGTGTCCTCCACCTATGGAACCGGCGGGAATAACCAGCCCTTTGTGGTAGGTGAAGCAATCCCCAAGACGCTGAAGATACGCTCCGGCTGCGAGGGCGGCGGGAAGGGCGCGCTCATCCAGGAGGACAAATCCGCGACCCTCTCCTGCAACAATGACCAGACGCTGTTCGTGCCGAAAGCCTACGGCATCTGTTCCAAGACATCCTATGCCATGCTCTCGGACAACCCCCACAGCGGTGTGTATGAGGCCGACACCTCTCGGACCCTTGATGCCAACGGCGGGAACCCCGGCTGCAACCAGGGCGGGATCGCCGTAGTGGAGAAAGCCGGGGACGATGCGGTGTACGCCATGACCACCGGCTATTATACTCAGGTGGAGAAGGAAACCTCGCCCACCCTCACGGCAAGGGACTATAAGGACCCGACCACCATCAACTGCGGATACACCGTGAGAAGGCTTACCCCTACCGAATGCGCCAGACTCCAAGGCTTCCCGGACTGGTGGTGTTCCGGCCTGGAAACGCCGGAACCTACGATGGACGATCTCCGCTACTGGTATGGTGTTTTTGAAACCCACCGCCGGATCACCGGCTCCTCGTCCAAGCCCAAGTCTCTCAAGCAGATCGCCAGATGGCTGAAGGACCCGCACAGCGATGCGGCGGAATATAAGATGTGGGGCAATGGCGTGGCCCTGCCGTGCGTCTTTTTCGTTCTGGCCGGTATCGTCTACTATGCACAGCTTGGCGCACAGTAATTTGGTAGGTTTATCACATCAAATTAACTTGCTATTTCCGGGCTTCAGAGTGATTAATGTGATACCGAAAACAAAGGAGGTACCACAATGAACACCAACACTTTTTACCTGGACTACAACGTGACCGGGGCCGAGCGCAAGCGGCTGGTCAAGGCCATCAGCGACTTCACGGGAGCGGATGCCAAGTACCTGGGCGCCCCCACCTTCTCCTACATGGTGGACTACTTCACCATCGACCGCAACGGTGTGGTTTCCTTCGATGACCGCGCCGACAGCGAGGAAATCGAGAGCCTGATCGACACCCTGGTCAACGAGGGCTTCGTTTCCCAGGTTTCCGACCTCGGTTGCCGGGATGAGGACGAGGAGCCTGCCGCAGAGCCGGTCGAGCCGGAGGTCGATGGGGACGCCGCGGAGAGCGAGACCCTGGGCCTTACGGTTCGCATCCCGCTGGAGCGGGTGGCGGTGGGCAACCTCACCAACCTCCTGCAAGCCAAGGGCAACCTGATCCGCAGCGCCCTGGGCATTGACAGCCTGCCGATTGAGGTAGGGCCGGATGCGGTCGCTTTCCCCTGGTTCCGCGCCCTGCCGGAGCCGGACGAGGTCAAGGCATACACCCACCTCATCGCCGCCCTCTGCGAGATGAGCAAGAACCAGAAGCGCATCACCGCCACCGAGAAAGAGGTGGACAACGAGAAATACGCATTCCGCTGTTTCCTCCTCCGCCTGGGCTTCATCGGAGCCGAGTATAAGACCGAGCGGAAGATCCTGCTCCGGAACCTCTCCGGCTCCTCCGCTTTCAAGAGCGGTCACAAAGGAGGTGCTGA
>CANQIB010000010.1 GCA_947623915.1 uncultured Ruminiclostridium sp.
CTAATGCTGTTATTGCCTCCGGCACCCTGCGAGGGTGTGGCTCGTTTGGCTGCGCTACGCAGGCGGTCTATTTCGCGTCCTATTTCAAAAAGAACGGGGTCGCTGCCGTCCGCCGTAAGATGTTCGCTAACTATGTGTGACTTCATTTTTTCGTTTCCTTTCTTATATATGACTTGATGTCTTTTTGCCGTTCGGGAATCCGTTTTTCGGAAAAAAGAGGTATGAGAATACATCACGATTGGCTTTGCCAAGCGGCTGTACGGTAGACGGGAACCCGTCTATTCTTGCTTTTTCAAACCGGCAAAAAATTGCCGGTTTTCAACGTTTGGAACGCTGAAAAAAGAACATTTTCAGCGCATTTGCGGCATTTCTACGCCTTTTTTGAAGATATCATCGGTATTTTCAGCTATGTTCGGTGTTTTATCGGCGTTAAGCTCCTGTCCGAGCAGCCATTTTACGGGTGCAGTCGTTTCATCACCGTCTGCAAAGGGATTCAATTTGTACGACGTTTTTGTGCGCCGGAAGCCTGCGGCTGCGAATTCCTCCCGGCTTGCGCAGCCGCAGGCTTTTGTATAAATACTGCCATGTTGTAAACAAATGCAGGATTTACCGTTTTTAATGGTTTTTTGTGAAAAAAATAAGCCTAACATTCTGTAGTTCCGCTTCCTGAACGGTTCTACATCTGTCAAGCTAATTATAACAACTTTCACTAATCACATGCACTCCGAAATAAGCTGGACAAGAATGTGGGATTCGTACTTAAAAACCTTAAATCAAAAATACGGTATGGCAGATCAAGCAGCTGACTCAAATAAAAAATACAGTATTCCCAGATTTACACCGCATTGGCTGAGGCACACTTTTATAACTATGATGTATCTTTCGGGCGTGGATGTTCTTACCGCAAAGGAGCAAGCCGGACATTCCGATATTCAAACAACACTTGCAATATATACCCACCTCAACGAACAGCACAAAAATAAAAATATCAAAAAACTTAATGAGTACATCAAAAATATTGGATAACATTTCATATTATACGTTCGCCGCCCGAATTTCGGACGGCGATATTTTATATATCGAGCATATTGAAGTGCCATGCCTGACACCCTATTTGACACATTTTTCCCGCCAAAACTCCCCTAAGCGCCCACAAATGAGCAATAGGAAAACAAAAATAAAAAGTCCTGAAAACCCGCTCTACAAAACGGTTTACAGGACTTTTTACAACATATTCCGATATATGCTTTTTGGTCTGAGTGACAGGATTTGAACCTGCGGCCTCTACCACCCCAAGGTAGCGCGCTACCAATCTGCGCCACACCCAGATAACGTTACTATTATATACTTTTTTTCGGAGTTTGTCAAGCACTTTTTCAAAAAAACTTAAACAGGCGAAAAAACGCCGCCGCAGACCTTTACTGCGGCGGCGAATATGTACCGAACAAAACCGTAAACAGATTTACGCGTTCTCCTCTTTCTCGGCTCTCTTTTTTCTTTCGGCTTCAACAGCCGCCACCAGAACGCTCGGACTTACTCCAAGTGCCTCCGAAAGGCGGAAAAAGGTCTCAAGGGTCGGACGGCGCTCCCCGCGCTCAATAGCGCTGAGGTGAGTTCTACCGATCTCGGCAAGATTGCTTACAACTTCCTGTGAAAGTCCCTTTTCTTTCCTGAAACGCCTGATCACAGCTCCTACGTCTTTTGAATTTAACATTACTCACCCTCCCGTAATGAAACTTTAATGTAGGCTGTAAAACGTAAATATTATGCAATTACGCGGATAACATCACCGCGCGGCCGTCTGGCTCGCATATCAATGGTAACCACTGAACAAGCGCGTCGGAAACAATGTTTGTCCGCTTTCCACGTTTTAACTGCTTTAAGTATATCACGGATATTTGCTTTTGTCAATAGTTGAGCGGCAAGGAAAAAATAAAATGACATTCGGCGGCTCGGTTTTTTGACCGAGCCGCCGAACGCCAAAATTTTTGTTTACTTAAAATATCTTTTCAGCAGACCCTCAAATGCCTTGCCGTGTCTTGCCTCGTCCTTTGCCATTTCATGTACGGTATCATGGATAGCGTCGAGGTTGAGCGCCTTGGCTTTCTTTGCAAGGTCGAACTTGCCCTGAGTAGCGCCGTGCTCCGCCATAACTCTCTTTTCAAGGTTCTCCTTGGTGGAATCGCTTACCACGTCGCCGAGCAGCTCGGCAAATTTTGCCGCATGCTCCGCTTCCTCCCATGCCGCCTTTTCATAGTAAAGGCCTACTTCGGGATAGCCCTCTCTGTGAGCGGCTCTCGCCATAGCAAGATACATTCCGACTTCGGTGCATTCACCCTCGAAATTCGCCTTGAGTCCGGCGATTATCTCCTCGTCGGTAACTGCCTTTGCCACGCCTATCTTATGCTCGTCTGCAAAAACAAGTCCGCCGTCCTCGGTAACTTCCTTGAACTTGTTGCCCGGCACCTTGCACTGAGGGCAAAACTCCGGCGGATTTTCGCCTTCGTAAACATATCCGCAAACAGGACATACAAACTTTTTCATTGTGATTATCTCCTTTATGTTATTTAAAATCAGTAACAGTTACTGATTTATTTACTCCATTATACAACACCTTGGCGGTTTTGTCAATACGATTATTCAAAAATATTCTTTTCGGCGTTTTGCCGCTTTTTTATGCGATTCCAGTTAAAAAATCCGTAAGCGTCGTTTATCAAAAACACCGCAAAGCATACCGCCATGGTGATATACTTTGCGTCCTGCGCTCCCGCGAGCAGCCAAAGCACGATGAGCACGATATCGTTAGCGGCGTATGCCGCCGCGTAAAACGGGCTTCTCATCACCGTAAGATAAGACGCAAGATAGCTGGTGGTAACGGAAAATATGCTTACCGCAAGATTTGCGTTTTTGAGCAGGTAAAGCAAAAAACCGAATACTGCGGTGACGATAACGGCGGATACCGCCATGAACGTCTTTTTCTTTTTATCCAGCTTTCCTACCTCGACTTCTTTTGAATCTCTGTAGGGGTGGCGTATCCACGATACCACCGACGCCGCCGCTATCGGCGCGGTCATGCCGAGATATGTTATCATTTCCCCATAATACGAAAAGAAAAACGAAATTATCCCGTAAAACACCGAAAATATCACCGTCAGCACCTGCCCCGCCACGCGTCCTTTCGCCACAAAGATAAGCGCGGTCACTCCTATGAGCGAAGCGGTAAGCGTCAGCGGGTCGCCGGAAACCAGCAAAAAGCATACCGCAACGGCGGTAACGGAAAATATCCACAACAGCACTTCAAATCCTGTAAGCGCGTTAAACGGGTTCTTGGCTTTCATCTTTATCTTCTTTCCGACAGCTAAAAAGCACCTGCACCGTCCGGCAGATGCTTTTTGTTTTTCGCGGCGGACGTTAAGGCAGCATATACTTTTCTCTGTACTTGGCGAATTTTTCTCTGAAGTCCTTATTGTCCTCGGTTTTCAGCTCATTAAGGTAGTTATGCGTGTCAAAGCTGTTCTCGTTTATCTGTATCAGGCACACCGCTATATTTGAACAATGATCCGCGACGCGCTCAAAATTCGTAACTATATCGGTAAGCACAAATCCCATTTCTATGGTGCATTTGCCCTTGCGCAGTCTTCTGATGTGGCGGTCCCTTATCTCCGAGCTGAGATTGTCTATGACCTCCTCAAGCGGCTCGACCGATTTTGCAAGGTAGGTATCGTTGCGCTCGAAAGCGTTGACCGCGGTGTCCAGTATCTCGTTTACCGCGTCGCTGAAAATATGTATCTCGTTCATCGCCTTTTTGGAGAACTCCAGCGATTTTTCGTGCATCTCGACGGCGCAGCCTTTGATATTTACCGCATGGTCCGCTATCCTCTCGAAATCGCTTATACAATGTAGCAGCATATTTATCGTCTGGCTCTCGGAAACGGTCATGCTTTTCGAGCCGAGATTGAGCAGATAGCTGCCCAGCTTGTCCTCGTACCCGTCAACTATCTCCTCGTTGGCATCGACCTGCTGCATATCCTGCTCATTAAAAGAGGACAGCAAAGAGATAGACATTCTGAGCGTGCTGCGCGCGCAGTCGGACATCTTTGCCGCGACCTGCTTGCATTGCTCCAAAGCGACCGACGGAGTAGCAAGAAAACGTGGATCCAAAAGCTGATACTCCTCTTTCGGGGTCTCTCTGTCGTCTTTTTTGTCGCGTATGGTAATGCAGGCGAGCTTTTCCAGTCCCTTGCCGAACGGCAGCAGCACCAAGGTGGCGAATACATTGAAAACGCTGTGTATTATCGCTATGCCGACCTGTCCCGCGACGTCGTCTACAAATTCCAACGGGAACAGCGCGTTCACCGTATAGAATATCACCATAAACAGTATTGTACCTATAAGATTGAAATACAGATGTACCAACGCGGCGCGCTTGGCATTTTTGTTAGCCCCCACGCAGGAAAGCAGCGCGGTAACGCAGGTGCCGATATTCTGTCCCATTATTATAGGTATCGCCGAGCCGTAGGTCACCGCTCCCGTAGCGCAGACCGCCTGCAAAATACCGACGGAAGCGGAGGAGCTTTGGATTATCGCGGTAAGCACCGCGCCCGCCAAAACGCCCAGCAGCGGATTTGAGAACATGGTAAGTATGTTTCGGAAGGATTCGTTCTGCGCGAGCGGTTCTACCGCGCCGCTCATCATATCCATTCCGAACATCAGCACCGTAAATCCCACAAGTATACCGCCTATATCCTTTTTGCGGCTGCTCTTGCTTATCATTATCATGAATATGCCTATGATGCCGAGGATAGGAGTAAAGGAGGTCGGCTTGAGCAGCTGAACGAATATGTTCTCGTCACCGATGCCGGTAAGCGACAGCAGCCACGACGTAATGGTAGTACCGATATTCGCGCCCATTATGACTCCGACCGCCTGCGACAGCTTCATTATGCCGGAGTTTACGAAACCCACCACCATGACCGTCGTCGCGGAGGACGACTGCATGACCGCCGTGACCAAAGCGCCCAGTCCCACCGATTTTATGGGGTTGGAAGTCATCTTTTCCAAAATTTTTTCAAGCCTGCTGCCGGACAGCTTCTCCAAGCCCTGTCCCATGCTGTTCATGCCGTAAAGGAACAAGGCAAGTCCGCCTATCAACGTCAGTATGCCGAATATATCCATTATATCTATCCTCTCAGAAAACGAAAACGATCAAACGCACGAAATATCTCCGTACAGTAATACAGCCTGGAGAAGTTCCGCGTCGGCCACGGTCCTGTCTCCAAGCCGAATTGTTTACCTTTAAAATTCCGCTATTACGAAAATTACCTTTCCGAATGAAAATTCCACAGGTATTTTCATAATATGCCGAGCGCCCGAACCTACCACGTCGGCAGCCGTCTTGACCTCCTGCGGCGCAAGAGTAAGCTCCTTGCCGATGTTGTTTGATACATTGACCGTGAACAGACCGTTGCTGAGGTTCAAAAATTCGCTCACAACGTCCTTGGCGTACTCGTCGTTCTCGGTAAGCTCCTCCTCGGCATAGCGTGAAGCGAAAGCGACGAACGCTTTGTCGTCCGCGATAACGGAAGTCATCGCGTCAAACCCGCCTCCCAGCTTCTGGCAGACCGCAGTGCAGCTCTCGTCTATCTCCGACGTGGGCAGCGGCGTGAAATCATCGCCTATGAAACGGATAAGGTTTTTAAAGAGAATATTTATATATTCGGAGATAAGCTCGCCGTTCGCCGTGTTTTTATCGTCGATGTCATAGAAATTTCCGATGACCGCGCCGGTTTTTTGAGCGTTTTCCGCCACAAAATCCTCATCGTCAAGATGGTGCTCCGATTTGTAGCTGTTCAGCGCCTCCTCAAATTCCTCGTTGGTAAGGCATCCCATATCCACCAGAGTTTGTCCCAAAACAAGACAACCCGTCTTTTGGGTGGAAAGCAGCTCGGTGACCTGTTCGGGAGTAAGATACCCCATCTCCACCGCAATGTCGCCTATCCTCTTATCAACTGTAGCCTGCATCTTATGTACCGCGTCCACCTGCTTTGCGGTCATGTACCCCGCGTTTATCGCCAGCACGCCCAGCTTTACGCGGGTGCTGCTTTTCAGCTCTATCGCCTTTTTAAGATTTTCTGCCGATACTATCTGCCTGTTGAGCAGATAACCGCCGAAAAATTGTGTAAACATAATTTATATGGTATTGCTTCCCGACGAAGCAATTCTCCTTTCATACGTTGTGCTAAGGGATAAGAGGGTCAAACCTCTTTGAAATAATGGTCCAGCAGCTTTACCAGTCTTTCTTCCTCGACCGGCTTCTGTAAAAAATCGCTCGCGCCGTACTTTATCGCCTCGGTCAGATTGCCCTCCGTACCGATGGAGGTAGCCATGACGATATTCGCGTCGGGCGACGCGGATTTTATCGCCTTGAGCGCCTCTACGCCGGACATTTCCGGCATTACTATATCCATAAAGGTTATATCCGGCGACACCTCGGCGTATTTCTCAACGGCGTCCTTGCCGTCCTTTGCTTCGTAAATATTAGTAATGCCATAGTTTTCAAGCAGCATACGCATTTTTTTCCTTATCATCATGGAATCGTCACAGATAAGGACTTTTGCCTGTGAAACAGCTGTTGACATTTCTCTCTCCTCCTGTATGTCAAATATATTAAAAATTTGAAATAAGGTATGCCCGTATCGTTTTGCGACCCGCGGCAGACGCGCCGCGGTTTCCGTCGGCAAGACCCAAGTCAAAGTGATATACATTAAGTATATCATTTTTTTATGGAATTTGCAATACCTTTTTTAATTTTTGTATGAGATTTTTGTAACTTCTGACCTTACATTAAATGTCAACATTTCGCGCTTAAAAGAAAAGCCGCTTTAAAAAAGCCGCGACAGGCTTTCAAACGCTATGCCCGCCCATTCCCTGAACCAGTAGGACGGCAGCAGGTAAAGCGGGGTAGCCGAGCAAACGGAACGCGCGTCCATGCCTAAATTCTCGGCTATCATACGAGCGCGCTTTTGATGAAAGCCGTCCGTGATTATCGCGACCTTCGGACAAAGTCCGTTTTCCTCTATGATACGCTTGGAAAATTCCAGATTTTCGACGGTATTGCGCGAGCCGTCCTCGACGAATATCCGCTCTTGAGCTATCCCGTGAGAGATAAGATATTCTTTCATGGCTAAAGCCTCCGTGACAGGCTCTCCCTCGCCTTTTCCTCCCGACACCACGCAGACAGCCGACGGCTCGTCCTCGAGATACCGCCGCGCCGCGTCCAGTCGGTTTATCATCATAACGCTCGGGCCGCTGTCATAGACCTGACAGCCCAGCACTATCGCCGTTCTGCCGCCGCCCTGCTCCGGCGCGTCCGCCATTGCCGCCGCCATGGTCACGGAGATGACCAAGCAAAAAGCGGTAAGCGCCGCGACAACCGCAAGATATATGCGGTACAGCACCCTTATCGGCTTTTTTTGCGACACGGTACAAAGCGGGAGCAGCAGCGCCGCCGCGACGTACATACCTCCGCCCAGCAGCCCTATCGCCGTCCCCATGTGGAATATACCTTTAAACATCGGCGGTATCACCGAAAGTATCGCAAGACATCCCAAAGCCGCCGGCAAGACCGCCGCCGCCTTTTTCCATGCGGGCAGCGCCGCATACCGCCGTCTGACGTTTTCTTTTGCGTCCATTTTATTTTTTCAGCAGTTTTTTAACTCTTTCCATCGCCTCAACAGTATTTTCATAACTGCCGAACGCGGTAAGTCTGAACCAGCCGTCGCCGTTTTTGCCGAATCCCGCGCCGGGAGTGCCCACTACCTCCGCCTCTTTTAGCAGTCGGTCGAAGAACGTCCAGCTGTCCTCTCCGTCGGGGCATTTGAACCATATGTAAGGCGAATTTTTACCGCCTGTGTATTTTATTCCGAGGCTGTCGAACGTTTCCGCTATCACCTTGGCGTTGCGCATATAGTAAGCTATCGTTTCGCGGGTCTGCTTTATCCCCTCCGGGGTGAACACCGCTTGTGCGGCGCGCTGTACGGGATAGGACACTCCGTTGAACTTGCTGCCCTGCCGTCTGCACCAAAGTTGCATAAAGCTCATTTCGCCGCCGTCCGGCGTTTCTATCGTAAGCTCCTTGGGGATAACGGTATAACCGCATCTCGTTCCGGTAAATCCTGCGGTTTTGGAAAGCGAGCATATCTCCACCGCGCACTTTCTCGCGCCCTCTATGCCCATTATGCTTCTGGGCAGGGACGGGTCGGAAATAAAAGCCTCATACGCCGCGTCGAAAATTATCACGGCTTTGTTTTTTATCGCGTAATCCACCCACTCTTTAAGCTGCTCTTTGGTATAAACCGAGCCCGTGGGGTTGTTAGGCGAGCAAAGGTAGATTATGCCCGGCTTTACGCTTTCGTCCGGCATAGCCGCAAAGCCGTTTTCCTCGGTGGAATCGGCGTAGTACACCTTTCTTCCGCCCATGACGTTGGAATCCACATATACGGGATACGCGGGGTCGGTCACCAACACGTCGTTAGATGCGTCGAACACGTCGCCGATATTGCCGCAGTCGGACTTTGCGCCGTCGCTTATAAGCACCTCGTCGGGGCTTACCGTCACGCCGAACGACGCATAGTATCCCGCTACCGCCTCGCGCAGGAAGTCATATCCCATGCCGCTGTCCTCATATCCGCGGAAAGTTTCCTTTACCGCCATCTCGTCCGCCGCTTTTTTCATCGCGTCGACTACCGTTTGAGCCAGCGGCTGAGTAACGTCGCCTATCCCCATGCGTATTATCTTGTTGTCGGGGTGCGCTTCGGTATACTCCCTTACCCGCTTTCCTATCTCTATAAACAGATAATTCTTTTTAAGGTCCAAAAACCCTTTGTTCATGAGTGCCATATATTTTTTCCTTTCTTTGTTGAACGTTCTCGGTGATTTTATTATACTCTTACCGCATAAAAAAGTCAAGCGCCAAAGCTCCCGCCCGACCCGCAATAAAAATTCGGCAAAATACAAGTCGGAGCGTGTGCGGTCGCTCCGGCTGATTTTATTCTCTCGATTCTCCCGCGAGCAGCCTGCGGCAGGATCTGTTGTCTATCCCCTGATACAGGCACATTCCGACAAATCCGCAGGACACGACCTCTCCGGCAAACACCGTAAGAAAGACGAACCACAGCGCGTCGGGCACTCCGTAAGCGTAAACCAGCACGAACGGTACGATAAGCGTGTTTGCAAGTATCGGCGGCAAAGGAGCGAGCCATTTGTTCTTATCTCTCAGCAGATAGGTGAATACCGCTCCGATAAGGGTCGCCAGACTGCCGAACACGATATCCCAGATGACCGCGCCTGTGACGGTGTTGGATATTATGCAGCCGACGAAAAGTCCCGGCACCGCCGCCGGTGTGAATGCGGGCAGCACCGTCAGCGCCTCGCTCAGTCTTACCTGCACTACCCCGCTCGCCAAACCCATAAGGTTTGTAAGCCAAGTCATAACGACATAGACCGCCGCTATGGCCGCGCCCTGTACCAAAAACAGGACCTTTTTGTTTCTCATTTGATTTTCCTCCGTAGTTTTGATTTATCCCGTCAAGGACGGGAAAGTGAGGATTTTGCGAACTCACTTTACAGATGATAACACATTACGGGGAAAAAGTCAAGTCGATCAAAGACCCGTAAGATCCCACAGCGGAATAAACTCCGCTCCGGCGCTCTCCTTTTCCTGCGTGTACCCGATAAATCCCAGCTCGGCGGCGCGGTCGACGACCTTTTCGTATTCAAAGGTGGTCACCTTTCGGTCTATCTCGGGATATTGAGCCGCCTTATGGCAGGGCAGATACTGCCGCATTATGCTGAGCCTTATTTTATCCGTCGGCACAGTTTCCGCCAGCATTTCCAGCGCCTTGACGCTGTCGCGTCTGCCGTCGGGAAGCACGAGATGGCGCACCATTACCCCTTTGGTCATCATGCCGCCGTCAAATCCCGCCGCGCCGGTCAGCTCGTACATCGTCTTTATCGCGGCGAGCGCCTTTTGCGGATAATCCCGCGCAAAGGAATATTTTTCCGCCCTTGCGCCGTCCGCGTATTTTAGATCCGGCAAAAAAATATCCACCAGTCCCTCAAGGCGGCGCAGCGTTTCGACGCTCTCATACCCGCCGCAGTTCCATATTACGGGAATGTCAAGGCGCGGCTTTACCTTTTCCAAAACCTCGGCTATGGCGTAGGAAAACTGCGTCGGAGTGACCAGATTTATGTTGTGCGCGCCCTTATCCCTCAGCTCAAATATCACCCTTTCCAAATCGTCGGCGGTGATGTCTTTCCCGCGGCCCTCCTGACTGATTGGATAATTTTGGCAGAACACGCATTTCAGCACGCAGCCCGAAAAGAATATCGCGCCGCTGCCGTTTTTGCCGGAAATACACGGCTCTTCCCCGTAATGCAGCGAGGCCCGCGCTGCGCGCAGGCCTTTTACTCCGCAATATCCGACGGTAATCTCTCTGTCCGCCCCGCAGCCGCGAGGACATTGATAACACCGTGACATTTTTCTCCTTTCGCCGAAACGGGCGGTATCACTCGCTCTCCGACTGCTCCTGCGACTCGGTCTGTTCGGGTCGGTCGTAGTGCAAAGCGTCGTAATCGTATTCGTACCCGACTTCCTTCTGCCATTGTTCAACGGTCTGCTGACGCAGCTCCTGCTGCTTGTCGGCTATCATTCCCTCCTCGGTCGCCTGTCTGACGTCCTCCATGTTTTCCTCGGTTATCTTTGCGTCGCCCTTGTACTGAATGATATAATATCCCCTGTCGGTCGGGATAAGGTCGGATATATCGCCCGGCTTTTCCAGCTTATACAGCGCTTCGTAAAGCTCGGATATCGTGCGCTCGGATTTGTATACGACCAAGGTGGTGGGGTCCTCCGTGTCCTCGGAATAATTCGCCCCGTATTCCTTTAATACCGCGTCAAAATCCGCCTCGCCCGACTGCAATTTTTTCAGCGCCGCCTCAGCCTGTCCTTTTATCTTTTCCAGCATTTCGTCGCGCATCTTATCAAGCTCAGCGGTATCCGCGCCGCTCTCGGTGCGCGCCGCGGAAAGCTCCGCCGCGTCAGCGGAATCCGCCGCTATCAGTATGAATTTTATCTCTCTCGAACCGTCGGGTATCCATACCGCCTGATATTCTGTCTTTGCCTCATATTCCGATACGGATTTTTCGTAAGCCGCCTTTGCCTCCTCGGTAAAAGAGGTTATATAATCCTCGACTTCCTTTTCGGTAACGGTTATATCCTTGCCGATATCCTGTATCGTTTTGCTGTATATATAGTTGTTAGATACCCATTTCAGGAAGTTTTCTTCCGAAAGTCCGAACTGCTCAAGATACTCGTTGAGCAGCTCGCGCTTTTTCGCTTTCAGCTCATCGTCCGATACCTCGGAGGTATCGCCGAGCGCCTGCTGCGCCTCTTCCTCGAACTTCGGGTAAAACTGTTCGAGATACGCCTCAAAGTCCTCGTTCACCTCTGCCGCCTCTTCGTCAGACAGCACGTCAAGCCCTTTTTCGGCGGCTTTTTTCAAAACTATCTTTTCGTTCGCAAGTCCCTCTATCATCTGCTGACGGAGGCTTTTCAAAGTCGCCTCGTTATCGGGATCGCTCTCGTCCAGCTCGTTTATATCCACATAAAACGAATACTCCGAATAAAAATCCGCAAAAGGTATGTTGTAATATTCCTTGTCCTCGTCGGAAAGGTCGCCGCTCGCCCAAGCGACCGTATCGTCATCCGCAGCAGTCCAAAGCTCCGCGTCGGTGCCGCCCGACGTTTTCGATTCAAGTATGCTCTCCGCGCAGCCTGACGCCGTGACAACCACGGCAAGCATAAGCGCGGCAAAAACCGTCTTTTTCATATTATCTTCCTTTCTTTGTTTACATCGGCTCTATTAAGTATACCATATTATTCCGCAAAGTCAACGGATTTCATCAAAATTTCAAATACGCTCAGGTCATCGACCAGTATTTTCTGTCCAAGCTGCGGAAGTTTATGGCGGAGGCTATATCCTTTTTGCGTATTATCTCGCTCTCGCCGAGGTCGGCGCAGGTGCGCGCGACTTTAAGTATCCTGTCATAAGCTCTCGCGGACAGTCCCATCTTGTCAAAGCAGCCCGCTATCAGCTTTTTTGCGCCGTCGTCCATCGGACACATTTTATGGAGCTGTGACGCGGTTATCTTGGAATTTGACCGTATCCCCGTACCCTTAAAGCGTTCCTTTTGTATCTCTCTTGCGCGCATGACGCGCGCAAGCACCGCTTTGCCGGATTCGCCCGGCGCGGAATTGCTTATCTCCTCATAGCTTAACTGCGGCATCTCCACCTGTATATCTATCCTGTCCAGCACAGGTCGGCTTATCTTTCCGAGATAGCTTTGTATCATTTTTTCGGTGCAGGTACAATGTCCGTGCGGATTGCCGTAATTCCCGCAGGGGCAGGGATTCATCGCGGCAACCAGCATTATATCGCAGGGGTAGCTTACCGAGCCCTGTGCGCGGGAAATGGTTATCGTTCCGTCCTCAAGAGGCTGGCGCAGCGTTTCCAGCGTGCGGCGGTCAAATTCCGGCAGCTCGTCCAGAAAAAGCACGCCGTTATGCGCAAGGGAGATCTCTCCCGGCTTTGGGACGCTCCCTCCGCCGATAAGGCCCACCGCCGACGCGGTATGCGATACCGCGCGGAACGGTCTTTGCATTATCACGGGATCGTTCCTGTCAAGCTGCCCCGCTATCGAATGTATGCCGGTGGTCTCTATGCTCTCCTCAAAGCTCATCGGCGGAAGTATCGAGGGTATCCGCTTTGCTATCATGCTTTTGCCCGTGCCGGGCGGTCCTATCAGCAAAACGTTGTGGAATCCCGCCGCTGCTACCTCCAACGCGTGCTTTGCCAGCGGCTGACCCTTTACGTCGGAAAAATCCTCCAGTATCGAAAGCGTCGGGTCGGGTCGATAAACGGGTTCGGGAGAAATGGGCTTTTTGCCGGTAAAATGGTCTATCAAAGCGGGTATATCCTTTACTCCGTATACCTCCAGTCCCTCCGCCACCGACGCCTCGCGGGCGTTCTCCTCCGGCAGGAACAGTCTTTTTATCCCGCAGTTTCTCGCCTCTATCGCCATGCTCAGCACGCCGTTAGTGTACATAAGTCCGCCGCCGAGCGACACCTCGCCGATAAACGCGCAGTCGTCAAGGTCGTCCTCTATTATGTTGTTTACCGAAAGCAGCGCGGCTATTATCGTAAAATCGTACAGCGAGCCGCATTTTCTCACATCGGCGGGCGCGAGATTTACGGTTATCTTCTGTCCGCCTACGCTTATCCCGACGCCGGACAGCGCGCCTTTTATCCTCATTTTGCTTTCCTGCACCGCCGCGTCGCCCAGCCCCACTATATCGAACGAGGGCTGACCGCGTCCCGTTATTATTTCCGCCGTGACTTTAAAGGCGTTCATTCCGAACAGCCCCATACCGTTTACCTGTGCATACATATTACGTTTCCCTTATCTCCGTTCGCTCGGACGCTTCCGTTTTGCGGCGCGTCCCGAATGACCCTTGCGTAAAAATTGTAAGTTTAATATATTATAACACGGATCCTCACAAAATGCAAATATCCTACTATATGCTTACCAAAAGCGAAAAGCGAACACAAGCTGTGTCCGCCTTTCAAAAACTACCGGAAGTATGAAGTTATCAATTTGTTAAATACGCTCACGTCTCGGTGACGGAAACGGCGTGCGCCGATATTCCGCTGAATGAGCTGTTGTCGTTGCAGTTAAAGAGGATGCTGTCCGCCGTAACGGTAACGTTATAGGTCTTATCCGTCTCAAATCCGCTCATGTCAACGTCTTCGGGAAGGTCAAGATATATCGGCGGATAACCGCTTTGAGCCACGTTATCCCCTCCGTCCGTGAGCAGATAAGGACCGGATATTCCGAGCGGGATGTACGGAAGAACGGTATCGAAGTCCGTCGGGTCTACGCAAAGCACATAACCGTTAAATGTGTCATAGCCCAGCATACCTTTCAGGGTGACAGAGCCGGACAGTTCCAGCCGATTATATCCGCCGCCGCTTTCGGTCAATTCCTTTTGCATCGCTTTCAGCCGTGCCTGCGCCTCGGTGACGGTAAGGTCTCCGACGGCGTCTCCCTTTTTCAGTACGGTCTTTTCGGTATCGTATACGGACGGTTCTTCCGTGTCGCCGCTGTTGTACAGCAGCTCGGACGGTGACAGCTTTCTTACCGCGCAATAATCATAATCGAACCAGCCGTCGGCGCTTTGCGCGTCCGTCGGCATCATGTAACCGTAGAACGGCATTGAGAGCGGATATTCCGCGCCGCTTTCCATCTCGCTCTTGACCGAGGTAACCTCAACGGAATCAACGTTTGCCGTGACTTTGTTTATCCCCGACCGCGAAAAGCTCTGCGTCAGCGAGGAGATGACGACGGTCACATTGTACAGTCCGCTGTTTTCGGGCAAGCCCGCGCTGTCGGAAATATCTATCAGCGGGTAGGAGGACGCCGCGCAGAAGTAGAACCGCGTCTGCTCGGTGGAGGGGACTGCATACTGCGTATCCTCGTAATTTTCTTTTATGATATACTGCGCAAGCTCCTCCGACCGCTCATTGCCGTCGGGTATCAAGAGCAGCTTGCTGCCCGCTCCGTCGGGGTCGTTCCACAGTATCCCGTTAAGCTCCAAATTTCCCGTCAGGGTAAAGGTCATTTCGTAAGGCGAAAGGTAATACGTGCCGTCAGCCCCGTTCACGTTTACCGAGAAAGTCGCCGATGCGTCGCTTACCGTCATGCCGGCTATGCTTTCGTCCTCCTTCAGCGCCACCGTTTCGGGCGCGGGTAGAGAGTCCGGCGCGCTGTAATGCGTACCGTTGAACAAATCGGGCGAACGCTCGTTGTCATCGTAATAAAGGCTGTCCTTTGTCAATTTTTGAACGACGGCGTAATCGTAGATACATTGCGCGCTGCCGTCCGTTCCCGGCTTATACGCTCCCGCCGTGGGAAGCGACAGCCCGTCGTACTCGATAAACGCGGGTATCTGCTCTACGCCGGAGGCAGTCCCCTCCGACGAGCCGCCGTTGTCGGATACTACCGACGTATCGCCGGGAATGGCCGTGTTGCTGCTCAACATTCTGACCAGCACCGCGCCTCCCACAACGGTCAGGCAAAGGCAGGCGGCGACCGACAGCCACTTTATCGCCGTGTGCTTTTTCTTTGCGGCGGGCTGAGCCAGCTCTTTAAGCTCCTGCGCATCCGTTACCTTTATCCGCTTTGCGTGAGCGGTCAGCTTTTTCATTTTTCTTTCAAACTCCGGCGAGAATCCGTGCTGTTCTTCGCCGACTACGCCGCGCATACGCTCACGGAAGGTCTCTTCAAGCGCTCTTTTAAGATTGTCGTTATACATGATCCTCAGCCTCCTTATATATCGTTCCGTTTTGATTAAGTATGTTCAAAAGCCTGTTTCTTGCTCTGAACAGCCGCTGACGCACCGTACCGGCGCTTTCACCGATAAGGGCGGCTATGTCCGACGGTGAGGCGGACATATAAGCGGTCATGAATATCAGCTCGTAATCGCTGTCGGACAACTGTCGGAGGGCGTCCTTTATCTCTTCCACACCGAATAAAGATATAGCCTCCTCCTCAACGTTGTCCCCGCTTTGTATATCGTATCTTTCCTCTATGCTCTCATACGAGCCTTGCCCTTTTTTCTTTTTCAGCGCGGTAAGCGCCGCGTTTCTTGCCGCCGTGTAAAGATAATATCCGCATACCTCCTCGGAAAAAGCCGCCAGCTCCTCCGTTTTGGAAAACACCTTTACAAAAGCGTCGTGTACCGCGTCCTCCGCGTCTGCCGGATCTTTTAAAATTCTGTAAGCCGCGCCGTACATCTTCCCCCGATATTTGATATAAAGCCTTTCGATAAGGCTCTTTTCCTCCGGCGTGTCGGCCATAGACATATAAAACCCGATCATATGATACCCTCCGTCATATTATTTAAACCCGCGTTTTTGCCGTTCCCCAGCCATGATAACACACATCTAAAGTTATGTCAAACCCTCCCTTTTATCGCGGCGGACGCCGAGCGTCCGCCGCGTGCCGCTGAGGGTGTGCGGCTATATAAACCGTTTCAGCGGTTTATATCTTCTGTCGTTCCCGACCTTGCGTGTTTTATGTCGGCTATACGCGATCTTGCTTTTACAGCGCTGTATGTCGGGCGGTCCGTTTGCCGCCTTCATAATATAAGACCAAAATTATCCCGCGGCGTTACCGAATATTTTTAATTTTTGTGCAGTTCGTACAATATCGCGGCTATCGTATTGTGCATTTTGCTGCCGCAAAAGCACAAAAACGGGTTTTTACGGCGTAGGTAGTTTCAATTCTGTCTTGACTGCTCCGATAAAATGTGCTATACTAATTATGATTTTAATACGGTTACAACCGTGATAATTCAGAAAGGAAGATCAGCATGGACAAGACTATGACCCTTTACGCCGAATGGCTTGAAAAGGCGGTGCAGGATCCCGACCTTAAAGCGGAGCTTATCGGCATTGACGGAAAAGCGGACGAAATATCCGACCGTTTTTATCGCGATCTTGAATTCGGAACAGGCGGACTGCGCGGAGTGATAGGCGCGGGCACCAACAGAATGAACGTTTACACGGTAGGCAAAGCCACTCAGGGGTTGGCGGACTATCTTAAAAATACAGGCAAGAGCGACCTTAGCGTCGCCGTTGCTTACGACAGCAGAATAAAATCCGACGTATTTGCGCGCCATGCGGCGTCCATTTTTGCCGCTAACGGGATAAAGGCGCATATCTACCCCGAGCTTATGCCCACGCCTATGCTCTCTTTCGCGGTGCGCGCTCTGGGCTGCGACGCGGGTATAATCCTCACCGCGAGCCACAATCCCGCAAAATACAACGGCTACAAGGTCTACGGCAGCGACGGCTGTCAGGTCACGCTCAACGCCGCTGAGCAGATACTGGCACAAATCGAAAAGCTGGATATATTTGCCGACGTAAAGACCGTTGATTTTGACAAGGCGGTCAGCGAGGGAAGCATCAGCTATATCGGGCAGGACGTTATCGACGATTATATTGCCAACGTCAAAAAGCAGTCGATACACCCCGAGCTTTGCGCGGCAAGCGGACTGAAAGTGGTATACACTCCTTTGAACGGAGCGGGAAACAAGCCGGTGCGCCGCATACTTAAAGAGATAGGCATAACCGACGTTACGGTCGTAAAGGAACAGGAGATGCCGGACGGCAATTTCACCACCTGCCCTTACCCGAATCCCGAAATACGCGAGGCGCTGACGCTCGGTCTTAAACTGTGCGAGGAGGTAAAGCCGGATCTCCTGCTTGCCACCGACCCCGACAGCGACCGCGTGGGAATAGCCGTCCCCGACGGCGACGACTATGTGCTGTTCACCGGCAACGAGGTCGGCGCAATGCTGCTGGAATATATCTGCCGTGAAAGGATAGCAAACGGCACTATGCCGAAAGCTCCCATTGCGGTAAAGACGATAGTTACCACCGAGCTGGTACGCGCCATCGCGGCAAAATACGGCGTACAGCTTATCGACGTGCTGACCGGCTTTAAGTTCATAGGCGAGCAGATAGGCTTCCTTGAGGCAAAGGGAGAGGCGGACAGATACATATTCGGCTTTGAGGAAAGCTACGGCTACCTTGCAGGCTCTTATGTAAGAGATAAGGACGCGGTGGTAGGCTCCATGCTTATCTGCGAGATGGCGGCGTTCTACCGTTCCAAGGGCATATCGCTGGTGCAGGCGAGAGCGGATATGTACAAGGAATACGGATATTACTGCAACAAGCTGGAAAACTTCGCGTTTGAAGGCGAGAGCGGCATGATAAAGATGAACGGCATAATGGACAAACTGCGTACGGAACATCCCGACTCGGTTGCGGGCAGCCGCGTTATAGGGCTTGCGGATTACAAGCTCAGCGTTAAATACGACCTCGTTTCCGGCACTCAGGAAACGCTCACGCTCCCCAAATCGAACGTTATCACCCTTTATCTTGAGGATAACGCCAGCATAGTTATCCGTCCCTCCGGCACGGAGCCGAAGATAAAGCTGTACTACACCACGGTGGGCTCAAACAGCGAGGAGGCTGCCGAAAAGCAGGCGGCTCTTTCGGCGGATTTCACAAAGCTGGTCGGCTGACGCAAAAAACGTTTTGAAAAAGTTTCGGCAAAATATTTTCAAAAAAGGCTTGCATTTTGTGTTTTAATATGATACAATAATAGCCTAGGCGTAAAAAAGCCGATAAAAATGACAACTGCGGCAATAGCTGTAATTTACAGAAATTCTCACGAGATCGTTTAGGAGGTGACAGCATGAAAGAAGGAATACATCCCGAGTACGAGGCTACTACCATAACCTGCGCGTGCGGCGAGGTGATAGAGACCCGCTCCACTAAGAAGGATATAAAGGTGGAGATCTGTTCCAAATGCCACCCGTTCTTCACCGGAAAGCAAAAGCTCGTTGATTCCGGCGGACGTGTGGATAAATTCAAGAAAAAGTACAATCTCGGAAACTGAAAACGCTGCGGGAGAATGTGCTTTCCCGCGTAAGAGTGTTGACGGATCGAATTATCAGTCAGCACTCTTTTATTTTGTGTTTAGGTATCCTTTGTTAATCTTGCGTTAATTTTTCCGTGATATGCTCTTGCGTGAAAGGAGAGCGGCAATGTTTCATATAATGGTTGCGGAGGACGACACCAACACCAGAAAGCTGATGTGCACCGTGCTGAGCCAAAACGGTTACGAACCCGTGCCGGCCGTGGACGGAGCGGACGCGCTGGAGGTGCTTGACAGACAGCATATCGACCTTATCCTGCTGGACGTTATGATGCCCAAGATAGACGGATTTGAATTTGTCCGCACGCTGCGCGAGGGCGGCTGCAATATACCCGTGCTTATGGTGACGGCGAGGGAGACCTCCGCCGACAAAATACTCGGGTTCAGAGCGGGCACGGACGATTATATGGTAAAGCCCGTCGACGACGAGGAGATGCTGTTGAGGATAGCGGCGCTGCTTAGGCGCAGCAATATCGCAAATTCTCACAAGCTCACCGCGGGAGATACAGTGCTGGATTACGACGCGCTCACCGTCAGTCGGAAAGGGGCGGTGCAGGAGCTGCCGAACAAGGAGTTCATGCTGCTGTTCAAGCTGTTAAGCTACCAAAACAAGATATTCACCCGCAGACAGCTCATGGACGAGCTTTGGGACATGGAATCCGACACCGACGAGCGCACGATAGACGTACATATAAACCGCCTGCGCGAAAGGTTCCGCGACAACGACGATTTTGAGATAGTCACGGTGCGCGGTCTTGGCTACAAGGCGGTCATCAAAAACGGTACCGCAAAATGAGCAAGGATATTTATCTTCGCAGATACCGCTCAATAAACGTCCAGATAGTGCTGTACGTTTTTCTGATAATGGTAACGGCGAACGCGCTGTGCATAATAATATTTAACGTGCTGTACGCTATGGGAGTGGTGATGGGTACCGCGCCGATGCTGCTGCTTTTGGTGACGTTCAGCGTCAGCACGGTGATAGGCAGCATACTGACCTTCGTTTTTTCGGGAGTTATCCTGCGGCCGCTGCTGGAGCTGTCCAAAGCCATGGAAAATGTGGCGAAGGGAGATTTCAGCGTCAAGATAACCGAGCTGAGCTCCATGTACGAGCTAAGGCTGCTGCAGCAAAACTTCAACATAATGACGCGGGAGCTGGACGGCACGGAAATGTTCCGAAACGATTTTATAAACGGGTTCTCCCATGAGTTCAAGACCCCGATGGTTTCGGTGTACGGATTTGCAAAGCAGCTTAAAAAGGGCGGGCTGACCGAGGAGCAGCAAAAGGAATATATAGACATAATCCTTGAGGAATCCCGACGGCTGATAAATATGTCCGGCAATATCCTGGAGCTTAACAAGCTGGAAAATCAAGAGATAGTATCGGACAAAAAGCTGTTCCGCCTTGACGAGGAGATAAGGCAGAGCATACTGCTGCTGGAACAGCAATGGAGCAAAAAGAACATTACGATGATACCAGAGCTTGACGAGTTGGAATTTTACGGAAATTCCGAAATGTTAAAGCAGGTGTGGCTGAACGTTATCGGCAACGCGATAAAATACACCGACGACAACGGCGAGATAAGGGTATCGCTTTCGCGCGACTCGGACGGTACGGCAAAAATAGCGGTGTGCGACAACGGCATAGGTATGGACAACGCGACCGCCGAGAGGATATTTGAAAAGTTTTACCGTGCCGACGCCTCCCGTGCCTCGGAGGGGAACGGGCTGGGGCTTCCTTTGGTAAAGAGGATAGTCGAGCTGTGTCACGGCAGGATAAAAGTGATGAGCGAGCCGGGGCGCGGCACGGAGTTTTATATTTATCTCCCGCTCGAAATGCCGGACGTTAAGGCAAAGGAATCTAAAAAAAGGCGCAACGCGGAGCATACCGACCGCAGCCTTACGAATATACAAACATAAAAAACTTTATATAAAAGAGGAACGAACTATGCTTGAACTGAAAAACATCACGAAAGACTATAAGATAGGAGGCGGCACGGTCAACGCGCTGAGAGGGGTCAGTATAGATTTTCGCGAGAGCGAATTTGTTTCGATACTGGGTCAGTCAGGCTGCGGCAAGACTACACTGCTGAATATTATCGGCGGTCTTGACAGGTACACCGACGGCGATCTTATAATTGGCGGCAAATCAACAAAGCAGTTTAAAAATTCCGACTGGGACACCTACCGCAACCATTCGATAGGCTTTGTGTTCCAAAGCTACAATCTTATACCGCACCAAACGGTGCTTTCCAACGTCGAGCTTGCACTTACGCTGTCGGGCGTTTCCAAGGCGGAGCGCAGAAAGCGGGCTAAAGACGCGCTGTGCAAGGTCGGGCTGGGCGACCAGTTAAACAAAAAGCCGAATCAGATGTCAGGCGGACAGATGCAGCGCGTCGCGATAGCAAGAGCGTTGGTGAACGACCCCGACATTCTGCTTGCCGACGAGCCTACCGGCGCTTTGGACAGCGACACGAGCATACAGATAATGGAGATTCTCAAAGAGATCTCCGCCGACAAGCTGATAATAATGGTCACGCACAATCCCGAGCTTGCGGAAAAATATTCCACCCGTATCATAAAGCTGCTGGACGGAAAGGTGACGGACGATTCCAACCCCTATTCAAGAAACGTCGTCGAGCCTATTAAAAAGGCGGGCAAGGCGGAAAAAAAGCAGAAAAAGCCCTCCATGTCGTTTTTTACCGCGCTGTCGCTCAGCCTTAACAACCTTATGACCAAAAAGGCGCGCACCTTTATGACGTCGTTCGCGGGCAGCATAGGTATAATAGGCATCGCGCTGATACTTGCTATCTCGTCCGGCGCGAGGGCGTATATATCCTCGGTAGAGGAGGACACCCTGTCCAGTTATCCGATAAGTATCGAGAGCAGCTCGGTGGATATGGCTACCATGATGACCTCCATGGCAAAAACGCGGCAGGAAAGCACCGAACGCGTGCCGGAGGAAAATACCGTATATTCGCTCAACGTCATGAGCAACATGATAAACGCCATGCTGACTCAGATACAGTCAAACGACCTTAAAAACTTCAAGGCGTATCTTGAGGGAGAGGGCAGCGAGATAAACGATTACGTCAGCGATATAAAATACAGCTATTCCACGACGATGAACGTTTTCCGTGCGGACGGCGAGGACGGTATCTTTCAGGTAAATCCCGCGCAGCTTTTCGACAAGCTGGGAATGACCAACGAGGCAAATTCCGCGCAGGCGATGAGCATGGTGATGAATTCCACCACCGGCGTTTGGTCGGAAATGCTGGACAATAAAGAGCTTTTGCAGGACCAGTACGAGGTGCTTAAAGGCAGACTTCCCGAAAGCTACAACGAAGTCGTTATAATAGTAAACGAGCGCAGCGAGATAACCGATTACAGCCTTTACTGTCTGGGACTGATAGAAGAGGACGAACTGGTAGAGGCGGTCAAAAACGCATTTGCGGGCAATACCGACGAAATAGATTTTGAAAGCAAGGACGTTTCTTTCAGCTATGACGAGCTGATGGGTCTGGACTTCCGTCTGGTGGTAAACAGCGACTTCTTTACCGAAGAGGACGGCGTTTGGACGGATAAGAGCGACGACGACATCTACATGACCGAAGTGGTCAACAACGCCGAGCCTATCAAGGTAGTCGGTATCATAAAGCCGGCGGAAAACGCGATACTGAACACTAATTCGGCGGTAGCGGTGGGATACACTCACGAGCTTACCGAATATCTGATAAATAAGGTGAACGAAAGCGACGTCGTAAAGCAGCAGAAGGACGATCCGGACACCGATATATTCACCGGACTGAAATTCCCCGATCCCGACGAGGAAGCTCCCAAGCTCACTATGGACGACATCACCGCTTATATAGCGACTTTGCCGGAGGAGCAGCAGACGGAAATGACACAGCAGCTCGAGCAGGCGCAGCAGGCGGGAATGTCCGAGGAGCAGATAATCGAGGCGTTCAGCAAGAATATGCCGAGCAATTCCACCGACGCGACCTACGAGGGCAACCTTGAAAAGCTGGGAGTATCGTCGCTGGATTCCCCCTATCGGATAAGCATCTACCCCAAGGATTTTGAATCCAAGGAAAAGATAGAGGAGATAATCGACAACTACAACGACAAGGTGAAAGCCGACGGCAACGAGGAGCTGGAAATACGCTACACCGATATGGTGGGACTTATGATGACCTCGGTCACCACCATAATAGACGCAATAAGCTATATCCTTATCGCGTTCGTGGCAATATCGCTGGTGGTTTCCTCCATAATGATAGGTATAATCACTTATGTATCGGTGCTGGAACGCACCAAGGAGATAGGCATACTCCGCGCAATGGGCGCGTCGAAGCGCGACATCTCGCGGGTATTCAACGCGGAAACGCTTATCATAGGCTTTACCGCCGGAGCAATAGGAATCGGCGTAACGTTGCTGCTCAGCATACCAATAAATCTTATCATAGAGAACCTTGCCGGTATCTCCGGCATCTGCGCTCTGCCTTGGCTGGGCGGAGTGATACTGGTGATCATCAGTATGCTGCTCACTCTCATAGCGGGTCTGATACCCTCAAGGGTCGCCGCCAACAAAGACCCCGTCGCGGCGCTGAGAACGGAATAATAAAGCAACGGCTTGCAAACCGAGGTTTGCAAGCCGTTTTAAATATTTCGCCCTTTTTAATAGATTTTTTAGCCGGGAACGTTTCTGGTTTTGAACTGCGGAATGGCGCAGATAGCAAAGCCTACCGCCGAAAGAACGTAGCCTATCACGAGGTCCTTTACAAATTCCATCGTCATCGAGCTGTCCGCTCCTCCGAACTCCAGCAGCTGGTCGGCGCGTCCGATAAATTCAAAGAAGTTGAAGAATACGTCGCCGAATCCGCCGTAACCGAGCAGTTGTGCGACTTCCGCTCCGCCCTCCTGCATAAACATCGACATGGTCACTATAAACATATTGCTTGCAAGCACCGCTAAGAGTATAACGATAATGCAGCAGATAATGCCGTATATATCGAACTTTTTACCCAGCAGTCTGTAGCCGGTAACGGTGCAGAAGCCCATAAGCAGACCGCCTATGTAGGATATGTAACCGAGCATTCCTATAAGCACCCATACCACGCACGCGATAAGACCGAACAGTATCGCTCCGACTATTCCGAGCAGCGGATTGCTTTTCGCCGGAACAGGTTTGGCTATAGGAGCAACATAATTGGGATCGGGAACGAAATTGCCGGGTATCTGTACAGGCTCGCTGTATGTACCCTGCTGTGCAGGAACTTCCTGCTGTGCAGGAGCTTCCTGCTGTGCCGGCTGTTCCTGCTGTGCGGAAATATTTTTTCCGCAGTAGGCGCAGACAGTAACGTTATCGTCAAGCTGCGCACCGCAATTAGGACAGAACATTTGAGATTTCCCCCTTTGGATCGCCGTGTAACGGCTTACATAATTTCATTATAGGAGCTGCGCCCCATTATGATATTTAAACTATATCATAAAAGCACGATTTTGTCAAACTTTTTCACTTAAAGCCGCATTTCTTCTACTTTTGCTTTCTCTGCAAGCTCCGCGCCGCTCATTACCGTCAACGCGTCCAGCAGTCCCACATAAAAGCTGCCCGTGCCTTTGGCGTCCGCCGCGGCTGTCTCCCCCGCTATACCTATAGCCGCCGTCGCGGTCACCGCCGCCGTAAAATTATCCCCCGCCGCGCAAAGAGCCGCGGTAAGTCCCGACACCAGACAGCCCGTGCCGGTAACGCGGGAGAGCATCTCCACGCCGTTGCTCACAAGGGCGAGCCTGTTGTTTTTGCAAACGACGTCGGTACTTCCCGTGACCGCCACCGCGCAGGAAAATTTCTCCGCCGCCGCCTCGGCAAGCCGTATCGCGCCTTCGGGACCGACGTACGCGCTGTCCACGCCCTTTTCCGCACGCTCGCCTATAGAGGGCGCGCTGACCAGCGCCGCTATTTCGGAGGCGTTGCCGCGTATCGCCGCGAAACGGAACTGCCGCAGCATATAAAGAGCGTTTTTCAAACGGTACTCCGTCGAGCCCGCGCCGACGGGGTCCAGCACAACGGGCTTTTTGGTAAGCCCCGCCTCCTGCCCGGAGGTAAGCATGGCGCGGCAGCGGTCTTTGCCGAAAGTGCCCATGTTGAACAGCACCGAATCCGCCTTTTGGGTAATATCCACCGCGTCCAGCGGGCTGTCCGCCATGACCGGCGAAGCCCCCGCCGCAAGCAGACCGTTTGCCACGGTGTTAGCCGTGACATAGTTAGTTATACAATGCACCAGCGGGCGCTTGTTTCTCATTTTGTCCCAAAGAGCGGCACATTCCTCAATTATCATGATATACATTCCTTTCAAAAATTCGTTTATCTCACCGTATGCTCAAATATCGTAAGTATAAGCGGCAGGGTGACGCAGGACAGCACCGTCGCCGCGGCAAACAGCTCGGAGCTGTAGCCGGGATTTTTATCGTATTTTATCGCAAACATGGTGCAGGCGGCAGCCGTCGGACAGGCGGCGGCGATAACGTTCACCCCGCTTATCAGCCTGTCAAAGCCGCAAACGGCGCATAAACCGAGCAGCAGCATAGGTATCGCCATCAGCTTTATAAAGCATACCGCGTACAGCCGAGGCTTTTTCACCGCGTCGCGCAGCCGTACCGTCGCTATTACGGAGCCCGCCACTATCATGGCTAGCGGCGTATTCAGTCCCGCAAGCTGCTCGCACACGTCCAGCAGCACCTGCGGCAGCCTGATATTCAGCAAAAACAGCACCATTCCCACGGCGATGAAAATAACGCAGGGGTGAAGCAGCGCCTTGCCGAGCGTTTTAAGGGTGAATTTCTCGCCGCTTACCGACAACGCTCCGTGGGTGAACATCAGCACATTGAACAGCGTGATATAAGCGGTGAGGTAAAACACCCCGTCGTTCCCGAAAAGCCCCTGTATCAGCGGTATCCCCATGAACGCGCAGTTGGAATACACCGCCGCCAGCCTTTCGTTCACCACTCCCGACCGCTCCTTGCGGCGGAAAATAAGCGGTATTATCAGCAGCGAGGATATTATGCTTGCCCCCGCTAGCGCAAAGGACAGCAGCAACCCTCCCAGCATACTCGCGTCGAACGGCTTTTGATAGGATACCAGTATCACGACGGGTATAACTATATTCAGCAGCAAGCCGGACAGCTTTTTGGTGCTGTTCTCATCGAGCATATTAGTTTTTCGGCAGAAGTATCCCACCGCCGCAAGCAGCGCCATCACCGCTACCTGCTGTATTACGGTAATATTCATTTACCAGCCTTCTTTTGTTCTTTTTCTTTAATTATACTATATCCGAGCGCTAAAATCAATCTTAAAATAAACCCCCGCGGCAGCGCCGCGGGGGTATTGAGGTATCGGGTTGTTCTTATGAATTCTTGAGCGATTCTCTGTAAGGATCGAGGTATCCCTCTACCGTGCCGAAATATTTCTCACGGATAGTGGTATAGGAATCACCGTTCTTGAAAGGCCCGCCGAGGATAGCCTCCTGACCGTCGGAGTTACCTGTCTGCATAAGAGTGGTAAGCTCGTTGTTGAATCCGAAGCAATCGTCCCATACGAATACGAACTGGTCGCTTTCGGGGTTCTTCAGCTCAACGGAAAGGTCGTAAAGCTCTTCCGACATAGCAACGTGCGTGTTGTTGACTCTGAGGTCCGCTCCGCAATTCGGGCACTTGCTTAATGTCTTGTCGGTGCCGGTCTCGCCGCACTCAAGGCACTTGGTATAGTACAGAGTTTCAGCGATAGCCTCTGCCTTTGCTTTTTCTATTCTTTCGGGATCTATCTCGTTCTCACGGCAAAGCTCCATGTACTTTACGGCAGCCGCTATGTTCTTCGCGCCTGCGGGGCAAAGATAACCGAAGGTATCGGTGTTCATGTAATATTTATCCGCCTTGTCGTCTCTGGGTATCGGAACGAATTTAACGTCCTGATCCTTCATAGCGGCCTGAGTGGTGGAATAACCCCAGTCAAGACCGAATTCGGAGAAGAGCGTCTTGCCGTCGATAAGAGCCTGATCGGGGTTCTTGTACTCGCCCTGTATCATGCCCTGTCTTGCGAGATCCTGAAGGAAGTCCTGGCATCTCTGGACGTTAGCGTCCTGCATATTGTTGATTATTTCCTTGTTTACACCGTCAACTGAGATCACCTTTGTGCCAGTGGAAACGATAAACGGCATTGCAACAAAGCCGGTAGGCATGATCCCGTAATAATCCTCGCCGAGGTTGCACCACTCGGTCATGAGGTCTTTCCATGCGGTCCAAGTCCATTCACCGTTTTGATAAAGCTCAAACGGGTCGGTGCGTATGCCCTCGTTCTCCAGCGCGGTAGCGTTGTAAATAAGCACTACTCCGGCCTTTAACTGGTAGGGGATATAATAATGCTTTCCGCCATAGTTGAAGTTATCTATGGTCTGCTTCATTCCGCTCCAAAGCGGGCTGTCGAAATCAATGTAGTCGTCCATGGGGGTGTAGAGGTTCTGCTGTATTCCGTGAGGATAGCACATCCACTCATAGCTTACAAGGTCGGGCGCGTCGCCGGACGCTATAAGCTCCGCCTGCTTAACGAAATACTCACCCGACGTAGTACCGATATATTCTATCGTATATCCCGCGTCGTTGAATTTTTCCACCATGTCCTTATCTTGGGTGTTAAGGTCATAGTATCCGCACCATTTCATCACGCTTCCGTTCGAGGGAAGTTCGGTGACCGTGCCGCCGCTCGATTCGCTGTTCTCGCCGGGCTCCGTCGTCGTTCCGGGGGTGTTGGCCGTAGAGCTTGTTTCGCCGCCGGCAGACTCCGTGGAAGTGGTATTCTGGCACGCTGTAAGGGAGGTTATCGCCATTGTAGCCGTAAGAATACAGCAAAGCGCTTTTTTAGTCAGCTTCACTTTAAATCAATCCTTTCATAATAAGGACTCGCCGTCAGAAATTTTCCGGCGGTCCGTTCTCTGCTGCGGCAAGTGTAATCGTTTTACATTGCCACAATAATATTATATCTCAACGGAAAACTAAATTCAATAAGAGAAAATGACGATTTTTATATTCGTGAATTGTACAATATTCACAAAAAAAGTCCGCGCTTTTTGACGTTCAAAATAAAAGCGCGAACTTTCAGTATTTTAATAAGGGTACTTTCCGAAATAAATTCGGTTTGTCACAGCGTAAATTTACCGCCGTGCGCCTGTTTTCTCCATTCTATATATTCCTCATAGCTGCCCTGTCTGTCGTAGCAGCCCGTCTCGGCAAGCTCGATTATGCGGTTGGCGGAGGTCTGGACTATCTCGCGGTCATGGGAGGCAAACAGTATGTTGCCCTTAAAATCCCTCAAACCGTTGTTTACCGCGGTTATACTTTCCAAATCGAGATGGTTGGTAGGACGGTCAAGTATCAGCACGTTAGAGCCGAACAGCATCATACGCGAGAACATACATCTCACCTTTTCGCCGCCGGACAGCACCTTGACCGGCTTATACACCTCGTCGCCGGAAAACAGCATTCTGCCGAGAAAACCGCGCAGGTAGGTTTCGGTCTCGTCCTTGGAATACTGGCGTATCCAGTCTATTATCGTTTTGTCGCAGCCGTCAAAAAACGCGGAATTATCCTGCGGGAAGTAGCTTACGCTCGCCGTGCTGCCCCACTTATAGCTGCCGGAATC
The DNA here is from genome assembly GCA_947623915.1 of uncultured Ruminiclostridium sp. Classification (GTDB taxonomy): domain Bacteria; phylum Bacillota; class Clostridia; order Oscillospirales; family Ruminococcaceae; genus Ruminiclostridium_E. The sequence goes on from CANQIB010000010.1 coordinate 28,316, forward strand.
CGGCTCTAGCTCCCCGTTTAATATCCTAAACAGGGTCGTTACCGCTATCTCGTTATCTCCGACGAACGCTATTTTATCCCCCTTGCCGACGGTAAAGCTGACGTTGTTCAGCACCTTTACGCCGTCAACGGTTTTGGTCAGCCCGTCCACCGAAAGTATGTCCTTGCCTATCTCCCTGTCCGCCTCAAAGCTGATGAACGGATAGCGGCGGCTGGAGGCGGGCAGCTCCTCTACCGTCAGCTTTTCTATCAGCTTTTTGCGGGAGGTAGCCTGCTTTGACTTGGATTTGTTGGCGGAAAAGCGCTGTATAAAGCTCTCCAGTTCCTTTATCTTCTCCTCCGCTTTCTTGTTCTGCTGCTTTGTCATACGCTGTATGAGCTGCGAGGATTCATACCAGAATTCGTAGTTCCCGACGTACATTTTTATCTTTCCGTAATCTATATCGACCGTGTGGGTGCAGACGTTGTTCAAAAAATGGCGGTCATGCGATACCACTATCACCGTTCCGAAATATTCCGCCAAAAAGTCCTCCAGCCACGCCACCGCGTCGATGTCGAGATGGTTGGTAGGCTCGTCCATCAGGATAATATCGGGATTTCCGAACAACGCCTGCGCCAGCAGCACCTTTACCTTTTCGCTGCCCGCAAGCGAGGACATTTGGGAATACATGATACCCTCGTCCAGACCCAGCCCCTGTATCAGCTTGGACGCGTCGCTCTCGGCTTCCCAGCCGCCAAGCTCGGCAAATTCGCCCTCCAGCTCGCTTGCTCTTTCTCCGTCCGCCTCCGAAAAATCCTCCTTTTCGTACAGCGCGTCCTTTTCTTTCATTATCTCATACAATCGGCTGTTGCCCATTATGACCGTTTCCTGTACCGTATATTCGTCGTAAGCGAAATGGTCCTGCTTCAGTACGGACATTCTCAGTCCCGCTGGTATGCTGACGCTGCCGGCGGCAGGCTCAAGCTCCCCGCAAAGTATTTTTAAAAACGTGGATTTCCCCGCCCCGTTCGCGCCTATCACGCCGTAGCAGTTTCCCGCGTTGAATATAAGGTTCACGTCTTTAAAAAGCGTCTGCCCTCCGAAGTTTATCGCAAGATCCGATACCGTTATCATATTATTCCGTCCTTTCATGTATCTAAAGCGTTATCCCCGCTGTGTGAGTTCTTAAACAAATCAGCGTTATTTGAATTTAAAAAGTCACCTAGCGATTATTTTACCATATTCTAAGGCAAATTGCAACGGTAAAAGGAATAATTCCCACGAAAGGAACAGATTACCGAGCGTCGGCTCAATTTTATACTTGCATTTGACAAAACTATAGTGTATAATTAAAAATGCGGTATTGTCACGACTCGTACCGTAAAATTTTATCCGTCGAACGGATTTGAAAAAAGAGGTCTGAGATGTTACATATAGGACTTGACGTCGGTTCCACCACCGTAAAGATAGCGGTGACGGACGACGAGAGAAAACTGATATACAAAAACTACCAACGGCATTATTCGGATATAAAAAAGACTATCGCCGAGGTGCTGGGCGGCTGCCTTGACTCGCTGACCGACGAATCAGTTACGATAGCGGTCACGGGCTCGGGCGGAATATCCGTGTCCCGTTGGTTGGATATACCGTTCGTGCAGGAGGTAACGGCAGGCACTGAGGCGATACAGGTGCTGATACCCAAAACCGACGTCGCCATCGAGCTTGGCGGCGAGGACGCCAAGATAACCTATCTGCGCGACGGCGTGGAACAGCGTATGAACGGGACTTGCGCGGGCGGCACCGGCGCGTTTATCGACCAGATGGCGGCGCTGCTCAACACGGATATAACCGGACTTAACGAGCTTGCCAAGGAATATACCGTCATCTACCCCATAGCGTCGCGCTGCGGAGTGTTTGCAAAAAGCGACATACAGCCGCTTTTAAACGACGGCGCGAAAAGGAGCGACGTTGCGGCGTCGATATTCCAGTCGGTGGTAAATCAGACGATAAGCGGGCTTGCCTGCGGAAAGCCGATAAGAGGATATGTGGCGTTCCTCGGAGGTCCCTTGCACTATCTGTCCGAGCTTAGAAAACGCTTTATAGAAACGCTGCACCTCGACGAGGAGCATATAATATTCCCCCAAGACGCCAATCTGTTCGTGGCAATGGGCGCGTCCTTCTCGGACAATCGCGCCGAGGCGGACACATCGGCGCTCAGGGAAAAGCTGGCTACCCTTTCAGCGGTGGAGGTACACGAGGTCGAAAGGCTCGCCCCGCTGTTCAAAGACGAACAGGAGCGCAAAGAATTTACCGAGCGGCACGCCAAGGCGGTAATACCCGTAAAGGACCTTTCGGCTCATACGGGAGCGTGCTATTTGGGCATAGACGCGGGTTCCACCACCACCAAAGCCGTGCTTACCGACAAAGAGGGCGAGATACTGTATTCCCATTACGGCAACAACATGGGCGATCCGTTAAAGTCCGTGATAGAGATACTGCGCGATATATATTCCAAGCTGCCCGAAAAGGCATATATAGCCAAAGCCACCGCTACCGGCTACGGCGAGCATCTTATCAAAGCCGCGCTGAAAGCGGATTACGGCGAGATAGAAACGATGGCGCATTACAAGGCGGCGGAAAAGTTATTGCCGGGCGTGCAGTTCATACTTGACATAGGCGGTCAGGACATGAAGTGCATGAGGGTGAAAAACGGCGAGATAGAAAGCATATTGCTGAACGAGGCGTGTTCCTCCGGCTGCGGCTCTTTTATCCAGAATTTTGCGGCGGCGCTCGGCATGGGATCGTCGGAATTTGCCAAAATAGGACTGGACGCAAAAAATCCCGTCGATCTCGGCTCGCGCTGCACGGTGTTTATGAACAGCCGAGTAAAGCAGGCGCAAAAGGAGGGAGCGAGCGTTGCGGACATTTCCGCGGGTCTGTCCTATTCCGTGGTGAAAAACGCGCTTTTCAAGGTCATAAAGATACGCGACCCCAAGGCAATGGGCGAAAAGATAATAGTTCAGGGCGGCACGTTCCTTAACGATTCGGTGCTGCGCGCATTTGAGCTTACCTGCGGCAGAGAGGTCGTAAGACCCGACAAAGCGGGACTTATGGGCGCATACGGCAGCGCGCTGGTAGCGGCGGAACGCGACGACGGCAAGGGCAGCACCATAGCCGCCGCAGACCGTCTGGAAAACTTCCAAATAACCAAGACGACGGCGCGGTGCGGACGCTGCTCCAATAACTGCCTGCTTACGATAAGTCGATTTGACGACGGCACAAAATTCATCACCAACAACCGCTGTGAACGCGGCGCGGGAGGAGGAGCAAAGCGCTCCGACCTGCCCAACCTGTTTGAATACAAATATAACCGTCTTTTCGAGTACGAGCCGCTGCCCGAAAGCGAGGCAAAGCGCGGCGTGGTGGGACTTCCGAGAGTTTTGGGAATGTACGAGAACTACCCGTTCTGGTTCACATTCTTCACGCAGCTCGGCTACAGCGTAAAGCTGTCCCCGAAATCGGGGCGCGATATTTACGATATGGGTATCGAAACCATGCCCTCCGAATCGGTGTGCTACCCCGCAAAGCTGTCACACGGGCATATCATGTCGCTGTTAAAGGACGGCGTGAAATTCATCTTCTACCCCTCGCTGCCTTACGAGATGGACAACGGAGGCGGCGGCGACAATCACTACAACTGCCCCGTGGTCGCGACCTACAGCGAGGTCATCAAAAACGCCGTTCCTGAGTTGAGAGAGGACGGGGTCACTTTCCTAAATCCTTTCCTGCCGATATACGACGAAGAAAGAATGTTGGAGCGCCTTATCGAGGTGTTCCACCCGCTGGGCGTCGGCGGCGAGGAGATAGGCCCCGCGCTGAAAGCGGCGTATAAAGAGGACAGACGTTTTAAGGACGATATACGTTCAAAGGGCGAGGAAGTCCTTAAAATGCTCAAAGAAACGGGAAGAAAAGGCATAGTGCTTGCCGGCAGACCTTACCACGTCGACCCCGAAATAAATCACGGCATACCCGAAATGATAAACGGATACGGCTTCGCGGTGCTTACCGAGGACAGCGTGGCGCATCTGGGCAGCATAGTCCGTCCCATTAGAATAGTGGATCAATGGATGTACCACACCCGACTTTATGCCGCGGCATCACTGGTGGGGAAAACTCCCGAACTTGAGCTGGTGCAGCTTAACAGCTTTGGCTGCGGTCTGGACGCGATAACTACCGACGAGGTACAGGAGATACTGCAAGGCTACGGTCGTATGTATACGGTGCTGAAGATAGACGAGGTGAACAACCTCGGCGCGGCAAGGATACGCCTGCGCTCGCTCATTTCCGTAATGGAGGAGCGGGAGCGCAACGGTATAAAACCGACCGGCGAATTTACCCCCTACAAGCGGCAGCCGCTGTTCACTAAGGAGATGAAGAAAAAGCATACGATAATCGCGCCGCAGATGTCCCCGATACATTTCGAGCTGCTGGAGGCGGCGTTCCGCTACTGCGGATACAATATCGTTATACTCAAGGACTACTCCAAGCAGGTCGTGGACGAGGGACTTAAATATGTAAACAACGACGCGTGCTATCCCGCGATAATCACGATAGGGCAGCTGCTGCACGCGCTCAACAGCGGAGAATACGACAAGGACAACGTGTCGGTGCTGATAACCCAGACCGGCGGCGCTTGCAGAGCGACCAACTATGTAGGTATGCTGAAAAAGGCGCTGAAAGACGCCGGACTTACCAACATTCCGATAATCTCACTGAATATCGTCGGAATGGAGAAAAACCCCGGCTTCGGCATTACACCGACGATGATGCTGCGCGCATTCATGGCGCTGATATACGGCGACGTGCTTTGCCGCTGTCTGTATAAGGTACGCCCGTATGAAGTGGAAAAGGGCGCGGCGCAGGCGATGTACGAAAAATGGAACGCTTATCTGCGGGAGGATATAAAACACCTGTCGATAGGACGCTTTAATAAAAACGTCCGCAATATCGTAAGCGATTTCGACTCTATCCCCTGCCTCGATATAGTTAAGCCGAGGGTAGGTCTGGTCGGCGAGATACTGGTAAAATATCACCCCGCCGCCAACAATTTTGCGGTGGACCTTGTGGAGAGCGAGGGCGCGGAAGCGGTAGTGCCGGATCTTATGGGATTTATCTACTATATCTGCGACCATGCGAACACCCGTCGTGAGCTGCTCACCGTGTCAAATTCAAGATATGTGCTGTCGAATGCGGCGATACATTTCATCGAGTGGATGCAGAATTCCTACAAAAAAGCGATAGAGGGCACGAAGTTCGGCTCGTTCATGAAGATAAGCGATATGCGGCGGTTGGTGGAGGGCGTCGTTTCCACCGGCAATATAGCGGGAGAGGGCTGGTTCCTTTCGGCGGAAATGATAGAGCTTATCCACAGCGGAGTAAACAACATCATATGTATGCAGCCGTTTGCCTGCCTGCCCAACCATGTTACGGGAAAGGGCATAATCGGCGAGCTTAGGCGGCAAAATCCCCATGCCAACATAATCGCGGTGGACTATGACCCCGGCGCTTCCGAGGTAAACCAGATAAACCGTATCAAGCTGATGCTGGCACAGGCGTTCCGCCAACTCAAACAGCTTCCCGACGAAACGGAGGTTTCCCCCTCCGTAAGCGTTGAAGATAAATACGCTTCACTGGTAAAGGACGCGTAACGCTCCTTTAAAAGCGAAGAAAAACCAAACAGGAAAGGAAAAGATCATGGCAAATTTTAAATTTTCCACAGCGGAAAATCCCAAGCAGGTAAACGGTAAAAAGATAGGTCTTATCGTTTTGGCGGTGATAATCCTGATAGTGCTTATCACGGTGCTGTTCAACAGCTTTACGATAGTAAACGAGGGCTTTATCGGAGTTAAGTACACATTCGGTAAGATAACGCAGGATAATCTTGCCCCGGGACTTAATATGTGTATTCCGTTCGTAGAGGAGATACGTCAGGTAGACACCCGTGAACAGGTATACAGCGTGACCGAGGACGCATACACCAGCGACACTCAGAGCGTGGAGGAGCTGCGGCTGAAGCTGAACTATTACTACGACACCTCAAAGCTGTCCGACATTATAAGAACGGTAGGTATCGACAACGTTGAGACCAAGCTGCTCGTGCAGAACGTTGCGAAGATAGCCAAAAACGAGATAGGTAAGATAAAGGCGGAGGATCTTGTACAGTCGCGCGCCGACGTTCAGCAGAAGATACAGGACGCGCTTTCCGCCACGCTTGAGCCGAACGGTATAATAGTCGCGGCATTCGCGATAGAAAACCTCAGCTTTGATGCGCAGTTCGAGGAATCCATACAGGCTAAAGTCATAGCGGAGCAGGACGCGCTGAAGATGGAAAACAAGACCAAGGAAAAGGAAGAAGAGGCAAAACAGCGCGTTATCGCGGCGCAGGCAGAGGCGGACAGCACCAAGCTCGCCGCCGACGCGCAGGCTTACGCGATAAAAGCGGTGCAGGAGCAGCTTTCCAACAGCCCCAACTATATCGATTATCTCAAAATAAACAACTGGAACGGCGAGCTTCCCCAGATAATAGGCGACGGTGTGAACCCGTTCGTAAATCTTGACAGCTCCGCCAACAACGCGTCGAGCGGTTCCGCCTCCGGCGGTTCGCAGAGCACGAACGAGCAGTAATTTTCGGGTTCTGCCGCTATATGCACAGGCATTCGGGAAAAAGGGAGCTTAGTCCTTTCCTCGAATGCCTGCGCTGTTGTACTTAATAAAAGACAGAGGTAAACAAATGGACGATAACACGCTGAAAAAACGTGTACTGGAAAAATATTTCAGACGAATGAACGAACGCCAGCGCGAGGCGGTATTTGCCGTCAACGGAGCGGTGCTGATAATAGCCGGAGCGGGCAGCGGAAAGACCACGGTCTTAGTCAACCGTATCGCCGACCTTGTGCTTTTCGGGGACGCTTACGGCTGTGAGGAAACTGCGGAGCTGAGCGAGGAGGAACGCCGCTTCGCCGAGGAGTATCTTAACGGCGGGCTTGACGACGCGCTTGCCGCGCCGAGGCTGTCCGAGATATTCGCGCACGACCGCGTTATGCCGTGGAGGATACTTGCCGTCACCTTTACCAACAAGGCGGCTCAGGAGCTGAAAGAGCGTCTTTCGGCTCTGGGAGCGAATGTAGAGGGGATATGGGCGGCTACGTTCCATTCGGCGTGCGTAAGGATATTGCGCAGCGACATAGAGGAGCTTGGGATAGGCTATCGGTCGAATTTCACGGTGTACGACGCCGACGACAGTTTAAGGCTGATAAAAAACGTCATAAAAGAAAACGGCATATCCGAAAAAATGCTGTCGCCAAAGACGGTGCAGAGCATTATTTCCCATGCCAAGGACAAGCTGATAACGCCGGAAAAATTCGCTACCGCCGGAAAAAACGGCGAGGATTATCTTCTGGTCTCGGCGAAAAAGATATATGAGGAATACCAAAGCCGCCTTATCGGCGCGAACGCTTTGGATTTCGACGATATAATAATGCTGACGGTGCGGCTTTTGGAAAGCTGTCCCGAAGCGTCCCAACGCTGGCAGGAACGTTTTCGTTACATCATGGTGGACGAATATCAGGATACCAATCCGGCGCAGTACCGTCTGGTATCCCTGCTGTCGGGAAAGCACGGCAACCTTTGCGTCGTGGGCGACGAGGATCAGAGCATCTACCGCTTTCGCGGCGCTACTATAGAAAACATACTGTCGTTTGAGCGCAGATTCAACGCAAAGGTCATAAAGCTCGAACAGAATTACCGTTCGACGCAGACCATTCTTTCCGCCGCAAACGCGGTCATATCCAACAACACCCAGCACAAGGAAAAGACGCTTTGGTCGGAGCTGGGCAAGGGCGAAAAGGTAACGGTGGCGCGCTTTTCCACCGAGCAGGAGGAGGCGTCGTACATAGCGGAGCATATCCTCGATTCGCTGAGGGACGGGAAAAATTATTCGGACAACGTTATACTGTACCGCAACAACGCGCAGTCCCGAACCGTGGAAACGGCGCTCGCCAAAAGCGGCATACCCTATCGGATAATCGGGGGCGTGCGCTTTTACGAGCGCAAGGAAATAAAGGACATGGTGGCGTATCTCAGCGTGCTGAACAACAACTTTGACGATACGAGATTTCAAAGGATAGTCAACGAGCCTTTGCGCGGCATAGGCGACGCCACTCAGGCGGAGATACTGCGCATAGCGCACGGAATGGGTATGTCGCCGATACAGGTAATGGCGGAAAGCGCAGAATTTCCCACCCTTGCCAAAAAAGCAAAGCTGCTTATGCCTTTGGGAGAAACGTTTTTCGAGCTTTCCTCGGCGGCGGAAAACATCGAGGACGGCGGCATAATCGACGAGATACTGGACTGTTTCGGCTACCGCGACGCGCTGAAAGCGCAGGGACTTGAGGGCGAGGTAAGGCTGGAGAACATCAACGAGCTGAAATCCAACATGATAACCTACGCCAGAGAAAACGAGGGCTGCGGGCTGTCCGAATTTCTGGAGCAGGTCGCGCTGGTGTCCGACCTTGACAGCTACGAGCAGGACGAGGACAAAGCGGTGCTGATGACCATGCACTCCGCCAAGGGGCTGGAATTTGACACGGTCTTCGTGATAGGCGCGGAGGAAAACGTATTTCCCGGCTACCGCTCCATGACGGACGCCAACGAGCTGGAGGAGGAACGCCGACTTGCGTATGTCGCGATGACTCGCGCAAAGCGCAAACTGTACTTCACCTGCGTAAAACAGCGTATGTTGTACGGTCAGACTATGCGAAACCGCGTATCCCGCTTTGTAAGCGAGATACCCGCAAAATACATGGAATACACCGATAACACCGCGCCGGCGTTTGTCGAGCAGACTCGTCCCATACGCACACGGCAAGGGTACTTGCAGCAGCGTCCCAAGCCGAGCGCGGCGGTTTCGACGGAAATATACAAAGAGGGCGACAGGGTGAGCCACGGCACGTTCGGAGAGGGCACCGTGCTTTCCGCAAAGCCCATGGGCGGCGACTGGCTTTTAGAGATAGCATTTGACACCCATGGCACAAAAAAGGTAGCCGCAAAATTCTCAAAAATGAGAAAGATATAGGTATGGTATGAAGATAGAAGCGGTAATTTTTGACATGGACGGGCTTATGCTGGACACCGAAAAGCTGTTGGTGCGCTTTTGGTGCGAGGCGGCGCGGGAATACGGTTTTCCCATGGAACGACGGCACGCGCTGGAGCTGCGTTCCTTTGCGGGAAAGTTTGCGGCGGTGCAGCTCAAAGAGTGGTTCGGGGAAAGCTGCGATTACAAAAAAATACGCGCCCGCCGCATAGAGCTTATGAACGCCTACATAAAAGACCACCCCGTCGGAAAAAAGGTAGGCTTGGATGAGCTGCTGGATCATCTGAAAGAACGCGGGATACGCGCCGCGGTAGCCACCGCTACCGATTTGGAGCGTGCAAAGGAATATCTTATCCCCGCAGGAATATACGACAAGTTTGAACGCATAATCTGCGGAAACATGATACAAAACGGCAAACCCTGTCCGGATATATACCTTTACGCGTGCAGTCAGCTGGGACTTGAGCCGGAACGCTGCATGGCGCTGGAGGACAGCCCGAACGGGGTGAGGTCGGCAAGCGACGCGGGCTGCGTTACGGTGATGGTACCGGATCTGACGCCTCCCGCCATGGAGCAGTACAGTCGGGTATTCGCGGTGTGCGAAACGCTGCGCGACGTTATCGGACTGCTGAACGGAGTAAACAAATGAAAAACGAAAAAACAGCCGTAAAAGGCGTGATATTCGACCTTGACGGCACTTTGCTGAATACTTTGGACGACCTCGCCGACAGCGCAAATCATGTCCTTAGTATGCTCGGACTGCCTGAGCATGAAACGGAAAGCTACAAGTATTTTGTCGGCAACGGCATACCCAAGCTGATAGAACGCTGTCTGCCGCCCGACCGACAGGAGCTTTGCGGTAAGGCGCTGGAAATGTTTCTTGAATACTACGACGCGCACAGCGAGGACAAGACCGCTCCGTACAACGGTATAACGGAGATGCTCAGCAGGCTGCGTGAAATGGGACTGCCTGTCGGCGTTGTCACAAATAAGGCGCATGAAATAGCGATAAAGGTAGTGGAGCATTATTTCGGGAAAGGCTGCTTTGACTGTATAAGAGGACTTGACAGCGGCATAAGACCCAAGCCTGCGCCGGACGGCGCGCTGTTCGTGGCACGGCGGCTGGATATCCCGCCGAAAAATGTACTGTATCTCGGCGATACCAAGACCGATATGCAGACCGCTGTGAACGCGGGGTTTATCCCCTGCGGCGTGCTGTGGGGATTTCGCAAACGCGACGAGCTTGAAGAAAACGGGGCGAGATACATTATCGGCGACCCCTCGGAGCTATTCGATATTTTAAAAGGAGCAGCAGAATGAGAAAACAGTATCTTGAAGCCGCAAAGATAGTCGCTCCGCAGGGGCTTAAAGGCGAGATACGCGCGCAGTATTACTGCGACGGGCCGGACTTTTTTACAAAGCTGGAGCGCCTGTTCATCGGGAAAGAGAAGAAAGAAACCAAGCTGCTCTCCTCCCGCGCTCACGGCAATCTGGTCGTACTGAAGCTGGACGCGGCAAATTCCCGCGAGGAGGTAACGCCGCTTATCGGGAAACTGCTGTATATCGACAGGAACGACGTGACGCTGGAAGAGGGGGTCTACTTCCTACAGGACCTTATCGGGCTGAAAGTCGTCGACGCGGATACCGGCAAGCTGTACGGCGAGGTGGACGAGATATACCAAAACGGCTCCGCCGACGTGTATTCCGTGAAAACTCCGGAGGGAAAGCAGCTTATGTTTCCCGCGATACCGCAGGTGCTTATCAGCAGAGATATTGACGGCGGCGTGATAACGATACGCCCGCTCGAAGGGCTTTTTGATAACGAGGAGCAGCGATGATACGCATAGATATAGCGACGCTTTTTCCCGAAATGTGCCGCGCCGTGCTGTCCGAAAGCATTATCGGGCGTGCTATGAAAGCGGGATATATTGATATAAGATGTCACAATATCCGCGACTATGCCGGCAATAAGCACAACCGCGTCGACGATAAGCCGTACGGAGGCGGCACCGGCATGGTGATGCAGGCGCAGCCGATATATGACTGTATCAACGCGATACGCGCCGAGGTCGGCGAGGACGTCGGGATAATTTATATGTCCCCGCAGGGCAAGCCGCTCACCCAGCAAAAGGTAAAGGAGCTTGCTCGGCTTGACAGGCTGATAATACTTTGCGGGCATTACGAGGGGATAGACTGTCGGGTGACGGAGGAGCTTGGCGCGCAGGAAATATCGGTGGGAGATTTTGTCGTGACCGGCGGAGAACTGCCCGCGCTCATGCTGACCGACGCGATAGCGCGTATGCAGGAGGGCGTGCTGCCGAATACCGACGCATACTCGCGGGAAAGCCATTACGAGGGGCTTTTGGAATATCCGCAGTACACGCGTCCCGAAGTTTGGAAAGGCAGAGCCGTTCCGCAGGTGCTGCTGTCCGGCGACCACGCGCAGGTAGAAAAATGGCAGGAGCAAATGTCGTGGCAGACGACGCTTGAAAAAAGACCCGACCTGCTGACCGCGCGGAAAAAGGACGGCTCGCCTTATGCAAAATACCTTGACTTTTCGGTAAACGCCGAGGGATTTCCCGACGAGGCGGATCTGGCTGTTTTGCGGTTAGCCCGTCAAAAACTGCTCACCTCCGCTGAAAAAAAGATGTTCGTGAAAATCAACAAATATCTTGCTGAAAAGCTGCCCGATAAGAGGGATAATATTCATATCCTGATAAAAAGCGAAGCGCGGGACATGACGGATATGTATCTGTCGCTTTGCGATATCCTAAAGGCGCATAAAGTGAATTTTAACATAATATTTACCGATTTTGCCGGCAAGATAATACGGGAATATGACGATTTCCTGGTTACCGAACCTGAAAAATGACCTATCCGACCGCTTGCGCGGCGTGCGATGGTGGAAAACTTCTGTGTATCTTCAATATCCGAGCAAACAAATTTTTATGCAAATGATACAAAAAATTGCAAAAAGATTGATGAGTATTGAGCGAATGTGAAGAATAATTGCAGAAAAAATGACAAAAGATAAAAACTCTGTTGACGAACTTGAAATTTACGGCTATACTATATATACAGGGCAGGAAAAGCCCGACAACAAAGGAAAGAAAACAGTAGAAAACGATGGAGGTAGTTATTCATGTTTGTCAAAGAAGTGAGCGTTAAGAACCAGGTTGGTTTGCACGCAAGACCTGCAACTTTCTTCATCCAGAAAGCCAACGAATACAAATCATCTATCTGGGTTGAAAAGGAAGAACGCAGAGTCAATGCAAAGAGCCTGTTAGGTATTCTTTCTCTCGGCATTGTAGGCGGTACTCCTATCCGCATCATTGCAGACGGCACAGACGAGCAGCTGGCTGTTGACGGCTTGGTAAAGCTGGTAGAGAGCGGTTTTACCGAATAATCACATAACAAGAGAATAAAAGCCGCCGCGTGTAAACGGCGGCTTTATGCTTTGGAAAAGGAAGATTTGATGTTAAAAAAGATAACCGCGCTCGCGCTCGCGGCGGCGTTGCTGCTAAGCGGCTGTTCGGCGGACTATTCGGATATCGAAGGGTACGACCTTGTGATGAAGTCAAGGGAGCTGTACACAGGACTTTACGGGGCGCACCTTACGGTAACGGACAAGGCTCGCGACCTTGTGACGCAGGAGCTTACGTTTTTATATGACGATGTGGACAGACTGACCTATTCCTATTTCGGAACGGACGGCGATACCGAATACCGCGAATATCACGACGGCTACAGCTACAGCTACACCGACTCCGACGGCAAATGGATAACCGTAAACGAGGGTGAGGAAAACTACCGCGGCTACAACCGCATAAGCAAGATGTCTATGACCGACGCGGGAATGATATTTATAAAGCCGGAAAGCATAGAGAGCAGTAATGTCGCTCAGGACGGCGTAAACACGGTGATAACGCACGTTTACCGCGCCGAGGAGCTTAGCGAGATGATGGCGTCGCAGCTCGGCACAAACGGTTCGCTGACCGAATTTTCGGTCGTGTATACGCTGGACGGTTCGGGATATTGCCTGTCTATGGAGCAAAAAGGCGTAATGACTCTGGACGGAAAAACGCAGGATATAGACTACCTGCTGTCCATCGACAGCATGAACGATATAGCTAAAATAGAAAAACCGTTTACCGAAGAGTAAACGGTTCTAAAAACAAAAAGCTCTGACGGGAATAACTTCCCCGTCGGAGCTTTTGTATTCTTAAAAAATAGGCTGTATATCGTCGTTGACGTAAAATACGTCTATTCTGTCGTAGCTTTTGTTGCGGCAGCCGGAGATCGTCTTTTTGAGCGTTTCCACCAGCATATCGGAATTTTCGCCGTATTCCTGCAAATTGTCCGATACCGTGATATTCAGCACAAAAACGGTCGCCTCGTGGTAGACCGTGCCGTTTTCGGTCTCCTCCTCCCAGCTGTTGTCCGCCTCGCTGACGGAATACAGCTTGATTTCTTCCTCCGTATTTTCGTCAAGTCGGTTAAGCTCCGCCCACTTGTTGAATACCGTTTTCGGGTCGTCGGAAAGGTCGCAGGACTGCGTTTTTTCCGCGCCGTTATCGAGGTAATATATCACGACCTCGCGCTGCTCGGCCGCCGAGCTTTGGGTATCGCCGCCCGCGGCGCTTTGAGTATCGCCGTCTTGCGAGTCTAACGAGCTATCGCCCTGAGATTCGGCGGTCTGCGTGCTTTCTTCGCTTTGCGGGTCGGAGCTTTGCGTATCCGCGCCGCTTTGACCGTTCGAGCCGCTTTGGACATCGTCGGACAAGCCGTTATCGCTTTGCGTAAGGCTGTCCGAAACGGCCGAGCCGCTGCTTTGCGATTCGGTCTGCGCCTTATTGGCGATAAGCACGGCGGATATGACAAACCCCGCTATCACCACGGCGGCGCATATACCTATCAAAATATATTTTACCATCGCCGCTTTGCCGGCGCTCGTTTTTTTCTCTTTTTCCGGCATATGTTACGTCCTTTCCGATGTTCACTCTTTTTTTCTGAACACGAACAACTTACTGAACACGAAATTCAGCACCAAAACCACGATATTTGAAAATATCTTGACGCACAGCTCATAAAAGCCGTTTTCTATCGCGGGCAGATTTACCAGCAGATACATTATGATGAGGTCTACAAACAGCGTAAACAATCGCGCTCCGTAAAAGGAGAGCGCCTGCGCAAGCACTTTTCCCGCGCCTTTGACGCGACTTTGAAACACCCATATCCGATTAGTGATATAGGCGAACGTGACCGAAACTATCCAGCTTACGATATTCGGCAGGACGGTGGAGGAATCCCCGTCGGTGAATGTCAGCCGATAGCTCCATTTGAGTATATCCGGCGCGCTCTGCTCGTCGGGAAAAAGCGTGCGTATCACAAAATACGTCACTATCGAAACCAGCGTCGTAAGGACTCCGAAAACGATATATAAAATTATCTCGCGGTATTTGCGGTAAAGCTCCCCCCATTCGGAGGGGTGGAGCGCCATGCGGATAAATTCTTTTATCATTCGAGGCTGTCCGCTATGCCGTCGCCGTCCATGTCGATATCCGCGGGTTGACCGCCGAGCGCCGCGCCGACCATATCTCTGCCGCGCACCATGTACTTATCGTACTGTGCCTTGACCGCCTGATCAAGTATTCTCTTTACCTCACGCGGTTTTCTGATGGAACGAAGCTGTTTTTCCGGCGTATCGCGGTCGCGCGCTATCAGAATGATAGTACCGCAGCCCACTATCCTTTGACCGAAAGTGAACTTCATGTTCTTGTCCATTATCTTGTACAGATCGATCTCGTCCTCTTTAATGTTGAGCAGACCGACCTTTGTGTAAAGCGACGTTTCGGTCAGGATATAGCGGGTAAGAGAGATAGGCAGCCCGCATATGCACTTTTTGCCCGTCCACAGGACCTCTCCGTAATTTCTTCTGAGCTTTTCAAGATTTGCCATGTCGATTTCCTTTCCTACCAGCGCTTGCGCTCATGGGGGCAGTAGCTCCGAGCGAAAGCGGCGCGTATTTCCGCAAAACAACCGCATTTTTTGCACATTCCGTTGACAAGGTCGTCGCACTCAAGACAGATCTGCAATCTTTGGCGGTATGTTTCGTCGTCGGTCTTTTTTTCGGGGGGTATAAATGTAAGATACTCCTGTATCGTACTGTACGCAAGCTCACCCATCTCGTCGGTAAGACACCTGCGGCATTTTTCCATTATATTTCACTCCTAACGTTTAACTGCGGCAATAAGGCAAAACGCCGCACAGACAAGGTCTTTATATTATTGTATCACAGTATGCAAAATAAATCAAGCTAAATTTTCGGGGACAAAACGACCCTCCGACATTTCAAGAACATCGGAGGGTCAACTTGTTCAATTTACAGTCTTACTTACTTTCTCTTCTTTGCAACTATTGCAGCGCCGGTAGCCAGAACTGCAACGCCTGCTGCGACTGCTATACCCTCAGCGCCGGTGTTTGTGCTGGGCTTGCCGCTGTTGTCGCCCTCGGTGGGCTCGGTAGCGTCGCCTTCATCGGCGGGAGTATCGGTAGCCGCGGTCATGCCGCTTACGGTGAAGTCAACGGTGATGTCGCCGTTAGGATCTACCATAGTTGCGTCAACGAGGGACTCGCCATATGTGTTGATAAGGCTGAATACTATCGGGGAAGCGGGTGAATCTGCATCCTGATCAATAAACGCATTATCAGCGGGGAACGGTTCAGTGGGGAAGTTATCAGCGGTAAACTCGGTGGTGGAGGGAGTAAGCTCCTGACCTCCGATGGTCACCTTATCAATGGTTATTTTAAGGTCGGGATACTGAGCAGGGTCAATGTTGGTAGCCAGCTTGACCATGTTGTAAGCGCCAACCTTACCGCTCTTGCTTTCAAGAGCATGACCTTTTACGGAAACACTGTAAGAACCGTCGCCGGTAATTTCAACGTCTGTAGCAGTACCGTCTATTTTATAGTACGGAGTGCCGTCATCGCCTTCCAGGAAAGGCTCTTCGCCTGTTTCTTCAAAATAATCTGAATCACCGACAAGACAGTTGCTCTGGTATATTGTGTCGCGGAAATTCCAAGAATTATTCATCTGGAAAGTGATGCCCGCTTTTTCTGCGCTTGCCGCAACAGCCATGGCAGCGGTGAGCGCGGAGGCTACAGCAATGGCGCTGATAGCCTTTGTGATCTTTCTCATTGAATTTTACCTCCAAATTCGTTCTTTAAATCTATAAAATCAAACGATTTTATAACTTTAAATCAAGTATACCCGAATTTAGGTTAAAAAGCAATATACAAAATACACACAAATTAAGACATTTTTGTATACAAAGATAGTTAAAATTGCACAAAAAAGACACACCAACTCCCCCGTTCTCAATTTCATTTTTTGAAAACAGGGAAATCGGTGTGTTATTTTACTTTATTTTTACAAAGAACTTTCAGAAATTACTTTCTTTTCTTTGCAACTATTGCAGCACCGGTAGCCAGAACTGCAACGCCTGCTGCAACTGCTATACCCTCAGCGCCGGTGTTGGTGCTGGGCTTGCCGCTGTTGTCGCCCTCGGTGGGCTCGGTAGCGTCGCCCTCATCGGTGGGAGTATCGGTAGCTGCGGTCATGCCGCTTACGGTGAAGTCAACGGTGAGGTCGCCGTTAGCGTCTACGAGAGATGCGTCTACGAGAGAATCGCCGTAGACGTTGATAAGGCTGAATGTTACAGCGCCTGCCATAGGCTCTACATCCTGATCAACAAAGGAGTCAGCCTTGATCTCTTCGGTGGTGAGAGTTTCGCCGGTAAACTCGGTGGTGGTAGGAGTGAGCTCCTGACCTGCGATGGTAACCTTATCAATGGTTATCTTGAGGTCGGGGTACTGAGCAGGATCAATGGTGGTAGCCAGCTTGAACATATTATATCCAACACTGGAATTACCGCTCTTGTTTGCAAGGCTGTGACCCTTTATAGAAACGCTGTAAGAGCCGTCACCGGTAATGTCAACGTCGGTAATGGTGCCGTCCATTTTGTAGTAAGGAGCGCCCGTATCATCTTCTACGAAAGGCTCTTCACCGGTTTCTCCGTAGTAATCTTGGTCACCGACCAGAATATTGCTCTGGAACAAAGTGTTGCGGAACATATAGTTGCCGGACATCTGGAATGTGATGCCTGCTTTTTCTGCGCTTGCCGCAACAGCCATGGTAGCGGTGAGCGCGGAGGCTACAGCAATAGCGCTGATAGCCTTTGTAATCTTTCTCATTGAATTTTACCTCCATAATGTGTGTGTACGTTTTCTTAACTCCCCAAAATGTTGTGAGGACCTTAAACGTTATAATTAGTATAACTTAAATCTCCGAAAAAAGCAATATACAATATGCACAATTTTCCCGCGATAGCGTTTGTGTATTTTTACGAATTTTATTTTTTTCGATTTTGCCGATTTTCCTTATGATAATGCGCTTTCGCAGAAGTTACACAGTTGTTACACATTCGCCGAAACTTTGTCGGCTTTTTGCCCATTTGTTAATATGCCACACCCTCCCTCCCCTCGCCGGAAAGGTACGAATATTTATGTGTTCATTGTAAGCTAAAAAAATCAGACAGCAAAAATCTGTCTGATCATGTATCCTCTTTTTCCGCGTCCTCGCCTTTTCTCATCTCCAGCTCCAGCATAGGTCTGAGCAGCGAATATCTAAGCACCTTTTTGTCATTGTCCACCATCTGCTTTATCAATTCCTGCGTACCTATTATTATAAGCAGCTTTTTCGCACGGGTAACTCCCGTATACAAAAGATTTCTGTAAAGCAAATTTTTGGTAAACCCCGTTATCGGCATTATCACCGCCTCGTACTCGCTGCCCTGACTTTTATGTATCGTGACCGCGTAGGCGTGCTCCAGCTTTCTCAGCATTTCCGTGGTGTATACCGCCACCCGTCCTTCAAAATCCACCGTGATATTCTGCGAAAACCTGTCCACCTCGCGGATTATCCCGATGTCGCCGTTGAATATCCCCGAACCTTTTTCCCCCGCGCGCGACCAGATAACGTCATAGTCGTTTTTTATCTGCATGACCTTATCCCCCACGCGGAACACTATATCGTATATTTTAAGCTCCGGCTTGCTCCTGCTCGGCGGGTTGAGCGCGGACTGCAAAAGTCTGTTCAGCTCTCTTGTCCCCGCCGCTCCCATTTTGGTGGGACAAAGCACCTGTATATCGTCTATCGGGGAATATCCGTAGGTCTTTGGCAGTCTGTCTTTTGCAAGCTGCACCACAAGCTCGGATATTTTTTCCTCGTTCGCGTTGCTCATAAAGAAAAAATCGTTGTGTCGGTCGCTAAGGTTCGGATATTCGCCGTTTACTATCCTGTGCGCGTTGGTGACTATCAAACTGCTCGCCGCCTGGCGGAATATCTCCGTAAGCTCGACGGTGGGTATCCTGTGGGAATTGATAAGGTCGCGCAGCACGTTCCCCGCTCCCACCGAGGGGAGCTGGTTGCCGTCCCCCACCATTATAAACTTGGAGGTCGGCTTTATCGCCCGCATAAGGCTTTCCATCAGCAGCGTATCCACCATGGACATTTCGTCCGATATTATAACGTCGGCGGGCAGCGGATTGTTTTCGTTGCGCTTGAATTTAAGCTCCCCCGCCGCCGTGTAATCCACCTCAAGCAGACGATGTATCGTCTTTGCCGGCTCGCCCGTAAGGTCGGTCATGCGCTTTGCCGCCCTGCCGGTGGGAGCGCACAGCAGTATGCGCTTTTTCATGCCTTTAAGTATCCGTATAACGCCGTTCAGCGTGGTGGTCTTTCCCGTGCCGGGTCCTCCCGTCAGAATAAACACGCTGCCGGTAAGACAGCCGTTTATCGCCGCCCGCTGTAACGTTTCGTATTTTATGTTTTCGGAAAATTCCACCCCCGCTATTTCGTTGGAATAATCCTTTTCGTAGCGCGCAGAGGTCTTTAACATGAACGCCAGCTTTTTTGCAATGTACTGCTCCGCCGAATAATATTCCGGCAGGTATATAAACTCTTTTCCCGCTATTTCGGCGGAAACCGCAGTCTCGTTTTCTATGCAGCCGCGCAGACAGGAATTAAACGCCCTGCGCTCTATACCGAGGTTTTCGCACACCGCGCTTTGCAGCTTTTCCCTCGGCAGGCAGGTATGTCCCGCAAATGCGTTTTCTCTTAGCACATATACTATCCCCGCGCTGACGCGAAAGGAATTTTCCGCGTCAAAACCGAGGTCGGCGGCTATCCTGTCCACCTGAACGAAATCTATCCCTATCCCGTCCTCGCAGAGTATGTAGGGATTTTTCTTTATCTGCGCCACGCTCTCATGCTCGTACAGCGCCCACACACTTACCGCGTGGGCGGGTCCGAGGTCGTACCCGCCGAGGAATTTTATCACCTCGTTTACGCCGGTTATCTTGCGGTATTCGTTGCCGATATACAGTGCCTTATCCGCGCTTATCCCCTTTACGTCGGTAAGGCGCATACAGTCGTTGTCAAGTATATCCAACGTTTCCGTCCCGAATTCCTTTACTATCCGCTTTGCCATTGCGGGGCCGAGCCCTTTTATAACGCCCGAACTCAGGTACGCGGTAATCTCCTCCGGCGTGGAGGGCATGGATCTTTCGCATATCACCGCCTTGAACTGTCTGCCGTACTTCGTGCTGGTTATCCAGCCCCCGCGCAGCTCCAAGCGTTCTCCCTCGTTTATGTCGCCGAGTACGCCGACGACCGTCACCAGTCCCTCGTCGCACCCCAGGTCAAGCACGATATAGCCGTTTTCGGGATTTTTATATATAACGCTTTCCACCGAGCCGGACAGCTCGACGGAAATATCCTGCCTTTCAAATTCCTTCAATGCCATTGTCCTTTCCGAAAACGCGGGCTACTCCGCGTCCTTTTCGCCGCCGTACAGCCGCAATCTCGGCTCGTCGCGCAGCAATCCCCTGCATATCATCAACAGCTCGCGGTCTTTTTTCGCGCCCTCCGGCAAAACTACAACTACTTCGCCTCTGGACTCGGCAAGAGCGCAGCGCACCCTATATTCCGCGTCCTCGCAGTCAAAAACGCTTACATACTCGGTTCGGGCGGTCGGCAGCAAAAGCGTTTTTGCCGCAGCCAGTAAGCTGACCGAGCCTATAAGTCCGAGAAAAACGAACACGAAAAATCCCATACCGCTCATTTAAAACGCCCCTTTCGTCCTGATACGGACCGTGTTACCGTCAATATATGACGAAAAGGGCAAAAGCGTTACGCTTTGCGCAGTACCAAGGCGTTCCAGCCCTCTCTCTCGTTCACCGTTACGACCTTAAAGCCCTGCGAAACCAGCGCGGCGGTCACTTCCTCCAAGCGTTCGGTTATTATGCCCGAAGTCAAAAGCAGTCCCTCCGGCTTTAAAAAGTCCGAGAAAAACGGCGACATACTTATTATCACGTCCGCTACTATGTTCGCGGTTATTATATCGAATCCGCCGCCTATCTTCTCCCGCAGCGCCGCGTCGTCGGCTATGTTTCCGCAGTACGCTCTGACCGTTTCCCCGCCAAAGCCGTTTTTTGCGGCGTTTTCCACAGCCGTATTCACCGAATTTAAAAAAATATCGGTCATGGTAACGCTTTGCGCGCCCAACAGCAGCGCCGCCGCGGAAAGTATGCCGCTGCCCGTGCCGAGGTCGAGCATTCTTTCTCCGCCGTGTATCAGGCTGTCCAGCAGCTCCAGCATCATCGCGGTGGTATAGTGCTGTCCCGTGCCGAACGACGACGCGGGGTCTATCTCCAGCACCCTGCGCCCGTCGGGATTATCCGCCGTTTCCCAGCTCGGCTTTATAAGCAGCCGTCTGCCGACGGTAAAGGGCTTGTAATACTGCTTCCAGTTTTCCGCCCAGTCCTCCTCCTTTACCTCGTCGACCGCTACCTCAAGACTTCCGAAAAAGCCCTCGCCGTCCTTGCCTTTCAGCTCGGCGAGCGCGCCGGATATTGCCGACAGCAGCTCCTCGCCCTGCTCGTTGTCCTGCACATAGCAGGTTATATGCGTGTCGGTCTCGGACAGCTTCATAAGACTGTCGTCAACGTAATCCCAGTTATGCTCCTTGTTTTCCAAAAACTCGGCAAAATCCGCCTTGTCGTGTATCTCAAAGCCGTTTATCCCCAACTCGGACAGCCGCATTATAAGCACCTGTACCGCGTCGCTCTCGGTATATATGTCCAGTTTTTTAAAGTTCATGTTTCCTCCGGTGTGTGAATGTTTCCCTTTTTCGGGCGGAAATTTTGCCCGATTATTATACTTTTAGTAGAAAAATCGGGCAAATTGTCGTATGGTTAATTCATCTTATCAATATTTATTATCGTGATCCTCGGAAAAATCGCTGAAATCGTCGGCTCCGCCGATGTACATGCTTTCCCAGCCGAAATCCTCCGTAAAAGGATTTTGCTGCGGCGCGACTGCCTGCGGCTCTGCCTGTGCGGGCGCGACTGCCTGCGGCTCAACCTGTGCGGGAGCGGCAGGCTGCGGCTCTGCCTGTGCGGGAGCGGCAGGCTGCGGCTCTGCCTGTGCGGGCGCGGCCGCCTGCGGTTCTGCCTGTTCGGGAGTGGCTGACTGCGGCTCGACCTGTTCGGGAGCGGCTTGCTGCGGCTCGACCTGTGCGGGAGCGGCTTGCAGCGGCTCGACCTGTTCGGGTGCAGCCTGCAGCTCTGCCTGTTCGGGAGCGGCTACCTGCGGCTCTGCCTGTACGGGTGCAACTGCCTGCGGCTCTGCCTGTTCGGGAGCGGCTTGCTGCGGCTCTGCCTGTTCCGGTTCTGCCTCAACTTCCGTATTTGCCGAGCCTGTCTCATCGACAGCGCTTTCCTCTTCGGGAATATTATATTCTTCGTAAACGTCCGAGCCGTTTATTTCCCGACTGCCGTCAAGCAGCTCGCGATCCAGCTTGAACATACCCACCATCTTTTCCAGTATGACCGCCTGCGACGAGAGCTGCTGAGCGGAAGCCGCGCACTCCTCGCCGGTAGCGGAGTTGGTCTGTACGACGGAGGATATCTGATCCACTTCCGCCGTGACCAAACGCAAAGACTGCGCCTGCTGGTTGGAAGACGCGGAAATATCGTTCACCAATTCGGTTATTTTCTCGGTAGCCTTTACTATCGCCTCAAGAGTACGCGAGGTCTTTCCCGCAAGCTCCGTACCTCTGCCTACCGCTTTCATCGAATTTCCTATAAGCTCGGAGGTATCGTTTGCCGCTCCCGCTACCTTGCCCGCGAGCAAGCGCACCTCGTCGGCTACCACCGCAAAGCCCTTTCCGGCTTCGCCCGCTCTTGCCGCCTCGACTGCGGCGTTGAGCGCGAGTATATTCGTCTGGAAGGAAATGTCCTCTATCGTCCTTATGATGCTTGCTATCTGCGACGACGTTTCGTTTATCTGGTTCATCGCCTCAAGCAGCAGGTGCATCTGCTCGTTGCCGGAAGTGACTAACATTTTCGCTCTGCCGGAGCTGTCCGCCGCGTTGTTTGCACGCTCTGCGTTCCGATTTACCTTGTCGGATATCTCCGTTATGGAGGCGGAAAGCTGCTGTACCGACGCCGCCTGCTTTGCCGCGCCGTAGGACAGATTGCCCGCGGCGGAGGATACCTGACCCGAACCCGCCGAAACCTCGCTGCCCGCTTTCTTTATGTTGTCCATTGCGGTATTGAGCGAAAGCTGTATGCGGGAATAGGATTCCCTCAGCGGCGCAAAGTCGCCCAGATAAACGTCCGCCGGCTTGTAGGTAAGGTCGCCCTCGCCGAATGCCGCAAGCAGCTTATCTATATCGCCTATGATGGCGTTAAGTCTTTCGGAGATAAGGTTGGTGCTTTCGCCTAGCTCTCCTATCTCGTTGTCCATTCCGGCAACGTCAAACGGCTCCTGATGCAGATTGCCCTCCGACAGCTGCACCAGCCGCTCGGAGCATTTCGTAACAGGCACTATCATGCGTCGGATTATGCCGAGGATTATTATTATGGATATTATAAAGCATATCACGGTAGCTATAACGCTTATGGCGATAGACATATATATCCCGCCGATATGCTCCGACGGAGTAGCCACCAGTATGCAGGACCAGTCGGTGTTTTCCACGGGTATATAATACAGGAATTTATTTATCCCGTCGATAGTCGATTCGTCAAAGCCGGAATTGCCGCCTGTGCTGCCGTCCTCATTCACGGTGCCGAGTCCCTCTATCGCTTTTTTGAGCACTCCCGCCGTGCTGATATAGCGGTCGTCCGTTTCGGAAAGCGTGATGTAATTTATCCGCTGATTTATAACGTCCGCGTTGGGGTGACCTATTATGGTACCCTCTCTGTCGATAACGAACGCGTAGCCGGTATCGCCTATGCTTATCTGCCCTATGACCGTTGAAAACAGCGTAACGTCCACCACGGCGCACAGCGCGCCGACGACTATCTTGTTCATGTCGTTGGTGATTATCGGGGCGTATATCTCTATGACCGTCATTCCGTATTCATCGGAATAGTATACGGGACTGAGCTGCATCTCGTTGTTTTTTATGGCGTCGATAAAATACTGATTTTGAGTAAAATCCTTCTCCGGCTCGTTTATACATTCAAGATCCATGTTGACGACATACAGCGCCGGATATATGTCATAGTTTCTCTTTACGTCGATTATCTTCGACCTCACGGCGGAGGAATCCCTTGGATCTCTTATATCCGAGTCCATCGAAAGCTGCTTTACCAGATCCGTAACGGTATCCAACTGATTCGATATGGTGTCCGATGCGGTGGAGGCTACCTCCGAAAGCTCATTTACCAGCGCGTCGTTTAAAAAGGTATAGGTGATAAATATGTTCAGCCCACTGACCAACAGCAAAGAACCTCCCACAGCGACGCACATCCAACGGAATATTTTTCCCGACAGCTTATGCTTTTTCTTCATATCCCGTGACTTAACTCCTTTCACAGTTTTGACGTATTATTCACGCGTCCCGTCCTAAGTATTCCGCCTGCTTTGCGGTAAGCGTATCTATACTTATCCCCCAGTCGCGCAGCTTGCGGCAAGCGACCTCTTTATCTATCTCTGCGGGAACGTTCACGGTCTTTTTACCGAGCGCTTTCAGTTCCTCTCGGTGCTGTACCAGATAACGCGCGGACAGCGCCTGTATCGCAAAGCTCATATCCATTATCTCCGCCGGATGTCCGTCGCCTGCGGCAAGATTTACCAGCCTGCCCTCGGCTATAACGTTTATCTTTCTGCCGTTTTTCAGCTTGTAATATGTTATATTGTTCCTTGCCTCGCCGCTCTCCGTGCTTATCTCGCGCAGCCGCGCCATATTGACCTCCACGTCGAAATGTCCCGCGTTGCAGAGTATCGCTCCGTCCTTCATCACCGAAAACGCCTGCTCGCCTATCACGTCGCAGCAGCCTGTCACGGTAACAAAAATGTCGCCGAGCTTTGCCGCTTCGTTCATCGTCATGACCTTAAATCCGTCCATCACGGCTTCCATCGCCTTTATCGGGTCTATCTCGGTTATCACTACCGACGCGCCGAGTCCCTTTGCCCGCATCGCGACTCCTTTGCCGCACCAGCCGTAGCCCGCGACCACAACGGTCTTTCCCGCAACGATAAGGTTTGTGGTACGGTTTATCCCGTCCCATACCGACTGCCCCGTACCGTATCTGTTGTCGAACAGATGCTTGCAGTCCGCGTCGTTCACCAGCATCATCGGGAATTTCAGCGTGCCCGCCTTTTCCATGGCGCGCAGCCGCATTATGCCGGTGGTAGTTTCCTCACAGCCGCCTATTACCTTTGACAGCAGCGAGGGGTATTCGTTATGTATCAGGTTCACCAGATCTCCGCCGTCGTCTATTATGATATCGGGCGCCGCCTCTATGACCGCGCAGATATGACGGCGGTATTCCTTTTCGGTGGCGTTGTGCCATGCGAACACGTTCATTCCGCCGAACAAAAGCGCGGCGGCTACGTCGTCCTGCGTGGACAGCGGATTGCTCCCCGTCACATACATCTCGGCTCCGCCCGCGGCAAGCACCCTGCACAGATACGCGGTCTTTGCCTCCAAATGCACCGAAAGCGCTATTTTAAGCCCTTTGAACGGTTTTTCCTTTTCAAATTCTTTTTCGATGCCTCTAAGCAGCGGCATATTGTTCTTTACCCAAGCTATCTTGGTCTCGCCGCTTTTATAAAGCCCCGGATCTCTTATTTCGCTCATATTGCCCTGTCCTTTCGCTCAGCTGTCTATTCGCTTCATTGCTTTGTTACATTCAAAATATATCCTTTCCTCATCAAGATGAGGTATCACACGGTTTTCCATCAGCAGCTCGCCGTCTACCATCACCGTTTCCACTTCGCTGCCGTTTGCGGAATAACACATCGCCGCCGTCGGGTCGTTCAACGGCTGGAAGGATGGGGTGTTCATATCCATTATGATGATATCCGCCCTCGCGCCCTCTTTCAGCACGCCCGTGTTCTCCAGTCCCAACGCCTCCGCGCCGGTCTGAGTCGCCATTTTCAGTATCTCCTGCGCCGTTACCGCGTCGGCGGTGCGGGTATTTCCCTTATGACACAGCGCCATGAACATCATATCGCTGAACATATTCAGCGTGTTGTTGCTGCCCGCGCTGTCGGTGCCTATCGCTGTCTTTACTCCCGCTTTCATCATATCGGGTATCCGCGCAAAGCCGTTGCCGAGCTTAGCGTTGCTTATGGGATTGCTCGCCGCGTAAACTCCCCTCT
Source organism: uncultured Ruminiclostridium sp. (assembly GCA_947623915.1). GTDB lineage: Bacteria > Bacillota > Clostridia > Oscillospirales > Ruminococcaceae > Ruminiclostridium_E. The sequence continues at coordinate 54,184 of CANQIB010000010.1, forward strand.
CGGCAAGTATCTTTATATCGTTGTCGGAAAGCTGCACGCAATGCGCCGCCACCGTATGGAATTTGAACATACCCATCTCGTCGAGGTATTCCACCGGCGAGCAGCCATGCTCTTTATAGCAGTCCTCCACCTCTTTTACCGATTCGCTGAGGTGTATATTTATCGGCATTTCGTATTCGGCCGCCTTTTCCATTACCAGCTCAAGGTAAGCCCTGTCGGTAGTATATATCGCGTGAGGCCCCATGGCAAATTTCAGCCTTGGGAATTTATTATACGTTCGATAATCGTAAAGGGTGTCGTTTATCCTTTCCAGCCCGCTCTCGTCGTTTCTGCCGTTTCCGACCAAGCCGCGCGAGATCACCGCTTTCAGCCCGCTCTTGCTTATCGCCTCGGTTATCGCTCCTCGGCAGATGTTCATATCCAAAAACGCGGTAGTGCCGGTCTTTATCATCTCAAGACAGGCGAGCATAGCGCCCCAGTACATATCCTCCTTGGTGAGTTTGTCCTCCATGGGCATTATCCTGCCGAACAGCCAGTCGTGGAACATAAGGTCGTCCGCGCTGTTGCGAAACAGCGACATATAGCTGTGGGTGTGCGCGTTCACCAGTCCCGCCGAAGCGAGCTTTCCCTCGCCGTTTATCACTTTATCCGCTTTCAGCTCCCCGCAGTCGCCTATCTTCTCAACGGTATCGCCGGATACGAATATATCGCACTTTTTCGCCTCAAATCCCCCGTCCTTGGGGAGCAGGGCGGTAACATCCTTTATAAGTATTCTCATTTTATCTTACCTTTCAGACGGCACTTTCCCAATATACGTTTACATTATATCATAAACAAGAGAATTTTGCAATATCTTAAATAATGTTTTCGCGGTATTTTTTAACGGCGGCAGCTCTTGATTTTTACGGCGGAGGGTTGTATAATAAAATCCGACGGGCATAGCTGCTGCATTCCCGTTGTGAAAAAACATCTCTATACGGGGGAAACTGTATGAAAGTGTTTAAAATATTGCCGCCTTTGATATGTTCGGCGATCTGCACGGCGGCGCTTGCGCTGAGCGCGCAGGCGATAGATTTCGACGCCGAGAAAGCCATGGAGTCCGTCTTTGTGGTACATGACGACGATGTGACGGGCAGCGGGTTCGCACTGGGCGAAAACGTCATAATCACAAACGCCCATGTCGCTACCGACCTCACGGAGATAAAGCTGACCGCCTACGACGGGAACGAGTACGACGCCTTTTTGATAGGCTATGACAAAGACCGTGACGTCGCGGTGCTGGGTACGGAGGAGCTCACGCTTGAGCCTCTGCCCACCGCGGATTATCTTGAAATGCCGATAGGCTCGGACGTTTACGCGATAGGCGCGCCGAAGGGTATGTATTTTTCGTTGTCTAAAGGCGCTGTCTCCGCGCGGGAAAGAAGCGTCGAGGGCTACCCCTTTATCCAAAGCGACGCGGTATCCTACGGCGGGAACAGCGGCGGACCGCTGTTCGACAGCAGCGGTAACGTTATCGGAGTAAACACCCTCAACGCCCCCGGCGCGGACGGTCTGACCTTTTCCATTCCGATAAGGGACGTTATCTCGCTTATGCAAAAGCTGGGACTTGAGGTAAACGAAAAGGGCAACGTGGTAGGCAGAGTGGACAGGTCGATGGAGACCGAATACGACAAGCCGAACAGAAACGGATCCGCCCCGTCCGATACCGCCGTTGATTTTTCGCACAGGCTGACGGCGGAGGACATAGCCATTACCGCGCTGGTGATAGGCTGCCTGTCTATATTGCTCAACGTTATACTGGTGCTTATGCTTCGCCGCGTAGACAGACGCGTAAAGCTGAACGCCCTGCAAAACAGCGTTCGCGCCGAAAAGACCGACGACTCCCCCAAGCAGTAGAACTGCATAATATATCAAAAAGCGTTTCGGCATTTTTGCTGAAACGCTTTTGTTTTATTCATTCCGAGTCGTTCTCCGTCTGCTCGTTTTCCTCCCGCTCTGTGAGAGCCTGCGGCGTATCGCAAAGCACCGGCAGAGTTCTGAACTCGTACAAAGCGGCGAGCAGCACGGCAAATTCCGCCGCGGCAAGCAGCCGAAAGTCCAGTATCTCGGTTTGGAAGAGATTCTGCGCCGCGCATTGTACCGCGCAAAACTGCGTAACAAACAGCACCCACGCTTTTCCCCTGCTCATGAAAACGAATATGACGCACAGCATATCCGACAGGTAAAAATACCTCTCGTGCATATACGGCAGCACATACGGCACAAGCATTGTAAGCAGGAACGCCGCCGTTATCAGCTTGCTTTCGGACAGCTCCCCGTGTTTTTTGTTCAGCAGGTAAAACACCGCCGCGACCGTGACCGCCGCCGCAAAGGCTATTCCGGCGTGCGCAAGTTCGGGTATAACGGCGTTGCGGAAAAATATCCAGATATTCGGCAGACAGAGGTTGATATACGGATATTCTCCCGCCTGACGGAAATACACGGTCAACATTCCTAAAAAGTCCGCTCCCGCGAACAGCGCCGGAAGAGTAAAGCCGACGTACACCGCAGGTATCAGCAGCAGGGAGCGCAGTCTTATCCGTTTTTTCAGCAGTACGAAGAGAATAAAAGGCGCAAAGAACACCGCTTGCAGCTTAAAGGAAAACGCGACTCCGAAAAATGCCATGGCTCTGAGGTCTTTCCCTTTTAAAACGCAGTATAAACTTATCACGACAAAAGCCGTAAAGATAGAATCACATTGTCCCCACGCGGCGGAGTTGAGCACCGCCGACGGGAGAATAAACGCCGCCGCGAACGAAAGCACCGCTCTGCTTTTATCGCAGCGCAGCATGACGGTTTTCATCACAAACAGAGCCGTTACAAAATCAAAAACGCAGGACACCGCTTTTATCATATACATTTTGTCAAACGGCAGTAGGTTTATAAGCGTCAGAATATAGTAATATGCGGGCGTATAATCCCCGAATTTCCCACCGAACTGGGCTATCCCGCCGTTATCCGCGATGTAATCGCACCACGGCAGGAGAAAATTTTTCATATCGTTTGATTCCAGCGGAAACATAAGTATCCGCATCAAGAATCCGATAAATACGGTTATTATTATGAATGCGCAGCTTATTATCTGTTCCTGCGAAAATTTAGTCTTTTGCATGATGTTTTGTCCTCTTTTGAGTGTTTGTGTTTGTTGAAATTTTTAAAGCTGTTCAGTCTAGCAGCCGCCTTGCGCGTCTGCGTATCTGTTCTTCCGTCAGCGCCAGTCGCTTTTTGTCTAGGTTGTATCTTGAATGTCGCGGCAAACGTATATCCAGCAGTTTTCTTAATCCTTCCCTGTGCCTTTTGGCAAGCACCGACCTTGCTGTGTCAAAAAAGTCGTCATAAGCGCACGGCAAAAGCGTTTCGGCGTATTTTTCGAGGGCTTCCGACGAAACCAGATCGTCTTTCCCCGCAAAGTTGAACAGCGAATTTCCGTTGTCGAAAAGCGGCGCGGGCGATATGACGGCGTTGGTGCGGCTGTCCGTCAAAAAGCCGAAATTGCCGAAATGCCTGTCGGTGTTGCAGATGACCGCGTCAAATACCAGCATATCGTCAAGCGCGTCCGTGTACTTTTCGCCGAGTTTTTCATAATATTCCCTGACGGCTTTCATGCCGCCCGCGCGGACTACCCTGCCCACGGGGATAAAAGACAATTCCTTGCTTGTAAACAGCTTGCAGGTCGAACACAGCTCGTCTTTCCACATTGAAAGATTGTAGGGTATGGAGTTTATACCCATGATATTTGCTACCTGCGCCGCGTAAAACTCGGAATACGGCTCGTTGCCGGTGTTGGACGCGCCTTTCGTCCCGCCTTTGAAAAGCAATATATCGCCGTTTACCCTCCGCCAGCATTTCGGCAGCATACCGTTGGTGGTAAATTCGGGAGAGGACTCAAACGACGCTCTCGCCGTACTGCCGTATCCTGTAAAAGCTATCAGCGAAAGCACGCGGCTGAATTTGTTTTCATATAAATTGTATTTGTCAAACGTTCCGTCGAAATCCTCATCGACCACCCAGTAGCAATCGTTCAGCGACAATCCTTTCGATATGTCGATAATATCCATGGGGCGGTTTGCGCTAAGCCCGCATTTACTCAAAAAATTATGGATATACGCCCTGTTGCTCGGTATCGTCCGACGTCTGAGCCAGCTTGAAAGACCTTTCCCGTTCACTTCCAATCCGAGGGGCAAAAGCGCGGATTTTTCCTTATTTATCCAAAGTATTTCAATTTCAGGCTCGCTGCTGTTTTTTGTCGCGGTAAAACGCAGCAGCGGTGTATCAAAACAGCGCAGCTCGTATGCCATATCCGCCACTCCTTTATTCGAAACTTTTTATCAGTATACCATAGTTTTCCTTTTTTATCAAGTACCATACCTGCAAAGTGACAAAAAAAGATCGGCAACACTTCCCGTCTTACAAGAAGTATTGCCGATCTTGGAGCTGGTGAACGGACTCGAACCCCCGACCTGCGCATTACGAATGCGCTGCTCTACCGACTGAGCTACACCAGCATTTTTGCTTGTTGAAGTCATCATACCAGTTTATTATACCACCGCCGACGGAAGTTGTCAATAGCTTTTTTGAGCTTATGGCGGCAATTTTCGCCCGACAGGGGCAATATGTATTTTCTCTTGCAAACCGAAATGAAATATGTTACAATATAGTTGCGGCTTTTTTAAAAAGATGTTTAAATTCGGTAAGCGGCTTGAAAGGATAATAAAAATGGCATATAAAATAATCACTCGCGTTATCGGGGTGTTGCTGCTGCTTATAGCGGCGGTGCTGGCGGCGCTTTCGATATTTTTCGCGATGGGCAGAGGAACAGCCGGACTTTTCGGTCACGGTATATATTTCGCGGATAAGAACGGATTTGACTGTATCCCCGCGGGAGCGGCGGCGTTCGGCAGCTTTATCCCCGCCGACGAGAGCCAAACGGGAGATATAGTGGTATTTCGCAGCATACAAAGCGGAGATATACGTTTCGGTAAGGTAGCGAACGTTTCGGACGAGAACGGTCTTGTTATAACGCTCGCCACCGAAAACGGCGGAACGGAGGATATAACCCAGGACGGATTTATCGCCAAGATAACCGATTACAGCGTTGTCATGGGAAACATCATCGGATTTGTACGTTCTCCGTTCGGTATAGCGACGTTTGTGCTGCTGCCGCTTGCGGGTGTAGCGGCGTTCTATCTGGTAAGACGGGTATATGAACGCAAATATCCGCCGGAGGAATATGACGACGACGATATGTACTACACCGACGACGATTACGATGAATATGACGACGACTACGACGAATACGACGATGATTATGACGAATATGACGACGATTACGATGACGAATACGACGATGATTACGACGATGAGTATGACGACGAGTACGACGACGAATACGATGATGAGTACGACGACAGCGATGTAAGCCCCGCCGAGCCTGCACCCAAACCCGCGCCGCAACCTGCGCCGCAACCCGCTCCTCAGCCCGCACCGCAGCCCGCACCTCAGCCCGCACCTCAGCCCGCTCCTCAGCCCGCTCCTCAGCCTGTCGCTCCAAAAGCGCCGGTAGCTCCCAAGCCGCCGACGGCTCCGCAGCAGGCTCCCAAGCCGCCTGTAACGGTCGGACAGACCGCCGCGGATAAAGCCTACAAAATAGACGACATACTTGAAGAGCTTAAATGACGTCGAAAAAGCAAAGCGGTAAAGTTACATTAAAAAAAATAAAAAATTCAAAAAATCATGTTATTTTTCGATCGCGGCATATGGTAATATTTATTCATGCCTAACGGTGTAAAAACAAATCAGAAAGGTGAAAAGACTATGTTAAAGGAAAAAGGCTTTCACAAGGGGATAGACCTCGGAGGTTGGCTGTCGCAGTGCGACTACAGCGAGGACAGGCTGAATAATTTTATTACGGAAAAGGATTTTGAAATAATAGCGTCATGGGGGCTGGATCATGTGAGGCTGCCCATCGACTACAACGTTTTGGAAAACGAGGACGGCGGCTATAAGCAGGAGGGTTTCGACCGTGTTTGCCGCGCGGTGGAGTGTGCAAAGAAAAACGGGCTTGGGCTCGTGCTGGATCTGCATAAAACAGCAGGATTTTCCTTTGACCAAGACGAAAACGAAAACGGCTTTTTTGAAAGCGAAAAATATCAGGAACGTTTCTACAAGCTGTGGGAAAAGCTGGCGGAGAGCTTCGGCGCGTACAATGATTTTGTGCTGTTCGAGCTGCTCAACGAAGTGACCGACCCGTCGGTCATAACCGCATGGAACGGTATAGTAAAAAACTGTATTCGCCGTATTCGCGCTTATGCGCCTGACACGGTGATACTGGTGGGCAGCTACTGGAACAACAGCCCCGACGCGCTGAAAGATCTTGACCCGCCGTATGACGACAAGGTGGTTTATAATTTCCATTGCTACTCGCCGCTGAAATTCACCCATCAGGGCGCTACCTGGGCGGCGGCTTCGGTAGACGTGGACGCGAGATATTCAGTCGATGAGCTGGGGATAACGCCGGAGTATTTTGAAAACGCGTTCGCCTCCGCTTTGGAAAAAGCGAAAAGCTGCGGCGCGGAGCTGTACTGCGGAGAATACGGAGTTATAGACGTGGTATCGCCGGAAGAGACCTTGAAATGGTACAAAGCCATCAACGCGGCGTTTGAAAAATTCGGCATAGCGAGAGCCGCTTGGAGCTACAAGGAAATGGACTTCGGCATCGCCGACAGCCGTATGGACGGCGTGCGAGCCGAGCTTATCAAGTATCTTTAAACACGGCGCAACCAGTAATGATATAAAAAGCGGACGGAGTAGAACCCCGTCCGCTTGTCTGTAGAAAAAGGTCAATATAACTTAGGCAAGATTTTCCCCGCCGCGTATAGCGGCGGGGAAAATTTCGTAATCAGCAGGTGGACACAATCCTCCTGCTGATTACCAAGTGCGGCGGCTGCCGCACCTTGCCACGTTGAATGACGGGGCAAGCCCCTTATTGAAAGCGGAAGGAAAGAGTTGAGTTTAAAACTGTCCGCCGTTCGGCGGAAAGTTCACGGGGAAAACCATCAGGGTTTTCACCCTCAAGTTTGATAAGAGCCGCGCAAAGCTGGCGGCAGCAACCAATTTTTAAAGCATTAAAAATGGGTTAATCGAGCGATACCGCTTATGCGGTATCACCGATTTTTTGTCAGCTTGTCGAAAAATAACTTTTTCGACAAGCTGAAGCGGACGGAGCAAAGCCCCGTCCGATTTTTATACTTGGATCTATTTCGTTCCGAACAGTCTGTCGCCGCCGTCGCCTATTCCGGGCACGATATACAGATCCTCGTTCAGTCCGTCGTCCATCGCTCCGCAATATATATCCACGTCGGGGAAAGCGTCCAAAAGCGCCTTTGCTCCTTCGGGGCAGGCGATAAGGCACATGAATTTCACCGAACGAGCGCCGCTCTCCTTTACACGCTTAACGGCGTGTACGGCGGACACTCCCGTCGCCAGCATGAGGTCGGTTATTATAACGTCGCGCTCGTCTATATCGAACGGCAGCTTGCAATAATATTCCGACGCGGTGCTGCCGTTGGACTTATCGCGGAAAATTCCGATATGTCCTATCTTTGCGGCGGGCACGAGCTTTATCGCGCCGTCCACCATGCCCAGTCCCGCGCGGAGGATAGGCACGAAAGCCAGCTTTCTGCCGGATATTATGCTGGAATCGGCTATCGCCACCGGCGTTTGTATCTGGACCGATTTCAACGGCAGATCGCGCGTCGCCTCATAGCACATCAGCATGGATATTTCCGACACCAGCTCTCTGAATTCCTTAGAGCCGGTGTTTTTATCTCTGAGCAGAGAGATCTTGTGCTGTACCAGCGGATGATCGCAAATGTGGAGCTTTTCGTTTTCCATAATGTCCTCGTTTCTCCCCGCAGCACGGGGTATTATTTTTTGCTTGCAGCCGTGTTTTACTTAACGTCTGTTTTCTATATCGGTTATTTTTTTCACTCTCTCGGCGTGTCTGCCGCCTTCAAATCCCGTGGAGAGGAATTTTTTCACTATTCCCTCCGCCACTCCGCTGCCTATGACTCTGCCGCCCATGCAAAGCACGTTCGCGTCGTTGTGCAGCCTTGTGAATTCCGCGGTATACTCGTTATGGCATACCGCCGCGCGGATACCTTTTATCTTGTTCGCCGCCATGGATATACCTATGCCCGTACCGCATATCAGTATGCCCCTGTCACATTCTCCGACGGTTATCTTCTCGCAGACCGCCTGCGCAATATCGGGATAATCGCAGGTCTCGCCGTTGCAGCCGCAGTCGGTGTATTTTTCTCCCAACTCGTCCAACAGCTTCATTACCTCGCATTTCAAGGCGTATCCCGCCCTGTCGCAGCCTATCGCAAGCATAACATCATTCCTTCCCTGTTTTCAGCCTTTGCTCAAGCTCTCTTTGCGCCTGCGGGAGCTGAATGTACAACGGCATTATCTTTTCCGCAGGCTGCGCAGCGGTATGCAGCGCCGCAAGGCACACTCCGCAGGCGCTTGACTGCACCGCCCCGATCGGCTTTACCGTTACGTTTTTGCCTAAATCGGCGGCTTTTGCCAAAACAGCCGCGCCGTCGCCGGTAACTACCGTTCTTTCATCGGAATATTTTTCGATAAGTGCGACCGCCTCCTGCAAAGATACGCACCGTTCCTCCGTCAGCCGTTCGAGCTTTTCTCCGTCAGCACGGAACAAAGCGCAGTACAGTCCGCCTACCTTAGCGTCTATCGCCGCAAGCACCGTTCCGCAGGATTCTCCCGCGGCGTAAGCCGCCGCCTCGCAGGCGGTCACTCCCGCGCAGGGGATATTTTTCCCAAAGCACAGCCCCTTTGCATAGGATACGCCTATCCTTATGCCGGTAAACGAGCCGGGACCCACCGATACTGCGACAAGTCCTATATCCGAAAGGGTGCAGCCGCAGGCAAAAAGCATATTCTCCACCATCGGCGCAAGCGTCACCGAATGTGTCAGTCGGTTGTTTATCTCATACCTTGCGGTGAATTTCTCCCGTTCGGTATCGTACACCGCCGCCGCGCACGCCGCCGTGCCGGTATCAATACCCAATATCAGCATTTGTTTCCCTTCAGTCGATAAATGTTATAGTGCGCGTAAGGTCGCCGGTCTTTTCTATCTCTACAATACAACGATTTTCCAGATAGCTTTCCAAAGCCGGTATATTCTCGCTCCACTCGATAACACAGATACCGTCCCGCTCGATATAATCGAAAAATCCCATCTCGTACAGCTCGGACAGACTGCTTATTCTGAACAGGTCGAAATGAAATATCGGCGTGCTGCCCTCATACTCGTTTACGATGGCAAAGGTCGGGCTGACAACGTCGTTTGCTCCGAAATATCCCGCTATCCCTTTTGTGAGCTGAGTTTTTCCCGCGCCCATCTCTCCTCGGAACAGCAGACAATCTCCCCGCCGCAGATACGACGCTATCTGTCTGCCTATCTCTATAGTTTCCTCCGGCGAGGAGGAGATAAACGTCATCATCAGAACAGTCCGGTTATCTCGCCGTCCGCCGCAACGTCTATGCTGTTCGCGGCGGGAACTTTAGGAAGTCCCGGCATGGTCATTATCTCGCCGGTAAGCGCTACTACAAAGCCCGCGCCGTTGGACAGCTTTACGTCCCTTATCGTTATCTTGAATCCCTCCGGCTTACCCAGCTTGGCGGGGTCGTCCGAAAGAGAATACTGAGTTTTTGCGACGCATACGGGTATACGGTCGCAGCCGAGCGCCTCTATCTCCTTTATCGCCTTTTCCGCCTGAGCGGTATAGGTCACGCCGTCGGCGCGGTATATCTCACGGGCTATCGTTTCGAGCTTTTCCTTTATCGGCAGCTTTTCGTCATACAGCGGACTAAAATCGCTGCCGTCGGACGCCTCGATGGTATCGCATACCTTGTTTGCAAGGTCGATACCGCCCTCGCCGCCCTTAGCGAATACCTCCGCCAGCGACACGGTAACTCCCATGTCGGCGCAGAATTTCTCTATATACTCTATCTCCGCGTCGGTGTCGGTATTAAAGCGATTTATCGCCACCACTACCGGCACGCCGAATTTACGCATATTCTCGATATGGGTCTGCAAATTAACTATGCCCTTTTTCAGCGCGTCGAGATTTTCCGACGCAAGCTCGGTCTTAGGCACTCCGCCGTTGTATTTAAGCGCGCGTATCGTCGCTACCAGCACGGTGCAATCCGGCTTCAGCCCCGCAAAGCGGCACTTTATGTCAAAGAATTTCTCCGCGCCGAGATCCGAGCCGAAGCCTGCCTCTGTTATCGCATAATCGCCTAATTTGAGCGCGAGCTTTGTTGCGCGTATGCTGTTGCAGCCGTGCGCTATATTTGCGAACGGGCCGCCGTGGATTATCGCGGGGGTGTTCTCCAGCGTCTGTACCAAATTCGGATTTATCGCGTCTTTGAGCAGCGCGGTAAGCGCTCCCACCGCCTGAAGGTCCGCGGCGTATATCGGTTTGTTATCATATGTATATGCTACCAGTATCCTGCCCAGCCGCTTTTTAAGGTCCTCCAGATCCTCCGCAAGACAAAGTATCGCCATGAACTCGGTCGCTACCGTGATACGGAAATGATCCTCTCTCGGCACGCCGTTCACCTTTCCGCCAAGACCTATTGTGATATTTCTCAGCGCGCGGTCGTTCATGTCAAGGCAGCGGTCTATCATCACGCGGCGCGGGTCGATATTCAGCGCGTTGCCCTGCTGGATATGGTTGTCCAACAGCGCGCAAAGCAGATTGTTTGCCGAGGTGAGCGCGTGCATATCTCCCGTGAAATGCAGGTTGATGTCCTCCATCGGCACTACCTGCGCGTAACCGCCTCCGGCAGCTCCGCCCTTTATGCCGAACACAGGACCCAGCGACGGCTCACGCAGCGCCAGCACCGCGTTTTTGCCTATTCGGTTCATCGCCTGACCCAGTCCCACGGAAGTGGTAGTCTTTCCCTCGCCCGCGGGGGTGGGGTTTATCGCCGTTACCAGTATCAGCTTTCCGTCCGGCTTATCGGCAAGACGGTCGATACATTCCTGCGATATTTTCGCTTTGTAATGTCCGTAAGGTATCAGCTCGTCCTCCGCTATACCGAGAGGAGCGGCTATCTCCTTTATCTTCTTCATCTTCGCGTTCTGCGCTATTTCAATATCAGTAAGCATGATTTCCCTTTCTGCGTTCACATCGCACATCTTATCGGGGCTGTCCGCCGCCGTATATTTCTCATACTAAGAGTATAACACACCGCACGGGAAAATTCAAGTGTAATTTAGTCATTCGTTCGGCGCGGGAAAAAGCCCGCCGTCACTCCAGTTTAAGCTGGGTGATATCCCCGCCTGCCGCGCCTGCCGCAGGCACGTTCTTTGCGCGGTATTTGTCGGGGTCGCGCAATGTTCCCTCCTCATACGGCATAGCGGCGGCAAGCTCGGTCTTGGTAAGTCTCATTACCTGCACTCCCTGCGTATCTCTTGCCGCTTTGGGCAGGATAAGCGCGGTATTGAAGATAAGCGTCTTCCCCGCGGCGGAATAAAGCAGGAAATCGCGATCCTCCTTTATATGCCACATCGAAACGAGCGGAGAGGCGTCGCTGTAAGCGTTAGCCAGCTTTTTGCGGCGGGTCTTGGTCTCAAAGGAGGACATCGGCACTTTGGCGCATTTCCCGTTTTTAAAGAACAGCACCAGCATACCCGAAAAATCCTCGCAGGCTATCGCCTTGATTATCCGTTCGCCGTTTTCCGCTTCCAGCTTGGCGGGAACATATTCTCCCATAACGCTCGCCTTGGTGTCGTCAAAATCCGATGCTTTTGCCTTATACACCTGATATTTGTCGGTGAAAAACAGCAGCTCGGTGCGGTTGGTGCCCTCGTGCGACATAACTATCTCGTCGTTTTCTTTCAGCTTATGCTCGCTGCTCATGCGCAGCGACTGCGGGGTTATCTTCTTGAAGTAACCCTCTCTGGTAAAGAACAGATTGACCGAATAATCCGGCACTTCCTCCGCCTGTTCCTCGTTATCCTCCTCTACGTCGTATAAGAACTGTGACTTTCTCGGCTTGCCGTATTTTTCGGATATTTCTTTTAGCTCGGAAATGATTATCTGCTTTACCCTGCGCTCGGAGGATAAAATATCCTCCATATCCTCTATATCGGCTTTAAGCTGCTCTATCTCCTCGATACGCTTTAATATGAACGCCTTGTTGATATTGCGCAGCTTTATATCCGCGACGTATTCCGCTTGGATCTCGTCTATGCCGAAGCCTATCATAAGGTTAGGCACGACCTCGTTTTCTTCCTCGGTCTCACGGATTATCTTTATCGCCTTGTCTATATCCAGCAGTATCTTGGAAAGTCCTTGGAGCAGATGCAGCTTTTCTTTCTTTTTCCTGAGGTCGTATTTTACCCGACGCTTTACGCCTGTCATGCGGAAATCCGACCACTCGTACAGTATCTCCTTTATGCCCATAACCTTGGGCATTCCGCCTATAAGTATATTGAAATTGCAGGAAAACACGTCCTGTAACGGAGTCAGCCTGAACAGCTTTTGCATAAGCGCGTCGGGATCGACTCTGCGTTTAAGGTCCAGCGTTATCTTAAGGCCTGAAAGGTCGGTCTCGTCGCGCACATCGGTTATTTCCTTTATTTTCCCCAGCTTTACCAGCTCGACTATCTTGTCTATTATGGCTTCCGAGGTGGCGGTAGGCGGTATTTCGGTTATCTCCACGCAGTTTGCGTCGCTGTCGAAGGTGTATCTGCTGCGCACCTTTACCGAGCCGCGCCCGCTCTCGTATATCCTGCGCATCTCCTGCTCGTCGGCTATTATATACCCTCCGCCCGGAAAATCCGGCCCCGGCAGGGTGGATATAACGTCGTGGTCGGGGTTTTTCATCAGCGCAGCCGCCGTTTCGCATACCTCGGTGAGATTGAACGAGCAGATATTGCTCGCCATGCCGACCGCTATGCCTATATTGCTGTTCACCAGCACCGACGGGAATTTCACCGGCAGCAGCACGGGTTCCGTCATACTGTTGTCGTAATTCGGCGCGAAATCCACCGTGTCCTTGTCTATATCCGCAAACAGCTCCGCGCAGATAGGGTCGAGCTTTGCCTCGGTATATCTCGACGCGGCGTAGGACATATCCCTGGAATATGCCTTGCCGAAGTTGCCCTTGCTGTCGATATACGGGTGCAGCAGCGATTCATTGCCCCGCGCAAGTCGTACCATGGTTTCGTATATCGCCGCGTCGCCGTGCGGGTTCAGCTTCATCGTCTGACCTACTATGTTCGCGGATTTTGTCCTCGCGCCGTTGAGCAGTCCCATTTTATACATGGTATACAGCAGCTTGCGGTGGGACGGCTTAAAGCCGTCTATCTCCGGCAGCGCGCGGGACACGATAACGCTCATCGCGTAGGGCATATAGTTGCCTATAAGCGTTTCGGTTATCGGCTGATCCTCTACCTTGCCCGCGCCCTCGATATAGGCGTTGGGTTTTTTGGCGGAGGACGGCTTTTCTTTTCCGTTCTTTTTCTTCATTTATCCGAACTCTCTCCTTTGTCCTCAGAGTGAAAATTCTTCCTTGAGCTTTGCGAACCGCTCAGCCGCGCGGGGATATTCCCGCTCCACCGCGCTTTCGTCCTTCATGAAATGGTGCGCCGCTACGTCCGCGTCCCTGAGCAGCTCCTCATACGGCTGACCGACGCTTTCCTTGTCGGAATGCGCGGCTATTGCCGTGGCTATGACCCCTATCTCGCAGGGGGTGAACAGCTCGCTCTTTGCAAGCAGCGGCAGTATCGCGTCCGCGCTTTTTTTCGCGTGACCGTCGCTCTCGCCGGTGCGGTATTTCTCGTAATCGTGGAGCAGCCCCGCTGCCGCCGCTATCTCTGTGTCCAGTCCGCGTTTTTTCGCTATCAGCACCGCCGCAAGCTCCGTTCTGAACAGATGGATATATCCGTCCTGCCTGCGCTCGTCCGGCTGCATATCGAGCATTTGCGAAACTACCGTTTCCAGCACCTTTATCCTGTCTATCTTCATTTTTTCTCCTTTAAGAAACATCTATATCGTCAAGGTACATATATCCGTAATCCCGAATATAATCCTTTCTGCCGTCGAGATTGTCGCCGAGCAGCAGCTCGAATATCTCCTGTGTACGCTCGGCGTCTTCGGGACATACCTTGACCAGCCGCCTCGTTTCGGGGTTCATGGTGGTGAGCGACATCATCTCCGGCTCGTTTTCGCCCAGACCTTTTGAACGCTGTATGGTGTACTTTTTATCGCCGAAGCCCTCCAGTATCCGTGACTTTTCCTGCTCGGTATAGGCAAAGTAGGTCTCCTCCCTGCAATTTATCTCGTAAAGCGGGGATTCCGCGATATAAACATATCCCTTTTCTATCACGGTAGGCACGAGCCGGTACAGCATTGTGAGTATCAGCGTGCGTATCTGATACCCGTCGTAATCCGCATCGGTGCAGATTATTATCTTATCCCACCTGAGATTGTTAAGGTCGAAGGTGGACAGGCTCTTGTTGGATTTGCTCTTTATCTCCACGCCGCAGCCGAGTATCTTCATCAGGTTGGTTATTATCTCGCTTTTGAAAATGCGCTCATAGCTTGCTTTCAGACAGTTGAGCGTTTTGCCGCGCACCGGCATGACCGCCTGATACTCCGCGTCCCTTGCCTGCTTTACTGCGCCCAGCGCCGAATCGCCCTCCACTATATAAAGCTCTCGCTTGGATACGTCCTTGCTGCGGCAGTCCACAAATTTCGGTATGCGGTTGGTAAGGTCTATCTTCTCGGTCAGCGTCTTTTTCATGCTGTCCTTGGCACGGTCGGCATTCTCGCGCGCCCGCTTGTTTATCATGACCTGCTCGCATATCCTCAGCGCGTCGTCGGGATTTTCCAGAAAATACACTTCCAGTTCTTTTTTGAGCCAGTCGGTCATCGCCTCTTGGATAAATTTGTTGGTTATGGATTTTTTCGTCTGGTTCTCATAGCTGGTCTGGGTGGAAAAATTCGAGGAAACGAACACCAGACAGTCCTGTATATCCACATACTTTATCTTGGCTTCGTTTTTGTTGTACTTGTTGTTGGCTCTCAGCCAACCGTCCACCTGCGCGGTAAAAGCGGCGTTCAGCGCTTTTTCGGGACTTCCGCCGTGTTCAAGATAGCTGGAATTATGGTAATGCTCGATAAGGTTCACCTTGTTTGAAAAGGCGAACGCCACCTTCAGCTTTACCTTGTACTCCGGCTTGTCCTCTCTGTCCCTGCCGACCCGCATGGTATTCCATACCTGCGGTACGGTAAAGGCGGTGTCCCCCACCGTTTCCTTTATATAGTCGCTTATGCCGTTCTCGTAAAAATAACTCTTTTCCTCAAAGGTCGTGCCGCCCTGTCCGTCCTCTTTCTCGCTGCGCAGCACAAAGGTAAGCCCGTCGTTTACCACCGCCTGACGCCTGAGTACGTCGTCAAAATATTCAAACGGGACGTCAATATCGGTGAACACCTCGCGGTCGGGCTTCCATCTTATCACCGTGCCGGTCTTGCCGTCAGACTGCCTGCGGCGAAATCCCCGTTCTTCCTTTTCGACGTTATAGCCTTTCTCAAAGTCCAGCTCATATATCCACGTTCCGTTGTTGGAACGCACCTTCATATATTCCGAGGAAAACTGCGTCGAGCAAAGTCCCAGTCCGTTTAGTCCCAGCGAATAGGAATAGTTCTCGCCGCTGTTGTTATCATATTTTCCGCCTGCATACAGCGTGCAGAACGCCAGCTCCCAGTTGTACTTCTGCTCGTTTTTGTTGAAATCTATCGGTATGCCGCGTCCGTGATCCTCTACCTCAAAGCTGCCGTCGAGAAAACGCGTGACCGTTATCCTGTCACCGTATCCCTCCCTCGCCTCGTCGATAGAGTTGGAAAGTATCTCAAACACCGAATGGCAGCAGCCCTCCAGCCCGTCCGAGCCGAATATTACCCCCGGACGCAGCCGCACCTGATCCGGCCCCTTGAGTTGTTTAAGGCTGTTGTCATCATAAGTCTTTTTAGCCATTCCGCGACCTTTCTCCTTTCAAATCTTTCATTAACGTGTCTGCTCGTGTAACGGAGTTTTCATGCCATAATAAATTAGTATAGCATATTTTTAAAAAATTTGCAAGTAACGGCGATTTAGCTTCGGGTTTTCCCGATATTACTATTGATTTTTTTTATAAAAAGTAGTATAATTCTATTAGTTATACGTTTAAGCTCTTTCGGAGCAGGTAAAAACAACGTCGGGAAGGAGGTATGCGGTATGAAAAAAAGCATTGCCGCCATATTGGCAGCCGTGCTGATAATAACTTTCTGTGCGAGCGTTGGCGGCTGCACTGTGCAGACCGTATATCCCGACGCTTCGTCACAGCCGGAAACGTCGCAGTCGGACAACAGCGGCGCGCCGGACAGCGTTCCCGCAAATTCCTCCTCAAATACCGAAACATCGACGGAAAGCAAGGTCACCCAGTCGGAGCAAAAGACCACCGTAACGCAGACCACCACCGTTCCCACCAAGACCGACCCACCGAAAACCGATCCGCCAAAGACCGACCCGCCGAAAACGGATCCTCCCAAGACCGACCCGCCCAAGACGGATCCTCCCAAGACCGACCCGCCTAAGACGAATCCCCCAAAGACCGACCCGCCCAAGACGGAAAAACAGCCGGTCGGGACTTCTCCCTCGTATGTTCCCTCGGTGTCGGCATCCGGCAAAAAGGTAGCCAAAAACGGAAAGTTTACGATAGATTATTCCAACGCCGACAAAGGCTATGTCATGGTAAAGCTCAACAAAGCGTCGAGCGGGCAGTACAAGGTGCTGGTACAGGTAGCGGGCACACAGTATACCTACAACCTCGATTCCGACGGCAGCTACGCGGTGATACCCATGACCATGGGCAACAACACCTACACGATATACGCGGGCAAGGTGGTAGGCAGCGGACAGCTCGGCGATTACTTCGCTCAGGAGATATCGGTAACTCTCAGCGACAGCATGAGCCCGTGGCTTACGCCGAACGCGTACTGTATGTACAGTGCGGATTCAAAATGCGTCAAGAAAGCCAGCCAGCTTTGCGGAGGCTTCAACGAGCTTGAAAAGGTGGAAGCGATATATAAATTCGTTATCAAAAACACCGATTATGTTCCCACCGCCGAGAGCAGCGCGGACGGTTACGTCCCCTACCCCGACAGGACATACTCCAACGGCTGGGGGATATGCTTCGACTATGCGTCGCTTATGGCGGCTATGCTGCGCTCGCAGAAGATACCCACCAAAATAGTGGTAGGGTACGCGGGCAGCGTTTACCACGCATGGCTCAGCGTATACGTCACCGGCCAGGGCTGGGTGGACGGAATAATCCGTTTTAACGGGAACAGTTGGACGAGAATGGATCCGACCTTCCTGGACGACGCGTACGATACCTCGCAGTATCAGTCGATGGTAGATTACGTTGCGAACAGCGGGAACTACACCGATTATTATTACTATTGATATACGGTCATTCAAAGCAGGAGAGGAAAAAATATGGCAAGAAATCACATTTTTACAAATTCCGGCATCTCTACGCTCTGCTCGGAGCTGGGCTCGATAATCAAGTCCGGCATAACGGTTTCCGACGGACTGTTTATGCTCGCTCAGGAAGAGGAGGATAAAGACGCCAAGCGCGTGCTGGAAAAAATGCTGAACACCCTGGAAAACGGCGGCTCGGTGTACGACGCTTTTGAAAGCACGGGAGCGTTCCCGTCCTATCTGCTGGAGATGATAGCGATAGGAGAAAAGACCGGCAGGATAGAAGCGGTGTTGTTTTCGCTGTCGTCCTACTACGCCCGTCAGGACGAATTATCCGGCGCGATACGCAGCGCGGTCATATATCCGGCGGTCCTGCTGGTAACGGTGTTCGCGGTGATAATAATACTGGTTACATATGTACTTCCCGTATTCAGCGAAGTATTCGCGCAGCTGGGTCTGACGATGTCCGACCCGTCCGTATGGGTAATGACGGTAGGCGCGTCGATAAGCCGCATAGCCGTGGTGGTGATAGCGGTGATAGCCGCGCTGCTGATAATAGGCGTTATCCTGTACCGACTCGTTCCGAAATTCAAAAAAGCGGTGCTTTCCGCGGCGTCGCATACCAAGACCGCCAAGGCTCTGTACAGCGCACGCTTTGCCAACGCGCTGTCCATGACTCTTTCGAGCGGTATGGATATCGACGAATCGGTGGCGATGAGCGAAAAGCTGATAGAAAATCCGATAATGCTGTCAAAAATACATCAGGTACGCAAGGATATGAGCGACGGCGCGTCCTTTGTAGACGCGGTATCGCGGGCGCAGCTCTTCTCAAAGGTATACACCCGCATGATAAGCATAGGCTTCAACACCGGCTCGATAGACAGCGTTATGGAGGATATAGCCAAGAGCAACGAGGGCAAGGTAAACTCCGTCATGCAAACGGCGGTCAGCCGTTTTGAACCGGCTATGGTCATAATCATGGCGATAACGGTGGGATTTATCCTGCTTTCGGTCATGCTGCCGTTGTTGGGCATAATGACGGTAATAGGATAGGAGTCGTAGCATGAAACATTTTCGCAGCGGCTTTTTCGGGGTGCTGGTAAAGGACCTTCTGATACCTGCGGCGGTCTGCGCCGTGATAATCGTGCTGACGGTCTTTTCGGTAAACTCCGCCGGCGCGAACGCCGAATCGGAAAACGCCATGATAATTGAACAGGGCATAAGACGCGCCGCGACGGCGTGCTATGCCGCCGAGGGGATATATCCCGAAAGCATAGATTACCTTGTGGAAAACTACTCTCTCAAGATAGATACGCAGCGGTACAATATACTGTACAACTCCGTCGCGTCAAACGTCATGCCCGATATACGGGTATCCGCGAAATAACGCCATAGCTTGGGAGCAAAAATTTCGGAAAACGAACGGAAGTGATAAGCATGAACCAAAACGAACCTCAAAAAGTCAATAAAAGCAGACTGGACACAATTTTTGTGCTGACTCTGTTCGTGCTTTTCGCCGCAAGTCTGCTGACGGTAACGGTGTACTTCGCCAAGGTGTACCGCGATACCGGCGAGCGCATAACAGAGCGGTTCGACGGCTCCACGGCGATGACCGTGCTGACCCAGAAGATAAGGGCATACGACTGTTCCGGCGGGATAGAGATAATCCCGCGTGAACAGGGCAATATCCTGCGGCTGAACGAGGAGATAGACGGGGAAGAGTATTCCACCTACATATACTGTCACGACGGCAGCCTGCGCGAGCTTTTCAACAGCGCGCAGACCGAGTTTGACGAAAACAGCGGTATGCCGATAATACAAGCTGACAGCTTTGATATAAAGCAGGAGGGCGGCTCGTATATGATGACCCTCACCACCGACGGAAAAACGCTGACAAGGTGCGTTGCTCCGAGAGTCGCACAAATCGGAGGTGCCGAAGATGAGTGAACGCAGTCATAACCATTCAAAATCCGGCGTTTTTCTGATAGAGCTGCTGATAATAATCGCGGTATTCGCGATATGCAGCGCCGTATGCGTAAAGGTGCTGGCGACCGCCGAGGAGGAGCTTGATTACAGCGAACGGCTCACCCTTGCGGCAAACTACGCCTGCGATATTGCCGAGCGATTCCGCTCCGGCGAGGAAAAAGCCGAGATAATAGAGGAATACTCCGAGCTTTACTCGAAGGATATAGAGATACTGCCGAACGCAAAGGACTTTTCGGGCGGCACGCTTGTCTGCACGCTGGAGCAGACGGAGGGCGAAAACAACGTTTCCTATCTGAAGATAGTTATAAGCGACGGCGGCGAGCATACCTATGCCGACGTCACCGCGGCAAGAACGGATTGACCGACAAAGCAACGGAAAGGAGAGCGCGGGCGCGTTTATGAAAATCAAAAATAAAGCGGGCGGATTTTCGGGAGTCGGCATATCTTCGCTGATAATCGTCTTTACGGTGCTGGCTCTTACGATATTTACTTTGCTCACCCTGCTTACCGTAAGGCAGGACTTGGAGCTGAGCCGCAAGACCGCGAAAATGCAGACGGATTATTACGCCGCGGACACCGCCGCAGTCGAACGGCTGGGGACGCTGAAACGGCTGGCGGCAGAAAATCCCGACGGGGCGCTGCTTAAATTTGCGGCGGACAACGAGGGATTTCAAAGCAAAAGCGAGGGCGACAGCATCATATTCAGCTGGAGCTCCGAAATAAACGACGCGGGACGCATCGAATGTGAGGCGGTCTACAGCGAAGGAAAAATCACGGTTACAAAGTGGCATACCGTATCGAATGCCTCTTATATAAACGAGGAGTCGCTCCCCATATGGGACGGCAACACGCTTCCCGTATAAAGAAAGGATATTTTGTAATGGAACTTATGGAAATACTCAAAAACGCGGTAGAAAAGAGCGCGTCGGACATATTTATCGTTCCGGGGCTGCCTATATCTTATAAAGAGAACGGCATAATAAAGCCGCAGGTGGAGGGCATAACCCCGCCCGCCGCCGCCGAGGAGCTGGTAAAAGCGATATACGCCGCGGCAAACCGCAGCATGGCGCATTTCGACGAAACGGGCGACGACGATTTTTCAGTATCGGTAAAAGGCCTGAGCCGTTTCAGAATAAGCGCGTACCGTCAAAGAGGCACGCTGGCGGCGGTAATAAGACTGGTATCCTTTGACATACCCGACTACCGCACGCTCAACATAATCCCCGAAATAATCACCGACACCGCCTCCCGCACCAAGGGACTGGTTCTGGTGACGGGCCCCGCGGGCGGCGGAAAATCCACCACCCTCGCCTGCATAATAGACGAGATAAACAAAAACCGAAACGGGCATATCATCACGCTTGAGGACCCCATAGAGTTTCTCCATAAAAACAAAAAAAGCGTCGTAAGCCAAAGAGAGGTCGGCAACGACACGGAAAGCTACATAACTGCGCTGCGCGCCAGCCTGCGTCAATCCCCCGACGTGATACTCCTCGGAGAGATGCGCGACTATGAAACGATAAGCACGGCGATGACCGCGGCGGAGACCGGACATTTGGTAATATCCACCCTCCACTCCGTCGGCGCACAGAACACGATAGACCGTATAATAGACATATTCCCATCGGGTCAGCAGCAGCAGATAAGGATACAGCTTTCCCAGCTTTTATGCTCCATAATCTCGCAGCAGCTCATTCCCTGCGAGGACGACATACTGCGTCCCGCGTTTGAAATAATGAAGTGCAACAACGCGATAAGGAACATGATAAGAGAATCCAAGACTCACCAGATAGACACGGTGATAACCTCCTCCGGAGCGGACGGAATGGTCACGATGGACGCAAGTCTTATGAAAATGTACAACCAAAAGCTCATTTCCAAGAACACGCTTATAAGATACAGCACCCATCCTGAGATAGCCGCGAGAAAGATCGGAGAACAGTAAAATTTTCGACACGCTGATACGCGGTCTAAGCTCAGGACCGCAAAAGGAAAAGCGGCTTTCTCTCGTGAAAGCCGCTTTTCATGACGGAAAGAAAAGTAAAAATCAAGGTAGGGTCTACCTATAATCTACGATTATATTATTACATTCGGCGGTTACATCTCGGTTACGTTTTGTAAAATTATTTAAGAAATCGTGATATTTTTATATTGTTACAAAAATATGCGCCGATATGCGGGATTTTTTATACATATCCCATAACAATAAAGTAACCGTTATTGTTTTTTCAGCATAAAATAGCCCCAAAACGCGCGGCAGGCGGAAAAAACAAAAAAATTTTTTCGGTTTTTAAGGAAAAAACACACCGTACGAACAAAAAACGGCAGAAAGGAGCAGACGGCATGGCGGCATTATACATAACTATGCTGGGCGAATTTTCGGTATCCTACCGTGACAAGATACTGCGCGAAAAGGATCTGCGCGGCTCTAAGCTGTGGACGCTGTTTCAGTATCTTATCGCCCATCGGGAGCGTGAAGTATCCCAAAACGAGCTTATAGAGCTGCTGTGGGAAAACAGCCGCAACCCCGCTAACGCTCTTAAAACGCTCGTTCATCGGCTGCGTCGGCTCATGTCCGGCATACTGCCGGACGGCGCGGAGCTTATCGTAAATAACGGAAGCTCTTACCGTTTTGCTCCGAATATCGAATGTATCATAGATTCGGGAGAATTTACCCGCCTTTGCAAGCTGGCGGACGACGGAGGTCTGTCCAGGACCAAGCGTGCAAACCTTTACAAGCGCGCGTTGGAGCTGTACCGAGGGGATTACCTTATCAGCCGCTCCGACGAAACGTGGGTGCTGCCGGTCAACGTTTATTTCCACACCATGTATACCTCGGCGGTGGACAAATACGTCTGCTTGCTTTACCCTATGGGGAAATTCAGTGAAATATGTCGGGTATGCGAGCACGGCATAATAATAAACCCCACCGACGAGAAGATGCACATACAGCTGATACGCGCCATGACCGCCATGGGAGAATATACGCAGGCCGCCAAGCAGTACGAGTACATCAAGCGGCTTTTACTGGAGCAGTACGGCGCGCCGCCCTCCACACGCCTTACCGAGCTGTACGAAACCACCGTCAAGCCGCGCAACGAAACGCAAAACGACCTTGACGCGGTCATCGGCGAAATATCCGAAGAGCCGCAGTCGGGCGGATATTACTGCGAATACGAGGTATTCAAATATATTTTCAGAGCCGACCGCCGTGAAAGCAAGCGCAACGGGCGCGACCTTTCGATAGCAATGCTAACGCTGAACGACGGCAAAGGCACTCCGCTGAACGACGGCAAGCTGCTCAACAAAGCCATGGACAGGCTTTTGGAATGTATACGCGGCTCGCTCAGAATGAGCGACGTTTTCACCCGATTCAGCAGATGTCAGTACATTTTGATGCTGCCGGAGGCGGACAGACAGGCGTGCGACAGGGTGCGGGAAAGAATATCGTCGAAATTCCGACGCTTTCAAAATAAAAACGGAATTTCGCTGGATTTTACAGACCGACAGATGACCTGAGCTAACGAAAATATCCCATAGCAAAAAGGAAAAACGGCATTTTGCCGCGTCAAAAATTATGTAACCGCAATGTAACTCGACCGGCTTTTTTTGATTGACATAATCAGCTTGCCATGTTATAATTAGTATAATTAAACGAGCAGACGGCATGCCCGCCGAAAGGAGCGCAGCAGCAATGAGTTTTTTTGAACAGGACGGTAAAACAGCACCGTACTGGCAGCTCTTTACAAAAAATTTCCCCGCTATAGGCGCATTTGTTATATTCAACACCGAGGACAAGGTATTTATAGATGAAAACGCCGCCGCTGTCCTCAAAGTTCCCATATCCGTCGGAAAGGACGAGATGTTCGCGGTCATCGACACGCTGACGGAAAATCCCGACGAGGGCGGGAAGAACATCTATATCTACAAGACCGACGAGGGGCAAAAGTGGATAAGTCTTAAACTTAACTATCTTTCCGACAGTATGCTCGGCTTTGTGGAAGACGTTTCACAGCAGTTTGCCGAGCGGCAGAAAAACAGCGTCGGTCATGCCGACGACGATTTCCCGCGCGAAAAATTCATACACGGAGTACGCGCCGCTATGGCTCAGGTTTCGGGCAGCACCGCGCAATGCTGCATGGCGGTACTCAATATAAACGGCATAGAAAAGGCGGACAGCGAGCTTAATTACGAACGCACCGACCTTTGCGCCTCCGCGGTAACGCGCGTTTTGAAAAAATTTGAATCGGAAGACGTGCTTATCGGCACGAAAAGCTATAAGGAATATTACATATTTTTCCGTCAGCTCCCCAAAAGCGAGATATACGGAATGTTCAAGGAAATGTCCGACGCTTTGCAGGACTGCCGCATAATAGACGAGCAGGGCAACGAGCTGCAGACCCGCAGCGGGCTGTTCACCGCCATGATAGGATACTGCTGGTATCCCGTGCAGGCGGCAAGTCTGGATATGTCCTTTACCTATGCGGATTTTGCGCTGTACCGCGCCATGGCGTCCGGCAGCGTGATAAGGGAGTTCGACCCCGCCGAATTTACCTCCGAGCTTATGAGCTATTCGGCTTCAAAAGAGCTTGACGAGCTTATCGACAAAAACGATTTCGATTATCATTTCCAGCCGATAGTAAACGCGGCGGACGGCTCGATATTCGCTTACGAGGCGTTGATGAGACCCAACGGCTACACCCCGCTGGAAGTGCTTAAAATGGCGCGCGACAACGGCAGGCTGTATGATATAGAGCTGCTCACCTTTGAAAACGTGCTTGCCAAGGTGAATAAAAACCTCGACCGATTTGAGGGAAAGAAAATATTCATAAATTCCATACCCGAATGTATGCTTAAGGTCAACGATTTCAACAGGCTGTGCGAGCGGTACGGCGACCTTATAAGCCGTATCGTCATCGAATTTACCGAGCAGTCGGATTTCACCAACGAGCGGGTAATGGAGCTTAAAGACATCTATTGCGCCAAGGGCTGTGAAATAGCCATCGACGATTACGGCAGCGGATATTCAAATTCCGCGGCTATGGTCAAGATAGCGCCGGATTATCTGAAAATAGACCGTTCGCTTATCGCGGAAATAAACAAAAACACCCGCAAGCAGCATTTCCTGTCGGGGATAATAGATTTTGCCCGTCTGAACGGCATAAAGGTGCTGGCGGAGGGCGTGGAAAACTTCGAGGAGATGAGCGTGACGATAAGGCGCGGGGTGGATCTCATACAGGGCTTCTACACGGCGCGTCCGAATCCCGAAGCTATCTCCCGCTTATCGGAGGAGGTCTTGGGCGAGATAGAAGCGGTCAACCGCACCAAGCCTGAAATAAAGATCTCAAAGTCCTACGAGGTGACCGAAAAGAGCTATGTGCCGCTGGATATAAACAAGCTGGCGGAGCAAAAATACACCGATATAGTTATTTCGGCGGATTTTGTTTACCTTAAAGGCGGCGCAGGCACTATCCCCAACTTCAATATCAAGGTAACGGATCACTCTGTCACCACGATAGTGCTTGAGGACGTGAATATAAACGGCGGGGTAAGGCAATGTATAAGCATAGGCGACCATGCCGTGGTAAGTCTTGACCTGCGCGGCAGCAACCTGCTGAGTTATGACGGTATAGCGGTACCCGACAGCGCGTCCCTTTCCGTTATCGGTACAGGCTCGCTGAAAATAGATTCCTACCGCAACAACGGCTGCTGCATAGGCAGCGCGTACAATGAACCGTTCGGCAATATAACCATAGACACCGAGGGCACTCTGACGCTTATTTCCAACGGCGACCACAGCGTCGGGATAGGTGGCGGAGTTACCGACGGCGACGGCGGTATCACCGTAAAGCGCGGCACACTGAGTTTGTCCGTTACCGGCGAGGACAGCGTGGCTATAGGCTCTTACGACGGCAACTGCAATATCGCGCTGGAGCTTTGCTCGGTGGATATAGTGACCTCCGGCGACCGCTCCGCGGCTATCGGTTCGCTCAACGGCGCTCCTAAGATAACCGTTCGCAACAGCGATATCAAAATCGACAGCTCCGGCGTTTGTACGGCGGGAATGGGTACGCTCGCCTCCTATATCCGCAAGAGCAATCTGCCTAAGATAGCGATAGACGGCTCGCGGCTGGAGCTGGTGTTCAAAGGACAGCTCGGCGCGGGTATAGGCAGCCGCTCGACCGAGTGCGAGATATACATAAACGGCACCGACGCGGGTATCTACTTTGAGGGCGACAAGCTGGCGGGCATAGGCTGCGCAAGCAGCACGGGTCTGCTGAA
The DNA here is from genome assembly GCA_947623915.1 of uncultured Ruminiclostridium sp. GTDB lineage: Bacteria > Bacillota > Clostridia > Oscillospirales > Ruminococcaceae > Ruminiclostridium_E. Next base: position 80,056 of record CANQIB010000010.1, read on the forward strand.
CATGGACAACTGCAATATAAACATCTCCTCGCTTTGCGGAAGAGATTCCGTCGAGATAGGTTTTCGTGATACCCTCTCGAAGATAACCCACAGCAAGATAAACAACATCGCAATAAATACCGATTCCTATTCGGGTATTTAAAAGGCGTATTAAATAATTCGACCGCCCGATGCAAAGCATCGGGCGGTCGAATTTCAGACTGTCGATAAACCCACGGCACCATTACGAACAGCCTGAAAGGCTGTTCGTGTCGGAGTTTTGAATTTATATAATTCAAAACTCCTGCCCTGCGG
>CANQIB010000011.1 GCA_947623915.1 uncultured Ruminiclostridium sp.
GCGACCGAACGACGGCATACTTGCGTATGCCTAGTGAGGTCAACGCAGTATTGGCGGAAATATGCCTGTAAAAACCGACTTGTGTCCGACTCCGCAACGTCTAATACCCTTGTACGCCTATCGCGGCTCTTTCCTTGTCTGCGCGTGTTTCTCGAAGTCTGCCAGTTTGTCGAAAAATGACTTTTTCGACAAACTGTAATTTGACCTCCCGATGCAAAATATCGGGAGGGCAAATTTTACTTTCAGTCTTTCCCGCCGCTCATCAGCATGACCATTACCGCTTTCTGCGCGTGCAGGCGGTTCTCCGCCTCGTCGAATATTTGGGCGGCGTGCTGTTCAAACACCTTGGTGGTTATCTCCTCCTCGCGGTGAGCGGGCAGGCAATGCTGCACCATGGCGTCCGACTTGGCGACCTTCATCACCTCGTCGTTTATCTGATAGCCCTTAAAGGCTTTTTTGCGCTGCTCCGCCTCGCTCTCCTGTCCCATCGACGCCCACACGTCGGTAAACAAAACGTCCGCGTCAGCAGCCGCCTCCAGCGGGTCGTTCACCAGCTTGAAATTATCGGGGTATTTCTTGGCAAACTCCAGCACGGTGGGAGCGGGATAGTAGCCCTGCGGGCAGGCAAGGCTGACGTTCATTCCCACTTTAAGACAGCCTACCGTCAGCGAATTTGCCATATTGTTACCGTCGCCGATATAGCACATATTTAACCCCTCAAGGTTGTTTTTGTACTCCCTTACGGTCATGAGGTCGGCAAGCACCTGGCAGGGGTGCGACAGGTCGGTAAGCCCGTTTATTATCGGGATAGAACCGTATTCCGCAAGGTTTTCTACCTCCTCCTGCTCATAGGTCCGTATCATCACACCGTCAAGGTAGCGCGACAGCACGCGCGCGGTGTCCTGGACAGGCTCTCCGCGCCCTATCTGCAATTCAGAAGAGGAAAGAAACAGCGCGTGACCTCCGAGCTGATACATACCCGTTTCAAAGGATACCCTCGTTCTGGTGGACGCCTTTTGGAATATCATGCCCAGCGTGCGTCCTTTAAGGCTGTTGTGCGGGATACCGTGGCTCTGCTCGTATTTGAGCTGATCCGCCAAATTCAGTATTTCATATATATCCTCGGTGTCAAGATCCATCATTTTAAGTAAATGCTTCATTTTTATTCTCCTTTCTCGGTCAGCAGTTTTTCCAATATCTTCAGTCCCTTGTCTATCTCCTCATAGGTTATCGTGAGCGGCGGAAGCAAGCGAACCTTATCCTTTGCGGTAAGCAGCAGCAGTCCCTCGTCGAGCGCCGCTCTGACTACCTCTCCGGCGTTCTTGCTGCGCAGCTTTATGCCTATCATAAGTCCCATACCGCTGACGCTTTCGACCTCGTCCAGCTTTTGCAGCTTTTGTTTTATATATACGCCCTTTGCCGCTACGTCTCTCAAAAATCCGACGTCGCCCGCTTTTTTCAATACCTCCAGTCCTCCGGCGCAGGCAACGGGGTTTCCCCCGAAGGTAGAGCCGTGAGTACCGGCGGTAAGGGTATCGGCGCATTTTTCTCCCGCAAGGCAGACTCCCATCGGCAATCCGCCCGCTATCCCCTTGGCAAGCGTTACTATATCGGGGGAATGACCATAATACTGTCCCGCGAGGAATTTGCCGGTACGTCCCACTCCTGTCTGTACCTCGTCGGTTATAACCAGCACGTCCATTTCCCCGCAAACGCGGTAAAGCTCATCTACATACTCTTTTTCCAGCGGGATAACTCCGCCCTCTCCCTGTATATACTCTATCATCACCGCGCAGACCGTGCTGTCCAGCTTTTCTCTAAGGTCGGATATATTGTTCGCCTCGGCATATATAAAGCCCTCGACAAACGGGAAGAAATAGTTGTGGAACACGTCCTGTCCCGTTGCGGATAAGGTAGCGAGCGTCCTGCCGTGGAAAGAATTTACCAACGTGATTATGTTGTGGCGATCCTTTCCGTATTTGTCAAAGCTGTACTTTCTCGCCAGCTTTATCGCACATTCGTTCGCCTCCGCGCCGGAATTGCAGAAAAACATCTTTTTTGTTCCCGTAAGCTCGGCGAGCTTTGCGGCAAACTCCGCCTGCACCTTTGTATAATAATAGTTTGAGGTATGCTGTAGGGTGCGCACCTGCTTACATACCGCGTCCGCCCAGTCCTTATCGGCGTACCCCAACGAGTTCGTGCCTATACCGCTGCCGAAATCTATATACCGTTTTCCGCCGTCGTCGGTGGCAAAATCTCCCTCGCCTTTATCTATCACAAGCTCATACCTGCCGTATGTCCCCATTATATGGGAATTAAATTCTTCGATAACGCTCATATATTCTCCTTTTATCAGTTAAACTGTGTGCCTAAGCCCTCGTTGGTCAGCAGCTCGATAAGTATCGAGTGCGGCACACGCCCGTCTATTATATTTGCCTTTTTCACTCCGCGCCGTACTGCCTCTACGCAGCAGTCCACCTTGGGTATCATTCCGCCGGAGATTATCCCCTGCTTTTTAAGATAAGGCACTTCCGACAGTCCGACCATGCGGATAAGCGTATTATCGTCGTCCTTGTCCTCAAGCAGTCCTTTGATATCGGTGAGCAGTATAAGGTTCTCCGCTTTCATCTCCGCCGCTATCCGCGCTGCGGCGGTATCCGCGTTTATATTGTACACGTTCCCGTCGGAGCCTGACGCGACCGTGGAAATGACGGGTATATACCCCTTTTCCAGCACGTCGTTTATCACCTTTACATTTACTCCCGTTATCTCGCCGACCAGTCCCAGCTGCGGGTCGAGCTGCTCCGCCTCTATCATATGGTCGTCCAGTCCGCAAAGACCTACCGCCTCGCCGCCGCTGTTATGCAGCAAGTCCACCAAATCCTTATTGACCTTGCCGCACAGCACCATCTGCACGACGTTTACCGTTTCCTCGTCGGTGTACCTAAGCCCGTTTATAAATCGGCTTTCCTTGCCGATTTTTTTGAGCATATCGTTTATCTCTGGACCTCCGCCGTGTACCAGAACTATCTTCATACCGCACAGCGACAGCAGCACAATGTCGGACATGACCGCGTTTTTCAGCTTTTCGTCGGTCATGGCGTTGCCCCCGTATTTTATGACTATTACCTTGTTGGAATATTTCTGGATATAGGGCAAAGCGTCGCTCAGCACCTTTGCCCGTGTTTCGTTGTCTATCATGATACTACCTCTCAGCTTCTGTATTCCGCGTTTATCTTAACATAATCGTATGTAAGGTCGCAGCCCCATGCCGCCGCGCTGTGCATACCGTCGTGCATATCCACCAGTACCGTTACCTCGTCCGCGCTTAATATATCGTGCGCTCTGTCGTCGTCCACCTCGGCTACGGCTCCGTTTTGATACACCGTTATGCTGCCGCGCTCGCTCATAAGGGCGACCTCCATATTATCTATGTCAAAGTCGCCGTCGGTATACCCTATCGCGCAGAATATCCTGCCGCAGTTTGCGTCCGCCGCGAACATCGCTGCTTTTACAAGGTCGCTGCTTATCACCGATTTTGCGATACGCGCCGCCGTTTCCTCGCTGCGTGCATTCCTTACCGCACACTCTATCAGCTTGGTAGCTCCCTCGCCGTCCCGCGCGGTTTCCCTCGCAAGGTTCATCATCACCGCGTACAGCCCGTTCAAAAACGTTTCGTAATCCTTGTCCTCGCGGATTATCTCGCGGTTTCCGGCAAGACCCGACGCCATTATGCAGGCGGTATCGTTAGTGGAGGTGTCCCTGTCCACGCTTACCATATTGTAGGTAACGTCCGCGGTACGCTTAAGCGCTTTTTGGAGCAGCTCGCGGCGTATATTCACGTCGGTGGTAATAAAGCACAGCATAGTAGCCATGTTGGGATTTATCATTCCGCTGCCCTTGCTTATCGCTCCTATATGGCACAGCTTTCCGTCTATCATGAACCTTACCGCTATCTCCTTTTTACGGGTATCGGTAGTCATGATAGCCTCGCACGCGAGCGGACTGCCCTCCCTGTCGAGCGACGCGGCAAGCTCTCCTATCTTCGCCTTTATGGGGTCGGTAGAGAGCTTTTGCCCTATTACCCCCGTGGACGCGACGATAACGTCGTTTTCGTCTATGTCAAGCGCCTGTGCCGCAAGCGCGCACATTTCGTTAGCTATCTCGACGCCGTCAGGGTTGCAGGTGTTCGCGTTGCCGCTGTTCACTATGACCGCCTGAGCCGTTCCGTCTTTGAGGTGCTTTTTCGTAACTGCGATAGGCGCGCCCTTTACCTTGTTTTGAGTGTAGACCGCCGCCGCGGCACACTTTTTCTCGCAGACTATCAGCGCGAGATCTCTTTTGGTACTTCCCGCCTTTATCCCCGCGGCGACTCCTCCCGCTTTAAATCCCGCGGGCGCGCAAACGCCGCCCTCTATCATTTTGTAATCTTCAAATTCAACCAACATTTTTCTCTCCGTTCTATATAAGCCCGACAGTTTCGTCAATGCCGCACATTATATTAAGGCATTGTACCGCCGCGCCGCTCGCTCCCTTTCCCAGATTGTCGAACCGCGAGCAAAGCAGCACGCGCTCCTCATTTCCGAATACATATATCTCCATATCGTTTCTTCCCGACAGGGCGTTTCCCGAAAGGAATCCGCCGGACGGAAGTTCTCCCAACGGCATTACCTTTACCAGCTTTTGCCCGTAATAGTGTTCCTCCAACACCTTATGTATATCATAAGGCGCGCGGTATTTTTTCAGCAGTCTGGTAACTATCGGTACGGTCACGGTCATGCCGCTGTAATAATCGCAGACGTAAGGGCAAAATACGGGTTCGTGTGCAAGTCCCGATATGACTTTCATCTCCGGCAGGTGCTTATGCTGCTGGTTCAGCGCGTATTCACGCGGCGCGTCAAACTCCGGCGAGCGGTTCGCGTCCTCGTACTGCGCTATGCCTTTTTTCCCTGCTCCGCTGTAGCCGGACACCGCATGGACCGTCACGGGATAATCCGCAGGCATAACGCCCGCGCTCACCATAGGATACACCAGCGAGATAAATCCGCCGGCATAACAGCCCGGCACCGCTACTCGGTCGGAGACCGCTATCCTCTCACGGTGCGCGTCGGACAGTTCGGGAAAGCCGTATGCCCAGTCGGGCGAGGTGCGGTGCGCGGTAGACGCGTCTATTATCCTTACTCCCTCTCCCGCCAGCTGCACGGCCTGTCTTGCCGCGTCGTCCGGCAGGCAAAGAAAGGTAAAATCGGAGGCGTTTATCAGCTTTTTCCGCTCCGCCTCGTCCTTGCGCTTGTCCTCGTCTATTTTCAGCAGTTCAACGTCGTTTCGGTTTTTGAAACGCTCCGATATCTTAAGTCCGGTAGTGCCCTCCTGACCGTCTATATATACCTTTATCATAGCTATCCCCTTTTCAGACCGTACTTTCTCCCTTGGTAAGAAACCTCGTCATGCCTGAGCCGCGCTCCGTGTTGGGTCGGCGCATAAAACCGAGGCTTTCGTAAAACGGTTCTTTATCCTTGGCGGACATTAAATTCACCATCACCGTTTCGCCGTCCTCCGCAACGCTCAAAATGCACTCCATCAGCTTTCTCATCATCATGCTGCCTATCCCCATGCGCTGATATTCGGGACGTACTATCACGTCGGAAATGAAGAACTGATAGCCGCCGTCGCCCACCACGCGCGCCGAGCCGACCTCTTTTTCTCCGTCCAGCGCCGTAATGGCAAATACGGAATTTTTCTTTGCACATTCAAGCTGCCTTTCGGACAACTCGTACCAGTCCACGCTGCGCCGAAAGGAATTTATATCCGTCGGCAGCCGTAATTCACAGGTTATCATATCTCTATACCCGCTATCCGCCGCTTTAGCTCGGCTATTTGAGCCTTTACCGCCTCTGGAGCGGGGCCGCCCTCCACATTTCTGGTCATCACACAGCGGTCAAGGCTTATGGCGTCGTATATATCCGAATCGAATTTCTCCGACAGCTTTTTATATTCCTCGATAGGCAGCTGCTCTAACGTGGTGTTTTTCTCTATACATATCGCCACCAGCGTGCCGGTCAGCTTATACGCGGTGCGAAACGGCATTCCCTTTTTGACCAGATAATCCGCGCAGTCGGTCGCGTTTATAAAGCCCTTTGCCGCGGCGGCCCGGATATTCTCCTTATAGACCGTCATGGTCGCAAGCATGGGTATAAACGTCTTTATGCACAGCTTTACGGTATCCGTCGCGTCGAATATCGCTTCCTTGTCCTCCTGCATATCCTTATTATATGCAAGCGGCAGACCTTTCATCATGGTAAGCAGCGTGTTGAGGTCGCCGTACACCCGCGCCGTCTTTCCCCGTATAAGCTCGGTTATATCGGGGTTTTTCTTCTGCGGCATTATTGAGCTTCCCGTGGAATACGCGTCGTCCAGCTCGATAAACTTAAACTCCCACGAACACCACAAAATGACCTCCTCGGAAAATCTCGAAAGGTGCATCATCAGCATGGACAACGCGGAACAAAGCTCTATCGCGTAATCCCTGTCGCTTACCCCGTCAAGGCTGTTGAGCGTTATATCCGAAAAGCCCAGCAGCTCGGCGGTGCGCCGCCTGTTCAGCGGATAAGTAGTTCCCGCCAGCGCGCATGAGCCGAGCGGCATTACATCCGTCCTGCTAAAGCAGTCGGCAAGCCTGTCAAGATCGCGTGCGAACATCTGCGCATACGCCATAAGATGATGCGCAAAGGTTATCGGCTGGGCGCGCTGCATATGGGTATACCCCGGCATTACGGTATCAAGGTGCTGCTCGCTTACGGATACCACCGTGTCGATAAGCTCCCTGAGCATACCCGCTATCTCCTTTATCTCGTCCTTTAAATACAGCTTTAAATCGAGCGCGACCTGGTCGTTTCTGCTGCGGGCGGTATGCAGCCGCTTGCCCGCGTCGCCCACCCGCTTTGTAAGCTCCGCCTCGACAAACATATGTATATCCTCGGCGTTGGGGTCTATTTCAAGGCTGCCGCTTTTTATATCCTCAAGTATGCCTTTCAGCCCCGCTATTATCGTTTCGCTCTCGGCGCGGTCGATTATACCCTGCTCCGCCAGCATCGTCGCGTGCGCGATAGAACCCGTTATGTCCTGACGGTACATTCTCGCGTCAAATCCGACGGAGGAGTTAAAATCGTTCACATCGGAGGCTATCTCCTTAGAAAAGCGCCCCGCCCACATCATTGCCATTTTCTGTACCTCTCTTTGATAGGATCTGAGAAAATCAAGTGTCTATGCGAATTATTTCATTCAGCTCTTTGTTTCTGTAGGTAATATCGTTTCTCGGAGAAAAGCCCATTTTCTCCCAGAAGCTATTGCCCGTTTCATTTCTGTTAAATACAAGAAGTGCCGCCTTGTTTATCCCTTCGTCTTTCAGCGCGGACAAGCATTTTTCGACAAGCTGAGTACCTATACCTTGCTTTCTGAAACGCTCGTCGACCGACATATGATAAATATATCCTCTGCGGCCGTCATGCCCCGACAGTATTATCCCGATTATTTTGTCATCGTATTCGGCTACGAAAGAAGTATCGGGATTTCGCCGAAGGAATTTTTCTATCCCCTCTTTTGAATCGTCCAAATTATTGAACCCCATATTTTTGCATGACATCCAAAGTTGATATACTTTTTCGTAATCGTCGATATTCATTTTACGGATCGGCATTTTTTCTCCTTTTAATAACTTTTGCGTAAATTTAACAGTCAAGCACTTTAAAACGAACAGGTAAGACGATTTGCCGAAACACGATATGACCGTTCCAAAAAATTTTAAGCGGAGCAGCCTCCGCTTAAAAACTTACTTCTTGTTTCTTTCAGCGTCAAGCAGCGCTTTTACCTTTATCGGCAAGCCGAACAGATTGATAAAGCCCTTGGAATCCGACTGGTCGTATACGTCGTCCTCGCCGAATGATGCGAAATCCTCGCTGTACAGCGTGTAAGGAGAAGTAACTCCCGCGTTTATGATATTGCCCTTGTAGAGCTTTAATTTTACCTCGCCGGTAACGGTCTCCTGCGTCTTGTCAACGAACGCGTCCATCGCCTCTCTGAGCGGGGTGTACCATTGTCCGTTATATACAAGGTCGGCGTACTTCTGAGCCAGACCGTATTTGTAATGCTGAGTTTCCTTGTCAAGGCAGATAGTCTCCAGCACCTCATGTGCATGATAAAGTATCGTGCCGCCGGGGGTCTCGTAAACGCCGCGCGACTTCATGCCTACCAGACGGTTCTCCACCACGTCAAACAGTCCGATACCGTTTTCGCCGCCCAGCTTGTTGAGCGTCTTTATCAGCTTTACTCCGTCCATCTTTTCGCCGTTCAGCGCTACGGGTATGCCCTTTTCAAAGCTGAGCGTGATGTAGGTCGGCTTGTCGGGAGCCTGTTCTGGCGAAACGCCTAGCTCCAAAAAGCCCTCCTTGTTGTATAAAGGCTCGTTAGCGGGGTCTTCAAGGTCAAGTCCCTCGTGGGAAAGATGCCACAGGTTCATATCCTTTGAATAGTTGGTCTCTTTGGTGAGCTTTACGGGTATATCGTGAGCCTGTGCGTACTCTATCTCCTGCTCTCTCGATTTGAACTCCCATACTCTCCAGGGAGCGATTATCTCCATTTCCGGCGCTAACGCCTTTATGGTAAGCTCAAAACGCACCTGGTCGTTGCCCTTGCCGGTGCAGCCGTGGCAGATGGCGTCGGCGTTCTCCTTGCGCGCGATCTCCACCAGTCTTTTTGCGATGGGAGGACGTGCAAAGGAAGTGCCTAGCAGATAGCCCTCATATTTTGCTCCCGCCTTTAACGTCGGGAAGATAAAGTCGTTTACGAACTCGTCCTGTATGTCCTCTATATACAGCTTGGTAGCGCCGGACTTTTTCGCTCTTTCTTCAAGTCCCACTATCTCGGAATCCTGTCCTACGTTGCCCGCAACGCAGACCACCTCGCTGCCGGGATAATTTTCGTGCAGCCACGGGATTATTATGGAGGTGTCAAGTCCTCCCGAATATGCAAGCACTATTTTTTTGATTTGTTTAGCCATGTCCTTCACCTTTTCCTTTTTATTTTCTGCGGTTAATAAGCATCACATTGAATATTATACACACTTTTTTCGGAAAGTCAAGAGATTTTATGCGTTTATATGCATATTATACTGTATAAAATGTATATTTATTGAATTTTTGCAAAAATTGTTGAATTTTTCGGATTGACATAAACGAAAAATAGGGATATAATAACATCAGGAGCTGAAAAGGAGGACGGAAAATGCTGCTTACCGAGAAACTTGAGGTACTTATAAAACGAAAAGGGTATAAGAAAACGGAATTTGCGGACGAGGCGGGTATAACCTACCGCGCTTTGGCAAACTATCTTAACGGCAGCAGAAAGCCGCGGGGACAGATACTTGTCAAAATGGCGCAGATACTGGATACCGACCCGCAGGAGCTGGCGGACGGCGCGGACATAGTCCTTTCCTCCGACGAAAAACTGTATTTTTACGGCAGCTCGGACAAAAAGCTGTTGGAGGAAGCGGACGAGATACTCCAAAGGCTGAACGGTATTTTTTCCTCCGATATGGACGAAAAGGACAAGACCTCGTTTTTCAACTGCATCGCGGAAAAATATTTCTCCTCCAAAACAAAAAAGGGTTGACAAACCGAAAAGAATGTGATATACTCAAGATGAACGGTTGAACAATCGTTCAAATGAAAGGACTTTACAATGCCTATCTCCGAAAACGAAAAAGATACCGATATATGCCGCGTGAACGTGATACACGACGACGTGGTAGCCAAGGTGCGGGAAAGCACGTTGGAAAAAGAGCAGTTTGAAAAGCTGTCGGCGTTTTTCAAGGCGATAAGCGACGAAACGCGGATAAAGATACTGTATTCGCTTTCGATATCCAAAATGTGCGTATGCGACCTTGCGGCGCTGCTCGGTATGACGGTATCGGCTATCTCTCATCAGTTGAGGGTGCTGCGCGCCGCTCAGCTGGTCAAGACCGAAAAGCAAGGCAAAGTCGTTTACTATATGCTCAGCGACGAGCACGTCAACACCGTGTTCGGAAACGCGATAGAGCATATAATGGAGTAGCGAGGTTTCCCCGCCGCGGCGCGTTTAGGCGCGTTGCCGCAAAAAAAGGCGATATTGCACGGTACACTTTATTGTACGGTACACTTTATTGTACGGTACACTTTATTGTACGGTACAAGTCGAGGTACTGCCGCCAAGGGCAATATATTGATTTTGCGGGCGGCGCTGTAAGTCGTTATTTTTTTGAGAACATATTTGAACATTTGCTCAATTATTTAATTTAAAAACGGAGGCTGTTATGGAATACAGGTACATCCTTGAGGGACTGGACTGCGCGCATTGCGCCGAGGAAATACGCTCGGCGGTGGAGCGGGCGGATAAAATAAACGGCGCGGGCGTAAACTTTATGCAAAAGGAGCTTACCGTAAGCGCGGATATATCCGACGAGGAGAGTTTATTCTCACGGGTGGAAAAAATAGTCAAGTCGATAGAGCCGGACGTTTCCGTGATACGAAAAAAAGATTACACAGAGCAAAAAGAAAGCCACACCGCCGAGATAATAAGGCTGTCGGTATCAGCGGCGCTGTTCGCAGCGGGGATACTGACCGAGCATTTGTCCGGCTGCGTCGGCGCGGGGCATATCGCCGCGTTAGTGATGTATCTCATCTCTTATCTTATGAATACCGTTGAAGTCGCGATAGGCGCGGTAAAAGCGTTGGCGCAGCGCAGCTTCTTTAACGAAAATACTCTGATGCTCATTGCGAGCATAGGCGCGATAGCTTTGGGAGAATATGAGGAAGCGGTGGCGGTCATGCTGTTTTACGCCGTGGGAGAATTTTTCCAAGGTCTTGCGGTCAACCGTTCGCGCCGCAGTATCAACGCGCTTATAAAGACGCGGCCGGAAACCGCCGAGCTGCTGAGGGACGGAGAATACGTCACCGTTTCGCCGGAGGAGGTTCCGACAGGCTCGGTGATCAGGATACGCGCTGGCGAGAAAATACCGCTGGACGGAGTGATAATAAGCGGCTCTACCTGCGTTGACACCTCGGCGCTTACCGGCGAAAGCATGCCGCGTGACGTTGAGGAAAACGACGAGGTAAAGGCGGGTACGGTCAATCTGACCGGCACGGTCACGGTAAGGACCACCTCGGTATTTTCCGACACGGCGGTATACAAAATGCTGGAGAGCGTTGAGCGCGCGGCGGAAAAAAAGACAAAGACCGAAAACTTCATCACGGTCTTTGCAAAATATTACACTCCCGCCGTCGTCGGGCTTGCGGTGCTGCTGGCACTGATACCGCCGCTGTTTACGGGATTTGACTTCGGAACATGGATACAGCGCGGGCTTATCTTCCTTGTGGTTTCCTGCCCCTGCGCGCTGGTAATATCCGTACCTATGGGATATTTTGCCGGAATAGGCAGAGCCTCCTCAAAGGGCATACTGGTAAAGGGCAGCAATTATCTTGAGGCCTTTTCCAAAGCGGGCACGGTCATGTTTGACAAGACCGGCACGCTTACCGAGGGCAGCTTCAAAGTATCGGGACTTTTCCCGAACGGCATATCCGAGGAGGAATTGCTGGAAACGGCGGCTTACGCGGAAAGCTGCAGCTCCCACCCGATAGCGGTATCGGTCACGGGCGCGTACGGCAAGCCGATAGACGCTGGCAGGCTCGATTCCTGCGAGGAAACGGCGGGAAAGGGAGTCCGTGCCGTTACGGACGGGGCTGAGGTGCTTTGTGGAAACGCGAAATTCCTGTCGGAAAACGGTATATCCTGCGAGGAACATTCCGGCACCGTGCTGTATGTGGCTAAGAACGGGAAATATATCGGCTGCATAACCGTATCCGACACGGTAAAGCCCACCGCCGTCGAGCTTATAGCCGACCTCAAACGGCGCAAAATAAAGCCCGTTATGCTTACCGGCGACAGCAAAGAAGCAGCCGCCGTTACAGCGCACGAGCTTGGTATAGACGAATATTACGGCGGGCTTTTGCCGGAGGATAAGCGCAGCGCGATAGAACGCGAAAAAGCGCTGCTCGACGGCAAAAAACGCGTCATTTTCGTGGGCGACGGGATAAACGACGCGCCGGTGATAGCGCAGGCGGACGTCGGCGTCGCGATGGGCGCGGGCTCGGACAGCGCGATAGAGACCTCCGACGCGGTGCTTATGAACGGCGACCCCGCCAAGCTGTCCGACGCGATAGACCTAAGCCGCGCCACCAACGCCATAGTAAAGCAGAACATCGTATTCGCCCTCGGCGTAAAGCTGGTGATACAGGTGCTGGGCGTACTGGGACTTGCGAATATGTGGGCTGCGGTATTCGCGGACGTGGGCGTTGCGATATTGGCGATACTCAATTCGCTGAGGCTGCTTAAAAAGTGATCACAGCCTGCTCAGAAAATCCTCATAGCCGAAGCTCTTTACTTCCTTTGCACGGCCGTCCCGCGCAAGATATATCGAGGGCAGCGGCATACCGTTGAAGGTGTTGTTCTTGCACATGGAATATATCGCCATATCGCAGAACACCAGTCTGTCCCCCGCTTTGAGCGGTCGGTCAAAGGAATAATCCCCCGTGACGTCCCCCGCAAGGCAGGTCGGACCTCCGAGAGTATAGGTATAGTTTTTTTCGCCCGCCGCTCCGGCGGGCTTTGCGCCGTTTTCAAGCAGGACGGGACGGTAGGGCATTTCCAGCACGTCCGGCGCATGGCAGGCGGCGGACATATCGGTTATCGCCTTGTCGTATTCGCCGTCCGTGCCGCCGTCTATCACGTCCAGTACGGTGGTAACTAGAAATCCCGCGTTCAGCGCGACCGCCTCGCCCGGTTCAAGATACACCGTCAGCGAATATTTGTTCCTGAAATGCTCTATCACGCGGCACAGCGTTTCTATATCGTAATCCTCGCGCGTTATATGATGTCCCCCGCCGAAGTTTATCCAGCTCATCTTTTCCAGAAACCCGCCGAACTGTCTTTCCACCTCCTCGGCGGTCAGCTTCAGCGCGTCGGAATTTTGCTCGCACAGCGTATGAAAATGCAGTCCGCTTATACCCTCAAGTCCGTATAACGCCGCCTCCTTTTCAAACGACGGCAGCGTCTGCCCCAACCGCGAGCCTTTAGCGCAGGGGTCGTATATCTCATGCCCTTTCTGGGTGGAAAAGCGCGGATTTATCCTCACGCCGCATTCCTTGCCGGAAAGGGCGTTTTTGAACATATCGTACTGCCGTATCGAATTGAAAACAAAATGGTCGGCGTACCGCGCCAGCTCCTCCATCTGTTCGGCGCTGTATGCGGGGGAATATACATGAGTTTCCCCGCCGAATTTCTCATGTCCGAGCCTTGCTTCAAACAAGCCGCTCGCCGCAGTACCGTCCAGTCTGTCTTTAAGCAGCGGGTACGCCGAATACATGGAAAACGCCTTTTGCGCAAGCAGTATCTTACAGCCCGTGCGTTTTGATACGGAGCAAAGTATATCGGCGTTTCGGCTCAGATATTCTTCCTCCGTAACGTAGCACGGAGTTTTGACGCTGTATATATCAAATGTCGGTGTTCTCATCACAAAGCCCCTTTTTATATTTTTTGCCCTGCCAAGTATCCTCCCGCGCCATTAAGCGGTCTATCCCGCCCAGCACGGCTATCTTGTTGCGGCTCCACAGCGGCGCGGTCAGGGTGCGCTTGTCGCCGTCGCCCGTCAGCCGCTCTATAACACATTCCGGTGGGAGAAGTTCAAGCTGCCGTACCGTTACCGAAATGTAATTATCCATGCTCATCGGGATATATTCCCCTTTGAGATACATATTTTCAAGCGGAGTGCCTTTTAAGACGTGCAGCAAATGTATCTTCACCGCGTCGGGACGAAGCTGTCCCAGCACCCGCGCGGTTTTGAGCATATCCTCCTCGCTTTCCTCCGGCAGTCCGTTTATGATATGCACGCACACTCTGAGCCCCGCGTCTTTAAGCATTTTATAGCCGTTCAGAAAATCCCCGAAGGTGTGACAGCGGTTTATCAGCAGGGCGGTACGGTCATGCACCGTCTGCAATCCCAGCTCCACCGTAAGCGGCAGCCGTTTGTCAAATTCGCAAAGCAGTTTTATCTTTGCCTCATCTATACAGTCCGCCCGCGTGGCTATCGCCGCGCCGACCGTGCCGAAATCCTCCGCCGCCCGCAGCATATCCTTTATTGTTTCGTCGGGAACATAGGTATTGCTCCCCGCCTGAAAATACGCGATAATGCCGCTGTTCGGGTGCTTTTGACATATCCTGTCACGTTCCGCCGTGAGCTGCGCGGTCACGCTGCCGTAAACATCGCCGTCGATACGGCGGGCGAAATAACGGCTGTTTTCCAAACAAAAAATACAGCCGCCGACGCCTTTCGTCCCGTCGCGGTTCGGACAGCCCGAACCCGCGTCCACAGCCGCCTTGTACACCTTTGCGCCGTACCTTTGCTTATTGTAAAAGCTCAGCGTATGGTAACGCTTGTTGTCGTCGGAATATGCAAACACAGTTCCTCCCTCTCGCCGTTTTCCCCGCGAATTTTGCCGACGCTGTCTATTGACATTAAAAAAACAGAAGTGTATAATAATATATTGAAAGCGTTCCGACGCTCTCATATAAAAAAATTACGGAGGTATATATCAATGGCATTTTGTCCCAAATGCGGCACCGAATATACGGAAGGCACGCGCTTTTGCGGCGTATGCGGAGCCAATTTAGAGCCCGCCGCTCAGGAAACGCCGGCGCCGACCTATACTCCCATAGTAAATAGGAGCTTTTTTGATAAACTGCTCGATACAAAGGACGTTACCGCCGAATGTGACCCTGCCGACATCCAAAACAACAAGGTGGTAGCGATACTGGGCTACTGCGCGTCTTTCGCTTATCTTCTGCTCGCGTGGTTCACCGTGTCGATGTTCGGCGTTATATTAGCCGCAGGATTTTTGATAGCTCCCATACTCATGGCGAAAAATTCAAAGTTCCTGCACTTTCACGCGACGCAGGCGATCACCCTTTTACTTACCACCATCATCGTACAGATATTTGACGGCACTCTTTCCTCATGGTGTTTCCTATTGCTGTTCAACCCCTGGGCGGCAGGTCCGCAGGTAGCGGGAACGATAATTTCCTGGCTGATACACGTTGTCTTTATGGCAATACCCGTTATTATAGGCATTTTCGGAATAATAAACGCCGCTCAAGGCAAGGCGAAAGCGCTGCCGCTGATAGGGCGTATCCAAGTAATAATAGACAGCAAAAAGTAAAGCGCAAAGATCTCCGCCCGAAACGGCGGGGATCTTTTTTATAGGAAAAGCAGTCTTTGTTAGCTCTATGCCTAGGGTTGGACTCCCGTATGCCTAAACTTGCCGAAACCGCCCTGCGGCGGTTTCGGTAAGTTTTTTATGTAAAATTTATACGCCGAGTCAATCCTGATATACGGAGGATATTCCGAGATATTCTTCAAGGGTAAGCCCGCTTTCGTACACGGTCTTGGCGATATCCTTACCCAGCCAGCGGACGTGCCACGGCTCATACATATAGCCCGTTACGTCCTCCTTGCCTTCGGGATAGCGTATGATAAACCCGTACTTCCAGCAGTTATCCTTCAGCCAAATGCCCTCCGGCGTGTTGGCAAAGGCGTAATCCACCCAGTTAAGGTCGAACGCATAGCCCGTCTGGTGTTCGGAATGACCGGGGCGCGCGGAATATCTGTCCGCTTCCGCCTGACCGTCGGACTCGACATATCCCCAGTACAGCCCGTACTGTGTATCATATGAGCGGTAGCCGGATACGATATAAAGCTCCAGTCCCTCCTGATATGCCGCGGACTGCATTTCGTAAAACGCATTGATAGCGTCGTCCTGAACGCCGGGGTCGTAATCCGCCGGCAGAGAATAGGTCTTGTTGGCTATCATTATTCCGTTTACATACGTTATCCCGTCTACCGTTTCTATCACAGGCTCGCTGCCGACAGGCGGCAGCACGGGTTCTGGAGCGGAGCTGCTTTCGGGCGGCGTGGTTATCACAAACGGGTCGATGACCGTAAGAGCTATTTCCGCCGTTATGCTGTCATCGTAATAATATACCGCGCTTATCCTACATTCTCCCGCGGAATTTGCGGTTATCACACCGTATTCGTCCACCGACGCGACGTCGCGGTCGGAGGTGTAGAATACCGAATATTTCGTATCTATATTGTCCGGCTCGTAAATGAGCGTGGTTTCATAGCTCTCCCCCACGTTGAGCGTCAGCTCCGTTTCGGAAAACGCCATGCTCTCCGCTTTTTCGGGGTCGCTCACCGTAACGGCGATATCGCGGCTTATTCCCGATACCTCGTCTTTGACGGTCACCGTCGCTTCTCCGCTGCCCTCGGCGGTTATCTTGCCGTCCTTGACCTTTGCCACATTTTCGTCCGAGCTGCTCCAGACTATTTTTTTATCCGCGGCGTCGGCGGGCGTAAAGGTCAAAGTCACCTCGGCGTCATCGCCGGTCATCATTTCCAGCTTACTTTGCGATATTTCAAAAGAGGATAACGCGTCCCGTTCCACCGTCACTTTACATTCGGCGATAAGCTCTCCGCTCTTGGCGGTTATGACGGCATTGCCCTGCTTTACGCCCTTGACTACGCCGTTTTCCACCGTTGCGACCTTTTCGTCCGATGAAGAATACGAAACCGCATACTTTACATCGGACGGTTCTGTCACCACTTTAAGGGAAACGGTATGCCCCGCTCTTAAAGTCACGTCATGTTCCTCAAAGCGCAGAGCCTGTATAGATTCTTCGCTTTGACCCATAAACAGCAGCACGCCGGTAACTATGCAAAGCACTATAAGTATCGCTATACCGCTGTACAGCATTATGTTGCCTATAAGGCGGTTGCGTTTTTTTGTGTCGGTCTCGTCGGACAGCTCGTCTTCTTCCTCATCTTCCTCCGACGTATCATAACTCAGTCCCACAAGCTCGTCCTCGGTTTCCAGCTTGTGCCGACCCTCTTTGCTGAACAAAGACTCAAAGTCAATATCTTCGGTTTGTCTGTCGTTTGTTTGCTCGTTTGTTGGTAATTTTGTTTCCATGATGTTAGCTCCTTTCGCATTTGTAAAAATATCGACAAATAAATTCGGGCAAACGCCCACCCTAAAATCGGCGGGCAAGCCCCATATTGAAATAATAACACAATTTTCAGTTTATTTCAATAGGTGGGGGAAATTTTATGATGGCAAAAAGATACATATTTAAAAAAATAAAAATGTCGCTTTCAAAGCGACCTTTTTTAAATTACGATATTGTATAATAAATATAACTAAATTTTTATGCCGATCATCATACGAAACCGGCAGCGTTATTAAAATGCTGTGCTGCCGTAAATGCGGCAAATATAAATAAAAGGAGAAATCAAAATGAAATGTCAGTATTGCTCAGAAGAAATCGGAGAAACCTCGGCATTTTGCCCGTATTGCGGTCATTCGACCAACAACAATCAGCAATCGCAGACCTATATGCAGTCTTTCAAGCAGACGATAAGCCGACCTGACGGCGTGTTTTATGAGCCGCCCATCCGAAAGGCGCTGGGCTTTGTTGCGTCGGCGGTAATGATGCTGTCGCTCCTATTCCCCATTGTGACTATCTTTACCGCGTTAGGACAATTTTTTGATTTGCTGGATAAAGCAAGTAAAATTTCCGATTTGGGAAATATGATGGGGGTAAACGTCGGCGAACATATACCGGGAAATTATATCCTCGCTATTATGGTGTTTTTTGTGGGAGCAATAGTAACCATAGTTATGACTATCCGCGGCGTTATGTATTTTGTCAAAGCGGTACAATATTACAACCGCTTACGCTATGCCTGTCATCAGTACTGTGCATATGCGTTGACAAGATTTGCTATAGGAGAGA
Source organism: uncultured Ruminiclostridium sp. (assembly GCA_947623915.1). GTDB lineage: Bacteria > Bacillota > Clostridia > Oscillospirales > Ruminococcaceae > Ruminiclostridium_E. The sequence goes on from CANQIB010000011.1 coordinate 17,935, forward strand.
TCTCTTTCTTAGCCGGTATGATACTTATGTTGTTGATAAGCGGACTGACCAAACATCTTGAAATGCTGTTTTTTTCTCCCAGTATGACATGGGTATTGATCGCTGTCATTATCGGAGCGTTTGTAACCGTATCTTTTCTGAACAGGTACTCCGCCGAAGCATACCGTTACGAAAAAGCTAATACCGTTCAATCTGCGGCGCATACGCCCGCTCCGTCCGCAAACGGCATATGGGTATGCAGCTGCGGCGCGCATAACCGCACGACGGATAATTTCTGCACACAATGCGGGAAAAACAGATAAAGGAGAGGAAAAAATGAAGAAAAGAAGATCAATTATCGCGATAGCTTTGGCGTTGGTCATGCTGTCGGGCTGTGAGTCGGGAGGGGCGACGCTTTCAAATGACAGTTCCGCTGTTTCGTCGGAAAGCGGGCAGTATGTCGAAAGCTCCGCAGACGAAAGCTCCAAGGCGGAAAATTCCAAAGCGGAAAGTTCCGATACGGAAAGCTCCGATACGGAAAGCTCCGATACGGAAAGCTCCAAAGCGGAAACTTCAAAGGAGGAAAGCTCCGCGGACAATAAGACTTCCTCCGCCGAATCGAACAGCGGCGATACAAAGGAATGGAAAGAGACCCCGACGTCCGGCACGAAATATGTTACGGTCGACTGCTACAGCCGCAAAAACGCAATAATCGGCTCTGACAAAGTAGACCTGCATACATACGGCAGCAGCGTAAAGGTCGTTGCCAAAACCGATACCGATTATTATAAGCTGAGCGACGGCTCTTTTATCCACCAAGATTACCTGTCCGACAGCAAGCCGGTAAAGACCGAGCCTCCGAAAACAACGGCTAAGCCGCAGACACAAAAGCCCGCCTCTGGCAGCACCGATAAGACCGACGGTTACACTTGGGTGATACAGCCGCAGTATAATTATGATGATGTGGAGATATTAAGACAAAGCAATTATTTGCCATCAGGTGAAGGTCTGTTGGTTTCGAAAAGTCATTATGAGCAAGGAGTTTGGATGAATGAGCCCGGAACGCTTGTTAAAAATTTATTTGCTGTTAAAAACAAGAATAAGTACGGGTTGATAAACTCTGACGCAAAACTTCTTATCGACTTTTCTTACGATAAGATTTGCGCATCCCTCTGCCCGCCGGGAATATATTTTATTACCGTATCGGATATAACCTACGAAAACGGTTATGAACACGAGGATTATAAATGGTTGAATGAAAAATATCAACCTGTTGAGCCTACCCAAGGATTTGGAGTAGAGGGCTATCCGCATTATTTTTATGATGTAAAAAATGGCGACATTTATTGTGATCGAGAATGGGTAGATACTACAAAATTGACAGATAAAAATATGTCAAATTTGTATGTGCCTGTCACCTCAGCTACTGTAAGATCCGAAACATATTGGAACGAATTTGAAAAAGAAAACCAAACCAACTATTACTTTGATACTGATAAATCAGGGGTGGGGAAATGCGGTCTACTTTCAAATGGAAAAATTACTGTACCGGTTGAATATGACGGCTTTTTTGATCCCGGACCGCCTGATGAAAATTTTTTTGGCGACAACCGTATAGTATTTTTCAAAAACAAAAAGATATATGTATTCGATAAAAAGGGTAAGTGCTATTCCAAAGGGGTATACGACAAGGTAGACAACAGAAATCAGGAGTTATACTACCTCAACGGCTATCTCCCCGTATGTAAAAACAACAAGTGGGGACTTATAGACGTAAACGGCAAGGAAGTGCTGAGCTGTCAATTTGAGGATATCACTTCGGTATACGACGGCAAGGCATGGGCAAAGCAAAACGGAAAATGGGGCGTTATCGCTCTTAACTGATTTTCCGAAAAAACGTTATGCTCACCCGCAAAAACGGGTGTTTATATAAAAAATTATTGAAAAGAGGGCAAAATATGAAAAAATGTAGATTTATAGCCGGATTTTTGACATTTGTCATGGCTATCGCGGTGTTTGCGTCACCGCTGGCAGAATATCTGCCGATCCAAGGGAACAGCTTGACCGCAAGCGCGGCGAGCAATGAATATGCAATGTTTCCTTTGAGTACAGTCAACATATCTCAAGGAGAGGGGGTAGGAAGCCATTATTATTCTTATGCTTTGGATTTGGTAGGGGACACCAACGTGCGCGCGCCTTTTACAGGGAAAATAGTCGATATCGATTATAATAATTTTGGCGCGGGTCATAGGGTAGTATTGCAAAGTCTTGATAACGTCGTTTTTGCTGATGGTACAGTCGGGATTATGACAATAAAATTAAATCATGACAACGACATAAGTGATTTGAAAAAAGGTCAAATAATTAAGCAGGGCGAAATATTTTATCAAGCCGGAAAATACGGTAACGTTACAGGTACACATGTACATATAGAGTGTGCAAAAGGAGCTTATGCCGGGCAGGATTATTTGGGCAGCGGAGAAAACGCCGTGGCCGTGTTAAAAAACAGGGTACACGTTTATAATGCTTTATGGTTATCTTCGTCAACCTCGCGTCCGAAAGACAAAGGCTATAATTGGAAGGTATTAACCAACACTCCCATCCCCGAACCCTCGTCACGTTTCAGCGTTTCGATAGACAAGATAACCGACAACAATGCTATAATAAATTTTGTCGCATATAAAAAGACGACTGAAAGCACCAAGTCTTTTTCCATTAAAGTATGGGAAACCAACAATTCCTCTAACAGCAAGAGCTTCAGCTTTAACTCCTCTTACCCGAATGTCGGTAAGACACAAAATACAGGTCTTAGCTTTGATTTGAAAAACGAAGTTAAGTTCTTGATGAAGCACGCGACAAAGTATTCGTTCACTATAACCAGTAACTATACCGAAAACGGGGCGAACAGGAGTTATACGAGCAGTACATATTCTTTCGCCACGACAGGCTCACACTCCTACGGCTCATGGACTACCTCCAAGGCAGCTACCTGCACCGCAAGCGGTACAGAGACCAGAAAATGCAGCTGCGGCGCGACCGAAACGCGTACCATCGCCGCAAAGGGACACAGCTATTCTTCCTCCTATACTATAGACAAATATGCGACCTGCACCGAAAGCGGAAGCAAATCCCGCCATTGCACGGTATGCGGTGCAAAAACCGATATCACGTCTATACCGGCGACCGGACATAATTTTGGCAGCTGGATAACTACAGAAAAGGCTACTTGTACCGAAAGCGGCGTACAGACCAGATACTGCAATTATTGTAGCGCGACCGAGACCCGCAAGATAGACGCGCTCGGCCATAACTTTAACGAAACGGTGGTCGTACCGCCGACAAGTTATTCCGAGGGCTACACCAAGCATACCTGCTCACGCTGCGGCTCTTGGTATACGGATAATTACACGGACGTCCTGTCAGTCGAAAGAGTTTCCGATTTTTCGCTCACCGACCGCGCTTCCTCCTCTCTTACGTTCAGTTGGAACAAGGTCTACGGCGCTACGGGTTATATGATACAAATATACAAAAACGGAAAATGGATAGGGTATAACATTTCCGATAGTGATATGACCTCTTACACGGTAAGCGGACTTTCGGCAGGTACAAAATACAAGGTTCGTATTTGCGCGATGATAGTCACCGACACAGAAACGGTTTCCGGCGCTTACAACGAGATCTCCGCTATAACCTCTCCCTCTAATATGAACGGCTTTAAGCTGCATACTCGCGGTATCGGCGCGCTGAAATTCAGTTGGAGCAGAAACACCTCCGCTACGGGTTATCAGCTGCAAATATACAAGGGCGGTAAGTGGGTAACTTACAACATAAAGAGCGGCGGTACTACCGCTTATGTGATAAGCGGGCTCAGCGCGGGAACGAAGTACAATGTGCGTATCCGTCCTATGAAAACGATAGACGGCACGACGGTATTCGGTTCGTACAAGACTATAACCGCGATAACATCTCCCTCGAACATGAGCGGCTTTAAGCTGCACACTCGCGGTATCGGCGCGCTGAAATTCAGTTGGAGCAGAAACACCTCCGCTACGGGTTATCAGTTACAGATATACAAGGGCGGAAAATGGGTGACTTATAACATAAAGAGCGGCAGCACAACCGCTTATGTGATAAGCGGGCTCAGCGCGGGAACAAGGTACAATGTGCGTATCCGTCCTATGAAAACTATAAGCGGCACAACGGTGTACGGCTCGTACAAGACGATAACCGCCATCACAGCGCCCAAGAACATGAGCGGCTTTAAGCTGGCGGCTCAAAGCAAAAATTCCTTAAAGATAGGCTGGTCGAAAAACGCCTCCGCTACCGGCTATCAGTTACAGATATACAAGGGCGGAAAGTGGGTCACTTATACCATTTCAGGCAACACAAAAACCTCCTACACGGTAAAGAGCCTTTCGGCAGGCACAAAGTATAAATTCCGTATTCGCGCTTATAAGAAGATAGGCACTTCAACGGTATACGGCAATTTCAGCGCGACAAAGACGTTTTCGACTAAAAAATAAGACCTCCAAAAAGACCGTCTCCCTGAGTTTCCTCAGGGAGACGGTTATTTTATTTGATACTTTATTTTGCGGTGACGGTGTTTTGCTCCGCTCCGAAGCGCTGTGCCATGTAAAGGCGGTAGTAGTCGCCTTTCTTCGCTATCAGCTCGTCGTGGGTGCCCGCCTCGGTTATGCCCTTGTTGTTTATGAACATTATCTTATCGCAGTTTTTGATAGTGGAAAGGCGGTGCGCGATTATAAAGCTGGTGCGGCCTTTCAGCATTTCGTTAAGTCCCTTTTGCAGCAGCCGTTCGGTCTTTGCGTCGATAGAGGAGGTCGCCTCGTCAAGTATCAGTATCTTGGGGTCGGAGATAAGCGTGCGCGCAAAGGATACCAACTGCCGCTGACCGCCGGAAAGCTGTGAGCCGCCCTCGAACATCTCGGTCTTGTAGCCTTTTTCCAAGCCGCTGATAAACTCGTCGGCGCATACCGTTTTTGCCGCCGCGATGACCTCCTCCTCGGTGGCGTCCAGCTTACCGTATTTTATATTGTCCTCTATGCTGCCCGAAAAGATAAAGCTGTCCTGAAGCATTATCCCCATTTGACTGCGCAGGGAATGAAGCGTTACCTTGCTTATATCGTTGCCGTCTATCAGCACCTGACCGCCGTTAAGGTTATAAAAGCGGGAAATAAGGTTTACTATGGTAGTCTTGCCCGCTCCGGTAGGTCCTACCAGCGCGACGCTCTCTCCGGGCTCTACCCTGAAGCTGAGATCCTCAAGCACGTTTTTGCCTTCCTCATAAGCAAAGGTGACGTTCTTAAATTCCACCGCTCCCTTTACCTCCGGCAGCTCTTTTGCTCCCTCTATATCCTTTACCGGCACCGGCTCGTCCATCGTTTCAAAGATACGTTCAAGGTATGCCACGGCGTTTACAAAGTTATTGTACAGCGTCGCTATGTTTATTATAGGCTGCCAAAAGCGGTTTGAATAGTTGCTCATCGCAAGTATGCTGCCCAGACCGACCGAAGGATAGCCTATCACCAACAGTCCGACAAAGTACAGCGCGGATTCCACCACCGCCTTGATATTATCCACCGAAAAACCCACAAGGTTGTTTATCCTGACCGCTTTCATCCACGCCTTGCGGTATTCGGTGGAGAGCCTGCGGAATATCCCCGCGTTCTCGTTTTCTCTCGCAAAGCTCTGGGTAACGCGTATGCAGTTTATGCTTTCCGCAAGATAAGCCGTCTGGTTGGAGTTCTTGTTGGACTCCTGCCGCCATGCGCGGCGCTGTTTGTTTTTAAGTATCACCATCACGGTGATGAACACCGGCACTCCGGCAAATATCACCAGCGCCAAACGCGCGTCCACCGCAAACATGAATATCGTAACGAAAATTATGTTGAAAATTTCCAGTATGAAGTTGATTATACCGTTGGTCAGCATATTCGATACGTTGTTTACATAGTTTACTACTCTTACCAGTATCTTGCCCTGCGGGCGGTCGTCGTAATACTGGAACGGCAGCTCCTGAAGGTGTGCGAACAGGTCTTTTCTTATATCGTATATCATAAGCTGACCCGCCTTGGTCATTATCCGCTGGCGGATATTTCCGAGTATCGTGCTGACTACCACCGACAGCAAAAACAGCAGCGACAGCACTATCGTATAGCTTATATCGCCGGTAGCTATGCCGCGCGGTATCGCTACGTCCACCGCCTCTTTTGTGAGCAGCGGCGCTACCAGCGCGACTATCGCCGATATCGCGGACAGCGTCAGCGCCGTTATTATCTTTGCGCGGTAACGCTTTACATACACCAAAGCGCGCTTAAAATGCTTAAAGTCAAACGGTGTTTCCAGCCGTTCGTCGATGTCATATTTATTTCTGGACATAAAGCTCCTCCTTTCCCACCGACAGTTAAACCGCCGGTTCTTCTCCGCCGTTTTGGAGGGTGAATATCTCGTAATAATAGCCTTTTTTCTTTATCAGCTCGTCATGCGTGCCGTTTTCTATTATCCTGCCGTCGTCAAGTATTATTATCCTGTCGGCGAACCGCGCGGACGAGGTACGCTGTGCGATTATCAACTTGGTACATTCAAAATCCAGCTTGGTGAGATTTTCCTGTATCTCGGTCTCGGTCTCCATATCCACCGCCGACGTCGTGTCGTCCAGTATCAGTATCGGCGGACGGATAGCCATGGCGCGGGCAAGCGCGATACGCTGCTTTTGTCCGCCTGACAGTCCCACTCCGCGTTCTCCGATTATCGTTTCATACTGCTCCGGCATATCCTCCACAAAATGCGCCGACGCAAGATGAGCAAACTGCTTTACCTCCTCAAACGGCAGGTCGGATTTTCCGTACGCTATATTTCCGTCTATGGTGTCCGAAAACAGCAGTACCTCCTGCGTGGTCATTCCTATGTTGCTGCGCAGTACGTCCGGCTCGTAATCCCTGACGTTTTTTCCGCCTACATAGACAGCTCCGTCCGTCGGGTCGTAAAACCGCGCGATAAGGTTCATCATCGCGGTCTTGCCCGAACCGGTAGCTCCCATTATGACCACCGTTTCCCCGTCCTTTATGTCAAGGTTTATATCTTTCAGCACCTTTATTCCGTCAAAGCTCATCGAAACGTGTTCAAACCGTATATCTCCCTTTATGCGCGGACGCTCCGCGGCTTTATGCTCGTTTACGATGTCAGAGCGGGAATAGAACACCTCGATTATCTTTGATACGCTCGCAAAGAATCTTTGCAGGTCGTTTATCAACATTCCCAAGTTTCTTATCGCGTTGGAGATGGTCCACAGCAAGCCGGAAAATACCGTGTACTGGGCAAGGGTTATCCTGCCGTTTATTACGAATATTCCGCCGACCAGCATTTGTATCACCCATAGGCTTTGCGCAAGTATCTCGACGTAAGGCTGAAATTCCAGCCACACCATAGCCGCCTGCTGGTTATAGTCGCAGTATTCGCGGTTGTATTTGTCAAATTCCTCTTTCTCGTATTCCTCGCGTGCGAAAGCCTTTACCACGCGGTTTGCCGCGATATTTTCCTGAGCCTTGGAATTAAGCCGCGACAGCTTTTCACGCAGAGCGACATAGCGCGGTCCCGATTTTTTGGAGAACAGGCGGGTAACTATGAACAGCAGCGGCGTTACCGCAAGCAGGCACAAAGTCATCAGCCAGTCCAGCGTAAAGAAATATACTATCGTGAAAATAAACAGCGAGCCGCTTTCCACCACCGTCATCACTATCCATGCCAGAGAGTGACGGATAAGCTCCAGATCTCCCGTAAGTCTTGTTACCAGGTCGCCCTTGGTGTGTGTGTCAAAATAGTGCATATCCTGATTTTGCAGCTTTTCAAACAGCTTATTGCGCACGTCCTGCAAAACGCCCTGCGATACCGTTTCGTACATCATTTTGCAAATAAATTGCAGGATAGTGCGCACCAACACGAACAATACCAAAAGCACGCACAGCCATATCAGCAGGTCGCGCTGCACCACTATGTTTTGCAACGCGTCGGGCGACGATATGAATATATCTACTATCTGTTCTACTATCATAGGGCCGACAAGGAAAAAGGTCTGTATTATCACCGACATCATAAGCGCCGCCGCATACAGAGGTCTGTATCCCTTTAAATTTTGCCACAGCCATTTAATCTGAAACATTAGTCCCTCTCTCTCAAACTCCGCACGTCTTTCAGCCCTTTGCCGAGAAAACGATTTCTCCGGTTATTTTAGCACAACGGCATAGCAAAGTCAATATGCAATATTGCGATTTCGGAAAATAAAAAATGTGAATATTTTACAGTACCGTGTCTAAAGGAAAACATAAAAAGACGAGCCGTTTACGGCTCGTCTTAAATTAAAAATCTATTCAATTTACGGTGTAGACGTTGCCCGCCTTGCAGGTTATCTCTCCGTCCATTTCCATATCCGCCAGCAGCTCGGTGACTTCTCCGAAATCGCCGTTCAGCCGCCTTAATATCTCGTCAAGGGAGATACCGTTTTCCGAGGAGCTTATCAGACCGAGCAGCGTTTCTCTCAGTCCGCCGACCGACTCCGACCCGTCCCGCGCCGCCGTTTCCTTTTCGGTAATGTCCGTCGTTTCGCTGTCATTTTCGTTTTCGTCCGGCTTTTCATATCCCAAAAGTATACGGTACTTTTTCGGCATCATATCGACGTAAGCCCGCCCCTGCGGCTTTTCCTGCACGGCAGGCCGCTCCGCAGGGAGCTTTTCGCCGACCGTCCTTTCCGCAGGCTGCTCTGCGGGAATGTCTTCCGCAGCCGGCTGTTCGGCGGGCTGCGGCTCGACGGGACGTCTGCGTTTGCCGTTTACCTTGCCGCCTCCGACTAGATAACCGAGTCGGTTTTGGTCTATCTTCTCGGTATTCAGCCTGTCGCCGTAAATATCGTAATACTCGCTGATAATGTCGTAATGGTCGTATACGGGTATCGCTCCGTCACGCAGGTATCTTATCACATGGCTCACCGTCGGGGAAAGCGTGTCGGCGGGTACGGTAAAGAACAGATCTCTGTCCTGTTCGGCAGCTTGGCGCGCCGTTATCATACTGCCGCTGGAATTGTTTCCGCCTATGACCAGCGTGCCGTTTGCAAGTCCCGAAATGATACGGTTTCTGTATTCAAAATATCCCGCTCTGCATGAAGTACCCGGCAGCAGCTCGCTTATCACAGCGCCGCCGCCCGACTCTATATCCTGCCTGAGTCTGGCGGTATTCGCGGGGTATTCCACGTCTATACCGCAGGCAAGCACCGCAACGGTGGGGCATTTCGCCCTTACCGCGCTGACATGGGCGGTCTGGTCTATCCCTCTTGCCAGTCCGCTTACCAGCACTATCCCACATTCAGCAAGACCCGGACAAATCACAGACGCCAGCTTTGCGGCGTACCTGTCCGGCATTCTCGGTCCTACCGCCGCGACGGCAACGCGATGTTCAAGGCAGGTCAGATCGCCGCGAACGAAAAGCACCGAGGGCGGATTGAAAATGTTTCGCAACGTTTCGGGATAATCGTCGTCGTTATATGTAACTATCTTTATGCCGTTCTTTTCGCAGTATTCGATTATCCTTTCGGATCTTTCGTAGGACGCCGTCGCCGCCGCCTCCGCCCTTTTCGGGGAAAGCATGTCTTTATCGCCGCCCATTATCTTTGCCGCGGCTTTCTCGGCGCTGCCGTAATACTGTAGGACGTTGTGTATTCGCGGATTTCCCGCGCCGAATATCTGAAGTATGTACAGATAGTCTTTCATTTTCGGTGTTTACCTCTCTTTGCCTTTTGACTGCCGTATCTTGGTTACCAACGGTAAAAACGCCGAAAAGCCGCGGGCTTTTCGGCGTTTGCCGATCATTGCTTTTTATTGTCCTCGCTGCGTATCTGCGCACGCCTTATTTTACCGCTTATGGTCTTGGGAAGCTCGTCCACAAATTCAACTATCCTCGGATATTTGTAAGGCGCGGTATTCTTCTTGACAAAGTTCTGTATTTCCTTTTTAAGCTCCTCGGAGGGCTCGTACCCTCTGGCAAGCACGATGGTAGCCTTTACCACCTGTCCTCTTATGGGGTCGGGCGCGCCGGTCACCGCGCACTCCAGCACCGACGGGTGAGAGATAAGAACGCTCTCTATCTCGAACGGCCCTATGCGGTAGCCGCTCGCCTTGATAACGTCGTCGTTTCTTCCGACATACCAAAAATAGCCGTCCTCGTCCTTCCACGCGGTATCGCCCGTGTGATACAGTCCGTCGTGCCATGCCTCCTTGGTAAGCTCCTCATCGCGGTAGTAGCACTCAAAAAGTCCGTCCTTGCCCGGCTCGGCGCGCACTACTATCTCTCCGACCTCTCCCACGGGAACGGGGTTTCCGTCCTCGTCCACGATGTCCACATCGTAAAGCGGGGTGGGCTTGCCCATCGAGCCCGGCTTAGGCGTCATGCCGACAAGGTTTGCAAGCAGCGCGGTGGATTCGGTCTGTCCGAACGCTTCCATCAGCTTGAGCCCGGTAAATTCCAGCCATTTGTTGTATACTTCGGGGTTAAGCGCCTCACCCGCGATGCCGGAATATTTCAGCGAAGAAAGGTCGTAATTTTCCAACCCCTCTTTTATGAAAAATCTGAACATGGTAGGCGGAGCGCAGAAAGTGGTTATTTTATAATCCTGCATTATCCTCATCATATCGGTAGGGATAAACTTATCGAAATCGTATACGAATACGCAAGTACCTACCGCCATCTGACCGAACAGCTTGCCCCACGCGGCTTTGCCCCAGCCGGTATCGGAAATGGTAAGGTGTATGCCGTCGGGATCGACGTTCTGCCAATGGGCGGCGGTCTGGATATGCGCCAACGCGTAACGGTGATTATGTATTACCATCTTGGGATAGCCGGTAGTACCCGACGTGAAGTACAGCAGCATATGCTCGCGCGAATCGGTGGGTACTCTCTCCATGGTTTCCGGCATCTTCTTTATTTCTTCGTCAAAGTTTATCCAACCGTCTCTTTCGCCGTTTGCGATAAATCTGATAAGATCCAAGCCCATCTCTTCCTGAGCTTCCTCGGTATACTTTTCTATATCGGGGTTATAGCCGGTGCATACCACCGCCTTTACGCTTGCCCTTTCAAAACGATAGGTAAGGTCGTGCGTGGTCAAAAGATGAGTTGCGGGTATCGCCACCGCGCCCAGCTTGATAAGTCCTATTATCGCTATCCAAAACTGGTAGTTCCTCTTCAGTATCAGCATTACCTTGTCGTCCTTTTTTATCCCGTAGGACGCAAAAAGGTTAGCCGCCTGCGTGGACAGCTTAGAAAGCTGCGAATAGGAAAATTCGTGGCGGTTCTCCTGTAGGTCGATGTGCAGCAGCGCACGCCTGTCGGGATCTATCTCCCCGTATTTATCTATTATATCATAGCCGAAATTAAAGTTATCGGGACAGTTAAGCTCAAATTTATTCAGTATCCCGTTCTCGTCAAAGCCCTCGTTTACAAAGTGCTTGTAATATCCTTTTACCTGTTCCATTTCCGTCTGCCTTTCCCTATTTTACAATATTATATAAGCACCGCTAAAAATTTGCAGTCCTGTCCGTCTACGGCTATCATGCCGTGCGGATTTTTGCTGTCGTAATATACGCAGTCGCCCTCGTTCAAAACCTCGATATGCTCGTTTATCTGGAATTTGAGCGTGCCGGACAGAATAAAGTCCATCTCCTGTCCGTCATGCACAGAAAGATGTATCGGCTTGTCCTGCTCCTGCTCGTCGTAAGGCGCGATGACCAGCAGCGGCTCTATTTTCTTTTTCTTGAACAGATACGCCAGATGCTGATATGCAAAGCGCTCGCGGCGCTCGATAGGCAGTCCGTGATCCTTTCTTACCACCGAATAGGTGTTCAGCTTGGGAGTAACTCCCGTCAGCAGCTCGATAAGCTCCACGCCGAGCGCGTCCGCCGCTTCATTTAAAAACGAAAGCGAAAAATCCTTTTCCCCGTTTTCCAGCGATATGTATTCTTCCTTGGTTACGTTAGTCTTGCCCGCCATTTCCTCGACGGTAATGTCAAGATATTCTCTCGTGCTTTTAAGACGTCCGGATACATCTTTGATATTGTAATCCATAATTTCCTCCTTAAAAACGTTGTTTTATTTATTATAGCAAATCACGGCGATAAAATCAACCGTTTTGAACGATTTTTACGGCGCTGAACAGTCGCTTGTCAAAGCCGAGCTTTTTACGCTCCGTTTCCCCCGCAAAGCTCCTTTAATACGCAGGACGTGCAGTCCGGCTTTCTCGCGGTACATACGCCCCTGCCGTGCCATACCAGCCGATGGCAGAAGTTAAGGCTTTCCTCCGGCGGCAAAAGCTGCGCCAACTGCTTTTCCACCTTAGCCGCGTCCTTTGAATCCGCAAGTCCCAGGCGGTTTGTCAATCGGATAACATGGGTATCGCAGACTATGGCGGGTTTTCCGTACAGGTCGCCCACTATCAGATTTGCGGTCTTTCGTCCCACCCCCGGCAAACGCGTAAGCTCCTCTATGCTGTCCGGCACAGTCGAGCCGTACTCGTCCCGCAGCATAATGCACATATTGACGATATCCGCCGCCTTGGTCTTGAATAGTCCGCAGGATCTTATGTATTCCTCCACCTCGGACGGCTGCGCCGAGGCAAACGCCTCTATAGTCGGAAAACGTTCAAACAGCGCCGGAGTCACCATGTTCACTCTGACGTCGGTGCATTGTGCGGAAAGCCGCGTAGCTATCAGCAGTTCATGCGGCTTGTCGTAGACCAGAGCGCATTTCACATCGGGATATTCTTCTTTCAGCGCGCGGATAACTGCCGTCGCCTTTTGCTTTCGAGTCATTTTTCGTCCGTCCTTTTTAAGTATATTTTAATTATACATTTTTTGCCGTACCGTGTCAATAGTGCAGGCGCATAAAGCGCCCCGACCGATGCTGAACCGTGAAAACCGTAAGACCGTGAAAACCGATATTTTAATTTTTTTGCTTTAAGGTGTTGACAAATCCGCTTTTTTTTGATATAATAAATTGCGTCGCTGTAAAAGATATACGAGCCACTAGCTCAGGCGGCAGAGCACCTGCCTTTTAAGCAGGGTGTCCCGGGTTCGATTCCCGGGTGGCTCACCATTGCGGACCCGCTCAGTAAGCCGATTTGCGGACTTGTGGGCGGGGTTTGTTTTTTCTTTTTATGAATACATAAGAGTTAATATGTATTACAAAACCGCCGAAAAATACACGTTGGAAATTGTCAAAAATCAGTTTTGTAATATTATTTCAAGCGGTTCGTTATTAACACTAACAAAAATTCAAGCGTTTGCTCTTTTAAAATCAAATGTTGAAAAAAATTTAAAAACTTCCCGTTTTTGATGAAAAAAGTATCATATATATCAGATAAAGAGCGTGCTGCTCATAATTGCGGCAGGCTCTTTTTTTCATAATATAAAAAATTTTTAATTTGGGTATTGACAAACGAAAAAGAAAGATATATACTTGTATTAGTTCAAGTAATACAGTTATGTTTTAGGATTTGACACAATAATTTTATGAGAACGTGCGGCATTACTTTTAAGCATACGAGCAGAAAGGAACGGTTATCTATGAAGATCGAGGTCAAAAACTTAGCAAAAAATTACGGAGAGGGCGACACGCTGGTGCATGCCGTAAAAAAATGCAGCTTTACTATATCGCAGGGCGAGCATATAGCTATTGTCGGTCCGAGCGGGTCGGGAAAGACGACGCTGCTTAATGTAATGGGCGGGCTCGATTATCCGACCGAGGGAGAGGTAATATATGACGGCGATAAGCTACCTTTCGGGAACGAAAACAAGTTAGCGTCATTCAGATTAAAAAACATCGGACGGGTTTTTCAGGCGTATAACTTGATACCCGAGCTTACCGCATATGAAAACATCATTCTTCCCGCCTTAATAAACTCCGCTAAAGTTGATAAAGAGTATATCGGAGCTGTGGTCTCTTTATTAGAGATAGACGACCGCCTAAGGCATTATCCGTCCGAGCTTTCGGGAGGGCAGCAGCAGCGCGTGGCAATAGCAAGAGCGCTCACTAACAAGCCGTCGGTGATGCTCTGCGACGAGCCGACGGGAAATCTTGATGAAAAGAGCACCGAGGCGGTCATGTCGCTGCTAAAACGCACTTCAAACGAGCTTAAATGCACCCTCGTTATCGTTACTCACGACAACGGCATTGCCGAACAAATGGACAGGATAATAACAATAAAAGACGGCAGTGTGACCGAAGGGAGAAATTAAGATGAGAACGGCTGTATTTATTACCGGCAGATTTTTAAGGGCGCACAAGTGGAAAGCCGTTTTAGCCGTGCTGATAATATCTGTGTTTATAGCGGCTTTTCAGTCTGCGTTTATCTATAACGATTCGTATGAAAAGACCATGCAGTATAATATTGCCAAGCAATACGGTCAGGACGCAGGTATCATATATAATACGAATATCGAGGACACCGAGCGCTTTTTATCAAAGCCGTCGGAAGAATTTATCGGCTTTTGCGGATACGGGCTTATCTCAAACGACGATTTAGAAACGGATATGTATGTCGGGTATATGCCCAAAGCTGTTTTGGATAATAAGCTGAGAAAAGTGACCGAGGGTCGGCTCCCCGAAAAAGAGGGGGAGGCGGCTGTTGAAGAGAGCGTATATTACGCCCTCGGTCTTACCGCAAAAATAGGCGAGAGCTTTTCGATAAATGTAGAGGAGAACGGCAAGTCCGTTAAGCATAGCTATACCCTTTGCGGTATTATCGAAAATTATCTTAATAACTGGCAGTATTGCGACAGCTCAAAAAAATCCTTAATATGTCCTCCGCCCGCTGTCTTAGTAACAATTCAGCCCGACGTAAAGCCGTGCTATATCGACATTATGTGCAAAAACAAGCCCGAGGGAAATAATTATTTCGGCGGCGAATTCAGCCAAACGAATATAAGCGCCGACGACGATAACGTCGCTTCCGATATAAATGCGATATACTTTTTGACAACTCCTTTTGCCGCTTTCTTTTTGATAGTTATGCTGCTCGGCGTATACAGTGTACTACAGTATATAATGAGCGACTTTGACAAATATATACGGCTGCTCAACTGTATCGGAATGCCTTTAAGAAAGTGTATCCCTATGTACCTGATACTCGCATTCTTGACCATAATATCCACATCCGCCGTCGGAAGCCTGTTAGGGGTAGGGATAAGCTATGCTTTTTCCGAAATAATATCGACAATTATATCCGGGCAGGGACAGATCTTTTCGTATGATATAAAATACGCGGGTTTTGGCTGCGCGGTATGCGCGGCGGTCATACTGACAGTTTTTATATTCTCTATCTGCAAATATTATATATCCTCCGTTAAAAAAAGGCGTATGCAGCTTATGGGCATATCGCGCCGCCGTTCATATAAGCGCGGTACCGAGCCGTTTTATGAAGATACTTCCTTAGCTAAAATGTGGAAAAAAGCAAAATCAAAGAAATACCTCTCGCAAAACATTTTATCCGGCATTCTTATTTTCTTCTGTATTCTTATCGCGGGTTTCGGAATGTTTTATTCTCAGGCGTCGCTTATCTCTTCAAATTATGACCTTACGAACACGGGCGAAAGCTCCGATGAGGATTATTTGATTTCTATACCGTACGGTTGGTCGGATCCCAAATATTATTATATTGATCAGCCGGAGGGGTCGGGCTTATCCGCTAAGAGCTTTAAAGAATTGACCGACACCGACGGATTATCGGACAGCTATGCTCTTATGAGCGAGACCTTCGGCGGGTTTATACTTTATGACCCCTCGGCTGAAAACGAATATCTTGACGGTTATATTGAACAAAATTCATATCTGACGGCAAAGAGCACTCCGACATACGAATACGCCCTTAAGGCGGCGGGCGGCGGCGAGGGCGAATATTTGCTCTATGTGAGGACATACGGCGCAAGCTGCGACGCATTGAAAAAAACATTCGGGATAAACAACATAGACGAACAGCAGTTCAAAAACGGCAATATCATTGCCGCCCCCGAAAACGCATTTAACATCGGAGATAAGCTCACAATGCTCACGGTGAGCGTTAACGATCATGATAAAGATGCGACAGACCCCGCTA
Source organism: uncultured Ruminiclostridium sp. (assembly GCA_947623915.1). GTDB lineage: Bacteria > Bacillota > Clostridia > Oscillospirales > Ruminococcaceae > Ruminiclostridium_E. The sequence continues at coordinate 34,061 of CANQIB010000011.1, forward strand.
AATATAATTTTTATAAAACTACGTTTACGGTCGGAGCGCTTACGCCGTATGACAATTTTATTATTTCGTCGGAATATCTGAGCGCGATACACAAGAATATAAAATACAGCGAGGTATCCCTTAAAGTGTCCGACCCGTCGGACAAAGAATTAACAGAAGCGCTTAACGAAAAAGTCACCTCCGTCGTGTCAAGAATTCAATTCTTATCATTGCGAAATCTTATAGAAGAGCGCGAAGAATACCATAATAAGTCAGTCGGCAGCGTGCTAAATTTTACGGTCATAATAATAATCTTTGTTCTATTTTCTTTGACAGCGGTAGTAATTTCAACAAAGCTCAAAGCCAAAGCCAACATACAAAGTTTCTTTCTTATGAAACAAATAGGAGCAGATAACAACGCAATCACTAAACTCATGACCTCTGACAATTTGAACGTTATTATTACGTCGGGCGTCGCGGCAATATCGATAAATACGCTTATCTCTTTGGTGTTTACTGTAATGTACCATTATCTGCCGCTGATAGGGTTATTTGCGGGCTGCTTCATTTTAGGTATTGCTTTAACAGCGTTCATAGCGATTTTTTGTTATAAAATATCAAAAAGCGAAACAAAAAAATTATTCAAGAATTGATATAAAAAGCCTGTAGCGCATTTATGCGCTACAGGCTTTTTATATTATCCGCTCGACGGACCGCGCTTTATGCGTTTATCTTGGTGAGCCAGATATGCGCAACATCCAGCGCGTCGTAAAGGCTGCCGCGCTCGCCGGATTTCGCGATTATCTCGCTGGCGGGAACGCTTGCGGGGTCGGTAGCCATTATCTGGACTCTGGTCTTGTCGGCTACGTCTACGTCCTTTACCTTATGCTGGGATAAAATCGTCAGCATTGCAACGTATTTGTCGGACATATTTCCGTAATAAATGACCTTATCCTTCCTCACCAGCGGAAGCCCGCGATATGTGAAAAATTTCTGTTCTGACATAACGTAACACCCTTTCGTAAATAAAATCAATAATCCTCTTGTACTTCTCCGCCGTTTAACAGCGCGTCATAATTCGTCTGGTATCTGACTCCGTACAAACGGCGCACCTTGTAACGCACCTGACCGTTCACCACTATTATGCAGGTGAGATCCTGATCGGAGGAATACAGCTCCACGCTGTCCTTTCCGTTGCCCTCCGAGCCGTCTTCCTTGCTGCGGTAGATAAAATCATATCCCGCCACGAATTTATTGTCGTCGGTAAGCTCGTCGACGTATATCTCCTCGGCATAGCAGGACAGCAGATAACGGTAGAACGAACGGAAGTTCGGGCCGTCCAGCTTTTCCTCGCCGTCAAGGATATATTCCGCGGTGTCGGAATCGTCGCCGATTATCTTTACCGAGTGACTTTCCCCGTCCGCATTTTTGATGTTGACGGTATCCACGTTGTAGATATACGGCGTAAGGAACTGCTTATACAGTATATCGTTCACCGTGACCGTCACCCACGGAACAGCGTCGGGAGCAAATTGATACACGATATCCGTGCCTTGCAGCATTCCGTAATACCCGATTATCTCGTCGGTCTGCGCGCCGCTCTCCTGATCCACCGCGTACACGGCGTTTCCTATGTCTATCTTCTTTACCTCATCGTTAAGCACGATACTTGCGGTGCAGAAAGGATCGTCCAGTCCGAATCCCTCAAGCTGCTCCTTAGTGGGAGAAACAGCAGCGGCAGAGGTCGCGGTCAGCTCGAACAGCCCGTAAAGTATATCGGTGTCCTTTTCGTCGTCGGCAAGTATGCCGTTGTGACTGGATATTTCATATCCGACGTATACGTTAGTGTGTCCGTCTTCGGAATCGACCTGAGGCAGCTTATCAAGCACTATGTCACGGTCGAGATCCTTTCTTGAGATACGCAGGCGGCTCAGCACGTCGTTGTCCGCGTCGTAAGCGTCGATAAATCCGTTAAGCAGCACATAATCAAGGTATTTCCCCTGTGAAAAGGATATATCCGACTCGTTCACAAGGTACACTGTATCGCTGTCGCTCAGCTTGAAATACCAGCCGGACGCGCCCTCGTTCTTGTTGCCAACCTGACAGGTTATACTGTCGTGCTTACCGTCCTTGAAATCCAACGTAAACTCGGAGGTCGGAGAGGCAAGACCGTATTTTTCAAGGTCTGCCGCGTTTTCCTCCACCGTCATTTTGGCGGTAAGCTCCGCCGCGTTCTCCATGGTCGAGCCGTAGGAAGTGCTGTTCCCGTTTTTTTCGGGTATCTCGTCTATCCCCCATTTTTCCTTGCCCAAACGGTTTATTGAAAACTCGCCGTTTTCGTTTTTTACCGTGAGCTTGGATATATCGTCTGCGGCATAGGACATAAGCTCCACGGAATTATCCGTTTCAACGGAGCTGCTTTCTTCCTCGGCAGGCTGCGGCGCGGTCAGCAGCAGCACCGCCGCGGCTCCTCCCAGCACGGCTATGCCCGCCGCGGAAGCAATCAGAATTTTCGCGTTTTTCTTCATTGATTATCAGTCTGTCTCCTTACCGTTTCCCGCGTCTTTACGCCTTTTTTAAGCAAACCGACGGCGCGTTTTATTTATGGATACGTCTTAACCAAATAACGATACCCGCGACGATTATCGCCAGCGGTATCACACCGACGAATATCACCGCCATGGTGTTCTTTTGTCCCTCGGTTATCTCCAAAGGCACTACGTCGTATGATTTCGGCGTGATAGTCACACCGTCCTCCTTGCCGCAGCTTACGTTGAATATATTTATGAAAAACTGCGCGTTGTTGGTGGCGGTAACAAGGAATCCCGAATCGAACAGATCTTTTCCGCCTATCGTTACCACTCTGCTGCTTACCGGCTCAGTGCCGTTTTCAAATCTCGTCTTTACCGTCTGTACCGCTACCGGCAGAGCCGCCTTTGCCATATTGTCGGCAGGCTCCCAGTTGTCGCCGGAGTCCTGAGGCTTTATGACCGCTCCGTTGTAGCTCGTGAGCAGCACCTGCGCTTCCATGTTGTTGTTTGCGTCCCACAGCATGGTTATCGCACACATATTGTTGCCGAGTATTCGCGAATCGTTGTCAAAGTCCGAAAAATCGCTGTCCGGCACGTCCAGTATCTGGTAAGTGGGGAGCGACGGATAAGCATAGTTGGAGTCGGTCTGATATACCGTACCCTTTTCGACTACCTGTCCCCAGTCCTCCAGCAGTCCGTCGATGTTCGGCGATTCACCCAGTGACGGGTTGGCGATGTAGATAAGATTTTTATCAAAAATACCGTTGTTGTCCAGCCAGTCGTCTATTTTGGTGACGTCCGCTACCGAATAGTCCTTATCAGGTCCGTTTATCAGCACAAAGTCATATTCGTCGCTTATCGCCTCGGTCATGGCGATGTCCAGCTCCTCCACCACATAGCTGTTGGATTCGAGCAGTTCTCTTAAAACGGCGTTGGTCGTTTCGCCGTAACCTGTCACTACCGCCACCTTTACGGGATCGGCGTCGGTCACGTTCATTATCGCGGATACCACCGCCTGCTCGCAGTTTGCCTCGATGCTGGTGGGATACTTCATGCCCATCATCAGATAATTTTCATCGTAGGTTATCGAAAGATAGTCCTCATAGGTCAACACCTTGGAACGTCCCGTGCTTTCGCTTTCCACCACTATCTCGTCGGCGGATATGGTCTCGCTGTAGTTTGCCTGAAAACCGGGATTTGACACGACGTTTACATAGTTCAGCGTTATGTTGCCGTTGGTGTTGGCTATCTTCTTTAATATCTCGTTAGTTTGGTAGAAGTAAGTTCCGCCGTTTGAAAAAGCGCTCTCCTCGCTGGTAACGGTGATAGTCACCTTATCCGCTATCCCCGCGAGATAATCGGCGGACTCCTGCTCTATGCTGTACAGTCCCGCGTCGGTAAGATCCGCCGACACGGAAAATCTCTCTCCGATAAGAGTTATCACAACGTTTATCAATACGACGAACACTATAAATATCACGGTGAAAAGCACCGAAAGGCTGCCGTATTTAAATTTCTTGTTTTTGAACGGGTTCATACCTTTGCCCGACTTTTTTCCTTTTTTCTCGGTATTTTTCTCCGCGCTGTCGGAGGAAGCGGCTTCAACGTTCTCTATTTCCGTTTCTTTTTTCTCTTCCATGCTTATCCTTTCCTTTCACAGTATATGCGGCGGCTTTAAGCCCAACGCTTCTTTTCCAGCACTCTTACCGTGAGGAAAAGGAATATCCCGATAACGCTCAGGAAAAATATCACGCTTGACAAGCTGAATATGCCGTTGGTTATCTCGTTGTATCTCGAATATACGGATATGCTCTCAAATACCGTTCGGAAAAAGCCGGAGGGTATCTGATTAACAAGGGTGTTGAGCAGCAGGATAACAAGATTTATAAAAAAGCTGCCTATCGCCGCTATCATCTGGTTCTCGGTAAGTGAGGAAACGAACAGCCCGTCCGCTACGAATATCCCTCCGAGCAGCAGCAAACCCACCGTGTTTCCCCAAATGGGCAGCCATGACACATCGGCAAATATCGACATCACAAATCCGTATATCGGCATTATCGCCACGCCTATGGCGAATATCACATAAGCCGAAAGAAACTTCCCGAATACTATCGAAAACAGGCTGACCGGAGCGGTGAGAGTGAGCTGGTCGGTCTTTTGCTTTTTATCGTCGGCAAGCAGTCTCATGGTGAGCAGCGGCACAAATACCATAAGCACCATGAACATCATAAGGAACACATTGGACATATCGGTAGAACCCATGTCCAAAGAAAACAGCCAGAAAAACAGCCCCGAAAACGCATAGAATATCGCCAAAAAGACGTAACCCAGCGGCGAGGTGAAATAGGCTTTAAATTCTCTTCTGAATATCGCAAACATCGTTTTCCCTCCTTACGCCTTGTCTGTCAGCTTGCCGCTCATGCCGGCTTCTATCCTGTCGGCGTGTCCGTACATATCGCCGGTGGTTATCTTCAGGAATATCTCTTCAAGCGTCAACTCGCTGGACTTCATCATAAGCAGCGGGTAATTCCTTGACGCGAGCCTTTTGGATACCTCTCTGCGTATATCGCAGCCGTCCTTGGCGTTGAGGTAAAATTCCGATACGCCGGGCTCTACGTTCTCGCGGTTTATCCTGACTTCCTTCATGTCGGGTATCGAGGAAAGCAGCTTTTTTATCTCGGCGGGATTGCCCTCCGCTCTTACCACCAGCTTGTGGTCGGCGGAAAGGTTCTGCACCAGCTTTTCCGAGCTGTCGTCCGCAACTATCCTGCCTCGGTTTATTATAACTATCCTGTCGCATACCGCCTGCACCTCCGAAAGGATATGACTGGACAGTATTACGGTGTGGTTCTTTCCCAGCTTCTTTATCAAGGTGCGTATCTCGATTATCTGCTTGGGGTCAAGTCCGACCGTCGGCTCGTCGAGTATCAGCACGGGAGGATTTCCCACCAGCGCCTGAGCAACGCCGACGCGCTGCTTGTAGCCTTTCGACAAATTCTTTATCACGCGTTTTTTCACGTCGGTTATCTTCACCAGATCGCATATCTCGTTCAGGTGGGAATTTATCGGCAGCTTGCATTTTTTCAGCCGATATACGAATTTCAGATATTCCTCAACGGTCATGTCAAGATACAGCGGAGGCTGCTCCGGCAGGTATCCTATCATCTTCTTGGCCTTGAGCGGCTCTTCAAGAATATCCACGCCGTTTATGACCGCCTTGCCGTCGGTAGAGGAAAGATAGCCGGTAAGTATGTTCATCGTGGTGGTCTTACCGGCGCCGTTCGGGCCCAAAAAGCCCAGTATCTCGCTCTCGTCCGCTTTGAACGACACTCTGTCGACCGCGGTCTTTGCGCCGTATCGCTTTGTCAGATTTTGTACTTCGATCATTTGACTCTCCTTAAATAAAGGGCGTCGGTCGGGACGACCCTGTATTTGCCGCGTTTGCGGTATATATTGAAATTCGGGATACCGAATTTGTATATCTGCCGATAAATTATATCCCCGCACGGTGACAGAACGGTGACGGTATAATGAAATTATATGTCCGATTTTGATTTATCTATCGCCAACTGCTCTTTGAGCCGTTCCACGCTGTCGAATTTCATTTCGGGACGCAGGAACCGTCCGAGCCTTACCCTGACCGTTTTACCGTAAAGGTCGCCGTCAAAGTCGTTGATGTGCGTTTCACTCAGCGGCTTATCCTTATAGCCCACCGTGGGCTTTACTCCTATATTAGTGACGGAAGAACGGATAACTCCGTCTACCTCCGCCGTGCTTGTATACACGCCGAAGCGCGGCATCACGATATTTTCGGGGAATATCTGATTTACGGTCGGAAAACCCAGCGTTCTGCCGAGCCTGCTGCCGTATATCACTTCCCCCTCAAAGCCGAAGTTGTAACCGAGCAGGCGGTTAGCCTGTTCGATGCTGCCCTCCTTTATGAGGTTTTTGATAACGGTGGAATGTACTATCAGTCCGTCCAGAGAAAACGGCGGGATTATCACGGTATCTATCCCATGGTCGGCGCACAGCTTTTTAAACTGCTCCGCGTCGCAGCCTCCGCCCGCTCCGAGTCGGAAATCAAAGCCGCAAACTACCGTTTCGGCGTTCATAATCTTCATCAGCACGCGGACGATAAAATCCTCCGCAGTGTAATTCCTCACCGTGTCGAAATCCGGCGAGTATATATATTCAAGCCCCGTCTTGGCGAGTTTTTCCAGTTTCATATCGTTGGAAAGCAGATTTTCCGTTTTTTCCCTTTTGGGAAGCGCCGTATCGGAATGGAAAGTAAACATCGCGGGCGCTCCGTCATGACGGAAGGTCTCCTTTACTACCTCCATATGTCCCAAATGCAGCCCGTCAAAAAAGCCGACGGCGACCGCCGTCGGCGGCGGTTTTATGATATTGTGGGTTATATCCGTCATGCTTCTCCAACCTTTTTTCGGCAAGACCCGCGTCCCGCCGTATTTTAAGCCGTTATCTCAAGATAGACCTGCGACGCTTGGTTTTGCGCGTCGGTTTTTACCAGTCCCAAAAAACGCCCGTCGCCGTCCTTTATCCTTACAAGCTCGTCGGCGTTTAGCCTTTCTCCGAGAGAGTACGGAACGGTACCGTTCAAAAACAGCCGTTTTTCTCTGCCGTCCAGCAGCTCCTCCCGACAGCCGTCAAACAGTCTTTCGGAGGGCAGCAGTATTTCCTTTAAGCTGCACGGCGTCTGCTCCCTTAGCTGTTCCAAGGTGATACAGTCGCTCAGTTCAAAGCCTGCCGACCGCGTTCTTACCAAAGAGGTCATTATCCCGCCGACTCCCAGCTTTCTCCCTATATCCGAGATCAGTGTGCGTATGTACGTCCCCTTAGAGCAGTCGATCAGCAATTCGCCCGTGCGGGTGTTTTCCTCATAGCTCAGCAGCTTTATGCCTCTTACCGTGACCTTTCTGGCGGGGCGGTCGATAACTTCGCCGCCGCGCGCTATATCGTACAGCCGTCTGCCGTTCACCTTTACGGCGGAATACATCGGCGGGGTCTGGCTTATCTCACCGATAAAGCCTGCCGCCGCGCTTTCAAGCTCGCTTTGAGTTACCCCGCGGTCGTTCGTTTCGGTCACCGTCCCCCACACGTCCTCGGTATCCGATTCCGCTCCCAGACGAAATCCCGCGCGATACTGCTTACCGCTGTCGGGGATAAGGTCGATGAGCTTTGCCGCTCTGCCGATAAACAGCGGAAGTACGCCGGTCGCCATAGGGTCGAGCGTTCCGCCGTGACCTATCCGTTTTTCCTGCGCCGCCTTCCTGGCTATCGCAACTATATCGAACGAGGTGAGCTCCTGCGGCTTATCCACGCACAGCACCCCGCACAGCGCGCCGCTAGTCAATACGTTCTACCGCCTTTTTAAGCTCCGGCAGCAGCGCCGCCTTTACTTCCTCCAGCGTACCCTCTATGGTGCAGCCCGCCGCTCTCGCGTGACCGCCGCCGTCGAATTTTTCGCAGATCTCCGACGCGTTTATCTCCTCGCTGCTGCGCACCGATATTTTGAACACGTCCTTTTCTTTCTGCTTTATCGTAACGCCCAGCTCTACGCCCTCTATCTTTCTGGGCATACCCGCAAGACCGTTGAAATCCTCCGAATCCACGCTGTCCCGATGGCGGTCCATCAGCTCTTGGGTAAGGCAGACCATCGCTATTTTGTCGTCGCAGTAAAATTCCATCTTATCGAATATTTCCTGCTCCAGCCTTACTCTGCCTTTGGACTTCATGTCGAACAGCCGATAATTAAGCTCCTCATACGGGAAGTTGTATTCCATCAGCTTAGCCGCGATGTAATGCGTCCGCGACGTGGTGTTTGAAAAGCGAAAACAGCCGGTGTCCGTCGCAAGTCCCGTGTACAGACAGGTCGCTATCTTATCGTCAAGCGGCACGTTCATCGTTTCGGCTATCTCGTATATAAGCTCGCATGCCGCCGCCGCGTCGGGCTCTACCAACGTAAATTCGGCAAACTCGGTGCGGCTGCGGTGGTGGTCTATCGCCAAAAAGACCTCGTCGCCGTACACCTCGTTCAGACTGCCGAGCAGCTTCCTGTCCGCCACATCGACGCTGACTATCGTCTTGTGCTCGAACTCCTGAGGCTTTATGCCGTCGGTAAGATATTTCATTCGGGGGGCTATCTCGTCCGCGCAACGACACTTCGCGTTCTTTCCCGCTTTCTGAAGTATCCCGCACAGGGCATACGCACAGCCCAATGTGTCGCCGTCGGGGTTAGCATGGCTGAGAATAAGGTAATCGTCGTATTCCCTCAGCATACGCGCCGCCCGTTCTACATTTATCAACATATGTTTTCTCCCCGTTTATTCGGCGTCGGGATCGTCGGAGCCGTTCGCTTTCGGCAATCCCTCTATCACCTTTTCTATATGATCATAGTAATCCAGCGAATTGTCCTGAAGGAATATCAACTCCGGCAGCTTTCTCATTTTTATGCGCTGATTTATCCGTCTTTTGAAAAAGCCCGACGCGTCGGTCATAGCCGCGACCGCCTTTTCGGCTGCGGTCTTACCGCCCATGCAGGAAACATACAGCTTGCAGTAGGACAAATCGTTTGTCAGAAAGCAGCCGGTTATGCTTACCAGCTTTCCGGCTATTCTGGGGTCTTTTATATCCCTTATCGCCGCCGATATTTCCCTTTTTATATCCTCGGACAATCTGTCAATGTTAAAATTCGCCATAATACCCTTTCATTAACGGCATTTTAAGGTTCAGTCCCTATATTCCTCGGTAACGAACGCCTCAAAAATATCTCCCTCTTTGATGTCGGTAAACTTTTCAAGGCTTATGCCGCACTCGTATCCCTCCGACACTTCCTTAACGTCGTCCTTGAAGCGGCGCAGTCCCGCTATCTTATCCACCGCAAGTATTATGCCGTCGCGCACTATCCTGACCTCTCCGCTGCGCTGCACCTTGCCGGACAGGACGTAAGAGCCTGCCACCACGCCGACGCCGGATATTCTGATAGTCTGGCGCACCTCGACGCGGCCGGTATCCACCTCGCGGTACTTGGGAGCGAGCATACCTTTCATGGCGGTCTGTATCTCCTCTATCGCGTCGTATATAACGCGGTACAGTCTGATGTCCACTTCGTCGCGCTTGGCGTTTTCCGCGGCGGCGGGCGCGGGACGGACGTTAAAGCCCACTATTATCGCGCCTGACGCCTTTGCGAGCATAACGTCGCTCTCGCTTACCGCGCCGACCGCTCCATGAATGACCTCTACCTTTACCTCGTCGTTGCTGAGTTTCTCAAGCGACTGGGTGACCGCCTCTACCGAACCCTGAACATCCGCTTTTACTATTATCGGCAGCTTTTTCATCGAACCTTCTTCTATCCGTGAGAACAGATTGTCCAGGCTCACCTTGGTGTATTTGCTGAACTGCTCCTGCTTTGCGTCGAATTTTCTCTTTTCGACAAGCTCCCTTGCGAGCCGCTCGTCCTCTACCGCGGCAAAATCGTCGCCCGCGTTGGGCACTTCCGCCAGTCCCATTATCTCAACAGGCACGGACGGTCCAGCCTCTTTTACCGTTCTTCCCTTGTCGTCACGCATAACGCGCACATGGCCTACCGCCGTACCCGCTATGATAACGTCGCCGGCGTGCAAGGTTCCCGCCTGCACCAGTACGGTAGCGATAGGACCTCTGCCCTTGTCTATCCTTGCCTCTATGACCACACCCTTTGCCATGCGCTCCGGATTGGCTTTAAGCTCCAGCACGTCCGCCGTGAGATTTATCATCTCCAGCAGCTCGTCTATTCCCTCACCCGTCTTGGCGGAAACGGGTACGCAGATAACATCTCCGCCCCATTCTTCTATGACCAGACCGTGCTCGGTCAGCTCCTGCTTTACCTTTTCGGGATTTGCCCCCGGCTTATCCATCTTGTTTATCGCTACGATTATAGACAGATCGGCCGCCTTGGCGTGATTTATCGCCTCTACCGTCTGGGGCATTATTCCGTCGTCCGCCGCTACCACAAGTATGGCTATATCAGTAGCCAGCGCGCCCCTTGCGCGCATCGCGGTGAACGCCTCGTGTCCCGGCGTATCAAGGAACGTTATATCGCGCCCGCCCGCTTTTACGCGGTAAGCGCCGATATGCTGGGTTATACCTCCGGCTTCTCCCGCGGTGACGTTCGCGTTGCGTATCTTGTCAAGCAGCGAGGTCTTACCGTGGTCGACGTGTCCCATCACCACAACGACGGGGGAACGTGGCTGGAGGTTTTCTTCGGTGTCCTCCACCTCTTCAAACAGGCGTTCCTCTATCGTGACGACGACCTCCTTGGTGACCTTTGCGCCGAGCTCCTCCGCCACGATGCAGGCGGTATCAAAATCGACCGTCTGATTTATATTCGCCATAACTCCGAGAGTAAACAGCTTTTTTATTACCTCCGCAGCCGTCATTTTAAGCCGCGAGGCAAGCTCGGATACCACTATCTCGTCGGGTATCTGTATCTCAAGCTGCTTTTTTCTCGCTCTTTCCAGCTCCAGCCTCTTGAGCTTCTGCGCCTCGGTCTCGCGCTTTTTGCTGAACTGCTGGCGGTTCTTCTGCGACTTCTGGTTTATCTTCTGCTTTCTGGTAAAGTTGTCGCCGCTCCTTCTGTCGTCGCCTGCGATGGACTCATAGCGCTCGTTGTATTTGTCGAGGTTCACATAGCTGCCTCTGGTATCGACGTGCTTGGTCACCTGCTCTCCGCGACGTACCGCCTCGCCCTTTACCTTTCCCTTAGGCGGCTCGTTGGTCTTTATATTTGAAAGATCTATCGCGGGCTTTACCGGCTTTACGGGCTGAGCCGGACGGTTTTCGCGGTGTTTTGCCGCGTCCTTGGCGGGGCGGCGCTCCCTGCCGTCCGCGGCAGCCGCCGGACGCGCGGGCTTTTCCTCGCGGCGGGGCTTTTCCGTCTTTGCGGGACGGGGCTTTTCCGTCTGCTCGGCATTCGCGGGTTTCTCCGCAGGCGCAGTCTTTTTGACTTCGGCGGGCTTTTCCTCCGGCTCTTTAGGCTCGGCGGGCTTTTCCTCCGCCTTGGCGGCGGGCTTTGCCTTTTCGGCGGCGGGCTTTGCCTTCGCGGCAGGCTGTGCAGCGGAAGCAAAATAGCTGTCAAAGCTGTCCACCTGATGGTCAAGGCTGTACTTTTCCAGCACCAAAGACGCCTCCTCCTCGGTAAGGCTCGCCTGCGTCTTTTTCTGTACGCCCAAATAGTCCTGGAGCAGCGCGCTTACCTCCGCCGCCCCGATATTAAGATCCTTTGCCAATTCATTTACACGGTATTTTTGTTCCATTAACTGTTCCCCTTTTTAGGTCAATTTCTCGATATATGTTAATTAGAAAGGCTGTCAAACAAGCCCTTATCTAAAATTGCGATGATCCCCGTCCTTGCGGAAAGCACCGAGCTTATCTCGTCCATGGTGCTTTCCGTCCGCACCAGCGGAACGGAATATTTTTCGCAGTAAAAACGCAGTTCCTTAGCGGTCTTTTCCGACAGGTCGGCGGTAAAGAACACTCCGAACGCCTTTCCCTCTTTTAACGCTTTGCATACCTCGTCAAAGCCGTATGTCAGCTTTCCCGCTCTGCGGCACAGCCCCAGCGTGCTGAGAAATCTGTTCATTCCCGCTCCTCCAGCTGTTCGAGCAGCTTTTGGTATATCTCGGCGGGAACGGAGCATTTCAGCCCGTGTTCCAGTCCGCGCTTTTTTCTCGCGGCCTCAAGGCATTCCGCGCTCTTGCAGATATACACCCCTCTGCCGGACTTCTTGCCGGTAAGGTCGAGCAGAAATTCGTCCTGCGGCGTATGCACCACACGGATAAGCTGCTTTTTATCTTTCATCTGTTCGCAGCCCGCGCATTTGCGCTGCGGTATCTTCCTTATCGCCATAGCGTTTCCCCTGTTTGCCGTTTATTCCGCCTGCTCCCCGTCGGAGCCTGCTCCCTCGTAAAATCCGCTTTCGGGACGAATGTCTATCTTGTAGCCGGTCAGCTTTGCCGCCAGCTTGGCGTTTTGCCCCTTGTTACCTATCGCGAGCGAAAGCTGATTGTCCGGCACTATCGCCGTGCAGCTCCTCACGTCGGGATCGGGTATATCCACACGGATAACGTCGCTCGGCTTGAGCGCCTGCGCGATAAACAGCTTGGGGTCTTCGTTGTAGAACACCACGTCCATTTTCTCGCCGCCGAGCTGCTCGCAAACCTTGCTTATCCTCTGTCTTGCGGGGCCTATGCAAGCGCCGAGAGCGTCTACATCGGGATCGTTGCTTATCACGGCTACCTTGGAGCGAAAGCCCGGTTCGCGGCTTATCGCCTTTATCTCGACCGTACCGTCGAATATCTCCGGCACTTCCTGCTCAAACAGTCTTTTCACCAGCTCCTTGTTAACGCGGGATATTTTCAGGGTGGGTCTGCGGTCCGACGCGGATACGCCCGACACATAGACCTTTATCATGTCGCCCTCCTCTATCACCTCGCCGGGTATCTGTTCGCTCTTGAACAACGGCACTTCGCTGCCGTTTATCTCCACTATGGCGTTGCCGGTGCGCGGCTCTATCTTGTTTACCCTTACGGTGACCGCCTCAGCCTGAAGATTGCCCCACTGAGCCACCAGCTGCTCGCGCTCCACTTCCTTTATGCCCTGCTTTATGACCTGCTTTGCGGTCTGCGCGGCGATACGTCCGAAATGCTTGGTATCCAGCTTTATCGACACCATGTCGCCGTAATTCAGCTTTTTGCGGGTGTGGCTCGCCGCCTCCTCCTTGGAGATCTGGTTGGCACTGTCCTCTACAGTCTCAACGACCTCTTTTTGTATCGCTACGTCAAATTTTCCCTTTTCTATATCAAAATCGAAAGTCATGTTCTCACTTCTGGGATAGTCTCTTTTTATCGCTATCACCAGCGCGGTGCGTATTTTTTCGAGCAGTACCTCCGGCTCTATCCCCTTTTCCTTTGCCAACAGCGCAAGCGCCTCGTAAAATTCGGCATTGTTCGCGTTACTCATTTTCCGTTTTTCCTCCGTTTATTTTTAATGGATAAGACCCGATAAAGGGTCGTTTCTGCGTCGTTTCGCGGTACGGCGGGCCGCCGTCTACAGATCGAGATTGATCCTTTTGCACTTCGACAGCAAAAATGTCTGTTCTTTTCCGTCGGAACGTATGCTGACCGTTCCGTCCCGCTCGCTGTAATCCGTAAGCTCTCCGCCGTAATAAGCAGTTTCGCCGTTTTCGGTCTTTGCCGCTATCCGTATCGGCTGTCCCATCAGCACGGCAAAATGCTCCGGCTTTCTCAGCGCTCTGTTAAGTCCCGGCGAACCTACCTCCGCCACGTCTATAAGGTCTATGCAGGAAAGCGTGTCTATCGCCTTGTTTATAGGCTCGGTCATCTGTTCGCACTCCTCGTCGTCGAGTCCCCCGTCGGGTCTGTCAAACAACACCTTGAGATACCACAGCGCCCCTTCTTTTTCAAAAACGACGTCCCACAGCTCATAGCCGCGCTCGGCTATTATCGGGGCGACCTTTTCCAACGCCTCGCGTTCGACCTCGTCGGCACGGTTCTTTTTTCCGCCCTTTTGCTTTGCCATAAACAAATCTCCTTATGACCGTCTTTCCCCGCGCCGCTCAAGCGCCCCATATAAGCGCTAAAGACTGAGATGACTCAGTCTTTAGCTTACCTTATTCTTCCGATATATTATACCGCGTTTTCAGGCGTTTGTCAATAGTTTTTTCGATATTTACGCTTATTTCTCCGAAAAAATCACTTATTTAATGAAAATCCCGCCTTATGCGTTTTTGAAACGGCGGCAATTTGTGACAAGTATCCGATAAGCGCTGCCGTCATTGTCTTCCGAATCTTATCTCCGTCGGCGTCATACCGTAATATTCCCGTATTTTCCTTGACATATCATTAGCACAGCTAAAGCCGGTTATCTCGGATATGTAAGAAAACTTCATGTTGGTGTGCATTATAAGCTCATAAGCTCTGGTGCAACGGATATGAGAAAGATACTCTTTAGGCGACAAGCCCGTTTCCGATTTGAATATATGCGTCAGATAACTCGGACTTACATAATTAAGCGCGGCTATATCCGATATTCGGATATTGTCGGTATATTTGTCCTCTATATATTCTCTCACCGTTTCAGCCAGCCTTTTGCCGGAGCGCAGCGGTTTAGGGTCGCTGCCGAAATCCATTCGTATAAATTCCGCCAAAGCGCCCAGCACCGCCCCAAGCTCCGAATAAATATTGTTATTGTTCTCAAATATCTCGGCCATCAGCTTGAACATTTGTTCAAGGCGTTGATCGTCGCGAACGATTATCATTCCGCTTTCGCTGGTATCGGTAAGCAAAGCAAACAGATCGGGCTGCACAAGACGTTTTTTCAGCTCCCACGGGTTTATAAACGCAAGATACCTCTTGTAATCCGATTCAAACGGCACGGTGACAGCGTGTCTGCAACGGCTTTTTATCAGCACGGCGTCTTTTGGTCCGATACGGTATTCCGTATTGCCGTCGCTCACCGACAGGCTGCCGCTGACGACATATATCAGCTCGCAGTCCGTATGGACATGGTTGGCATTGTACATGGTGCTTTCATAATATCTGGCGTGTTCGATTATTGCCATCGCTGACAGTCCTTTCCGTTAAATGAACACCCGCCGACATGAAGTGCCGGCGGGTGAGCGATTTGCCGCCCTTACGTTTTATCCGAGCAAAAGCGTAAATCTACTTGGAGTATTGTAAAACAATGAAAAATCACTTTTTCTTTCTTGCGATAACAGCCGCACCCGATGCAGCGACCGCAACCGCCGCTGCGGCTGCGATACCCTCAGCGCCTGTTTGCGTATTAGGCTTTTCCGTCTGCGCGGTATCATCGTCCGCAGCAGGCTCGGAAACGGTGTCGTCCTCTTCCGAAGGCTCGCTTTGCGTATCGGAGGGTTCGTCCGTCGGCGCAGTTCCGAAAGCACATTCCGCCACGGTATGAGCATCGGAGGATTCCTCTACTCCGAGAAATTCAATAACAAGATCTTCATTTGCGGGGCCGGTCATTTCCTCGTTGGCAACGCCGTTAAAGCAAAGCTCAAGGATACCGACCGAATAGATGCTTTCTCCCCAATGCTTTTCATGCGCGTCAGCCACCGTCTTTATCGGGACTATCAACTCGTACTCACCGTCACCGTTGATATAATAATCATAGGTGCTGCCGGTCACAGAGTAGTCGTCCTGATTCCATATGCTCAGCTCTTCTCCGTCGTCGTCCATCGCCGCGTCGCCGTAGCTCTGATATCCCGGAAATACGCTGTAGCATTCGCCCTCGGTCATTCCGCTGACCTTGAACTTTACGATAAGGTCCTTGCTGCCCTCGGCAAAGCCGGAGGGAACATCATACAGGGAAGCCGTGTTGTAAGCATTCCATATATGAGCCCATGCCTTACCCTCCGCCTCATAAGTAAATACTGCCGCTCCGTCGATCTTGTCCAGCTCCAAAGCCAACGACGAAACCGCCATAGCCGATACCGCGAGCGCCGCTGCCACAGCTCCTGCGGTAAATTTTGCAAACTTCATAGTTTCCGCCTTTCCCGATTAAAAATCGAAACAAAATTCTTATCTCTATTTTAATATCAGTCGGGAAAAGCCGCAACAAAAAACCTGCTCTAAATTATATAAAATCAGCTTATTTGTTTTAAAGTAACACCCGTGTAAAAATGTACCGCCGCAGTATCCTGCGGCGGTACATCCGTTATGTTTTGTTATTCCTCGGAAGGAGCGCCTACGGGACATACACCGGCACAAGCACCGCAGGAAATGCAGGTATCTGCGTCGATAGAGTATTTATCTCCCTCGGAAATAGCGCTTACCGGGCACTGCTCAGCGCAAGCGCCGCAAGCGATACACTCATCGGAAATTTTATAAGCCATGAATACAGCCCTCCTTGTAATATGTTCGGTATACCGTTCGTATTACCTGCTTATATTGTAACATATTTTCCGAAAAAATCAAGAGAATTTTGCAAATTTCTTCGATTTTTTAATATTATTTTTAGTTAGTTTTAACAAACACCGAATATTTCACCTTATAAAAGGCTCAATCCTCCAGTCCTTTCAGCGCCTGAAGCTCTTCCTTATTGACGCGTATCTTGCCGTCCTTGAGTATTCGGGTATCGGCGCGGTCCACAGTTACCGGCGGAGCGTCCTCAGGATTTTTCTCCAGCTTGACCTTTACCGCGCCGGTCAGCAGGTTGGTATCCTCTACCACTCCTCTGCCCTCCGGTGTGTCCACCAGCGCGCCTATTTTGGGAGTTATCTTGAGCAGCTCCTCATAGCAGTCCTGCTCATATTTAAGGCAGCACATCAATCTTCCGCAGGTGCCGGATATTTTGGTGGGATTAAGGGAAAGCGACTGCTCCTTTGCCATTTTTATCGACACCGGCTGAAATTCTCCCAAAAACGACGAACAGCAAAACTTCCTGCCGCATATGCCGAGCCCGCCCATCATTTTGGCTTCGTCCCGCACTCCTATCTGCCGCAGCTCTATCCTCGTGCGGTATACCGACGCCAGATCCTTTACCAGTTCGCGAAAGTCCACACGACTCTCCGCGGTAAAGTAAAACAATATCTTGCTGCCGTCAAAGGTGCAGTCTATATCTATCGGTTTCATTTCCAGCTTATGCTCGGCTATCTTGCGGGTGAAAACCTGCATTATCTCCTGCTCTCTGCGGCGGTTCTTCTCCAGCGTTTCTATGTCCGACGCATTCGCGGGGCGTATTATCGGCTTTAAAGGCTGTACCACCTTTTCGTCCTCTATCTCGCGGTTGCCGATGACCACATCGCCGCATTCCACGCCGCGCGCGGTCTCGACTATCACTCTGTCTCCGACGTTCAGCCGTTTGCCGTCCGGCGAAAAATAGTACACCTTGCCGACGTCCTTAAATCTTACTCCTATTATTTCGGTCATATCGTTTTCCTTTCGGTCGTTTTCAAATGACGCTCCACGGCGGAAAAAAGCTCGCTGCACAGGCTGCATTGAGATATTTTTACCGACACGTTCAGCTTCTTTTGGCTGATATATTCCGTAAGCACCTCGCTCAGCTCGTAAAGCGCCGGTCGGCTGAGTCCCGCGCGCAGCGCGCACGCGCTCTCATCGCCGCCGCTTTCGGTAAGCGCGCGGCATACCGCGTCATATAAAAGCTCCGCCGTTTCAAACATCTCCCTGCGGTCGGCGACCGAGGTCAGCAGTACCAGCGCCTCATATTCGTCCTTATGCGCGAGCGCCTTGGCTATGCCGTCGGCAATATCCGCCAGTCTTTGCAGCTTTGCGTCGCCTGCGGCCGCCAGCGCGCGCCCCGGATTTGCTCCGTATCTTGAGGCGGCCTGCTCCGCCTCGCCGCGCTCCATGCCGTTAAATTCCAGACAGTCCGCGCAGTCCTTTACGCTCATCGGCTCTACGGGTATGTGTACCAGCCGCGACATGACCGTTTCCAGCACGGCGGACGGGTCCTCCGACGTGAAAATATATCGGCAGCTTTCGGGCGGTTCTTCTATTATTTTAAGCAGCAGGTTCTGATATTCGTCGGTCATCTCCTCACAGCGGGTGAAAACATATATTTTAAGCCCGCCGTCGTTTGGCTTGAAAAAGCTGTCCCGCACCGTTTCCCGTATGCCGTCCTTGGTGTATTTCTCACCGCGCGCGAATATAACGTCGGGGTGCTGTCCTTGGGCTATCCTGCGGCAGTCGCGGCATTCCCCGCACGGCTCGCCGTTTTTCGGAGAACCGCACATCATAAGCTGCGCGCAGTACAGCGCCAGCACGCTTTTGCCTATCCCGTTCTCGCCGGTAAAAATTATACCGTGCGGCAGCCGCATATTTCGGGACATCGCCCGCAGTATCTCAACTTCCCGCTTTTTGCCGAACAGTCGTACCGTCATATCAAACCTTTTCAAACCGCTCTATGTCGGTAACGAATATCGTCGCGCCTCCGACGAACACCTCTACCGGCACTCCCGCGGTGTAGCCCATTCCGCCGTAAGAATCCGCGGCCGAAGTCACGACCTCTTTTCTCTTATGGGAATGTTGTCTGATTATCGCGATTATATCGTCCACCCGCTCGTTTTCCGAACAGATAAGGAACGTGGTGTTCCCCGCCATCAGAAATCCTCCCGTGGACGCCAGCTTTGTAGCCTGAAAGCCCGCCTTTGTTATGGCGGACAATACCGCGCGGGAATCGTCATTGTTCACGATAGCATATATAAGTTTCATTTTTTATCCTTTCAAAATAAAGCCTGCTTTTCGCTTATTACAGTATATCACATTTTGAAGTCATCGTCAAGACAGCGCCGTGATTTGCCTTATCTTACCGCGAGTATCTCGCGCTTTCCCAGTCCGTAAAGAATATCCGCCGCCCGCTCGTCTATCAGCTCGCCCGGCATTATAACAGGCACGCCCGGCGGACAGGGAGAAAACAGCTCGGCGCATACTCTGCCCACCGCATTTTTTACCGATACGCTCTCGCTGTCGGCGTAAAACGCCTCCCTCGGCGGCATTACCCGCTCGGTGCGGATATATCCCGCTTCCTCCCGCCTTACGTCGGGCGGCAGCGCGTCAGGAGCAAGCAGCGCAGTTTCCACCGCCTTTATATCCTCGTCCGTTGTGGAAAGACCGAACAGCAGCACGCAATACCTCGCGTCGGCATACTCGCACTCTATTTTACGCCGTCTGAGCATTTCGGCGCAGGCGTATCCGCTGCTGCCCGCCGATGCGCAGTCCACCGTTACCCTAAAAGCGTCGGAGCGGTACAGCGGCAGCCCTCCTTTTTGCAGCGCGGACTTCAGCGCGTCTATCTTGGCGCACATCTTCTTTACCGCGTCGGGGTGCTTTTCGATATATCCGTTGAAAAGGTCCAGGCTGTCCAGTATCAGATAGGACGGGCTGGAGGTGCCGAACGCCCTCATCATTTCCTTTGCGCGGGCGGCGTATTTTTCCTCCGTTATATGCAGATACGCTCCTCCCGTCAGCACCGAGAGCGTTTTATGCGCGGAATCCGCGCACATGGACGCGCCCTGCTCGGTCGGGTGTTCGCCCCTGCCGGTAAATTTAAGATACGCGCCGTGCGCATTATCGACAAGCAGCGGCACACCATACTTTTTGCAGACCGCCGCTATTGCCGAAATATCGCTCCTCCCGCCGTAATAGTCCACGGAATTTACAAACACCGCCGCCGTTTGCTCGGTGATGTTTTTTTCTATGACGTCGGGGGATATTTCGGCGCTGAGCGGCCGTTCGGGATATACCCATAACGGCTCAAGTCCGAGATGTATGCAGGACGAGATAAACGCGCGGTGCGCAGACCTTGTCGCCGTCACCGAATTTCTCCCGTCTCGGTATGCCTTTACCAGCGCGAGCATGGTGTTTATCGCCAAAGTGCTGCCGGAGCAGGAATACAGCGTTTTTTCCACACCGAACAGCCTTGCCGCTTCCCGTTCGCTTTGGGCGATTATCCCGCCGCTTTCGTAAAGGCTGTCCGCCCCCTCTATCTCGGTAATGTCGAGCGGCGCGCAATGTCCCTTATGTCCCGGCATATGACATCTTACCGTGCCGCTGTCGGCATATTTTATCAAAAAATCATGTATCGGAGTCAACGGTTTTTCCTCCCAAGTCCGAAAATAAGAAGTACAATGATATTTTAACACCACGCGCGTTTTTTTTCAACATCGGGGGAAAATAAAAAAAGACAAATGTATGGCTATACGGGGATTTTTCGTCAAAAATTACAATAAAACAAAAAATTTTATTGCAAATTTGTTAAATTTTTTGAAAAACTATAGACAAAACGTTTCAACGGGTGTATAATACAATTAGAAAATTGCCGCATAGGTGCGGCGGACAGAAAGGATCACGCACAAATGGGAATAACTTTAGGAAAGCAAATATCCGCCGGTTCAATGGTAGACGTATATGAGAGCGGCGAGTACGCGGTGAAGGTATTCAAGCCGGATTGCCCCAAGACGATAGTATTTTACGAAGCGCTCATGAATTCCAAGGTAGAGGAAACTCCGCTCAACGTACCCAAGATCTCGGAGGTATGCCGCTTGGACGACGGCAGATGGGCTATAGCGAGCCAGTTTATAAAAGGAAAAACGCTCCTTGAAATAATGGAGGAGGAGCCGGAAAACCGCGACGACTATCTGGACGACATGGTGGAGATACAGCTTGACATACACGAAAACACCCTTTCGGGAGTCACCAAGCTGAAAGACAGCCTGCGCGCACAGATAGAAAGTCTTGACGTTATCGACCATATCAAAAAGTACGAGCTGCTGACCAGACTGGACAGCGCTCCCAAGCATATAAAGCTGTGCCACGGCAATTTCGGGCCGGAAAACATTATAGTCACCGACAACGACGAGGTGTATATCCTTGACTGGGTAGGCGCTTCGATAGGCAACGCCAGCGCGGATATAGCAAAAACTTATCTCAAGCTGTCGTTCCGTTCCACCGAGCTTGCCGAGAAATACATCAATCTTTTCTGCCAAAAGACCGGCACTTCCAAAAAGTACGTTCAGGAGTGGCTGCCTATCATGGCGGCGTCCACCCTCGCGGGAGGTCTTTACACCAAGGAAGAACGCGAAGTATTGCTGACATGGCTCGACGTGGTGGATTATTCCTGATAAAAGTAAATATAGCGATCCCGTATGCTTAGGCATATGGGAGCCGAAACCGAGCCGCCCCACGACGATTCTTTTGGGATATTTTTGCCCCTTGTTCCTTGACAGGCGCAAGCCTGCCTGCGTCACAAGAGACAAAACTATCTCCAAAATCTCTCGCCGTGGGTTCGTTTTTACGGAGCAGATTTTTGTCAAGACAAGGAAACCGAACGCAGGCATACTCGCGTATGTCGAGTGAGGTTGACGCAGTATTGGCGGAAATATGCCCGTAAAAACCGACTTGGGTTCGACTTCCGCATGCCTTTGGTATGCGGGATTTTTTTGCTCATATCGAACTTTTGCGTATTTTATCTGAAAATTTGAAAAAATTTCCGCTCAGGGTATTAACATTTTGTGTTTTTTGTGGTATACTTAACTGGATAGTAACATTCACGCAGACACAGCGCCGCTTTGCCGCGCGCATATCGACAACACCGACGCAAAAAAGGAAGATGAAATATGAACGAAAACAAAATGAAATATTACAGTCCCGATTTTGACGACGACCTTGACGGCGATAAGTCCGCGACAAAATCGAGAAAGAAAAAGAAAAAGAAGAAAAAATATCCGGTCAAAAGTATTCTCGGAGTGATCGGCACCACGCTGCTGAGCCTGTTTATGATAGTAGTCATAACCGGCTGTATCATAGTGACGGTGTTTACCGTTTATGTAATGCAGTTTGCGGACAGCAGCTTTGACGTCGATCTTAAAAACGTAGATCTGAGCTATACCAGTTTTATTTACGCGAACGACGCGGAGGGCAACCAAGTTGAGATCACGCGTCTGTCCGGCGATGAAAACCGTATCTGGGTGGATATAGAGGACATACCGCGCCACACTCAGGACGCGTACATCGCGGTCGAGGACAAGCGCTTTTTCGAGCATGAGGGCGTGGACTGGATACGCACCATGTACGTCGGCGTTTCCACGCTGTTCAACGGATACGGGCAGGGCGGCTCTACGATAACACAGCAGCTCGTTAAAAACATAACCGGCGACGACAGGGTAAGTCCCGACAGAAAATTCCGCGAGATATTCCGCGCGCTTACTCTGGAGACCAAGTACACAAAGATAGATATACTGGAGGCTTACTTAAACCGCGTTCCTTTGGGAGGAACGATATACGGTGTAGGCAGCGCCGCGTACCACTATTTCGGCAAGACCGCAGATCAGCTCACCATAGCGGAATCCGCTATACTTGCGGGAATGACCTATTCCCCCGGCGTGGCGAACCCCTACGCGGATCTGGAGCTTTCCAGAAAGAATCAGCTTAACGCGCTCGCGCTTATGTATGAGCAGGGCTATATCACCACCGAGGAATATGAGGCGGCAAAGAACGAAAAGGTGAAATTCCGCCTTATCGTTAAAGGCGACGCTTACGGCTATGTGGATCCCAGATATGAAGAATATTACGGTACTCACGAGGACGAGGACGAAGAGATAACCGACAGCGACGGCCTTTATAACGACGAGGACGATTACGAGGCGTACCGTTGGGACGATTACGATGTAGTGCAGAACTGGTATGTTGACGCCGCGATAGAGCAGGTCATAGACGACCTCGCCGAGCTTAAAGGCTACGACTACGACACCGCGCGCGACGCGCTGTACGGCGGCGGCTACAAAATATACCTTAATATGGATATGGAGCTGCAAGAAAAGCTGGAGGAGTTTTTCAAAGACCCCTACAACTTCTTCCCCTACTACGACACGCAGGCTTTGGAGGAGGATCTGATACAGGGAGCTTTCGTGCTTACCGACTATCACGGGCGAATAGTGGCGCTTGCGGGCGGTATCGGCGACAAACCGGGCGAGAACTGCTTTAACCGCGCTACCATGGGCTTGCTGCCTATCGGTTCGACCATGAAGCCCATATCGGTATACGGACAGCTTATCGACAAGGACATCATCTCCTACTCCTCGTTTATCAGGGACGCACCGAGCGTGGTGCTAGACGACGGCACATACTGGCCGTACAACTTCGGCGGGTATCACTACGGAGATTATGTACCCGCATGGTATGCGGTACAGCAATCCATAAACACCTGCGCGGTAAGAGGCGCACAGCTGCTCGGAGTGGAGACCTGCTTTAATTTCCTTAAAGACAAGCTGGGGATATCCACCCTCGACTACACCAACGACATGGCGCTTTCACCTATCGCTCTGGGACAGCTCACCGAGGGTATGTATCTTGACGAGCTGGCGGGAGCTTTCCAGATATTCGGCACGGGCGGTATCTACTACGATTTGAAGCTGTACAGCGAGGTCACGGACTACAATGACAAGGTGATACTTGAAATGGACACCGTGGGCGAGAGGGTAATGGATTCGGACAGCGCATACATTACCAACCGCATGATGAAAACCGTCGTGGACGCTACCAGCGGCACGACAGGACGCTATGCGAAGATAGAGGGTATGGAAGTCGTGGGCAAGACCGGTACTTCAAACGATGACCGTATCGTGGCGTTCGCGGGACTTACGCCGGAATATCTCGGAGTTATAAGAATAGGATACGACGACAACAAGTCCATATACAGCGACCAGTATTACGCTATGGGTCAGGTATGGCACGATTTTATGATAAATATAATAGACGACAATTCGATAAAGGCGTTTAACCCCGACCCCAACGTGGTACAGCGCGACTACTGCACCGAAAGCGGTCTGCTTGCCGGAGCAAAATGCACCAACAAGGCGGTCGGATATTACAAAAAGGACGCCCTGCCCAAGGTTTGCAACTACCACAGCGACAACGGCGGGTCTACCCATTACGGCGAAACGCTGACCGAGCCGGATTGGCAGGCGTCGTCAAGCGGCAGCACCTCCTCGCAGGCGGACGGTTGACATGAAACTGAAGCTCACCGCGCCCTGCCGTTTCGGGCTTGAAAAAACGCTGTCATACGAGATAAAAAAGATAGGCGGGGAAAATTTGGAGGTCAGCGACGGCAGGATATTTTTTGACGGCGATGAAACGGTGTTGGTGCGCGCAAATCTCCGACTTTCGGTCGCCGAGCGTGTGGAGATCGTGTTGGCTCGGTTCGACGCGCTTACTTTCGACGAGCTGTTCGAGGGAGTAAAAGCCGCTCCCATCGAAATGTTTGTGGGAAAATTCGACAGCTTTCCGATAAAGGGACATTCGCTTAATTCCGTTTTGAAAAGCGAGCCGACCTGCCAAAAAATCATCAAAAAAGCAATGGTGGAGCGGCTCAAAAGCGTTTACGGGATAGGATTTTTTCAAGAGACCGAAACTAAATACCAGTTCGTCTTTTCGATAATGAAAAACAAAGTCACGCTTATGTTGGATTCCACCGGTGAGGGGCTGCACAAGCGCGGCTGGAGAAAGCAAGCCAACGCCGCTCCGATACAGGAAACGCTCGCGGCGGGCATGATCGACCTTGCGAGAGTTCGGCAAACGGACAGAGTATGCGACCCGTTCTGCGGCAGCGGCACTCTGCTTATCGAAAGCGCCTGCAAAGCGCTGAATATCGCGCCGGGGCTGGGGCGCGGCTTTGCGTTTGAGGAATGGGACATTATACCCGATAATATCCTGCGCGAGGAAAAAGAACGCGCCCGCGCTGAAATAAAGACCGACAGCGATTTTTGCGCTTACGGCTTTGACGCGGACGAGGAAGCGGTGCGGCTCACCATGCACAATGCCGCACTCGCGGGAGTCGCCGACCGCATAAAGGTGAAAAAATGCGATATAAGGGAGTTTACCTGTCCGAACGACGTTACCTGCGTCATAACAAATCCGCCCTACGGAGAACGGCTGCTGGAACAGGAACAGGCGTGGGAGCTTTACTCCGCTTTGGGTAAAGCGCTGCTGCCTATGAACGGAAAAAGAGCCTATATCATAACGCCTGACGAGCAATTTGAAAAGCTGTTCGGCAGCAAAGCCGCGAAGAACCGAAAATTATACAACGGCACACTGATGTGCAGGCTGTACAGTTACTATTAAATGAACCCCGTTATGCTTAGCATAACGGGGTTCAGCTTGTCGAAAAACCCTCCCTACGGTCGGATTTCCCGCCAAGCTGAAAAAATCGGCAATACCGCATAAGCGGTATTGGTCGATTAACCAATTTTTAATGCTTTAAAAATTGGTTGCTGCCGCCAGCTTTGCGCGGCTCTTATCAAACTTGAGGGTGAAAACCCTGATGGTTTTCCCCGTGAACTTTCCGCCGAACGGCGGACAGTTTTCTCATTCAAACTTTCCGCCGAAGGCGGACAGTTTTAAACTCAACTCTTTCCTTCCGCTTTCAATAAGGGGCTTGCCCCGTCATTCAACGTGGCAAGGTGCGGCAGCCGCCGCACTTGGTAATCAGCAGGGGGATTGTGTCCACCTGCTGATTACGAAATTTTTCCCGCCGCTATACGCGGCGGGAAAAATCTTGCCTAAGTTATATTAACCTTTTTCTACAGACTGAGCCCCGTTATGTTAGATAACGGGGTTATTAAATTACTATATTTTTATAATCCACTATATTTTTACATAAAAGGGTACTTTTTCGTGGGTCGCCTGTTTTCCCGCCTCCTCGGCAAAGGACATGACCACGAAAGGTTTATTTTCGTCATTCAGCCCGTTGAGCAGCTTTTCGTTGAAGTCGCTGCGGAACTGCTCGAAATCCTCCGCCTCGGTATCCACCACCAGCAGCAGATTTACATGGTCGCCCTTGCGCAGCTCCATCATGTACGCTTTTTTAACGTCGCCGCGATCCTCAAAATAACTCTCCATCGGGCGGGTAAGCTCCTCCGGCGGGTCTTCTATCTCCTCTATCACCGCAAGCTCGCCGTTTCTCACGCGCTGCGAGGTGATTATGCCCTGTATGGCTCTTGCCTGCTGCGGTCCGATGATTATGTTCTCGGTGAACGGATTTATCGCAAATCCCTCCATCTGACATTTCGGGTCGGACAACATTCCCGCAAAATCATTGTAGGTAAGCCCCAAAAACTGCATTTTGTCAATATCGTTCCTGCTCTTTTTGAGCGTTTCGATATCGGTGAACGCCATGAAATATTTTTGGCCCTTATTGTTGGTGACATGGCTGAATTTCACTTGCAGCTTGTTTTCCTCCTCCGCGTCGGTCATCGCTACCGGCACGATAAGGCGTGCTTTCATCAAAGCGTTGATATAATCCGCCGTCACCTGCGCCGAGGGCTTGGGTGACTTTTTTATCTCCCTCAGCGCCGCAAGCAGCTCCGGATTTGTCAGCGCCATGGTTTTTTGTTTGAGTATCCTTTTTTGCTCGTCTGTCATGTATATTTCCTTTCAGTAACATTTCCTTTTACAGCTCGCTGCGGTTTTCAAGCGCCCTTTGCAGCGTAACGTCGTCCGCGTATTCCAGCGACGAGCCTACCGGCAATCCGTAAGCCAGACGGGTGACCTTTATCCCCATCGGCTTTATCATGCGGCTGAGATAAGCCGCCGTCGCTTCTCCCTCTACCGTCGGATTAGTCGCCATTATTACCTCGTCGCAATCGGTCAGACGGGACATAAGTTCCTTTACCTTGAGCTGCTGCGGACCTATCCCGTCGATAGGCGACAGCAATCCGTGCAGAACGTGGTATACGCCGCCGAACCCGCCGGAGCGTTCAAACGCCGCGACGTCCTTAGGGGCTTCCACCACGCAGATAATTCTGCTGTCGCGGCGGTCGTCGGCGCATATCTCGCAGACACTGCCGCTGCAAAAATTCTGGCAGCGTTCGCACATTTTTACCGAACGGCGCGCTTGGAGTATCGCGTTTGAAAATTCCTCCACCTCTTCTACGGGCGAATTAAGAATATGATACGCAAGCCGCTGCGCGGTCTTCAGTCCTATGCCCGGCAGCTTGGCAAACTGCTCCGCCGCCATGATAAGCGGTCGGGAATTGTATTCGCTCATCAGATAAGCCCCGGTATGTTGACCGAACCGGTCACCTTTTCCATTTCTGCGGTGCTTACCTCCTCGATCTGAGTCAGTACGGCGTTTACGCCGGCAACGATGATGTCCTGAAGATCCTCGATGTTGTCCTTATCGACACATTCGGGGTTCAGCTTTACGCTTTTCAGCTCCTTGCCGCCGGTCATGGTAAGCTCTATCATGCCGCCTGCCGCCGTCGCGGTAAACTCGCGCTCGTCAAGCTCCGCCTGTACGCGCTCGATGTCCTCCTGCATTTTCTGGGCCTGCTTTATCATGTTGTTCATGTTGCCTGCGCCCTTGTTCTGGTACTCCTTGGGTAATCTGGATTTCATAGTGTTTTTCCTTTCGTATTTTTCAGGCATTGCCCTTATTTTTTTTGAACTTTATTTTCACGCCCATGTTTTCCGCTCGCTTTAAAAAATCGTCCGCACGGTCGTGTATTTCTTCCTCTTCGGTTTCCTCCCGCTCAAACGTCAAACGCAGCCGTCTGCCGGTGACCTGCTTTGCCGCCGCCTCTATCCGCATGGCGGAATCTCCCTTTTGCAAAAAGTCCATCAAAAACGGAGAATACCCGCTTAGCGTTATGACCTTTTCGCCTATCTGCGCTTTCACGTCCTTTAACAGCGCCTTTAAAAAATCCGGCAGCAGCGAAAATATCTGTGACCATTGTCCCGCGGGATCAAGGTCGTTGAGCCGCATTATCGGGTCGTCGGCTTGCTCCGCGCGCTCGGTTTCGTCACGCTGCTCGGCGGGAGGCGGCGCGTCGTTATCAAGCGGCTGTTCCTCTATATCGAACGGTAATTCCTCATCGTCGGGGGGAACGTCGTTAGGCAAAGGCGGCAGCGGTATCTCCCCGTCGGGCGGCTGCGCGCCGTCATCGGGCAAGGGCGGATACTCCTCGTACTCGTCGGGCGGGATAGGCTCGTCCTCCCCGTTTTCAAAAAGCCATGCCGGTTTTCCGTCGTTCTCTTTTGATTCCTGCGGCTCGGGGCTTTCCTCCCGTGGAACGTCGACCTTTTTTTCCGCGCTAGGTGCGGCGGGAACGGCGATCTGCCCTTTCATAAGCTCGGACAGCTTTTTTTCCAACCGCTCCAGCCGTATCGAAAGCGACACGGTATCGCTGTCGTTTTCCGGCGTGCAAAGCCTTATCATGCACATCTGCGCGGCAGTTTCCCGACGCGCGGTCCTCGCCGCTTTTGCTATATGCTCCTGCAATATATCTATACAGCGTATGCACTCGCCCAGTGTAAACTCCTCCGCCTGCGCTCTGAGCCACGCTTTATCGCCGCTTGACGGCGGGATAAGCGAAAAATCCATATTCATCGCGGAAAGCAGCATAAGATCGCGGAAATGCCTGCTCAGCTCCTGCATCAGCAGCACCGGATCTTTAGACGCGTTGTGCAGCTCGTCCAACAGCTTCAGCGCCGCGACTGTGTCCTTTTTCCTCACAAATTCCGCAAGCGCAAACAAATGCTCGCTGCCCGCTATACCGACCGCGTCCCTTACTACCTGCTCGGTCACGTCGGAGGTTATGCCCGCGCAGCGATCCAACAGCGACAGCGCGTCTCTCATTCCTCCGTCGGAAAGTCTCGAAATAAGCTCCGCCGCCTCTTTCTCCAAATTTATATTTTCCTTTTTTGCTATCTCGCACAGCCTTTCGGAGCTTTCCCGCACCGTTACGCGATTGAACGTGAACTGCTGGCAGCGTGAAAGTATCGTCGCCGGCACCTTATGCAGCTCGGTCGTGGCAAGTATGAATACCACATGAGCGGGCGGCTCTTCTATGGTCTTGAGCAAAGCGTTGAACGCCGATACCGACATCATATGCACCTCGTCGATAATATAAACGCGGTACTTACAGGTGACGGGCGTGTATATGACCTCGTCCCTCAGCGCTCTTACGTCGTCGACTCCGTTGTTGGAGGCGGCGTCCATTTCCACTATATCCGAGCAGCCGTCCGCGATGGCGCGGCACGCCTCACATTCCCCGCAGGGATTTCCGTCAACGGGAGAAAGACAGTTTACCGCCTTTGCGAGCAGCTTTGCACAGCTTGTTTTTCCTATCCCGCGCGGGCCGGTAAAAAGATACGCGTGCGCTATCCTGCCGGTCTTTATCTGATTTTTCAGCGTGGTGGTTATATGCTCCTGCGAGATAACATCGTCAAATCTCGTGGGGCGGTATTTTCTGTAAAGCGCCAGATACAAAGCTCTCACCTCCCGTCCATATGTAACAGACCCGTCATTATGAGTGTAAACTTGCTGCGGCACAGGTCATAACTGCTTAATGCTGCTCGGTTCCCCGCCTGACATGGTTCACAGGACTTCCTTGCACAGGGCTTACACCCATAATCACGGGTCTGCTGTTCGCCGCTCGCGCGACGTAAAAATATGCCACATTATCGACAAAGTAATTTCAAAGAACGCTAAATCGTCCTTTTAGGTAAGCAAATTTGTTGTTGAGGTTATTATACCATATATACATAAAAAAATCAAGACTATTTTGTTAATTTTGAAAGACAACGATGGCAAAAAGCCGTCGGGAAACCCGTTTAAACACGGGTCCCGACGGTTTGTTTTATGACATATCGTCGTCAGTCGTCCTTACGCTTTTTGCGCAGCGCTATACTTATTGCCAACAGCGCCGCTCCCGCAGCAGCCGCGCCGGTTTCAAGCGCGATGCCGGTTATCGGGTTGTCGGACGGTGCGTTGTTGTCGTGGTCGTCCGGCGAAATTATTCCGTCGTCCGACGACTCCGGCTTGGAGCTGTCAGCGGGAGTTTCATCATCGGGAGTTTTATCGTCGGATTTTTCGTAGGTGTTCACAAAATCAAACTCCTCGATATCCAACTCCTTATTCGTGCTGTCGTAAACTTCCACTACCTGCGCTTGCAGAGCGCCCTGCTCGTCGTAATCGACATCGACCTTTATTGTGTAAACATTTTCGTCATACGTCATTTCGGCGTCATTGCCCTGTAACTCCACAAGCGTGAAGGTATACAGACCCTTTGCCGAAAATTCCGCAGGTACGAACTGTCCGCTGTAGCTGTCCTGCTCCTCGCTGCCCTTTCCTATCCAAAGGATATCCGGCACTTTCACATCGGAGCTTTCCACGCCGTCGGGAGTATCGGTCAGCGTCAGCTCAAAGCCGAACCGCTCACCCTCCTGCCACGGTCTGCCGACCAAAGTCTTATTTACCACGGGCGGCCATTGACAGGTGGAGGTGTACTTATTGGTAAAGGTCAGTCCCTCCTCCGGCATATCGGTTATCTCGGCGGTGATAGCTCCGTCAAAGCTGTCGCTTACGGTGACGGTGAATATCCGTTCGCCTGTCACCGCTTCAACTCCGAGCGGAAGCTCGTCGGTGTTCTCGCTTATGATAAAGCTGTATTCCGTCTTATCCTTGCCGGTTGCGGCGAAGGTGATGTCGCCAAAGGCAGCCTTGTGCGTAACGGGGTCGATCGTTGCTGAGGTCGAGCCGAATGTTATAAGTCCGCTCTCTGCCGCCTGAACGGTTTCATCTCCGTAAGGCGCAAGCGTGAAGGAGTAGTTGTCCAGACCGTCTATCCATTCTCTGCCGCTCAGCAGCTTTTCAACGGTAAACTCCGTGCCGGCGAGCGTTCCTGTCGCAATATAGGTATTCTCCACCGTCACCTTGTTGTTTTCAAGACCTACCGCCGTCGCCGACATAGCGCCGCTGTAGTTGTCCGCTACCTGGACCGTTACGGTGACAGGCTCGGCATATTTTATGCTCTTGTCGCCGCCGTCCTGCTCGGTCACGATAAACGTATAGGTGGTAAGTCTGCTGTTATTAGACTTAAACTCTATCGCGTCAAACAAGCCCTCGCGTTTTTCGCTGGTAAGTACCAGCGTATCGTTTTGGGGCATTATCACGCTCTTGCCGAGCGCCGCTTTTGTATCGTCGTCCCCCGCGGCTATCTTAAAGGTGAACTCCTCACCTTCCTGCCACGGCTTGTTGGCAATCAGCTTGCTCAGAGCGAGCTGCCACTTGACGCTTGCGGAATAGGTGTTGGTAAAGGTCAGATCGTCATTTCCCTCTACCGACGCGATAAGCGCGCCGTCCTTTTCGGACACCGTTACGGTAATGGGATAGTCCTGCTCCTTATAAGCAACGCCTTTTACCGTTGAGCCGCCGCCGTTTTCCGTCACGGTAAAGTTGAATGTTCCCGCCTCGGTGAATTTTATATTGCCGAAGTGCGCGGTATGATCTTTAGTGGTATCGGTTATCTCTATTTCGGTATCGCCGAGGAACTGTACGGAATCGTATTTCTCATCGGCGGTTATAGTGAATTTGAAGCTGTCGCCGGTCGTCCAATCTCTGCCCTCAAGTACCTTGGTAACGTTGAGCTCTGCCGCGCCGTCTAACTCTGCGGGAGTTAGCGGAGCCTTAGGCTCATAGCGGTTGTTAAAGGCGAACCAGCCGGATTCGCTGATACCGGGCGCGCTTTCAAGCTCCGCGGAAAGCGATCCGTTGCCGTCGGCGGTCACCTTTACGGTAATGGTGTAAACCGTACCGTCATAGACAATATCCGCGTCGTCGCCTTGTACTTCGCTAAGCTCGAACACATACGTTCCCGCTGTGGTAAACTCTATCGGAGAGAACCGTCCGTAATAGGTCGTGCCGCCGTCCTCGCCGTCAAGCACCAGCTCAGTCTGGACCTTAAAGCTGTCCTTATCCACACCGTCGGGCGTTTCCTTGACGGTCAGGCTGAATTTGAACGTATCCTCGGCGTTCCACTCTCTGCCGCTCAGCGTCTTTTGTACGACGGGCGGCCATTTTGCCATGTTGAATACATTCTCAAATCCAAGCTCCGCCTTGCCCTCCTCGTTATTTTTGCCGTCTATGGCAAAGGAGGTTTCCAGCGTGCCGTCGCCTTTATCGGTAAGCGTTACGGTCAGCTTGTACTCATGGGGATCGTATACCATGGTGGGATCGCTGCCCTTGCGCTCGTCTACGTCAAAGGTGTATGTTAAGGTTTCGGTCTCGCCGGTATCGGGATCGGTCGGGAATACTATATCGTTGAACTGTATCTCGCCGAAAGGAGCGCTTCTCAGGTCTTTATTGAGCTTTACATCGGCGGGAAGAACAATGTTTTTGCTCGTTACCGCGTCTGCGGTAACGCCAGGCTCAGGTACTATACCGAAGCTGAATGTATCCGTGTCCTCCCAATCTCTGCCGCTCAGTTCCTTGTTTACGGTTATCGAGCCGCCTGCCAGCTTGCCGCTTGCCTTGTAGCTGTTGGTCATCTCTATGACGCTCTTGCCGTCGGTCTGCTCCACATCGAGATGCCCGCTGCCGTCGTCTTCCACCTTTACCGTTACGGTCTTAGGATCGGAATAGGTCATTCCGTCGCCGTCGCCGTCGTTGACCTCGGTTATCTCAAACGTGTACTCGCCCGCCTTATTAAAGGTTATCATGCCGAATTTTCCGCTGTATGCAGTTGCGGAACCGCCGACGGTCTTTCTTACCGTTGCGGTATTGTTTTCAAGTCCGCTTACCACAGCGCCCTGCGGCAGCTCGCCTTTAAGGCTGATAGAGAATGTAAATACGTCCTTGTCGCTCCAGCCTCTGCCGACAATGGATTTACTTACCGTAGGAGTCCACTTGCCGTCGGTGCTGTAGGTGTTTGTGAATTTAAGCGAATACGGTACAGTTACCTCTTTTCCGTCTGCATTCACGGAGGTTTTGATAGTGCCGTCGCCGTTATCGGTCAGTACAACGGTAACAAGATATGTGTGCGTATCGTAGTGTATACCGCTCTTGTTATCGTCCCGCTCGCTTATATCGAATTTGTATTCGATAGGCAGGGTCTTGCCGTCCGAATCTGTCTTAAATACGATGTTGCTGAACGTTATCGCCTTGACGTCGGTCTTGCCCTCTTTGGAAACGGTGACCTTTCCGTCCTTGTCGGCAAACGTTATCTTACCATCGGTTATCGCGGTCTTGGTAGCCTGGTCGTGACCGACTATCTCAAAGACAAATTCGTCATTGTTCCAATCTCTGCCCTCAAGCTCCTTATCTATAACAAGCGAGCCCGCCGGCAAAGTGCCGTTTGCCTTATAGCTGTTGGTAAAGGTCTTTGCGCCGTCGTCATCGTCGCTTATCACCGCGGTAAGTATGCCGTTTATCTCGGCTACCATCACGTTGACCGTTTGAGCCTCGGCGAGGGTAAGTCCGTCGCCGTCGCTGCCGACCTCGCTTATCTTAAAGGAATAGATAACTATTTCGTCGCCGTTGCTCTTGAACGTTATGCCGCCAAACGGCAAAGCATGGTCTTTGGTATCGCCCTTTATAACTATCTCGTTATTTTCGGGCATCTTGATAAGTCCGCTCTCTACCGCCTGCTTTGTAACGCCCTCGACAGGTTCTATCTTAAATTTAAACTCGCTGTCGTTCCAGCCTCTGCCGACAAGCTCCTTTGTAACGGTTATCGCACCCTCCGCCAAAACAACGGTGAGCGGCTCGTTCACAAAGGTGAATACCAGCTCGGAAGCATCGCCGTCGTACGGCTCGCCGTTAACCTCGGACAGGTAAAGGCTGCCGTTCATATCATCGTCTATCTTAACGTTGAAACGGTTCACGGTCGGGTCATAGCTTAGTCCCTTTATCTTGCCCGGTGTTTCGGTCACGGTAAAGTAATATGTTCCCGCCTTGGTAAATTCTATATCGCCGAAGTATGCGGTCTTGTCCTTTGCACCGTATCCGATAGCCGCGCTGTCGCCGCCGATAGTCACGCCGGTCGCGTCATTATCCTGTTCGGGATCAAGGGCAAGCGTAAAGTTAAATGTATAATCCTCTTTCCAATCTCTGTCGCGCAGTTCCTTTTTCACGCCGGTCTTTAATTCCAGCGTGTAGGGAGCGGGAGCGTATTCGTTTTCAAACTCTATCGCGGGTTCTTCCTCTCCGCTTACCGCAACGCCGTCAACGGATACCACCTTTGCGACATACGCGCCTTGGTAATTATCCGCAACTTCCACTATCACCTTATGAGAATCAGCCTTGGCGGTAATTCCGATATCCTCCAAGCCGTCGGTGATCTCGCTGATGGTAAATGTATACCGACCGGGCGTGTCAAAGGTGATCTCGTCAAAATATCCGACGTATCTTTCAGCCTTTTCGCTGCCCATTTCAACGGTCGCATTTCCGAACGCAAACGCGCTCTTATCTACGCCGTCCGGCGCGTCGTCAAGCGTTATGGAGAACTTGAACTCGTCCTCGCCGTTCCACGGTCTGCCGGTAAGAGTCTTACCGACTGCGGGAGTCCAAACCGCGTTTTCGCTTACCGTGTAGGTATTTATTACGGAGATGTTGCCGCTATCGTAAGGCTCGCCGTCTACCTCGGTTATCTCGGCTTCAAGAGTACCGTCAAAGTCGTCCGTTACGCTGACGGTAACGGTCACGTCGTCGGCATAGGTTATACCGCCCGGTCCGTCTGCGGGTTTATCCTCGGACAGGGTAAACGTATAGGTCTTTTCAGCTGAACCGTCGGAGTAAAGCTCGACTTCAAACTTGCCGTCCGTCTTTTTATTGGTAAGCTCAAGAGAAGTAATATCATCAATGAACGTTACCGTGTCGTCGTCGCAGCTTATGCGTACCGTGTACTTATCGAAATCCTGCCAATCTCTGTTTTCTATCAGCTTTTCGACAGGTATCTCGATAGTGGTCTTAGCCTTGTAGACGTTCACAAAGCTGATGGAATCTTCTTCTGTTTCTGTCTGCTCGGCGTTCGTTACGCTGCTGTAGGAAACGTCGGTAACGGTCAGCTTGCCGTAGGCGTCCGCCTCAACGGTCACTTCGGCATAGAACGTGCGCTCGTCATACTCAACGCCGTCAAGCACATTATCTAACGCGTCCTCGTATACCTTAAACTTATACGTTCCCTCAGAGTAGAACTTGATGTTTTCAAACTTTGCCGACGCGGTCATATCCGTGCCAACGGTCGTAAAGTCATCGCTGCCAAGCTCTACCTCGGTATCGGTAAACTCCACAGGCTCGGCAACTTCGTCGTCGCGCCATTCCGATTCGTCCTCTAACCATTCGGCGGTGAACACAAACTTTTCGTCAGCGTCCAGCTTGCCGTTGCTGAAAGTCTTGTCTATCGGCAGCTCAAAGCTGTCGCTGTAGGCTTTGTTCGTGAATACCAACGGTATAAGGTCTTGCCTATCGCCGCCCTCAAGCGTGGTGGTGTAGACCGCAGTTATATCAAGATTGCCCTTGCCATCGTCCGTAGCGGTCACGACAACGTAATACTCCTGCTCACTGTATGTGATGGGATAAGACCCCTCGTTCTCAGTCACCTTGAACGTATATGTTCCGTCGTCGATGAAATCAAGGTGGAATTTATCCGCGTGGCTCACCGTTTCTTCATCGACGGTAAGCTCGCTGTCGCTGTCTATTGTTATCTCGTCGGCGGTTATCGTTATCTTTCCGTCGGCCACAGCCTGCTCGGTTTCGGTGTTTGCCGGCTTTATCGTAAAGCTGTAACTTTCGTCCGTCAGCCAATTTCTGCCCGCTATCACCTTTTGTACGGGTATATCCAACTCGCCGTTAGCGCTGTAGGTGTTTATCCAATAGAGCGGATCGTCACCAAATCCGGATTTAAATCCTCCTGTTAACGGCTCGATAAAGAAACCGTCACAGCCCACGGGGAGCGTTATTTCGACTATTTCTCCATCTTTTAGCTTGACATATTCGCCGGACGACATTTTATATACGGTATCGTCGTTCGGAACAAATACTCTGCCAGCGCCTTCCTCTTTCGCCGTGCCTATTTGATACTCGACCTCGCCTTCGAGCGGAACGGCAAATTGAAGAGATTCCATCACCGACTCCCAATCGTCGCCCGCACTTACCAGCTTTTCGCGTATCTGCTCGTCGGTAACATATTCACCGTCCAGTTTACACTTACCGCCCTCGTCGGCATATCCGAAGAAGAAGTAAAATTCAAATTCGGTTGTGTTGAGATCTATATTACCGACGGTATCTACTACCTTTTTGCCGGTGTAAGTTTCCTGGGTGACAAACTCGGCGGTAAGCATAAACGCGCCGTAACGCTGGTCGGTGTACGTTATGGTATTCTTTACAGTACCGAGATGTATCTCCTCGCTGCAATGCTTTTCGACGTCTAACGCCACCGCTGCCGCCGAACTGCCCGTCGGTGCGATATACTGCTCGAAATCGTAGCCGGTAGCGGCGTTTTCCTGATCGTTGCGCCAATCATCGCCCCATGTTTCAAAGAAACCCTCCAGCTGATTAACACGGTCTTCGTCGTCACATTCACCGAACTCCACCTTTAAAGGCAGGTCGGTGGTAAGATCGGACTCCAGATAATAGTCGCCTATCGGAAGACCGTTTACGCCGTCGTCAACGTCCATCGTTTTGTCCGTATAGTCAACATTTGCGACAACTACCACATAATCAGTGCCGTCTATCGTTTCTGTATGGATATTTTCGGTAATATCCGAGGTAATGCCGGCAACATTTGAATACGTTGTTTTCGGCAGCGTGAACGTTACCGTTCCGACCTTTGCGGGTTCTCCTTTGTATTTGCGCATAAGGTCGGCGGAAATAACTATATCTTGGGTGTAGCCGTGTTCGTTCAGCTTATCTATCGTGGTTTTAAGTATGCGAAGCTCCGCCACGGTCTCACCCTTGACGATATATGTCTTATATTCGCCCGTTGCGGTAAGTTTATCCGACGTGGTCTGAGTCGGCCCGACATTTACTTTATCAAGGCTGTCATAAGCTCCGTCCGATATAAGTTCGTCGTTTTCATTGACACGGTTACTGCCGCTAGCTTCCACTTTTTCAAGCGGGGTGTAAGTAACGCTGAGTGAATATTTTCTCTCCTTTGTATCGGTGGTGGTTACGTCCTTGTCCCCGTCGGTTTCGTCGGCTGTCCATGTCAGCTTTAAGTATCCGAGCAGGTCGTTTTCATGCGCCTTTTCTCCGGCGCTGTAATCATGCGCCGTCTTTTCCTCGGAATACAGATAATAATACGGTATCGTTATTCCGTCCTTATCGCCGACAAGAGCGGTGAGCAATTCGGTCAAATCATTGTATATTTTACCGTCTACGACGTTAGAATTCACATAACGGTCGAGATACTGCCAGTACCAGGAATCTGCGGGGAAGCTCTCAACGTCTGCGTCATATATCTTATCATCTATCAGCTCGCCCACCTTTTGCGCAAGCTCGGTCCTGGTAAGCTCCTCGCCCATGTAAATTATCTGGCTGTTGCCCTCAAGTGTAAGTTCGGGCACCTTTACCGTAACGGTGGTACGCGGGAAGCCCTTGGAGGGGTATGAGTTGCTGTCGACGTCGTATTCGGTTTCCGCTTTATCCGTGCCGGAGCTTTTGCCGGTATCTCCGTTATAGTAAACATAGTTCATGTTCTCGGCGTTGCCGTTGGTGAGTATAAAGTTTCCGCCGAG
Organism: uncultured Ruminiclostridium sp.; assembly: GCA_947623915.1. Taxonomy (GTDB): domain Bacteria; phylum Bacillota; class Clostridia; order Oscillospirales; family Ruminococcaceae; genus Ruminiclostridium_E. Next base: position 71,637 of record CANQIB010000011.1, read on the forward strand.
GAAATCGTCTTTTGCACGCACTCTTATCGTCGAGTTCCAAACGGACAGAGTGGGAGAACCCTCGCTGCACGCGGGGACGGTCTGTTTCTGCCAACGCAGCAGATACATATCGTTTGTCTTGTCGTAATAAAGCTCCGCAAGGCGCGCTTTTGTGTCCGAACTAAGCAGCAGCTCTATTTCATCGACATAGTACAGATCACCGTCGTTAGCCTCCGCTGTCTGATCGGAGTGCATTTCAGATGGGTGTTGGCCGTTTACTATCGCGTCTATCGTATCACCTTTGGAGTTTCCGTCCTCGTCTTCCTTATTTACCACGCCGTTTTTGCCAAGCTCCCATACCGTACCGTCCGCGTCTACCAGATTGAAACGCGGGTCGATGTAGTCCTGCACGGTATAATCATCAAGGTGTTCGGTTATGGCGTTAAGTATGTTTTCGGTAAACAATTCTGTAAGCTCGGTGGAGTTTGTTGCCGAGAAGAAATATTTATTTTCCAGCTTTCCGTAGTCGCTGGGATCGGTGTCCTTATCGCCGGAAAGATAAGACAGGAATTTTTTCGCTATCTCGTAGTCTGTCGAGCCTGCCTCGATGCTACCGCTTGCCAGCATTACGGTAAATATCGTATAGTCGTTTTCTTTCAGCTTTTCGGCATACTGATATGCCTTGGTAGCTTGTATCTTGCTCTCGGTAAGGCTATCCGCATCTGTTATATCACTACCCAGCTCTGAGTCCTTGCCGTCGGTAAATATTATAACGTACTTTTGCTGACCATCACCCCCGCCGACATACGGGTCAAGATTTTCGAGATATGAGCGCAATCCCGTCCAAGTGTATGTACCGCCGGTAAGACCGTAATTGTACTGCTCGATTTTGTTTTTGCCGGTATCGTCAAAAGACGTACTGGTACCGTCGCCTCTTGAAAGGCTCAACATAGCGGCGCTTTCCTTTGCGCTGGTCGTCCAGTCCTGCAATACCAGAGTATCAAAGCGGGTGGTAGGTATACGGTTGTTGCTGAAACGCACCGCCGACACCTCGCTGAGCGGAGAGGTCTGCTCCAAATCGGTGACAAACTGACCCATCGCATATTGCAAAGATTCTTGCTTTATGCGGTTGGAATCCGGCAGCTCGTAAACATACGACCAACCGTATCTGTCGGGAGCCTCGCTAGTTTCATAAAAACAGCACAGCCTGTTTTCTTCGTTTATGAAAAACTTCAAAGGTTCGCCCTCTTTGCTGCTGCAAGTATACTCAAATAAGGCATCTTTATCTTCTGCGGTCGCTTGACTCGGCATTTGTGTGCCATGTTCTTTTGTTATATCAGCCTCATCGCCTACACCGCCGTAATAGGGGAATTTACCTGTTACAGTGTCCGCAGGGTTTTCAACAGTACTCTTTATAGGCAAAAATGTTTTTGCGGTGCCCACATCTTCGTTAAAATAATTCGCATACCATTCCGAGGTGGGATTTACATAGTACCAGCCTGTTGCCGTTAAACCTTTGCCCTCTGCTATTGCCTCTGAGTCGGAACCTTTAAGATATTGAATGTTTTTAGCGGTAACTAATCCGGTCGCCTTTGAAACATAGTTATATATCGCTTTTTTATCGGTTGCTACTTCAGTTTTTGTAAGCGCTCTGTCAAATACAGTCAAATTGTCAAGATATACTACGTTATTATAACCATCATTAAGCGGATTTGCAATCGTAATATTGGCAGCGTCCAGAGCGTCTATTTCAACGTCATTGACCTTTTCTGTTTTGTCGATATATACGGAAAGTTTTGCCTTATCTTTATTTTCGGCGGGCGAAACCACTATAGTAACGATTTTAAATGTTCCTTTTTTTGTTCCTATTGCATCTGAAACATTACATATTTCTGTGCCCGAGCTTCCAAATGTACCACATAATGTCGTACGTTTAGAACCACTAGGAATGTAAAAGTTGTAATAAGATTTATCATCTTTGTCGGAATATCCGATAGAAAGTAAATCTGAGCCAAGCTCACCAGAATCATTAGAAACTGCAAAAGATATTGTAAAATCGCGAGGGTCGGAAATGTTTACACCTTCTAATTTTACACCTCCAGAAACTCTCGGACCGCTCGGACCAGTTTCACCTGTTTTATATAATTGTATGCCTCTGGTTTTATCCAAGCCATTACCAGTAAAAGCACTAAACTCGGATTTTATACCTGTTAAAAAATTAGTATAATCGTTATCTGCTCCTCGTATGGTCTTGTTTCCAAAATCATAAACCGCTATCAACGAATCAAAACCGAGCATATCGTAGGGAACGCTTTCAACATTGTCCGAAGAATCAGAACCCCAATTTTTATCCCAATACCCTATAGGATTGTACTCATTTGTACCGCTGCGGGGGTCGAAAATGAAATAGCCGTAATCGCCGTAGCTCATCTTGGAGTTATCGGTCTTTTTGTTGTCCAGTACATACTCCACCGCGTCTTGGTTGAGAAGAATGACTTTGCCCTCTGTTTGTGCGTTTAGAATTTCCTCCGCAAGAGCCTCGGGTTCTGTATTTGTGGGTGTTTCTGATTTAGCATCTTCAGATTCGGTAGCCAGTTTAATTATGGTAAAATCGTCTTTATCAAGGTCACCGTTCTTTACAGCCTCTATAATAGGGCTATCGGCTGCTTTGATAACATCATTGATACCGTTGACTTCCTCGGAGGTGAAAGCCATACTGCCGGACGCGTCAAGTATCATGCCGACCTTTGCCACGTCCGCGCCTACAAACCACGACTCAAGCTCTATATCGTAGGTCTTTTTGTCCGCGTCAAAGCCGATAACGTTTTTATCGGTATGTAAGCCGTCCTTAGTGCTGTATACCTTTACAACACCCGCGACGTTAGCCGTTGGCTTTCCGGGGTCGGTTTCGTCCATTTTCACGCCGTCTTGGGTGACTATTATTTGAGCTTTTACGGGGTCTTTGCTCGAAGTTTCTATTTTTGCGCCGTCCGCATCAATAAGGTCGCCGTTGCTGTCGACATACAGATATACCGAGTCGGTTTCCTCGGTGGTTGTGCCTATTACGGAATCGTCCTGTGTACCCTCAACAATAGTGCTGGTGTTCTTATAGAACACATGGCTTTTTACAAGGTGAACGCTGTCCGTATATGTCAGCACGATAGCGTTTTCAGCGTCTTTGTCGTAACTTACCGCGCCGTGGCCCGCCGATACCGAAAAGCCCGAAAATTCCTCCACGGAACCTTGTTCGGGGAAATTGTAAGGATCAGTGTATATGTAAAGTTTGTTTTCTTTATATTCGACTATCTTCGTTTTGGTGATTGGGTCGGAATAGGTATTCTCGCTATCAAGCCCGACCGATTTTCCGTCAACGGAAAGGTCGGTAACTCCGCTGTTTGACAGATAGCCCTCTATGAGCTGAGCGCGGCTCTCGGTGTCGTCATCGGTGCTATCCGAGTTCGGATCGACAACGGAATGCCAATGTTTTATCATAAAGTGGATAGAATCCGAGCCAATGTCCTCAGCCGAAGTCTGCCGCACAAGGGAAATGCCCGTCACCGTGGACAGCAGCATACTTATGCTTAGCAATACCGCGACCGCTTTCTCAAAAATTTTTCCTTTTTCGGTGTAGATAGTCATTTTAGGAACCTCCTTAAATATATATCAAGCGATAAATGCAGATCTATCACCAAATTGCATTTTGGGGCAATTATACATTATGATTATAGCAAATATTCACAAAAAAATCAACACCTAATATTTTCCGTTTGCTTTGCGGGCAAAGCGTTATTTCACATAGATCTCACTTTTTATTCAACTTCGCCAAACCGCGAAATCCCGAAAAACCGCATAACAGCGCGGGTTTTCGGCAGTATCGGCAAAATCTCCGTCGAACGCGGAGTATTTCCGCCATTTTGCATTTTGTGCAAATATTACAAAAACCAGCCGAAAAGTTTTACGAACACAGGATAGATTTTGTGTACAATGTAGACTGTTCCCGTTTATGGGGGCTCTGCCCGATTTTGTGACGAAGTCACCAAATCATAACCCCCGCTGGGGAGCGGGTCGCTCCCCAGACCCCTGACAGAATAATAAACTAAAGGAGTCTCATAAAGAGACCCCTTTAGTTTATTAAAATATAAGGGCTGAAAACGATATGCCCTCAACGGAGATATGGAACGGAACGCCCAAAAAGGAGCGAAACCGACAAAAAGCACTACCGTCCAGCCGTTCAAACTGTAGCATGGCAAGAGGGGCGCAGCCCCCAAAAAAGGCGGGACGAAGTCCCGCAAGAGGGGCGCGGGATTTTGTGACCTCGTCACCAAATCGAGGCGCAGCCCCGCAAAAAGGGGCTTGGGGACGAAGTCCCCAAAAGTGGGGTGGGGCGGGTGGGAAAAAAATCGGCGGGCGGAAAAAAAGGGTGGGCGGGAAAAATACTCGATGGTCGAAAAACCCCAAAAAATAAAACAGGCAACGCCCTCTCAGACATCGCCTGTTTTGGCAGGGGTGGTAGGAATCGAACCCACGTCAAAGGTTTTGGAGACCCCTATTCTGCCATTGAACCACACCCCTGTATATTTAATTGTATGTATAATCAAAAAAATGGTGCACCATCAGGGACTCGAACCCCGGACCGACCGGTTATGAGCCGGTTGCTCTAACCAACTGAGCTAAT
>CANQIB010000012.1 GCA_947623915.1 uncultured Ruminiclostridium sp.
ACAGTTTTAAACTCAACTCTTTCCTTCCGCTTTCAATAAGGGGCTTGCCCCGTCATTCAACGTGGCAAGGTGCGGCAACCGCCGCACTTGGTAATCAGCAGGGGGATTGTGTCCACCTGCTGATTACAAATTTTCCCCGCCGCTATACGCGGCGGGGAAAATCTTGCCTAAGTTATATTGACCTTTTTCTACAGACAAACGGTAGGCACATAAATGCCTGCCGTTTTTTTAATATTTATGTGCCCTGCCGAATTTTTGAATATTCCTAAATTCAGAATTTTATCTTTTCCGCCACATAATCCTTTACCTTATCGGCGGAAATGCGCTCCTGCTGCATACTGTCGCGGTCGCGCACGGTAACGCAGCCGTCGGTCTGGGTGTCGAAGTCGTAAGTCACGCAGAACGGCGTGCCTACCTCGTCCTGACGGCGATAGCGCTTGCCTATCGAGCCGGTAACGTCGTAATCGGTCATAAACTCCTTGGAAAGGTCGGCGCAGAGCTTTTCCGCTCCCTCCGACAGCTTTTTGGAAAGCGGCAGCACCGCGGCTTTATACGGCGCTACAGACGGACTTAAATGCAATACCGTTCTGACATCGTTTTTCTCCGCATCTATGACTTCCTCGTCATACGCCTCACAAAGCAGCGCCAACACGGTCCTGTCAAGACCGTAGGTGGATTCTATTATGAAAGGTATGAACTTCTCGTTGGTCTCAGGGTCGAGGTATTCCTGTTTTGTGCCGCTGTATTCCTGATGGCGGGTAAGGTCAAAATCGGTGCGGTTATGAGTTCCGTTTATTTCGCCCCAACCGAACGGGAACAAAAATTCTATATCGCACGCCGCCTTGGCATAATGCGCCAGCTTTTCATGGTCGTGAAAACGCAGATGTTCTCCGTCTATGCCCAGATCCTTGAAATAATCCAGACCGTACTGCTTAAAATAATCGTACAGCTCACTGTCGTCGCCCTCTTTGCAGAAAGTCTGAAATTCCATCTGCTCAAATTCTATCGTGCGGAACGTGAAGTTTCCGGGGGTTATCTCGTTGCGGAACGCCTTGCCTATCTGCCCTATCGAAAACGGCAGCTTCGCGCGCATGGTACGCTGTACGTTGAGGAAGTTAACGTACTCACCCTGCGCGTTTTCCGGCCGCAGATAGATTATGCTCTTGCTGTCGTTGGTCACGCCGCGGAAAGTCTGGAACATAAGATTGAACTCGCGTATATCGGTAAAATTATGCTTGCCGCAATGCGGGCAGGGTATCGAATGAGCCTTGATATACTCGAACATTTCCTCCTTGGTCATGCCGTCGGCGTGCGCGTTCGGGTCAAAGTCGTCGATAAGATTATCGGCGCGGTGACGCATTTTGCACTCCTTGCAGTCAAGCAGCGGGTCGGAAAAGCTGGCAACGTGGCCGCTGGCCTCCCACACTCTGGGGTTCATAAGAATATCCGCGTCGACCTCATAGCTGTTGGGACGCTCCTGTATGAACCGCTTACGCCAAGTGTCCTTAACGTTGTTCTTCAGCCGAGCGCCCAGCGGGCCGTAATCCCATGTGTTGGCAAGTCCGCCGTATATCTCACTTCCGGGAAAAATAAATCCTCTGTTCTTGCACAGAGTAGTTATTTTTTCCATGGATTTTTCGGTGTTGTTCATTTATCCTTTTTCCTTTCGGGTAGATCTTTTCGACAGCGGGACATATTCCGATAACGGTATCAACGTACCGCCGCAGCCCGCAGACTGCGGCGGTACGACCTAATATCTCCGCTGACCTTACAGTTTATCTTACAGCTTTTCTATCCAGCCCATATCGTCCGGCAGCTTTCCGTACTGCATACCGGTCATGGTGTCGTACAGCTTTTGAGAGATAGCGCCTATCTTGTTGCCGTTTATCTCCATTACCTTATCGCCCCATTTGAGATGTCCTACGGGGGATATTACTGCGGCGGTTCCCGTACCGAATACCTCGTCCAGCTTGCCGTTGTCGTAAGCGTCGGCTATCTCCTGTATCGTGATACGTCTTTCGGTAACTTTAAGTCCCCACTTCTCACAAAGCGCTATGGCGGATTTCCTGGTGATGCCGGAAAGTATCGAGCCTTGCAGCATAGGAGTTACTACCTCGCCGTCGATGACAAAGAAAATGTTCATCGCGCCGACTTCTTCGATGTACTTTCTCTCCACGCCGTCCAGCCACAGCACCTGAGAATAATCCTGCTTATGCGCTTCGTCCTGTCCGGCAAGAGAAGCCGCATAGTTGCCGCCTGTCTTGGTAAAGCCCATACCGCCGCGCACCGCACGGACGTAGTTGGTTTCAACATATATGCTTACCGGGTCAAGTCCCGAAGCATAGTATGCGCCGGAGGGCGACATGATTATCATAAAGTAATATTTTTCACCGGGGCGAACGCCGAGGAACGGGTCTACCGCTATGATAAAGGGTCTGATGTACAGCGACGCGCCGTCGGTGTGAGGCACCCAGTCCGCGTCGAGCTTTACCAGCTCATGCAGAGCCTGAAGGCAATCCTGCTCGTTGAGCTGCGGGATGACCAGACGCTCGGCGGAAACGTTCATTCTCTTGAAGTTTTCTTCGGGACGGAAGAACTGGATATCGCCGTTTGCCGTTCTGTACGCTTTCAGTCCCTCGAATATCTCCTGTCCGTAATGCAGCACCATAGCCGCGGGGGAAAGCGAAATATCGCCGTAAGGCACTATCCTCGCGTCATGCCAGCCCATGCCCTCATCATAGTCCATTATAAACATATGATCGGTGAAAATATGACCGAAACCGAGCTTTGTTTCGTCTGCCGGTTTAGCCTTTGGAGCGGTGGTTTTTTGTATTTTGATCTCCATAACCGTTACCTGCCTTTTTTATTATTTGCCGTTTCGGCGAAAGGCGGCCGCAGATGTGCAAAGCATGAAATTTGAACATCTGCCGCCGTCCCGCTGCAAGCGGCGTATATGTTACTTTTAATCATTATAGCACCTTTTCGGTTAAATGTAAATATCTTTTGCCGAAAAAATTACCCAAATATTTAAAGAAAATGAAAGTTTTTTCATCGGGTCTTTCATTTTTGGGATATGGGGAGGGGGGATACTCTTTTGCGGGGGCGTTGCCCCCGCGCCCCGATTTGGTGACGAGGTCACAAAATCCCAAAACCCTCATTAGGTATTATCAGAGCTTTTACGGGTGCGATTGATGGACCTTATTCTAATTTTGACCCTCCGTTGGCTCCCGAAAGGGACCCCAAGGGAGGGAGAAAGGCGACCTGCGGTTCCTTTCCCTCCCCACGGTTTCCTTTCGGACTTTCCTTCCCGACCCCACCTTTTCCGTCCCTTTTCCATCCGTAAAAGCGACACGCTCTACCTCTTATAATTCGTTTTGGAAACACTCACTTTGTTGTTTTTGCACCTTGTCCCTTATTTTTTGTGATATTCCTGTCAAAAGGCGTGGCGGTCGATTGCCATGCTGAAGTTTGAACGGCTGGACGATACTACTCTTTTTAGGTTCCTTTCTCCCTCCCCACGGTATAAGTTCGATACTTAATTTCTTCTCGGACTTTCCTTCCCGCCCCACCTTTTCCGTCCCTTTTCCATCCGTAAAAGGGATACGCTATACCTCTTATAATTCTTTTTGGGGACACTCACTTTGTCATCTTTGTGCCTTGTCACTTATTTTCCTTGATATTTCTGTCAAAAGACGCAGCGATAGTCTGCCATGCTGAAGTTTGAACGGCTGGACGGTAGTGCTCTTTGCGGGTTTCGTTCCTTTTTAGACGTTTTCACCTCGTCCTTTTACCATGTACTACAGACTCCCCGCCATGGGCACATGTGCCCCGCCTGCGGCGGGGCATCGCGGCGCAAAGCGCCGCGCCGCAGCCTTGCTGCGCATGTGCCGTGGCGTCAGGCGCTTGCTCCATGCCTTATATACACAAAAACGCCTCCGAAAAAAGAGTTGCAGGGGACTGCGTCCCCTGCAACAGACTGTAGAAAAAGGTCGATATAAAGCGGAAGGAAAGAGTTGAGTTTAAAACTGTCCGCCGTTCGGCGGAAAGTTCACGGGGAAAACCATCAGGGTTTTCACCCTCAAGTTTGATAAGAGCCGCGCAAAGCGCGGCAAAAATCGAGCGATACCGCTTATGCGGTATCGCCGATTTTTTGGCAGCTTGTCGGGAAATCCGACCGTAGGGAGGGTTTTTCGACAAGCTGTTGCAGGGGACTGCGTCCCCTGCAAAATATCAATCCGCCGAGCAGACAAGCCCTTTGGCGGCATCTACGGTTATGGTCACGCCGCTTTTTAGGATACTTGCGGCGTTTTCCGCATTGTATATGACCGGTATATCCAGCGACAGGCCGACCACGGCTGCGTGGCAGTCCTCGCTTTTATCCTCCACGATTATAGCGGCGGCGTTTTTGAGCGCCGGCATTATGCGATTAGAGGTAGTCGGAACGACAAGAATATCGCCGCTGCGGCATCGCCTGAGCGCCTCCTCCTCGTTTTTGCAGACGCAGACAGGCGCGGTGACGCTCCTTTGCGTAACGCCCTTTCCTTTAAGCAGCACATCTCCCACGATATGCACCTTCATCATGTTCGTGGTGCCGGATATTCCTAACGGCAAACCGGCGGTTATAACTATCAGATCGCCGTCATGCAGCAGATCCTCCTCCATGGAACGTTCTACCGCGTGATTGAAAAGCGAATCGCTGTCCGACATTTCCTGCGCCTTTATCGGAATGACGCCCCACGACAGATTCAACTGCCGCTGTGCAACGTCGCTGGTGGTAGCGGCGATTATCGGGCATGCGGGACGGTATTTTGAAAGCGTCTTTGCCGTTCCTCCGCCCTTTGTAACGGTAAGGATAGCGGTAGCGCCGAGGTCTATCGAGGTGGTAACGGTCGCGTGAGCGATAGCGTCGGTGACGTTCGGCGTTCCCTCCGCCTCCCTTGAGAAAAATCTGCGGATATAATCTATATCCTGCTCGGTCTTTACGGCTATCGCGTTCATGGTCTTTACCGCCTCTACAGGAAATTCTCCGGCGGCGGTCTCGCCCGAAAGCATTATCGCGCTTGTACCGTCGTATATCGCGTTGGCAACGTCGGTGGTTTCCGCACGGGTAGGACGCGGATTTTTTATCATTGAATCCAACATCTGCGTAGCGGTTATGACCTGCTTGCCCGCGTTGTAGCCCTTGCTGATAAGCTCCTTTTGTATCCTCGGTATCTCCTCGAACGGTATCTCCACGCCCATGTCGCCGCGCGCTACCATTATACCGTCCGCCACTCTAAGTATATCGTCTATGTTGTTTACGCCGTCCTGATTTTCTATCTTTGCGATTATCTTTATATGCTTTCCGCCGTTTTCGTCCAAAAGACGGCGTATCTGCATTATATCCTCGTCGCAGGTGACAAAGCTGGCGGCGATAAGGTCAAACCCCGTTTCTATACCGAACAGCAGGTCGCTCCTGTCACGGTCGCTGAGATACGGCATGGAAAACTTTATCCCCGGAAAATTGCAGCTCTTGTTTGCCTTTAGCGTGCCGCCGTGTACGACCCGACAATGTATATCGTCGTGATCCTCCCTGCGGTCTATCTCGGTGACTTTAAGCTCGATAAGTCCGTCGTCCACCAGTATCCGCGCGCCCGTGTCTATGTCGTCCGCGAGATTCTTGTAGGTTATCCCCACTCTGTTTTCGTCGCCTTCGATATCCTCCGTAGTAAGGATAAACTCCGCGCCGTTTTTCAGCTTGACCGGCTGATCCCCCGCAAAGGAAGTCACTCTTACCTCGGGACCTTTGGTGTCAAGTATCGTCGGTATCGGCTTTCCCAGCTCTTCCCTTATCCTGACGACCTGGTCAAAACGCTTTTTGTGACTTTCATGATCTCCGTGGGAAAAGTTGAAACGCGCACAGTCCATACCGCTTTTTATAAGCTCCCGCAGAACGTTATCGTCGTCGGTGGACGGTCCGAGGGTACAAACTATCTTCGTCTTTTTCATTATCTACTGTCCTTTCTCCGCGCTTTATGCCGCGTCAGACGTTCAGTCCGAGCAAAGCGGCGGCGTTGTCAAAAAATATTTTACGTTTTGCGGCGTCGGGTATGTCAAGCTGCCGTATCATGTCTATCTGCACCGACGGCAGGCTCCAAGGCAGGTCGCTGCCAAGCAGTATCCTGTCCTCTCCCACACAGTCCAGCAGCCGACAGAACATCTCGTCGGTGATAAACTCCGCGCAAAACGCCGTATCCAGCCAAACGTTGTCCGCGCCCCTGAGATAGTACAGCACCCGTTCCCAGTTGCTCATACCGCCCATATGCGCTCCCACCAACTTCAAAGCGGGATATTTTTCGGCTGTCTGCGCCAGATCGCAGGGCATGGCATGCCTTGTCCTGACGGACACGGGGTCGTATCCCATATGCAGGGATATGATAAGCCCCAGCTCCTCGCATTTTCGGTATATCGGCTGCATACGCGGCTCGAACATAAAGCATTGCTGATAGTCGGGGTGCAGCTTTATGCCGCGTATCCCCGCCGCTGCCAGCCGCTCAAGCTCGCTTTCGATACAGTCGCTGTTCGGGTGTACCGTCCCGAAGCAGATAAAATTTCCGTGGCTGTGCTTTATCGCCCAGTCGTTTATGACCTGCGTCTGCGCGGGTTTTGTCGCTATCGGGAGTACCACCCCGCGATCTACCCCGCAGCTTTCCAGTACCCTGCGGGTAGATGCGACCGTGCCGTCGGTGTACACGTTTTCCACCTCGGGACAGGCGGACAGCACCCGCACCGCCTTTTGAGCGACCTTTTGCGCATAAGCATGAATATGAAAGTCTATGTATTTATGTTCCACGCTTTCACGCCTTTCGTTTGCATTTACCGGCTCGTCGGAGCGGCTATTTTAAAATGGGGGTAAAACCCTGACGGTTTTACCCCCATACGCACACAGGTTTCCGTTGCCTTTAGTCTGATTTTGACTCAGCTTACCAGACCTGAACGTTCTACGCCTTCCACAAACTGCTTTTGCAGAATGATGTACATTATAAGTATCGGTATGAGTGACAGCACGCAGCTTGCCTCTATCCATACCAGCCAGTCGGACGCGTTGCCCGACGTTTCGTTCGTCTTATACTGTACAATGGTCGTAAGTATATTTTCGACCTCCATGGCGATAGTATACGGATTTGAGAAGAACATACTCGTTACATATGTGTCGTTCCAGTACCATACTATCGAGAAGATGAACACGGTCAGGAATGAAGTCTTGGCGTTGGGGACCATGACGCGGATAAACGTCATTACAGGTCCGCAGCCATCGAGGTATGCGGCGTCCTCCAGCTCCTTGGGCAGTCCTCTGAAGAACTGTCTGTACAGCAGTATGAACACGCCCGCTCTTATACCGTTGCAGAAGAACGCCTGCATATACAACGCCGTCGGCGTGGATATCAAGTTCAGCGAATTTCCCGTTATCGCGGCGATAATGCCGAAAATATCGAAGAAACGGAACTGCATATAAAGCGGTATAAGTATTACCTGTACCGGCACTATTATCTGCAAAAGCACTATGGCGAACAGCAGACCTTTCAGCTTGAACTTAAATCTCGCGAAACCGTAGCCGGTGACCGCACAGGTGACGACCTGAAGCATCGAGCATACGACGTTTATAAGTATCGTCTGGAGCAGCACCATCGGATAGTCCATTGCCAGCCATACGTCGACGAAGTTGTCAATGATGAAATGCTTGGGTATCCACATGACCGACGGGTCGCTCATCTCTGCCTGAGGTCTGAACGCCGTGGACAGCATATAAAGCATCGGGTAAAGTATGACGAATCCCAGTCCGAACAGAATAAGGAATCTGAACACGGGCCATACCTTTGCGCTTACTCTTCTGCCGAATATGTATCTGTAATGTGCCTTTTCCTGCGCATTGTACTTGCGGTAATTCTTGATTATCTGCCAGTTGCTGACATGATATGCCGCGCGAAGCTCCTTGGCTCTTTTCTTTTCCGCCTTGGCAGCTTCCTTTTTCTGCTTGCGGGTCAAGGTGACCTCGGCAGTTCTGGCGTCGTCGTCGGAGATCTTTATCAAAGGCTGTACGTCTTCCTCCGCCGTTTCGGCAGCGGCGTCTTTTATCTCCTCTGCCGCCGTTTCGGTTTCGGCAGCGGCGTCCTTTATCTCCTCTGCCGCCGTGTCAAGTGCAGCTGCGGCTGTTTCTTCAACGCTGTTGTTTTCGGCGTCGTTTACATTCTTGATGTCTTTTTCGCTCACAACTACACCTCCTTATTCATTCTCATAGAATACGAATCTTGAAACGATCAGCACGATAAGTCCCAGAGCAGCTCCGACTACCAGGAAGTATACCCACGCCATCGCCGCGCTCTTGCCGTATTCAAGGTTGTGTATCTGGTCGAACACGAGCGTCATAACGGGGTTCTCGGAGTCGATAAAGGTATCTATGATCGTATAGATCAGATTTGCCAATATCATCGGACTTATCATCGGGAAGGTTATCTTCCAGAAGAACTCCCAACCTGTAGCGCCCTCCATTGACGCCGCCTCCTTAGCGGAAGCAGGTATCTGCTGCAATGCGGCAAGGAATATCAGTATTTGTATACCGGCCGCCCATATCAGGTTGAATATGTCGCTGGTTATGGTCTGTATCGTTTCGGTCAGCTGTTGGTTCAGGTTATATATACCCAGGAATTCCAACAGCTCATCGACAAGGTCGGTCTGGAACAGAGCGCTAAACTGCTCAGCCCCCGAAATTCCGTTATCCGCTATATCTCCTCGTATGACCGCGATAACAGGGCCGGTAGCGACCAACACCGGCAGGAAGAATACCGCACGGGCAAATGTACGACCTCTGAATTTCTGGTTCAGCAGAAGCGCTATGAACAGCGAGAACACCATTACCATCAGCGTCTGCGGAACGAGGTTTCCGAGTGATTCGGTCAGCGCCGGCAGGTATTTCTGGTCACGGAACAGTATTTCCTGGAAGTTTGCGAAGTTGTTCCAGTTGGCATATATTCCGGGTCTGTCCATGTTGTACATCTGAGCTTCCTGAACGGTAGCTACCATCTTTACTTCCGACATCGAATAGCAAGCCGAAGTGATGATGGGTATGATGAACATATAGATAACACCGAGGAACCATATCAGCAGGAAACCGTAGCCGTAAAGACCTTTTTTCTTTTCGTAGGGTATTCTGCTTTTCTTTATCTTCTTTTCCTTTTTGGGAGCCATGCGGCGGATATCCACCTCTCCCTCCGCGTTGAGCGCGGCTGCCGCGGCAGTCATATGTACTGCCGTGCGCCTTACGGGAGCGACCTCAGGCTCTGAGACCTCGGTATCTCCTGCCGGCTCTTCGGCTGCATCGGTCGCAGCTTCGGCAACAGCCTCCGCTGCGGTATCGGCAGCCTCCGTCGCGGTATCAACGACCTCTGCGGCGCTTTCCGCTTCGTTTTCGGCAGCGGTCTGTTCCTGAATTTCGTCATTCGGGTTGAAATTTGAATTATTCATCTACCGCTTCTCCTTTCAATCCATAATCAGCTAAGCTGTATTCCTGCTCGCCGATAGACATGGTATAATGTCTTGTGTTGACGGTGACCGTGGTACCGTCCTCGTAGGTCGTCTGGATAACGTAATTCGACGGTCTTTCGTAACCGATTATCTTCTGACCTACAAACTTTGCGAGCGTTTCATTGACCATCTTGTATGCGTCTGCGGACGACTCCAGCCAACCGCTGTAGTTGGAGTAGAACAGCGTTTCATAATCGCTGTCGGTGAACTCGTTGGGGTCGTTGTACATCATGTCGTAATGCACCGGCGTAGCCGTCGAAAGTGCCAGCATGATGAGATCCGACGCATCCGCGCTTGCGTTTATCGCCTTGGTAGTGTACGGTATGTATCCGTGTATCACCAGCTCGTAGAACGGTATGTCGTAATCGAACATATCAAAGTTGCTGGAGGTCAGCGGAACGTTTGTGAGATAGTCCACATACGGCAGCGCGTAAGCGTTTGCTCCGTCGGCAAGTATCGTCATGCCATTGTCCTTGAACGCCTGATAGCCCTTGATGAGCTCGTTCATGGTGTCATATCTCGTATATACTCCGCGGCTGTAATCGCTGTAAAGCAGCGTGGTCGCGTCACTCAGACAGATAGTCTTTATTCCTTCGTCATTGAAGGAGTTTATCAGCTTGGGATAAAGATCGTTCCAGTAGTACGGTGCAAGCGTGGTCCTTACCACCAGTCTTACCTGATGCGGTATACCGAACGCTATATCCCAGTTGTTTGAGGTGGCGTAAGCGTTGGTTATCTGCTTGCAGGCGTTGAGCGAATAGGAATATCCGTTGCCGGAGCCTTTCATGTAGGTTATCCCGACGCTGGGAGTGAGGGTAATGCCCTCCTGCTCAACGTAGCTCATCAAATCGCTGAACGCCTCGTTTCCGCCGAGCGAACCCGCCTGATTGACGCCCGCGCTGATAAGTCCGTTTATTCCCGCTCCGTTAAAGTCATTGTAGTTGACTATTATGTTTTCTACGCCCTTCTCTTTGAGCTTCTGGATTATCTCCTTTGCCTGAGCGTAAGTCGTAGCCGGAGTTTCCATATTTACCGGGAAGCCCAGTATCGACTGTGCCTTTACCGTACCGCCGTAAAGGTCGAGGTAATAGTACGGCTTGATGTTATCCGATTTTTCGGTAAAGCCCTTTTGCTCGGTGAGATACTGTCTGTATCTGTTCGCCATGTCGATGTAGGAAAGCTCCTCGCCCGTCATGGGATAGTAGTTGACCGAAATGTTAGGCTGCTGCATTTCGCCGGATTCAAATACCTGCAAACGGCGTTCGCCCATGTAGTAGGTATCCTCGCCTCTTATCTTGAACTCGAACCACACGTTGTTGTATTCGGTGGCGCTCTGTTCGCTTACGGTAGCGTTTATCGTTCCGAAGGTGTCGCCCTGCTCGGCTATCGCCATGAAGCCGTGGTTGGTGTCCTCACCCTCTACAACGTTTCCGAGTATGGGCAGATATACCTGCTCGGTCTTATACGGTCTGGTGAGCTGTGTTATGGAAGTGTCCGCGCCGTATATCTCGCCTTGGTATGCGCTGCCGCTGCTGTGATTGTTGAAGTTTATCACAGCGCCGGAGCCGTCCGGCACTACCATATAGCCTTTATCCTCGATGCCGCCTGCCGCGAAGAACTGTGCCAAGCCCACGTCAAGCAGTACATATCCCGTGTTGTCGACCGGTTCGGGTTCCTTTACCTCGTCGAGGTTGACCTGCATATTTATATGGTCGCCGTCGAGAGTTACCGTCATGGGTACCGACATATCCACTTTCGAGAAATTGTATACGACCTTAAAGCCGTTGTCCAGCTTGGTAAGCTCAAAGTTCTTGCTGTTTATGCTGCCCTCGTATGAGCTTAATCTTGTGGAGGTGTGCTGCTCGATGTTGCCGTAAACGATGTACAGCGGCGACTTCATGTTCCTTACCTGAGGTGCTTTTGCTATATCGTCGTTGTCGGCGTTGAGCGGTGCGCTCCACCATACATAATTATCTTTCTTCGACTGTACCGCGAAGGTCGTATCCTCTTCGTTCACGTAGAGCTTAAAGGAATCGTTCTCGCTGTAGACCTTCATTTTCGCAAGTCCCTGGTCAACGGTAAGGTCTACCTTTTCCTCCTCGGCTTCGCCGCCGTCCTCTTCTTCCTCTTCCTCCTCCGCTTCCTCATCGGCAGCGTTGTCGGTCGCCGTATCGGACGTTCCCTCGTCTGCGGGTACTTCGTCCGACCATGCTACCACGGGAGAGATGGAAACCAGCATAGCGGCGGTAAGTAAAACAGCCAAAAGTTTTCTTTTGATTTTATTCATTTTACACCTCCGCTTACATACTGAACCTGTACATCAATTCGGTATATATCGAATAACCGAAAACGTACACCTGCTGGAACAAGCTCATGAGCAGTACCAAAAGGAACAGTATTATTACCATTGCCAAAACCGTGAACAGTATAGCTATCAGCGTTTTCGGAACGGTGTACTGATGTACCGTCTTTATCGCCGAGATCATCAGCACTACCGACCAAACTATGCCGAAATACTGCATGAACATGATGAATGCCGCTTCGTTTCTTAAAAGGACGTTGCTGGCAAGTATCACCACGACTTGGGTTATCAGATACGGTACCAACGCGTAAGCGCTGACCACGCATATCTCTTTCATCTTGCCCTCGCCGTCAAACAGCGTACACAGCGACCAGTTGCCTACTACCCATGTGAAGAACAACACGATGGTAGATGTGAACAACGGAACTATATTGAATATCTTAACATAGTTGTTGTTGTAAAGGAAGCCTGTCATGACCGTTTGACATACAGTAACAAGGAAGAAGCAGAAGACTATCACCAGAGCGACCTTCATGTTGTATGCTTTTTTCCAGCGAAGATCCTCAAAGCCCTCGAACGGGTGTCTTGCTACATAAAAAGGCCATTTCCAAGCGGGCATATCCAAATCAAATCTCATTATTGTTTACCTCCCGCTTTCTTTTTTTTCAGCTTTTTCACAAGCATCTTGAGAACCACTATCGCCACGATAACAACTACAATGATTATGATGAACCAGTTGAAGTTATCTCGGACGAACTGCATTCTGAACTGCTTGAACGCTCTGTTGTAACCGCCGCGGCTGTTCATATAGAAGTAGTCCATCGCGGTTTCGTAATTGCCCTGTGACATTTCGGCGTTTCCGAGACCGATATATGCGAACCAGTAGTTGCTGTCACGCGTCAGCACCTCCATCCAAGGTCCGCGCGCTTCCTCGTACTTGCCCTCGGTATACAGCGCCATCGCCTCGTGTACGATGTCGCCGAATTCGGTACGCTTAAAGGTCGTTATAGAGCCTTTACGCTGATCAAGCACATACACCGTGTTGTTGTATGCCTCTATCGCGCTGGGCGTGTTGAACAAGCCCTTTTGGTTTCCCGTACCGCCGTAAATGAACAGCAGGTCACATTCGTCGGTGTACTCAAAGACACGTCCGTTTCTGTAATCCAACAGCCTTATGACTCCGTTCTCGTCTATATCGACGTCGCTTATGCTGGAGCCGTAATTCATGCCGTGGACGTAGTAGGAAGCCATATCACCGAAAGTGAGCTCCGAATAGCCGAGCTTGATAAATACGTTCTCGCCCGCGGGGTTCAGCTTTTTGAAAATATCGGTGGTCGCGCTCTTGGACTCGGTAACGGTGTAGATAAAGCCCTCGTCGTCTATATCGAAGTTTGAGAACTCCATCGGCACGTTCTGGATAAAGTTTTGAGCCGCCTCACGGTCAAGTATCGTTTTCCAGAACTTGTTCGCTATCGCCTGAGCGGTCTGCTGTACGCGGTTTGCGCCGTAGTACGAGCTGAATGTTCCGTCCGGCGCGAACATTACCGCACCGTCTGTTATGGACTTGATGTTGACGTATATGTTTCCCGCAACGTCCGCCAGCACCTTGTTGGGCTGGAAAGTAACGTCGCTCTCGTAGAATTCCGAGGAGGGTCTGGTGACCTCTAAGAATATCGAGCCGTCCTCATACATAACGGGTACGCGTCCGTTCTCATAGTCCGCGATATAAATTATCGTTTCCTTGTCGGGAGATTCGGCGTCGCTGTCATGACGGACGAATATTCCTCTCGGACCGTTGAGCGTTTCGTATTTGCCGGTAGCGGTATTATAGAAGTAATCCATTACCGTGACTTTGCCGGTAAGCTCGGTGTCGGTCACAAGTATGCGGTCGTTTCCGCTGTCTACTATATATACTTTCTCAGTCTGGCGGTCGATGAATATATCCATCGGGTCGGACAGAGGACCTATCTCCACCGTTTTTTCTACGGTCTTGCCCTCCTGCTCCGAGATCTCTTTCAGCTGCTCGTCGGTGTTGTATCTGACGCCGGTCCCGAAATCAATGCCGTCTACCACCTTATCCACAACATAACCTGTCTGGGACGGTACCGGATCGCCCCACCAGTCGTACTGATAGCCCTCGTAAGGCTGATCCGCGACTATTGACGTGGTAAGCATCGTGACTGCCATTATCGACGCTGCCGCTGCACCGAGAATTTTTTTCTTGGTTGGCACTAAAATCATCCTTTCTGTAAAATTTAATCGGGCATTAGTCTTTAAGTCCGCTGTGCGCCATAGTTTCCATAACGCTGCTCTGGCAGAATATGAACACTATCATAGGCGGCAGCATCGTTATAACGACCGCAGCCGCGGCAACGCCCGCACGGGCTATGCCGGCAGCACCGATCTGCTGCATTACAGTCGGTATAGGTTTTAATGCTTCGTTGTATATGAACGAATATCCCGTGATCTGCCATGCGCCCTGGAATGCGAATATCAGCAGCGTGAGCCATGCAGGCTTTACGTTAGGCATAACGACCTGCCAGCAGATCCTTATATGATTTGCGCCGTCCAGCTTTGCGGCTTCTATCATACTGTCGGGAAGCTGTCCCATGAACTGACGCATCAGGAACAGTCCCATCGGCGTTGCGATAAACGGAAGAATGATAGCGAAGTAGGTATCTATCATGCCCATCGTCGCCATTACCATGTACTGCATTATGTAAAGTACGGTGGAGGTGAACAGCAGGGCGATCTCAATTATCTTGTTGAACGCCTTTACTCCGGGGAATTTCGCTTTTGACAGCGCGTATGCGGCAGATGAGGAGAACAGCAGCTGCGCTACCGTTACCACTACCGATACGAATACGGAGTTAAACACATATCTTGAAAACGGCACCCACATGTTTGATGCGGTGGCAAGCAGATCGGAAAAGTTCTGATCCGTTATGTTGGTGACATACAGTCTGGGCGGGAAGAGGAACAGCTCCTCGACCGGCTTCAACGATTGTATGATCGACAGATAGATAGGAAACAGCATGAACAGTCCCACAAGGGTGAGCAATACGAATATCGCTATATCGCCGCCGAGAGAACCGCCGTATCTTTTCCTTCTCTTTTTAGTTATTTTCATAACTTCCATCCTTTCTCAGAGAAAAAATCATATCGTGATCCTCCGGTTAGTCTAGATATTTGCCGAGTATCTTTTTGATACCCCAGTTGGCAAGCATCATCACGGCAAACAGGATAAAGCATATTGCCGCCGAATAACCCATCTCATATCGTATTGAACCAAAGTCGTACGCGTGCGTCATTATCGTATGCGCCGCATAGTCGGTACTCGGGAATGCCGTAAGGAATCTTCCGACATCGCCCGCGGTGAACGAAGATACTATCTGCATTACCGCCGCGAACAGCAGCTGCGGTCCCATTGCGGGCACCGTTACCAGCAAAAGCTGCTGGGTACGGTTCTTTATGCCCTCGATGGCTCCCGCCTCGTATCTGTCCTTGGGTATGCCCTGCAATCCGGCACGCAGCGCAAGGAAGCCTGCGCCCAATGCCATCCAGAGCTGTACGATTATAACGACGCCGAGTATGTAGTTCGCGTCGGTCAACCATTGACGTGCGCTGTTTATTATTCCGAGATCCAACAGGTAAGAGTTCGCTATACCGTAGGTATCGCCGGAGAATATCAGCTGCCAAGTGGTGTAAATGTTGCCCGCAAGCGTGGGAGCGTAAAAGACGAATGTGAATACCGTCTTGAGCACTCTGGGCATCTCGTTTATCAGCCATGCCAGCAGGAAGCACAGAACGTAGCTGAGCGGGCCGGTGATTATCGCGAATACCAGAGTGTTTTGTATCGCCTTGAGGAATACCTCATCTTCAAGTATCAGCGAATAGAAATTATCCAATCCGACAAACTGCGGAAACTGTACCATATTAAAGTTGGTAAATCCTATCGGGAGCGATATGACAACCGGTAATATGGTGAAAATCGTAAAGAGTATGAAGAACGGTGCGAGCAGCAAGTATACGCTGGCATTTCTCTTCATCTCACGCAGAGTATATCTGACTTTGCTGTCCTCGATATACCGCGTTTTTTCTTTATTAGCCAAACCTATAACCTCCTCATATAGCTTTTAAGCGAAATGCTCTCATCATTTGTTCGCTCCTGCAAGCTCCTGATATTTTCTTACAATTTCCGATTTTATCTGGTCATTGTAGCTCATAAGAGTGTATCTCGGCTCGTCGGCGTCGTTTACGACCATTCTGAACGCGTTGTTGATATGTCTTGTAACGGCGTAGGAGGAAGGAATGATCGGTATCTCACGAAGCTCGCTCATCTGCGCGTCTATCTTCTTGTATTCCTCGGTAGACCAAGGAAGCTGCGACAGAGCCGCGAGGTTAGCCGTGTCAAAACGTCCCATCGGTCCCATAAGGGCCTCTATCTGCTTTCCGTAGTCGGTCTGGGTCTCGTCGCTCGTGAACCACTTTACGAAGTCCCAAGCCGCCGACTGGTTGGAAACCTTATTGAATATTACCGCTCCGGCGCTGACGGAGTTCGCCGCGTGGCTGACGGTACCGTCCTCTCTGCGAGTACCGGGCACCAGCGTGAAGTCCCACAGACCCTTTATTTCGGGCGCTGCGACCGCGAGCTGATTGTAGAATGTGTAGTTCTGGATAAGTATCGGCATTTCACCTGTTCTGAAACGTGAGAACGCGTCGTACGTCTGGTCAAAGCTGAATACCGTATAATACTTGGTCCATTGCTCAAATACTTCGATAGCCTCGTTGGTCATGAAGTTGGTGAGCGAAAGATTCTTTATATCCTCGGTGGTTATGTTGTTGTAATCGGTCGAATAAAGGTCGTCCGCGTAAATATCAAGATCCCTCTGGAGCAGCAGCATTATAAATGTGTTGCCCGCGTCGAAAATGTTGGAGGATATGTTCTGCGGGAGTATCAGTCCTACGTCGAGGTACTTTCTTTGCAGCGTCGGGAGCATCGTGGTAAGATCGTCCCATGTTTCCGGCGGCTCGTCAAATCCAAGCTCTTCAAGTACGTCGGTACGGTAGAACATCATCGGGAAGGTCTGGGATACCGGCAATCCGTATACGCCCAGATTGTTTCCGTCGTAATACTCATATATCCTCATGACGTCGGAGGCAAATCTCGAAGATACCACCTGGTCGTAGTCCTTAAACTGTTTAAGGTCTACCAGCAGTCCTCTCGCGGCAAGCTGTATCGGGAAGTCGCCGCCGATAAACAGCGCGATCTCAGGACCTTTGCCCGCCAGCGTCGCCTCAAGTATCGAACCCTGTACCAGGTTTATCGACGCTTGAACGCCGTCATGCGTGTTGTTGAAATCGTTGTCCACGAGGTTCTTTACCACGGTTGCCTGGTCACGCGCCAAGGATACCCAAACGTTAAGGGAGGTGGCGCTGCGGTCAGACATCGAGGTGTAATCCTCAAAGAACGAACCTATGAACGAATTGAAACCGAATAAAAATTCGCTGAAGAAATTGCCGCTTACCGGTGAAAATTCTTCGTGTACCGTGCCTATCTCGATGTAGTCCATCTCAAGCGGCTGACCGCGATAGTCACGCATCCACGCGGATACCGAGGAAATGCTGTCCTTGATACTGGACGCCATTATCGGTATGTCGCCGGGGTGTTCGATACATCTTTCAAGATATATCGCCATTGTTTCGAGAGCAGCCGCCTCGGAACCCGCCTTGGTCAGTTTCTCTATGCCGTCCTTCTCCGCGCGCAGGCTGTCTACTATCCTGCGGAAAGACGGGAGAATGTCGGGTATCTTCTTTTCAACGAAGTAATCGTTGAATTCATCGGGCGACGGGCCGGTTATCATCAGTATTCTTCTGTAATACTGGTTGAGCTCAAGAATGAGGTCGTCCAATCTCTGCATTACCGCGCCTATCGAGCCGGGCAGAGCCTCAAGCGTGATGGTGTGAGTTTCTCCCGCGGTAAGATATACATATATATCGTTGCCGTCCGCGTCCTTGGGTACAAGTCCGTACCAGTCGGGAGAATAGATGAACTGAACGTCGTCAAGCTCCTTGCAGGGCACTTTTCCGTCGATGTAGATCCTTCTGTTCGAGAAGAAGCCTCTCATCGAATTTTGCCTTGCCTTAAAGTTAAAGCGATAGTATCCGTCGTTTTCTACTTTAAATTCATATGTGATCGCCTGAGTAGATTTGTTCCATGTTTCCTGACCTATCGTGTTGTAGCGCTGCTTCGTGGGGTGTGAAGGACTTGTCATGTATGTAGTTCTGTCGTAAGTCGCATACAGAGTGGAAGCGCTCTTGTACAGCGGAGTTTCAGCCTGAAGGAATATGGTGTTCGTTCCCAGCTCGGCGTTGGTGTTGGTGAGCGCGGGAGTGTTCTCTATATCCTGATCCGACGGCTTTATGGAGCTATAGTCGGGAAGCTCATCGTAGTTTTTAAAGGTGAAGGAATGGAATACTCCGTAAGTCTTTACGCCGTCAAGCTCCAACGTGTGCTTTCCTTTTTCAAGATAGAAGAAATACGGCTCGTTGTAAAGACCCTCCTTATCCTTTATCGGATAATCCACCCAGCAGTCGTAAGTGACCTGACCGGGACGAAGATCGTTGTCCTTGGAGTCTTTCTTTATCGCGGATTCGTCCTTCCAGTAGCGGTCAAGAGAAATGTCCTTGGCTACCAGGAACGGATAATCGCCGTCCAGCTTGAGTCCCATCTCGATAACGGTGTTCGAGCTTTCCGTGCCGGAAATGGGATAGTATATCGCCTCAAGGTTGTAAAGGCCGGTCTCCTCCACTTCAAACTCGTACACAAGGTCAAGAGAATCGCTCTTCCATTTCAAAGTGTCGTATTTGTCGGTCTCCAGCTCGGTACTCTCGTCGATAAACGATTTGAGCTGCTGATAACCCTCACCGTCGGCGGGCAGTATCTCCAACGCATCAGACGGCGCCGTATCGGACGCCTTAAAGGACTGATCATCAAATGTGCCGCTCACATAATCCGTCGCGTAAATAGTGACCTGTTTGTCGGGCTTTCCCACACCGTCTTCAAGATATTTGTTGTAGTAGGTGCTGTACTTGCCCTCCATTCCTGTGATAACAATACCGCTTACGCTGCTTCCGCCCGATTGAGTATCGTCGGACGCGGTGTCGTTGGCCGCGGTGTCGTTGGCTGCGGTATCTTCGGCCGCTTCGTCCGCGGACACGGCAACGGAAGTAAAGCTGACGGCAGACAGCGCGGCAGCGGCTGACAATAAACCGGCAAGTATTCTTTTCTTTACCGTAATCTGCTTTATCGTCACAGTTAAATCCACCTTTCTGAAAAGTTTCTGTTTATGTAACCGGAGGTCCTTCCGACCCTCCGACTTGTTAAGGAAATTTATCTCTCCGACAGGCTGTGCCTGCCGCAAAGTATCTTAAACCGCGGGGTCAGTTGTAATCCGAGCCGTAAACGGATATGTGTCCGTCCTCAAGCTCGACTCTCACCTTATCTCCGCCCTTTATGCCGAGTGCCTCCAAATACTCCTTGGGTATCTGGAGCCGTCCGGCTCTGTCGAGCACCACCAGCTCCTCGTGTTCTCCGCTCTGGCTCATCAGCCTTTCGTGCTCGGCTCTTTGCTGCTCGCTCATCTTCGCAAGCTCGTCGAATGACAGCAGCGGAGCTTTCTTGCGCAGCATTTCGGTGGAAGTCCTACCGTCGCGTATCGCCACAACACGGTCGATGGATTTCGACAGGTTGGTGTCGTGGGTAACTATTATAATAGTAACTCCCGTCTGACGGTTCAGACTTTTGAAAACGTCCAGCACCATCGCGGCGGTCTTGGTGTCCACCGCGCCGGTAGGTTCGTCCGCAAGCAGCAGGCTGGGGTTGTTCGACAGCGCTATCGCTATCGCCACCCTTTGCTGTTCGCCTCCCGAAAGCTGTCCCAACAGGGAATTTTTCCTGTCAGCCAGCCCTACCATCTCCAAAAGCTCCAGCGCTCTTTCCCGCCTTTTCTTATGTCCGGAAAGCAGCAGCGGCATTTCTACGTTTTGGACTGCCGTAAGATAAGGTATAAGGTTTCTGGCGTTGTTCTGCCATACGAAACCGACCGTTTCACGCTTATACTTTATCAGGTCTTTTTCGTCGAATTTCAAAAGATCCTTGCCGTCCACGAATAGACTTCCCGCCGACGGCTTATCCAACGCTCCGAGCATATTGAGCAGGGTGGATTTTCCGCTGCCGGAAGCTCCGACAATGCCCATAAGCTCTCCGCGCTCCACCTCCAGATCCAATCCCTGGAGCGCCATTACCTCCACATCGGAGGTCTTGTATATCTTTACCAGATTGTCGCACCGCACCATAATGTTTTCGGGGGGTGCCAGCATAACTCTCTGCGGCATTATTCCTCCTTATCCGTGTCGTTATTTTCCCTGACGTCGGTTATCTCTCCGTCCTCCAGGGTGTAAATAACGTCGCACAATTCCATCATGGCCGTGTCGTGGGTGGTCATCACTATCGTAAGTCCGTCCTCGTGCGCAAGCTCGCGGAACAGGTTCACTACCGCCAAGCCCGTCGGCATATCCAACGCGGCGGTAGGCTCGTCGGCAAATATCAGCTTGGGACGGTTTGCTATCGCCCTGGCTATCGCCACCCTCTGCTGTTCGCCTCCCGAAAGCTCTCCGGGGCGGTGGTGCATACGCTTTTCCAGTCCTACCCGTATCAGACATTCCTTTGCGCGGTCAGCCCGCTCGGAACGGGGTGCGCCGAACAGCCGCATCGCAAACTCGACGTTCTCATAAGCCGTCATGGTGGGTATCAGCGCTACCGACTGAAAAACGAAGGACATCTCGTACCTGCGCAGCTTATCGGCCTGAGCGTCGGATAATCCCGTTATCTCCCTGCCGTCGAATATCACCTCTCCCGAAGTCGGACGGTCAAGCGCACCGAGAATATTTATAAGCGTCGTTTTGCCGGAGCCGCTGCGTCCCCGCAGCACTACCAGCTTATTCGGCAACACCTCAAGATTTATACGTTTAAGTGCGTGAACCTCGGTCTTATCGTTTATCTTAAAGCTCCGTGAAATGTCCACAGCTTTTAAAATAGGCTCCATATAAGCTGCCTTTCCGCGGTAACCTACCGCAGTCTGCCTTATGAACCGCTTCGGACGCCGTGCGGCGGCAGATACCCGCAATTTCCGAATCGAACAAAGCAAAATCATACAAATATTTTTCGACTTTGTAACATGATAATTATATCAAATTTTCATCTGACTGTCAAGGTGCATAAAAAATATTTCACTTTGCCCCGTCTTTTTTGGGTGTTGTTGACAAGCAAAATTGAGATTTGACTTATTTCACAAATTCTGTGTTAAAATTTTGTGAAATAAGACGATAATATTTTCCTTTTACACAATATCTTGAATTTTTTTAAGCAAAAAACCACAAATCAAATGTAAACGTTTCCCATTTTACCGTTTTTGTATTTTTTTGATTTTGATAAAAATTTTTGTGCCGAAAAATTTTTGTAACATTTACACAAATTTTTTCGTCAATTTTATTGCTTAAAATTACTTAAATTTTTAGCAAATTTCCCATATTTTCAGGAAAAATTGATAATATTTTACTTTATCACCTGTTATTTACTGTCCTGCGACTCCGCCTGCTCACAAAGCTCCGCCCATTTATCGGTAAGCTCGCTTTCTTTTGCGTGCAGCTTTTCAAGCTGTGCGGAAAGCTCCGCCGCCTTTTCATAATCGGAGGCGTACTCCGGCTCGTACAGCAGAGCGGTCTTTTGCTCTATCTCCCTGCCGAGTTCGTCTATCTGCTCCTCCAGCCTTTCTATCGCGGTGTGCAGCCTGCGGCGCTCGCTTTCTCTCTGCTTTTTCAGCTTGTAGTCGTTTTCTTTTTTGACAGGTCTGTCCTTTTCTGCAACGCGCGCCTGCGAATACAGCTCAAGACAACGGTCGTAATTTCCCGTGACGCTTTGCGTTCCGTCCCTGCCGAACAGTATCACACGGTCGGCGAGCTTATTTATAAGGTATCTGTCGTGTGAAATTATCAGCAGCGTGCCGCCGTACTCCGACAGCGCGGTCTCCAGCGCCTCCCGCGAGCGTATGTCGAGGTGGTTGGTCGGCTCGTCCAGCAGCAGCAGGTTTGCGCCCCGCAGCATCAGCTTCAGCAGCGAAAGCCGCGCTTTTTCCCCGCCGCTGAGCGTCGCCACCCGTTTGAACACGTCCTCGCCTTTGAACAAAAACGTCGCCATCGCCGTTCTTATCTGCGTTTCGGTCATGTCGGTATGCTCGTCCCATATCTCGTCCAGCGCGGTCTTTTTCCCGTCAAGCTCCGACTGCGTTTGGTCGTAATAGCCGTACTCTATCTCCGCGCCGTATTTATAACTTCCGCCGTCCGGCTCCAACCGTCCTGTCAGTATTTTGAACAAAGTCGTTTTGCCGCTGCCGTTTTCTCCGAGGATAAACACCCTCTCGTTTTTCTTTATGTCAAGCCCCGCGCCGGAAAACACCTCTTTGCCGCCGAAGGATTTTGAAAGTCCCTGCGCGTACAGCACGTCGTTGCCGCCGCCCTGCCGGCATTTAAAGGTGAAATGTATATCGCTCGGCCGCTCCTCCGGCTTTTCAAGCGTCACTCGCAGCTTATCCGCCGCTTTTTGCTTGGAGGCGGCGGTGACGTAGTTATGCGCCTGGTTCCACCGCTTTTGCTGCTCTACTATGCCCTCTATGCGGTCTATCTCCTTTACCGTGCGCTCGTAAGCGCGGCGCTTTGCCTCCTCGGCCTGCGCTTTCAGCGTAAGATAGCGGGTGTAGTTCCCCTTGTAAACGGTCAGCTTTCCGTTTTCCAGTTCAAAGGTGGTATCGGTAACTCTGTCCAGAAAATACCTGTCGTGCGAAATTACGATATACGCGCCCTTTCTGCTTTCCAGAAAGCTCTCCAGCCATTCGCAGGAGCTTATGTCGAGATGGTTTGTAGGCTCGTCCAGCAGCAGTATCCCGCTGTCCGAAAGCAGCAGCTTTGCAAGCTGCGCCTTGCTGCGCTGTCCGCCGCTCAACGCGCCGACCGGCTTATCCAGCTCGTCCTTGGCAAATCCCAGACCCGTGAGCGCCGACGCCGCGCGCGCCCTGTAGGTTAGTCCGCCCTCGCGCTCGAACCGCTCACGCGTTCTCATCTGCTTTGACAAAAGCTGTTCGTCGCGCTCTCCCGCGTCTATCCTGCAATTTATCCGAGCCAGCTCCTCCTCAAGCTCGATAAGGGGTCGGAATATTTTAAGCACCTCGTCATATAACGTGCGTTCTTCGTCGGTAAGCACATACTGCTCCATATAGCCTATACCGCAGCCCTGCGCGAGCGAGATACTGCCGCTGTCTGGGTCGAGCTGTCCCACTATCAGCTTGAAAAGCGTGGATTTTCCGCAGCCGTTCACTCCCACCAGACCGACGCGCGCGCCGTCCTCCAGTTTAAATCCCACGTTCCCGAACAATTCTTCTCCGCCGAACGCGACGGAAAGCTCGGATACGTTCATTACCGTCATACCGCCCCTCCTTTCCCTGTTCGATAAAAATTTCGGGGGACCGCAGTCCCCCGACATCAACTTCAACAAACGTCAGTCTTACTGATGTATTTTATCCGGCTTGTACGCGTCCAAAGCGGCATTGTTCAGCTGAACGTCGTAGTTCTTTGCTATCTCGTCCAGCACTCCCTCAAACTCCTCGTCTTTCATTATATGCAGTACGCTCGAACGGTTGGTTTCGTACCAGTCGTCGCGCTCAAGCAGCTTTTTGCGCATTACCGCATAGTAGACCGTTTCGTCCTTGTACAATCCGCCCTCGTCCTCGTCAAGCTCGAACGCCCACTTTATAAATTCCTCGCTTGGAGTGGTGCTGTCCTTGGAAAGCAAGGTTTCGTGGTCATGCTCCTCTTCCTCCTCCGGCGCGGCGGAATCTCCCACGGTCTCCTCGGCAGAGGATACTTCGGAGGACTCGGAAGTATCTTCGCTGTCCTTTTCCGCCTGCTCCTTTTGCTTGGCAACATAATCCTCATAATCGTGATATACCGTGTCGAAATCCTCTCCGTCCTTTAAGCGGTCAAGATAGCCGTTCGCGAGATCCTCCATCTTCTTCTTACCCTCGTCGGTCTCTATCTTGCTGCCGTCGCCCTCGGTCAAGGATACCTGTATTATCTGGAATCTTCCGTAGTTGTCCTCATAATAGGTCTTAATGTCGTTCTCGTCGGTAGGCGTCGTGCCGTTCTCGTCATAGTAGGAATCAAACAGCTTGTTGCTCATAAGGTCCACCAGCTGCATTTCCTGATAGGAAGCGCGGCTCACGCCGAGGTTTTCGTAATACTCGCCGTAGGTCTGTCCCATACCGTACCCGTAATAGGTCATCTCGGTATCCCACATATCGGCGGCCGACTCTCTGATAGTGGAGGTCTCCTCGTCGGTAAGCTCCAGCTTCAGCTCGTCAAAGCGTCTTTGTATCGCGATATGGCGCTTTATATAGCCCAAAGTGCGCTCCTCCACAAACTGTGAATACGGCTTTTCCTGCACGTTGTAGTTGAAATAACTGAAATTCTCTATATCCGACGCGGACTGCCCCAGCTCGGTGAGCTGCTCGTCTATCTCGGTGTTGGCTTCGGATATCGCCTGAAGTTCATACATCAGATACACGCCGGCGCGTATGTTCTCTCCGTCGATAGTCCCGACCGTGGATATATCCGCACAGCCCGTGGAGGAAAGCACTACCGCTCCCGCCAAGGTCAATGCGGCAAAGCATTTTGCAAACCTGTTCATGTTAAAATCTCCTTGCTCTTAATAATTCAGCGCAGTACCACGCCTACGGCCTCCAGCGCTTTCAGCACCTTTGCCACCGACGCGTCCGCCTCTTCGTCGGTAAGCGTCGCGTCTTTTTTTCTGAAAGTCAGCGTGTAGGAAAGGCTCTTTTTGCCCTCCGGCACCTGCTCGCCCTTGTATATATCGAAAAGCCTTACGGCTTCAAGATGCTTGGCGTTCTTCTTTATCACCGAGATTATCTCCCCGTTGGTCACGCCGTCGTCGCAGACAAGGCTGAGGTCGCGGGAGGATGCGGGAAACTTCGGCAAAGCGGAATATTTAACGTCCCCGCCCATGCTCTCATAGGCTTTATCTATAGCTATCACCGCGCAGTACACCTCAACGCCTACGTCAAACGCCGCTGCCGCCGAGGGGTGTATCTGTCCCACATAGCCCAGCTCGTTTTCGCCGACCGTGATACGCGCGCATCTTCCGGGGTGATATATCGGCTCGTCGCTGTCCGCGGTAAACTCCGCGTTTTCTATCCCCAGCTTTTCGAGCAGCTCTTCTATCGCGCCCTTAGCCGTGAAAAAGTCCTCGCCCGCGCCGTACAGTCCGAAGCACAGATAATCCTTTTCGTCCGGCAGTTCGTTTTCTCCGTTGGGGAAATACGCCCTCGCCGTTTCAAAAAACCTTGCCGCCATATTGCGGTTGTTGTAGTTTCTCTTTATTACCTCCATCATCGAGGTAAGCGGACTTGTCCTCATCACCGAGGTATCCTCGCCCAGGGGATTGCGTATCACCACGCTGCGGCGCTGCTCCTGCTTCATTCCCAAAAGCTCGTAATCCTTGGGTGAGATAAAGCTGTAGGTCATTATCTCGTAAAATCCGAGGGAAAGCGCGATACTCGTCGCCTTATCCTCAAATTTCTGCCTTTCGGTGCGCTTGCCCTGACACGACAGCTTAGGCACGGTGGAAGCAATGTTGTTATAACCGTATATCCTCGCGACTTCCTCCGCTATATCGCAGGGAAGGTGCATATCTATACGGGTGGGCGGCACTATCAGCTCGTCGCCCTCTATCCCGAAGCCCAGCCGCTTTAATATGCCGCGCTGCTCCTCGTCGGATATATCCGAGCCCAACAGCTCGTTTACCTTTTTGTGATCCAGCTTTAAACGCTCCGGCTCATATTCTCCGCTCTTTACGTCGATAATGCCGTCCGTTATCTCGCCGCAGCCCAGTATATCTATAAGCTCCAACGCGCGCTTTAAAGCCTTTTCGGCGTTTACGGGATTGAGTCCCTTTTCAAAGCGCGAGCTTGCCTCGGTACG
Organism: uncultured Ruminiclostridium sp.; assembly: GCA_947623915.1. Taxonomy (GTDB): domain Bacteria; phylum Bacillota; class Clostridia; order Oscillospirales; family Ruminococcaceae; genus Ruminiclostridium_E. The sequence continues at coordinate 25,973 of CANQIB010000012.1, forward strand.
CTCTCCCACTTTCTTTGCGGTACGGCGAACGGAAACTCCGTCAAAGCACGCCGCCTCGAACACTACCGTAGTGGTGTCGTCCATTATACCGCTATGCTCGCCGCCCATAACTCCCGCTATCGCTATCGGCTTCTTGCCGTCGGCGATTATCAGCATCTCCTCGGACAGCTTTACCGGCTCCGCCATCTCGTCCAGCAGCTTGAGCGTTTCGCCCGCTTTCGCGTTCCTTACCGTAATGATGTTGTCCTCAACATACCGCAGGTCGAACGCGTGCATCGGGTGACCGTATTCCAACATGACAAAGTTGGTGATGTCAACAAGGTTATTTATCGGGCGCACGCCGCTTGCGCGCAGCCGTCTTGCCATCCATCTGGGCGACGGACCTATCTTGACGTTTTTCACGAGCGCCGCCATATAGCGCGAACACAGCTTGGGGTTCTCCACTCTGACGGTAAGCTCGTCGTTTATGTTCCCGCCCGCGGTCTTGTATTCGGGCTCTTTCACATTCAGCGGCACGTCGAATACCGCGGCAGCCTCCTGTGCAAGTCCCAGCACCGACAGACAGTCGGGACGGTTGTTCGTTATCTCGAATTCTACTATCGTATCGTCGATCTCCAACGCTTTGCGTATATCAGTGCCGACCGGCATTTTTTCTATGTCGGGGTCGTCGTTCAAAATAAGTATCCCGTCGTCCGCCACAGGATAGGAAAAATCACCGGGGGTAAGTCCCAGCTCCGCATAGGAACACATCATGCCGTTGCTTGCCACACCGCGCAGCTTGCCCTTGGTTATCTTTGTGCCGTCCGCGATAACGCTGTTATGCAGGCAGGCGGGCACTATCGCTCCCTCGAACAGGTTTTGCGCGGCGGTAACTATCTGCACCGGCTCGCCCTGTCCCGCGTCGAGCTGACATATCCACAGCTTTTCGCTGTCAGGGTGACGCTCAAGGCTTATCACCTTTGCCACCACAATATTTGACAGCGGCTCGCTCATATTGTGCCAGGTCTCCACCTTTGAGCCGCCCATGGTCATTTTATCCGCAAATTCTTTAGCGGGCATATCGGCTTTAACATAATCGTTAAGCCATTTCATTGACAGATCCACTTTTATATTCTCCTGTTCTTTTTATCTGAATTGACTTAAAAATCTTATATCGTTCTCATACAGCAGGCGCATATCGTCGATGTTGTATCTCATCATAACGATACGCTCCAAGCCGATACCGAATGCAAAACCGCTGTATTCGTTCGGGTCGATGCCGCAGTTTATCAGCACCTGCGGGTGTACAAGACCGCTGCCCAGCATTTCTATCCAGCCCTCGCCCTTACAGAGCGGGCAGCCCTCGCCGTGGCATTTGAAGCATTGCAGATCCACCTCGGCGGACGGCTCGGTATAGGGGAAGTGGTGCGGACGGAAACGCAGCTTGATGTCCTCGCCGTACAACCTTTTCGCAAACATCTCCAACGTGCCTTTAAGGTCGCCGAAGGTTATCTTTTTATCTATCACCAATCCCTCGCATTGATGGAATATCGGGGAGTGGGTAGCGTCCACCGTGTCGGAGCGGTACACGCGTCCGGGGCTTATTATCGCGATAGGCGGCTTATGCGCCAGCATTTCGCGTATCTGCACCGATGAGGTCTGCGTCCTGAGCAGTATCTTATCGGTGATGTAAAACGTGTCCTGCTCGTCGCGGGCGGGGTGACCCTCGTCGGTGTTGAGCATATCAAACACATATTTGGTTTCCTCTACCTCAGGGCCGTCCACTACGGTATATCCCATTCCGCGGAATATCTCTTTCAGCTCGTCGAGGACTATATTGAGCGGGTGGCGCACTCCTATCGGACGAGTCCTGCCCGGAAGAGTAACGTCTACCTTTTCCGCTTTCAGCTTTGCGTCCAGCGCCGCGGAGTTGAGCTCGGAGTTTTTGGAATTTACCGCCTCCTCCAAATTTTTGCGGACGGTGTTCGCAAGCTGTCCCATCGCGGGGCGCTCCTCGGCGGACAGACTGCCCATGGACTTGAGTATCGCGGTAAGCTCGCCCTTTTTGCCGAGATATTTCACTCGCAGCGCGTCCAGCTCTTTAAGGCCGCCGCACGCGCCGATAGCCGCCAGCGCCTCTTTTTCTATGTTCTGTAACTGCTCTTTCATCTTTTTCTTCCTTATTATTTTGTTCGTTTTTCAGGATACCCGCCGTCAAGGGCGCAAAGCGTTTGCTTTGTACGGCTTCGGCTCTTTTCGGGCATAAACCTGCATACTAATTTATTATAGCAGAATTGAAAGGCTTTTGCAAGTCCTAATTATAATTTTAAGCGATTTTTCATTTTTCTCTGCCTAATATGAGCAAACAGCGGTTGAAATTTTTAAGGATATATGGTATACTTGAAATACATCTAACATACATCTATCCTCAAAAAGGAGGGACTGCCATGACCGACAATGTAAACGGCGAGCTTCAGGGCGACGAGCTGCTCCAGCTCTTGGAATTTGAAGTGGGCGGAAATCATTACGGCATAAATATCGCTAAGGTGCTGGAGATAATGATGCGGCGCCGCCTAGCGCCTATCCCCAATTCCCCCGCCGAGATAGAGGGAGTGTTCATGCCCCGTGACAAGCTGATAACGATAGTGGATCTTCACAAGGTACTGGGGCTTGAGGAGGACAAAAACGAGCGCGGACTTTTCATCATCTGCCGCTTTAACGATACCGACATCGGTTTTCACGTCGATAAGGTAGACGGTATACACTCCACCTCATGGAGCGAGATCGAGCACCCTCCGAAAATGGCGGTAAAAGCCGAGGATTCCATTTCCACGGGAATAGTAAAATCCGAGGGCAGGATAATAGTCATAATAGACTTTGAACGGATAATGATGGCGCTGAACGAAGGGACGGGTCTGGACATGACGGGAGCGGAAAGCGCGAAAGGTCATGAACAGGAGCTGAGCGACAAGCATTTAGTGATAGCCGAGGATTCGGATTTTCTCAATCACATGATAGTAAACAGCCTCAGCGAAATAGGATTTAAAGAGGTGCGCGCTTTCTCCAACGGAAAAGAGGCGTGGGATTATATATCCTCACAGCGCGAGCTTGACGGGGATATATCCGACAGGATAGCCGCCGTGATAACCGATATAGAAATGCCGCAGATGGACGGTCTGCATCTTACCCGCCTGATAAAATCCGACGAAAAATTAAATAAAGTGCCGGTGTTCCTGTTTTCCTCGCTTTCAAACGAAAACACCGCCGCAAAAGCCGCCGAGGTCGGCGCGGACGGTCACTATTCAAAGCCGCAGATAGGCACGCTGATACAAAAGCTGGTAGATATACTTTCCTAAAGAAATATAAAGACCCCGTATCCGTTAAATCGGATACGGGGTTTGTTTATCAGTTGTTCGGCTTTTGTCTTACCTTGATATGCACCTCGCGGAGCTGCTGCTCCGTTACCTCGGTGGGCGCGCCGAGCAGCAGGTCCTGCGCGTTGGAGTTCATCGGGAACGCTATGACCTCCCGTATGCTCTCCTCTCCGGCGAACAGCATCAACATTCTGTCCACTCCGGGAGCCATGCCCGCATGAGGCGGCGCTCCGTATTTGAACGCGCTGTACAGCGCTCCGAATTTTTCCGCAACGTCCGCCTCGGTATATCCCGCTATCTCGAACGCCTTTACCATTATCTCAGGACGGTGGTTTCTCACCGCGCCGCTGGACAGCTCCACGCCGTTGCATACTATATCGTACTGATAAGCGAGTATCTCCAACGGGTCTTTGGTGTTCAGCGCCTCATATCCGCCCTGCGGCATGGAAAACGGGTTGTGGGTAAAGATTATCTTGCCGCTCTCCTCGTCCTCCTCGTACATCGGGAAATCCACGATAAAGCACAGCTCAAAGCTGTCGTCCTTTATCAGCTCCATACGGGAGGCGACTTCGGTGCGTATCTGTCCCGCCAGCTTGGGTGCGAGCTTGGGAGTGTCGGCTATAAAATACAGCACGTCGCCGACCTCAAGCTCGCAGCGCGTCTTTAATTCCTCGCGCTGACCGTCGTTAAGGAATTTATCTATAGGACCGAGATAGTTGAAATTCTCGTCCACCTTGACGTAACCCAACCCTTTCATGCCTATCTCGCGGGCGTAGGACTCCATTTTCTCGAAAAAGCCCTTGGACTTGCCCGCCATCTGCGGCACCCGTATACCTCTTACGCATTTGTTGCAAAACGGCTTGAAATCGCTGTTTACGAACAGGTCGGAAAGCTCGGTTATTATAAGCGGATTGCGAAGATCCGGCTTGTCTGTGCCGTATTTCAGCATAGCCTCCGCATAGGGTATGCGCCTAAACGGAGCGGGAGATACCTTTTTCCCGCCGAATTTTACGAATGTGTCATACAGCACCTTTTCCGCAACGGCGAAAACGTCCTCCTGCGTGGCGAACGCCATTTCAAAATCAAGCTGATAAAATTCTCCGGGGGAGCGGTCGGCTCTCGCGTCCTCGTCACGGAAGCAGGGCGCTATCTGGAAATACCTGTCAAATCCCGATACCATAAGCAGCTGCTTGAATATCTGCGGAGCCTGCGGCAAAGCGTAAAACTTTCCGTGGTGCTTGCGGCTGGGTATCAGGTAGTCGCGCGCGCCCTCCGGCGAGCTGGTGGACAGTATCGGAGTCTGTATCTCCAAAAATCCCATCTCGGTCATCTTATTGCGCAAAAAGGATATTACCTCGCTGCGCAGTATGATGTTGTTGTGCATTTTTCTGTTTCTCAAATCAAGATAACGGTATTTGAGCCGTATATCCTCTTTGGTCTCGGTAGAGGTCGGCACTTCAAACGGCAGCTGCTCCGCCTCCACCTTTCCGAGTATCTCCAAGCTCTCGGCGGATATTTCAATAGTGCCGGTGCTTATCTTATCGTTATACGTTCCCTCACCGCGCTTTATCACGGTACCGCCTACGGTTACGGCACACTCCTTGTTTACCCCGTCCAGCAGCCCCTCGTTTTTCTGAAAGGTTATCTGAACATAGCCGTAATGGTCGCGCAGGTCGATAAACTTTATTCCTCCGTGGTCGCGGATATTCTCCACCCAGCCCGCGACTCTCACGTTCTTGCCTATATCCGCCTCGCTCAGCATGGCGCAGGTGTGAGTGCGGTATATGTTTTCCAAAAACATCTGTCTTGCCCTTTCTGACTTAAATTTATTTCAGCTTTTCTTCCAGCACGCGTTTTATCGCGGCGGGCGACGCCGAACCTTTCAGCGCCCTGTTGCATTGTCCCATCAGGAAGCCGAACACCTTGGTCTCGCCGTTTCGGTACTGCTCCACCGCTTTGGGATTTGCCGCGAGTATCTCGTCTACCGTCTTTTCGGTAAGCTCGCTGTCCTCTTTTATCCAAAGCTGCTCCCGCTCGGCTATCTCGTCGGGAGTACCGCCCGACGCCGTCATATCGCGAAGTATCATCTTGCGGTTGTCCTTGGATATTTTGCCGGTCTCGGCAAGCTCCACCAGTCTTGCAAAATTCTCCGGCGCAAACGGGATATTCTCCGCGTCCACCTCTCCGAGGTTTATCCTGCGCATAAGCTCTACCGTTATAAAGGTGGCTATCGGCTTGGGGTTGTCGTATGCCTTGACCGCCGCCTCAAAAAAGTCGCTTACCGCTTTGGTATTTATCAGCACCGCCGCGTCCGCGCCGGATATGCCGTATTCCTTTGTGTAACGCTCGTACCGCTGCTGCGGCATTTCGGGTATATCCGCCTTTATCGCCGCAAGCTCCTCCTCGGTAAATATTATCGGAGGTATATCGGGATCGGGGAAGTAACGATAGTCGTGCGCGTCCTCCTTGGAGCGCAGAGAGCTGGTCTCTCCCGTCGCGTCGTTGAAATGCAGGGTTTCCTGTATCACCCGTTCGCCGTTTTCTATAAGCTCGGTCTGGCGGTATATCTCATATTCTACCGCGCGCTGTATCGCCCGCAGAGAGTTAAGGTTTTTGACCTCGGTGCGCGTTCCCAGAGTATCCGAGCCCTCCGGCGCGAGCGAGATATTTACGTCGCACCGCATACTGCCCTGCTCCAGCCTGCCGTCGCAGACTCCCGCATATTGCAGCATCAGCCGTATCTTCTCGAAAAACGCGGTGACGTCCGCCGCCGAGTGGAAATCCGGCTCGGTGACTATCTCTATGAGCGGTATGCCGCAGCGGTTGTAATCCGCAAGGCTTATGCGGTTTTCATGCACCAGCTTGCCCGCGTCCTCCTCAAGATGTATGCGGTTTATCCTCATGCGCTTGGTCTTTCCCTCGGACTCTATGTCCACATATCCGCCAAGACATACGGGTCTTGGCATTTGGGATATCTGGTACGCCTTGGGAAGGTCGGGATAGAAATAGTTTTTTCTGTCCCATTTGGTAAAGCGGGATATTTCACAGTTCATGATATAACCGGCTTTTATTATATATTCCACCGCTTTGGAATTAAGCACGGGCAAAGTGCCGGGCAGTCCGGAGCATACCGGACAGCAGCGGCTGTTAGGCTCTCCGCCGAATTTTGCCGAGCAGGTGCAGAACACCTTGGATTCGGTCATAAGCTCGGCGTGTATCTCAAGCCCTATCGTGGGGTATAACTTCATTTTGCGGATCCTCCTTTCCTCGCCGCGCTTACGCCCTGAATTTGTTGGGCATTACGGTAAAATTCCTTTGATATGCGTCGGCGGTCTGTATCAGCGTCGCCTCGTCGAACCTCTTTCCGACCAGCGACATACCTATCGGCATACCGTCCGCGTTGTAGCCGCAGGGCAGCGATATGGCGGGCAGCGACGCGATATTTACCGTTACCGTGCAGATATCCGCAAGATACATTTTTACGGGATCGGTCTCCTGCTCTCCTATCCTGTATGCCACCGTCGGCGCGGTCGGAGTAAGTATAACGTCCGCCTGCGCGTATATATCGTTGTATTCTTTTATTATCTGCTGCTTTAACGCGAGCGCCTTGCGGTAATATGCGTCGTAATATCCGCTGGAAAGCGCATAGTTGCCCAGCAGTATGCGGCGCTTTACCTCCGCGCCGAAGCCCCGGCTGCGGCTGTCGCGTATCATCTCGTCAAAGCTCCTGCCCTCTCCGCGCAGTCCGTATTTTATCCCGTCAAAGCGCGACAGATTTGACGCCGCCTCCGCGCCGGAAATAAGGTAGTACGCCGCTACCGCGTATTTCAGGCTGCTCATGGAGCAGTCCACCAGCTCAGCGCCCAGCTTTTCGTATTCCTTAGCGGCGGCGGTCACCGCCTGCTTTACCTCATCGTCGGTGCTGTCGCCGAAAAATTCCCTCGGCAGCGCTATCTTCATGCCCTTTATGCTTTGACCTATCTTCGCGTTAAAGTCCTCGACCGGCACTCCGGCGGAGGTCGCGTCGTGTTCGTCACGGCCCGCCACGGCGTTAAGCAGTATGCCGCAGTCCTCCGCGCTGTTCGCTATCGGACCTATCTGGTCAAGCGAGCTTGCAAAGGCTATCAGCCCGTATCTCGATACCCTGCCGTAAGTCGGCTTTAAGCCGGTAACGCCGCAAAACGACGACGGCTGTCTTATCGAACCGCCGGTATCCGAGCCGAGCGCCGCCGGAGCAAGTCCCGCGCTGACCGCAGCCGCGCTGCCGCCGCTTGAGCCGCCCGGCACTCTGCCGGTATCGTACGGGTTTTTCGTCTTGGAAAAAGCCGCCGTCTGGGTAGAACCGCCCATCGCAAATTCGTCCATGCTGGTCTTTCCCAAAAGCACATAGCCCTGACCGTTCAGCTTTTCTATTACCGTCGCGTTGTACGGCGGGACAAAGTTTTCCAGCATCTTCGACGCGCAGGTAGTCCTTATCCCGTCGGTGCAGATATTGTCCTTTATCGCAAGCGGTATGCCGGTAAGAGGCTGCGCCTTGTTATCGTCTATCAGCTTTTGCGCTTGTTCCGCCGCAATTTTCGCCTGCTCCTCGGTGACGGTGATGTAGCTTTCCACCTCGGCGTCCGCCGTCTTTATCCTGCCTATATATTCTTCCGCAAGCTCCGCCGCGCTTATCTCTTTGTCGTCCAGCGCCTTGCGCAGCTCTTTAAGAGAAACCTTAGTTATATCCATGCCCTGTCCTTCCTTTATTCCACCATTTTCGGCACCACATAGCAGTTATCCTGCGGCTCCGTGTTGGACAGCAGCCTGTCTGTAGGGTAAGAGGGCTTTGCCGCGTCCTTTCTTACCTCGCTGTATGTTATGCTGTTGTTGTCCTTTGTGTCGTCGTATGTCAGGTCTATCTCTTTTACGGTGTCCATAAGCTCGATTATCGCGCTCATTTCCTCCATAACCTTTTGTTTTTCGTCATCGGTGAAATTGAGCTTGCTCAATTCACAAAGATGATCTATGGTCTTTATATCCATATATGTTCCTTTCTCCGTTCGACAGACATAATTTATAACAGTATAACACATTTTTTGCTTTCAGTCAAGGACTTATACCCGCAAACCGCTAAAGTTAAGCAAAAAGCCGTGCAGAACGCACTTTCAGTCTGTAGAAAAAGGTCAATATAAAGCGGAAGGAAAGAGGTGTTTGAGGGGAAAACCATCAGGGTTTTCACCCTCAAGTTTGATAAGAGCCGCGCAAAGCGCGGCAAAAATCGAGCTAGACTGCTTACGCAGTCTAGCCGATTTTTTGGCAGCTTGTCGGGAAATCCGACCGTAGGGAGGGTTTTTCGACAAGCTGAAAAGCCGTGCAGAACGCACGGCTTTTAATATATTTTATTTTATCTTGCTGATGACTCCCTTGTCCATCTCGTTTACCGTGTCGCACAGCACTTCTATATCCTCCGCCGAATGGGAGGCTATCAGCACGGTCTTGCCCTGCTCTCTGAATTCAAGCAGGTACTTCCTCATATCCGCCACTCCGTCCTTATCCAGCCCGTTCATAGGCTCGTCGAGTATCAGCAGTTCGGGGTCCTCCATTATCGCCTGCGCAAGCCCCAGCCTTTGCCGCATACCCAGCGAATATTTGCCGACGTGCAGCTTTAGGTCGGGGTCAAGTCCCACTCGGCGCATACTGTCCTTTACCTGCTCCGAGTTTATTTTGTTGTTCAGCGACGCGAGCAGCTTTAAATTCTTGAACCCGCTGTAATAGGGGATAAACCCCGGCGTTTCGATAATTATACCTATGCTCTGCGGGAAATCGCAGTCCTTTCCTATCCTCTGACCGGCTACCGTCACCTCGCCCGAAGTGGTATGTACGAACCCGCAGATACATTTCATCAGCATCGTCTTGCCGCTGCCGTTTCGTCCGATAAGTCCGTGTATCTTCCCGCGCTCAAAGCCGACGGTTATATGTTTGAGTATCTCGGTCTTTTTAATGGTAAGCGATACGTCGTTTACGTCTATAAGCATATCCGTCACCGTTCCTCCGTACTGTAGAAATTAGTCTTTTTCAGCGCCAACGCGCCCAAGGTCACCATCACGACGATAAACACCGCAAAATACAGATATGACGCCCACAGCGGGAATACCTGCGCCGCAAGTATCTCCTGAAAATGCACCCACACCACCATATTCGCCGTGGGGAATATCCACATCAGCGCGGAATAGGCGGAAAACGCGGTAACTCCCGCACCCAGCACCGCAACGCTCGCGAGCAGTCCGGCGGTCTTCAGCTTTAGCATTTTAAAGACCAGCAGCATGGAGCATATCGAAAACAGATAAAGCACCAACAGCGAGCAGGTCGCGGGGAGCGTTTCGTAAAGGTACACCTGATTGTATAAGTTCGGCGGCAAAAGCTGCGATACAAAGGAGTCGTACTCCTGCGGGAAATGGGACATATACAGCCTCGTCACATCGCTCCAATCCGAGCCTATAAAGCTGTTGGGCAGCGCGAAAAGCGACGTGCCTATAAATATCACCGCCACAAAGCTGACAGCCGCCATCAGCGCGAACAAAAGCTGTCCCGCCAGCCATTTCAGCTTGCCGGTGCGGTTTATCAGAAAATACATATTGCTCGACGAGGACGGGAAGTCGCTCATCAGTACAAAGAACACCGACGGGATAAGCAGCAGCAGTATCGGGGAATTTGTCACCGCTATGAACGGCTCGAACAGGTTCAGCGGCGCGCCGAACTTTTCCGCCCTGTCCATAAGCGGCTGAGTTACCAGCCCGTTTATCACTACCAGCATTATAAGGACAATTATCATGCGCGGGTCGGTCACCCAACGGACGTACTCGCTTCTTGCGACGAACCATACCGTCGAAAGTTTTTTACTCACCTTTATCAAACCTCCTGTTCATGACTGTAATGAACAAGACGAACGCGGCGGCGATAAGGACGGCGGAATAAGCCGCCGTCGGCAGCGCGATGCTTTTGTATGTGAATATATCCGCCAACGCCGAGGGGTAGATGACCGACGCCACGTCGGAGATCCAATACGGCGAATCGTCGGAGGCGAACGCCAAGCCCCACAGCCGCTGACATATCACGGTCATCAAGTAGTTTGCGAAAAACGGCAGGCAGATTATCAGATATTGATTTCTCATCAGCGACGCGCAAACCGCCGCGGGCAGCGCCGCCGCCGCTCCGTACAAAAACATACCCGCCAGCTTGGCTATGTACAGCGCCGGCATTCCTATTACCGAATAAAGGCCGTCAAACGGCGGTACAAGTTCCGAAACCGCTCCGTCAAGGTACGACTGCGCGAGATCGGGATAATAGGCAAGGTCGGGAAATACCGCCGCCGTATATATCCCGTACAGCGCGTAACCCACCGTCACCGCCAGTCCGCCCAGCAGTACCGCGCTTATCAGCGTGCCCGCCGCGTAACCTGTTTTTGAGAGCCTGACCGTTTCAAACCTGATAAAGCGGCTGTCCCTGCCGTCGCAGAACCTTTTGACAAAGGAGAAACCGACGACTATCGGCAGGAACATCACCAGCCATTCGCCCGTGCCGCCTGTTTTGAATATTCCGTATGCGTTAAGGGTAATATCGGAGCGGACAAGCTGGCTGTCGTTTCGTATAATAAGGTCAAGCACCGTTATCGGGTCGGTGGTTTTGGGGTCAAAAGCCGCCGTCGCGGTAAAGCACAGCATAAATACCAGCAGTATGCAAAAATAAAAGGTTATATCGGTGAAGGTCCTTTTGAAATTTGATAAAATGAGCCTTAACATAAAGCCTCCTTTCGGGCGTCACCGCGCGCTCGGCACGCAAAGCGTCAATCCGCGGAAGAGGTCGAATAGTTGAATTTGTCGCGGTCTCTTGCGTTAAGATAGCAGGTGTAGTAAAGGTTGTCGTTCTTATTGTACATAACAAATTTCCATGCCGCGTGAGCGGGGTAAACTGTTCTTCCCGTGGAGTCCGTGCCCATGTTCAAATCATATACTATCGACGCGCTTTTCACCTCGAAATTGACGTGTTCCGTCAGCTTTTCGCTTGCTATCTTTATCGCCTCTTCAAAAGGTATCATATCGGTATACTGCTTTTCGTCAACTATCACCGTCTCGGTTCCCGGATGGTAAGCAAAATCCACCTCGTCGCTATACACCATAAAGCCATAGCATATATCCGCCATCGGCGCATAACCCGATATCGAACCGCGCAGCCCGTAATTGAACGGTATTTCGTCATACTCTCTGGAACAGTTGTAATAATAGCCGTAGCTGTCATCGTTCAATTTATATACCAATACTTCCCGTACTTTGAGATTTACCACCGGCTCGTTCAAGCCGGGGAGCGTGTTTATATAATTTTCAAAGAACGCCGTCGCGTCCTTTATTTTCACCTCTTTATCCAACAGCTTAAAGCTCTCTTCGCTGTCCGGCAGATACGCTCCGACACACTCAAAGTAGTTTTCGGGACTAAACACATCTTTGAGAGGGTTATTTTCCACGCCCGCGTCACATGCTATCCTTCCGGCTACTCCTCTGTTAAAAACGAAATGCCAGCAGCCCAAGGGATAGCCGGTACAAAAAAGCACGCTGTCTTCTCTGTGTATCGGGTTGTCTACCTTTCCCTCAAATTCATATATTACATAAGTCGGACCGAGCCCGTTGTCTTCTACTTCGTCTTGATAAGCATACGACAAATCCCCGTAAAAAAATTGCGGATACGAGTTTGCGCCTTCATCGACGCTGTCATGTTCCTCAAAAGCGGCTTGTTTTAAAAAGTCGTCATAATGTTTGTACAGCTGCAAATCATATGAACCACCCAAATACATATATTCGGGATAAAATTCATTGTCGGGGAACAGATATTTATAAACCTCCAGGAAATGTTTCAGTTTTTCTTTCGGCGTTACATCGGCGTCGGTCAAATGCGTTTCATCTACCGTCATTTCACTTATATGGTCCAAATGCTTAGGCACTTCCGAATGAAAATCCTCGGAAACGGTAAAATTTTCTATTTTATTTATTATCTCGGCGGCCTCCTCATCGGTGTAATTTTCGCGTCCGTTATCAAATACTATCGTCTCACGAGGTTTTGCCGCCTCCACGTCGTCAGCGGTAAGCCAATCGTCTTGTATATCCATAGGCTTTTCCGACATTTCGATCTTAAAATCCAACTGATAATGCTCTACCGGATAGCCGTCTATCATTTCAACAGATGTATCGCTGTCCGAGCCTAAAGACGTCGCGGTGCCGTCTGTAGGCTCAGACGCCGCCGCGCTTTCTTCTTCCGACGGCAGACTGCCTTTAAGGTCGGAACAACCGACAAGCAGCAAGGACAGCATAAGTAATGCTATTGTCTTTTTCATATTTATTCCTTTCTTGCGTATGCGATTGCCATCACAAATGTCGTAAAATCTCGAAAAAATTTTGCCAAAATTTTCTATCCTTTTTAATTTTAATATATGTAAAGATATGTTCAAACAAATCGCGCGCTTTGTTTAAAACAAATCAATACAAGCGGAATGATATTATCGTTGTTTTCGGAAAGTATATATTTTTATCTTTAATTTAATTATACCTTTTGCTAAAGTTTTGTCAATAGGACGTGCAATATTTTTTCACTTTTTTGATATTTTTGTATGTTGCATACAAAATTATCACATAAATTTTGTTAATATTTTTTGTAATTTTTTGACAGATAATGTCTTTAAAAAGCGGATAACGATTTTTAAAGACATTTAATAAGTTTGGAGTGATACAGACTCTTTTTTTTCGAGAAAAATCTCCGTACGTTTTACCGTACGGAGATTTAAATATTATGTTATCTTAATAGCTTATTTCTTTTTCCTGCGTATCATTGATACCGCCATAGCGCCTAAAGCTCCCGACATCAGGACTGCCGCGCTGAATGACGGAGCATAGCCGGTATCGGGGTTCTCGGTATCGGCAGGCTTGCTCGTGTCGGCGGGCTTGCTTGTATCTTCAGGCTTGCTTGTATCTTCAGGCTTGCCCGTATCTTCAGGCTTGCTTGTATCTTCAGGTTTGCTTGTATCGGCAGGTTTGCTCGTATCAGCAGGTTTAGCGGAAGTTTTAGCGGTAGTTTCTTTCAATTCGCTTGTCAGGTAGGTATAACCGAACTCTTCCTCTATTGTAGCAGTAGCTCTTATCGCAATGTTGTATTCGGTGTTTTCCTCAAGACCTTCTATTTTGTAGGAGAGAGCGTCGCCGTCGGCATAAAGGTATGTCCAGTCGCTGTCGCCCTTCTTTTGATAGCTTACCTCATAGTTTTCAGCGCCCGGAGCCCTGCTCCAGGTAAGCTCGATATAATCGGCTCCGACGTCGGTTACGGCAAAGTCGGTTATCTGACCTATAACGGCCTTAAAATCGATCTTATTATCATTTGCATATTTTTCGGACGCCGAGCCTATATAGCTGTAGACAGTCAAATCTTTCGAGCAGCCGTAAAATACGTCTTCGCCTATTTCGCTGAGGCTTTCGGGCAGCTCGGCTCTCTCTAATAATCCATCGTTTAGGAAAACGCACCAGCCTATTTTCTTAACGCCCTCCTCCAGCTTTACGGATTTTAAGGAAGTGCAGTTGCTGAACGCATAGTCGCCTATCTCGACCACACTTTCGGGGATAGTCACTTCGGTAAGATAAATACATTTATTGAACGCTTCCGTTCCTATTTCCTTTACGCTTTCGGGAATAGTTAAAGAGGTAACAGCGGTGCCGGCAAACGCGCCGTTTCCTATGCAGTCAACGTTTTCGGGGATATTTATCGAGTCGAGATAAGCGCACATCGAAAAGGCGTAATTGCCTATATGCTTTATGCTGTCGGGCAGCGTCAAAGAGGAAAAAGTAGTATGACCGCTGAAAGTATAATCGGCGATACCTATAGTGCCTTCCTTTATCTCGACTGTTTCAACACCGTAATCGCAGCCTATCAGCCAGTTTCCGCCGTATTTTAATTCGCCGGTCTGGTCAAGAAGAAAAGCCGTAGCCATAAACGCGCCGCTTCCTATGCGCTCAACGCTGTCGGGGATATTTACCGATTTAAGATCATAACAGTATGCGAAAGCCGTATTTCCAATATACTTTACGCTGTCGGGGATAACTACCGACGTCAGACGATTTAAGCGGCTGACTGCCGAATCCGCGATACCAACTGTGCCGTCCTTTATTTCTATCACAGCATTATCGGAATCGCTGTCGCTGCCTATCACCCAGTTTCCCGCATATTTCAGCGGAGTCGTCTGATCGTTCATCACAGCGGTATTATAAAACGCGTCATACCCAATAACCTCTACGGTATCGGGAAGAGTTACGGAAGCTAATCCGACGCAGTTTGCAAACGCGTTGTTCCCGACTACTTTAACGCTTTCGGGGATAGTGACCGAAGTCAGTCCCTCACAGTCGATAAATGCGTATGCGTCTATTTCAACTGCGGTATCGGGTACGGTATATGTACCGCTTTTGCCGCCCGGACAGGTGATAAGGGTGCAGGCGTCCACATCGAACAGCACGCCGTCTATCGAAGTGAAAGCGGTATTATTCTTATCTACGTTTATTTCGGTCAGCTTGTCGCAATCTACAAAAGCATAATTTCCGATATCGATTACCTTAGCGGGTATGTCTATCGAAGTCAGAGAGGAGCAGCCGTAAAATGCACCGTATTCGATTTCGGTTATCGAAGACGGAATTTTTACAGAAGTCAGCGACGAGCATGACGAAAACGCGGAATTGCCTATAACTTCAACGCCTTCGGGTATATCCGCCGAGATCAGCCCCGTACAGCCTTTGAAAGCATTGTAGCCTATTTTTGTCATGCCGGCGGGAATAGCTATCGAAGTAAGGACTTCGCAATCGACAAACGCGCCGTCGGCGATCCAAGTTACTCCGTCGGGAATAGCATACGCGCCTTTCTTAGCTTCCGGATACCACACCAATCCGTCGCCGCTTTTAGTGAGCAGTACGCCGTCCTCCGCCTTATAAGCCGTATTGTCCGCGTCTACGGAGAATTTTGTAAGAACGGGACAATCCGAGAATGCATGACCGCCGATATCATCCAAATTCTCGGGTATATTTACCTCGGTCAGGTCATTTCCGCTAAAGGAATATGCACCTATCCTATCAACGGTATCGGGTATTTCCACCGACGTAAGACCTTTCCGCTGAAATGCGAAATTGCCTATTGCGGTAACGGTATAGCCGTCCACCTCGGACGGAATTACAAGGTCTTTTGTATTTCCTTCGTATCCGATTATAATCGCGGTAACGGCATCGTCCGCCTCTGACGTTTCATACTCGAATGTGTCCTCGCCGACATGATAAAAGTATGAATCGTCCACTATGAGAGCTTTTGCGGCTACGACGTTTTCTACAGTCGGCTCCGCGCCGACGGTAAACGGAATTGCGCAAACCACTGTTATCGCCATTGCCGCCGCCGTTACGGATACGGGTAATTTTAATGATCTCATTGCTGCCTCCAAAAAATAAAATTTTTCGCAAAACGCGAAATTTTGAGCATGAAATTATCCGAGATAATCTCATAGTTTGCGCTCTCGGCGCAAAATTTTGCCGGTGTTCGGATACGGTAAATTTCTTTTATATGTATGTCTCAATTCCCTGTCCGCAAACACCGAATCATGTTTTTATTATATCACTTGTTTTTTCGATTGTCAAATGCCGATAACCTTTTTTTCAAGCGCGCAAGAGCTGCTTTCGTGCTTGAATGTCGGACATATTATAGGGGCGGGGAACATCATAAAATCCTAACAAATCTCTATATTCTTGACAAAAAATAAAATATGTTATATAATAAATATAACACTTTTTTGTGCCATATTTCGCTATTATTTTCCGTAATTTCCAATAAGTGAAAGCGTTATTTAAGACAACATTATTAAAAAGGAGCATTACTATGAAAAACTTGTCGAGATCATTAAGCATATCACTTTCGGCGCTCATACTGCTCTCAGGCTGCAGCGGAGGAAATGAGAGCGTATATATCGACACATCAGATACCGAGAGCGGGGATAATTATTTCGGAGGCGATATATCGGAAAATTTTTCTTACAACACCTGTAACAAAAATATAATGAATGATAAATTCACCTTCGACGGCAGTCTTCTTTATGTCAGCGGTCCTCCCGAAATGACGGTCGACATAAACAGCGGACAGGTGCGGGTGTTCTGCGATGTGCCGGGCTGCGCACATAAGGAAAATTCTCCCGACTGCCTCGGCTATAATAATTTTTGGTACGCGACCGCCGCGCCCGACGGCATCTATTATACCGACTCAGATAAGCTGTGCTTGTATGACGGTGAGCAAAAAGTCATTTTCACCAACGACTTTTTCACCGACTATGAGGAAGAAAATCACCCCGACGCAAAAAATGACCTTTCAAAGCTATTACTTATCGACAATACCCTTTATGTGTTCGGGACGACCTTTTGCTATACATACGACATACAGACAAAGCAGCTCAGCGAGCCGTTTAAGGTAACAGGCGGAGTCAGCTTGGCAGTCGCCTCCGACGGCAAAAAGATATACACCGCGACCGACAGCGGCGAAATGTATATGTATGACTTTGACACAAACGAATACAAAAAGACGGGCGACAACATATGGACGGTACAGTATAAGAACGGCTATGTTTATTATGTACAGTATGAAAATGAGATACCCATGCTGTACAGGGCGGATACCGAGCTTAAAGAAAGCGTTAAGCTGATAGAGGACTGCTACGTCAATTTCCTTGTTACGGAAAGCCACATCTATTATCAGAACTTCTCCGACGAGGCGCTCGGCGCGTATGTCTGCGACCTTGACGGGAAAAACGCAAAGCCCATACAGTTTCCCAAAGAAGACCCTAACGTGGTAGGAAAGGCGATAGTGCCGGGCTTGCTTTACATCACCCCCGCGGGAAATACCGACAAGGTGTGTATGAAGGGCGGCGCTTATGAAGAATACATCTTTGTTATCGAGGACGGCTCGGACGAGGTTTCTAAGCTGATAAGCCTCTACGATTATCAAGACCCCATAAATCGGTGGTAAACGGAACGATAATATGAACAGAATAACACCTGAATTTAAAAAGCTGTTTTCATCGGCTTTCACATGGGTATGCCTTATCGCGGTAATCGCATTTATGGGATATTATGTGTATAAGGCTTTTAGCGTCAGTATGTACCAAGAGGACTTTAGTCGGGATACCTACCGTAACATTATAGCCGAGTACAGAGCAAAAGGGTTGTCAGACCAAGAGCTTTTAGAGCAGCTTAGCGCGGAAAATTCACAGCTGACGGAGCAGGCTATAGCCTACGGAGATGATGATGATATTTACAGTATGCCAGGCAAATACGGCAAAAATCCTATCGACGATTTTTTATCGCTTAACCGAGCCTGTGATTATGCCCGCTATCTGTTTGACGATCTGCCCTCGCACCGCAGGGTGATAGTTACCGACGCGCTGTACAATATCCGCGCCGAGCAGGCAAAATCCGAGCCCGACCTATACATAATAAGCGAAAATCAGCTTGCGGCAGATATGTACAACCGTATCGTGCCGACCGAGTTTACAGACCCCGGCGATGTGGACAGGACTCTCGAATATTTTGACAACACGATATGGGACTATATAATGGCGGCTTTTGCGGTGCTGCTTACTGTGCGTATGTTCACCCTCGATATAACCCGCCGCTCTTATAAAATGATCTTCTCCTCGGCTAACGGCCGCGGCAGGCTTTTTCTCTCGCAGATGTCGGTATGCCTTATCGTTTTTACCGCAATGATACTTATACAAACGCTCTGCCAGCTGATTTGCGGCATAGTATTTTTCGGGGTCGAGAATTTCTCCCTGCCGGTGCAGAATGTCGAAAGCTTTGAGCTTTGCCCGTTTAATTTGACGCTCGGCGGATATTTCGCGCTAAAAACTATCGGAAAGCTGCTGTTTTATTACATGACCGCGACGTTTGCCGCTATGCTGTGCGCGCTTATCAGAAAGCCTCTGCCCTGCGCGGCCGTATCTTTGACGGCGGCGATCCTCCCGCTTGCGGCGGCGGGATATATACACGAGCTTACCCTTGGAGAAAATATATTATCGGCGGAATACAAAATATTTGAAGCGCTGCGGTGCTTTGTCCCGCATTGTCTGCTTGATCCAGAAACTTATTTCAC
The DNA here is from genome assembly GCA_947623915.1 of uncultured Ruminiclostridium sp. Classification (GTDB taxonomy): domain Bacteria; phylum Bacillota; class Clostridia; order Oscillospirales; family Ruminococcaceae; genus Ruminiclostridium_E. The sequence goes on from CANQIB010000012.1 coordinate 44,506, forward strand.
CTCGTTTGACCATATAAACATCGCGGGTTTGGAAATAAGCAGGTTCGTGTTTGTTGTGATCATAACCGCAATAATCACGGCAGGCTGCTTTGTTCTTGCATATCTGAAATTCGGGAAATCTACAGCAAAACAGCGAGGGTGACATTATGACGCTTGAATTTAAAAACGTAACAAAAAAATACCGCAGTAAGACCGCGCTGAACGGCTTTACCGCCACGCTCACCGAGGGGGTGTACGCCCTGCTCGGTCCTAACGGCGCGGGAAAGTCAACGCTTATGAATATCCTCGCGGGCTTGTTGAAACCGACCGCCGGTGAAATTCTCCTTGACGGACAGAGTACCGAAAAATTAGGCAGACAGTTTAGGAACATACTCGGCTATCTTCCGCAGGATCCCGGATTTTACCCGACCTTTTCGGGCTATGAGCTGATGAAATATTACGCGGCGCTTAAAGATATAAAACGACCGGAGGAGAGGATAAATGAGCTGCTTCGGTTTGTAAATCTCAGCGACGATTCAAAGAGAAAATACAAGGAATATTCCGGCGGAATGAAGCGCAGGCTCGGCATAGCCGTCTGCCTGTTGAACGACCCGAAAATTCTTATCCTCGACGAGCCGACCGCGGGGCTTGACCCTAAAGAGCGTATGCGCTTTCGCAATATAATCGGGAAAATAGGGCGCGACAAAACGGTTATCCTTGCCACCCACATCGTATCGGATGTAGAAAGTATAGCGGACTGCTTTATTCTGCTGAAAAACGGAGAAACAGCCGCTGTGAGAACCGCCGACGAGATACTCGACATCGTCGACGGAAAGGTCTGGGAGAATGTCACGTCCGCTCAGGCGGCGGAGGAATACGCGCTTGACAGAGCCAACGCGAACATAGTAAAGCGGGACGGCGAAGTGCTGCTGCACATTGTTTCGGACGATAAACCGTTTGATAATTCCGAACCCGTGACCCCGACGCTTGAGGACGTATATATGTATATTTTCAATGAAGCATCCGAAGAAAGAAGCAAGGAATGAAGCTGTTTTTATACGAGCTCAAAAAGATATTTTCGCCGAAAATACTTATCGTCTTAGCGGCTGTTCTTATGTTACAGTTCTGGTTGTGTTATATCCCATCGGGACAAGAACATGAATACTCCATCGATGTATATAAACAGTATCTTGAGCAATACGGCGGCGAGTTTACCGAGGAAAAATATCAAAGCCTGCTTGCGCGCTCAGCCGAGATAGGCAACATAATTGCCGTCCATGACGATATGGTAGACGCTTATCAAAAAGAGAAGATATCATTTGACGAATTTGAAGAATATAATTTTCAGTATCATAAAGCAAGCTCCGAAGAAAGCACGGTAAAATATCTCGTAAAGAAAAGCGAATATTTCAAGGAGATAGGCGGCTGTGTATATTTTTACGACACCGACTGGGAGGATTTTCTCGGCGGCGCGGGATTTAACTTTTTCGCCGCTTTTGCGGTGATATTTCTTGTTATCCCTGTATTCTGCAATGAACATCAGTCTAACGCCCGCTCGATGCTGGTCACCTCGGCGAGAGGGCAGCTTGACCTTTGCATATCAAAGCTCTGCGCGGCGTTTACAGCGGCTTTTCTAACGGCGGCGGCAGTATATGCGGTAAAATACGCGGCGTTTTGCACCATTCAGGGCAATTACGGCGAATATGCGGTGCATAACCTCCTCGGTCATTACGGCTATGGTGACATATCGCTTGTGCGTTATTATTTCACCGATCTGCTGATAAAGTCCGCCGCATGGGCGGTAGGCGCGGTGTTTATCTGCGCCGTTTCCAACCTTACCAAAAACATGATATTCACAGCGTTTTTATCCTTTGTGCCGATAGTATTCAGCGCGCTTATCGGGGATTTTTCGGCGGGAATATATCGTTATCTCCTGCTCGGCGGAGTGCTCGCGGAAAACTATGCCGCAGATTTTAACATGACCGCATTTACGTTCGCGCTTGCGATAAAGACCGTGATATATTCCGCGATATGCTGTGTTCTGTGGAGAAAAAGGGAGTAGCGCCAGAGTTCTGCGCGAAATTGGCGATAGGGATATGGAGTATTACTACAAAGACCGAAAAATTGGGCAGGAAAATTTAGCTGAGGAACAGGCTCTAAAAGGGCGAACGTTACTTGACTCGGTAAAAAATACGATCCCCGTTTGACATACTCGCAACGGAGCGTCAAACGGGGATCTTTCTATCCGAATTTACTTAGCCAGCAAATAACTTTCGTCCACCCTGCGGCATATTTCGTCCATAGAGACCGTTCCGTCCAAAATGATCGTATACCAATGCTTCTTATTCATGTGCCAACCGGGGAAAAATCGAGCGTTATCAATGAGGTTTTCCGTTTCTTCCGGCGCGATGCGCAGGTCGATAATTTCCACGATCTCATCAGACGGGATTCCGAGCTTGCGGCGGGAAACAGTCAGCAGCGCACCGTACCATTTTTTATTGTCTTTTCTACGCCATACGGCATTGTCGGGGAATTTATCCCACAGATATTCAAGCTCATCACCGTATTTTTCACGAACATAGGCGATAAGCGCAACGGACTGCTCCGCCTTGAAGACCGCCGTTTCATAACAACATTCGGCGATATCCTGCAAGATATTTGTTACAGCCGTTCTGACCTCGCCGACAAATGCGCCGACCGCGTCTGTTTTGTAAAGAACATATTCCTCGCCGGTGGCAATTTCCGTCAGTTTCGTATCCGGCGCTGTTCCTTTGCCGATGGCAATCTCCAACGCAAAAGCATTGTCAAGAATATTCGTGCCGTATCTGTAACCGCCGCGTATTTTCTGAAAGCCGTAGACAGCCAGCTTTTCGGGAACAGCCTTTTTTCGCAGAAAGATATCTTCAAACATGATATCGTCACCTCCGTAAAGCCCGATTGGGCGGTTATTCCCAAACGTCAAGTTTCCTGTCTTTATAATAGAACTCCCTGTCCTTTTCACCTATTTCACGAATAACCTGACAGGGAACGCCAAAAGCGACTACATTCGCAGGGATATCATGGGTCACAACGCTCCCTGCTCCGATAACAGAATTATCGCCTATCGTAATTCCGGGCATAATTTGGGAGCCGGAACCTATCCAAACATTTCTCCCAATATGGATAGGAAGATTGTAAACGTAGTGATGTTCCCGTAAAATGGGCAGAACAGGATGCCCCGAAGTGGTAAAGACGACATTGGGAGATACCATGGAATAATCACCGATATAGATATGCTCATCATCTACAAATGTGACATTTGAATTGATATATATCCCTTTTCCCAAATGGACGTGTTTACAGCCCCAGTTCGCATTAAGAGGCGTTTCAACTGTACAGCCCGTTCCTACTTCCGCAAAAACCTCCCGCAAGAGTTTTTGCCTAGGCATACGGGAGTCGAACCCAAGCCGCCCCACGGCGATGCCTTTGGGCGCTTTTCGTCCCTTTCGGCTTGACAGGCGCCAGCCTGCCTGCGCCTCAAGAAACAAAAATCACCTCAAATTCATTCGCCGTGGGGTGCATAGCAGTTTTTACGGAGCAGATTTTCGTCAAGACAAGGAAACCGAACGAAGGCATACTCGCGTATGTCGAGTGAGGTTGACGCAGGATTGGCGGAAATATGCCCGTAAAAACCGACTAGGGTTCGACTCCCGTATGCCTAAGCTCCGTCTCGGTAGGCAGCGTGCGGTTATACTCTATCATTTTGTTTTGATAAATATGTTGGTCGCCGAGTAATGCGGGGTCATCATAGCGATACGGCAGACCTTGCTGTTTCCGTTTAACGTTATCCATTATTCAAATCCTCTTTAAATCCCTTTATCGCCGCAGTTATGAGCAACACTAAAGCCGTCATCTGCTTTGTTTATCTATAATTATATTTAAATCTGACGATCGTGTCAAGCGTATCGTTCGATTTTGATTTATAACGTTTTCCATAATATAAAACAGGGAAAAGATAAGGCGTGTCCAAGCGGATGTGAGAGCGTTATCAGCTCCGTGAATAACGGTGCGAAGTATAATGTACGTTCACAGGCGTGCACAGATTTAGATTGTCACAAATCGGCGAGGTTGCCGATGAACCTGTTGCATCGGATTTATCAAGCCCTTGATCGCCGAAACCGTTTGGAATGTTAAAACGCTTAAAATGAATTATTAAGTATGTAAACTTGCAAAATCCTATTGTGCTTTAGCACAACATATCTAATACTTTAAGCTGAAAAGTGTGCTGAAGGCACCTTTAAAAACTATAAAATTTGTTGAATTTTAATCATAACAAGCAAAATGTCTATTGAAAAATCACAAAAAATTACTTATTTTGAATTTTTTATTGACGCACAAACTCGATTTTATTATAATAGGCTTGTAAGGAAAAATGCAAGATAAAACAAATGAAATTCAAAAATCAGACAATGACGTCTATGTCTTGTCTGATTTTTATTATACCGAAAGGAAGTGTAGAAATGGACGAAAGAACAGAGATAATGCTTGACAATATAGGTATGACATATAAGACAAACGACGGGCGAGATGTGACAGCGCTTACAAGCGTGACGCTTGACATCAGAAAAGGCGAGTTTATTTCGCTTTTAGGACCGTCGGGCTGCGGCAAAACAACGCTGCTGAGAATTATTGCCGATCTGCTTATGCCGACTCAGGGAAATATCACGGTCGGCGGAGAAACTCCCCGACAGGCGCGCCTTAAACAGCGTTACGGCATAGTCTTTCAAAGCGCCGTGCTTTACGATTGGCGGACAGTAAAGAAAAATGTTATGCTGCCGCTTGAAATAATGCACGTCCCAAAAGCGGAAAGGCTTGACCGCGCGGATAAAATGCTTGAGCTTGTGGGACTGTCGGACTTTGCAAATCACTATCCGCAGCAGCTTTCCGGCGGTATGCAGCAGCGTGTGGGAATTGCGAGAGCGCTTGCTATTCGTCCCGAAATTCTACTTATGGACGAACCGTTTTCCGCGCTTGATGAATTTACCCGCGAAAAGCTCCATGATGATTTGCTGAGAATATGGCGCAAGACAAACAAAACTGTCGTTTTCGTAACGCACAACATTTCAGAGGCGGTATATCTTTCCGACAGAGTCTGTGTACTTTCACCGCATCCGGGACGGCTTTCGGCGGTCGTTGATATCGACCTGCCGCGTCCGAGAACGGCTCAGCTTAAAAGCACGCCGGAATTTACCGCGCTTGTCGCTAAGGTCCGCAGCAGCTTTGAGGGGGTATAGCCTGTGAAAATCAAGAAGTTCTTTTCCTCACAAAAGTTCATTATATTCGTATGGGTTCTGGGAATTGCCGCGGTATGGGAAATTTTCGCATTTATTGTAGCCGCGACAAAGCACACACCCGTAAATGTTCTTCCGCATCTTTGGCAGATCATCGGGGCTTTTTTCAGCGACAATAAGGTTTCGGGACAAATGACGATGTTCGAGCTTATCGGGACCGCCTGTCAGGAAACGCTTTTAAGAGCGGCTATAGGCTTTGCGATAGGAACAGTTGCGGGTTATCTATTAGCGCTTTTCATGAATTTATCGCGGATAGTCGAAAAAATCGCTTTTCCGTACCTTATGCTTATTCAAATGATACCTATCCTCGGAATGGCGCCGATAATTCTTTCAATAACAGGCGACATTAACACATCTCGTATAGTTATAGCTGCGATACTTACATTTTATCCCGTATCTGCAAATACTCTGGCAGGATTTAAGGCTGTAGAGCGCGAGAAATGCGAGCTTATGCACTCCTACGCGTCGAGCCGGTTTCAGCTTTATATAAAGACGCTTATCCCGTCTTGTATTCCGTATTTCTTTACGGGACTTAAGATCTCCGCGCCTATGGCGATAACCGCTTCGATCCTGGTAGATACTCTTCAGGGAGGAAACGGTCTGGGATGTATGCTTTCACAATCGCTTAAGGGTGGCATGACAAGGCTTGTTTTCTGGGATATTGTGCTTATCAGCGCGATAATCGGCATTTTAAGCTATCAAATAATGGGACTTGTCGAAAAGCTGATTTGCCCATATAAGCGCACGGCGAAAGTCGACTGAGGAGGTGGAAAATGAAAACGAAAAGAATATTGTCTGTCGCGTCGAGCTTTATTCTGCCGTTAGCGTTTGGAGCGTTGATATATATTCTCTGGCAAACGGGAGTACTTCATCATTTGATAGGCGCAGATACTGTGACATTGCCGCAGCCTTCGAGAATAGGAGAGATAATCGGCGCAAACTCGCAATCCATTGCCGAACACACAAAGATCACGCTTACGGTGGCTATCGGCGGGCTTTTAGCAGGCTCGATACTCGGCTATCTTATTGCGGTCGTCGCCGCGGTTTTCAGAAAATGGGGAGCGGGAGGTCTGGCGCTTGTGTCGGCATTCAACGCGATCCCAATAGTCGCTCTTGCTCCCGTCGTAAATAACTGGACGAGAGATTTGAGCGGCGAGGTGGACGTTCGCAGCACCGTCGCGAAAATAATAGTTGTAACGATTTTCTGTACCGCATCAATGAGCGTAAACGCATATAGAGGTCTTACAGAGCTTAAACCGTTTTCAGAAGATCTTATGAAGAGCTATGCAGCTAAGAAGATCGTTGTTTTCGCAAAGCTGAGGCTGCCAAACTCGCTGTCGTATGTGTTTACGGCTTTGAGAGTAAGCGTTCCGTCGTGTGTCATCGGCGCTCTTGTAGCCGAATATTTCGCGGAAGACACCGTGGGCGTAGGCAGACAAATACGGGAAAACATTGTAAAAGGGCAGTACCCGACAGCGTGGGCGTATATTGCCATTGCCTGCCTTATAGGAATAGCGATGTTTGTGATACTTACAATTATCGAGCGCATCGTTCTTAAAAACCGGCGCAGGGCTTAACAGTCAGAAACGGGCTGACCGCAAGGTTTAGTCCGAAGAATATAACAACTGAAAGGAAGAATCAACCATGAAAAACACAAAGAAGATCTTAGCGGGCATTATGGCGTTTATCGTCGCGATGCAGATCACGGCTTGCTCAAACACGGAAAGCGGCAGCTCCTCCGAAAGCATCTTAGACAACTCAAGCATTTCAGACAGCTCAGACAGCTCAAGCGGCGCTGTTTCGGATAATTCGGCTTCGGAAGAGCTTATGTCTGCCGAAGAAATTATCAAAAGCGCGGCAGCTGAGGGCAAGGTAGGAAACTGGGGGCTCGGAAACGAGTATGAAATTCAGGCTCTGCTCACAAAATACGAGCTTCCCATAACCTACATAACTCAGGATTTCACAATGGATCAGTTTGACTCGGACGCGGTAACGCTTGCTTCGGCGATGACCTATAATGAGCTTGGGCTTGTACAGAACAGCTATGACGGCGGCTATAACTATGCCGACACAGTCGGTATCATAGACATGAACGACGAGGGCGTCGCTATGCTGGAGGATAACCTGTTCTGCTCAAAGGCATTTGCCGAGGCTAATCCGAACACGGTAAAGGCTTTTGTTTCAGCGTCGATGAAGGGCTGGGCTTATGCGTGTGAAAATCCCGAAGAGGCAGCTGAAATAGTGTTTGAGGCAGGCTCGTCCGTTTCCGCCGACCATCAGGCATATATGGCAAAGGAAGTCGCAAAGCTCGTAACAACCGATACCAAAGGCAACGCCGTTTCAGCGGAAAACGTCGGGCAGTTTGACGACGATGCAATGCAGCAGACGCTTGACCTCGCAAAGCAGTATGTACCGCTTGAAGATGAAGCGGCAAAAGCAAAGCTCGGAACTATTACGCTTGATGAAATACGCTCGAAGGATTATCTGACATATGACCCCACGACAGACGGCGCTCCCGAAAAAACGTCTGTAAAGATCCAGCTTAAATGGCTGCCGCAGGCTCAGTTTATGGGATATTATGTTGCGGCGGCAAAAGGATATTACGAAGAGGTAGGTCTTGAAGTTGAGATAATCCCCGGCGGCGGAGATATTTCCGAAACTACTGCTGTCTACAACGGCACGGTCGATTTCGGTGTAACGTGGGTCTCCAACCTTATCAGTGCGAACGCGGGAGGAATGGAGCTGCTTGAAGTAGCGCAGGTTTATCAGCGTTCGGGGCTTGTACTTGTGTACAAAAAGGATATGTATATAAAGTAATAAATTTGTGATCGAGTTTTTATAAAATTTGCAGGCGCGCACGGTGAGAAGCTCATCGTGCGGCGTTTGCAGGGAAAGGGAGGTTTTATTATGGAACTTATAATCAAAAACGGAACGGTCGTTACGGCGACGGGAAAATTCAAAGCCGATGTGGGAATTTCGGGCGGTAAAATAACCGCTGTAGCGTCCTCGCTTTCCGATGACGGCGCAAAGGTGTGCGATGCTTCGGGTATGTTAGTCCTTCCGGGAGCGATAGACGCTCACACGCACCTTGCTATGCCGTTCGGCGGGACGATCTCCTCCGATGACTATTTTGCGGGAACAAGAGCGGCAGCCTGCGGAGGAACAACAACTGTTTTCGATTTTGCTCTTCAGGACTTCGACGAATCTATGCCGGATACATTTAAAAGAAGAGATGCTCTTTGCGCTCCAAACGCGGCGGTCGATTATTCTTTTCACATAGGTGTAAAGGATATCCGCGGCGCTCTGCTTGATTCAATAAAAGACGCCTGCGATATGGGAATTACTTCTTACAAGGTGTTTATGGTCTACGATTTCGGAGTTAAGGACGGAGTGTTTTTCGAGCTGCTGAAAAAATCACGGGAGTTCGGTGCGCTTATCGCCGTCCATGCGGAAAACAACGAGCTTGTAAACACCCTCACGGAAAAATATATTTCCGAGGGCAAAACAAGCGCTTGGTATCATTATATGAGCCGCCCCGAATTTGTAGAGGGAGAGGCTGACGTAAGAGCGATAAACCTTGCGAAAGCGGCGGGTGCCGCGCTGTATATCGTTCATCTCGCGAACAAGCAGGGTGTTGACGCGGTAACCGCCGCAAAGGATGAAGGTTATGAAATATACGCCGAAACTTGTCCGCAGTATCTTCATTTCACAAGTGATGTTTACAAGCGTGCCGACGGAAGAAATTTTGTCTGCTCTCCGCCCATGAAGGGAAAAGAAAGTCAGGACGCCCTTTGGGAAGCGATAAAGCGCGGCGATATCGACACGATAGCCACCGACCATTGTCCGTTTATGCAGAGTGAAAAGGACTGGGGACTTGATGATTTCAGGAAGATACCGAACGGATGCGCAGGGATCGAAAATATGTATCCGTATATGCTTGGGAAAGCAAACGACGGAGTGATAACGTTTGAAAAAGCCGTCGAGCTTTGCGCGACAAATCCCGCGAGGATTTTCGGCTGTGCCGATAAGGGAGAGATCGCTGTCGGAAAAGACGCGGATATCGTTATCTACGACCCCGAAAAGAGCTTTACCGTTCATCAGTCAAATATGCATTCCGATTGTGACCACACGATCTGGGAAAACGTTGAGATGCACGGATATCCGATAAAGACGTTTTCGCGCGGAAAGCTCGTTTTCGATAACGGCGAGTTTGTCGGAGAACGAGGCTGGGGCAAATTTGTAAAGTGCGAAAAACGTCCGATAAAATAAGGAGCGGCTATGTACGAAAAATACATTCTCCAAAGCGAAGCAAACCGATGCCTTTTGTGCATGGACGCACCCTGTACAAGCGCCTGTCCAAGCGGACTTGATCCCGCAAAATTTTTGCGCTCGGTAAGATTTGAAAACAATGCGGGCGCGGCAGAGTTTATAGACACAAAAGTCTGCAAAGGCTGTGCGGGAGCTTGCGAAAACGCGTGTGTTCTTCCGGAAAGCAGGATACGCATAAGGCGTGCCGCAGAGTGTGCCGAAAATGCGACAAAAGTTTATGAAGACGTCGACATTTCGGTCGAGTTCTGCGGCGTAAAATGCGAAAACCCGTTTTTCCTGTCATCATCCTGCGTTGCGGGAGATTATGAGATGTGTGCGAGAGCGCTTAAAGCCGGCTGGGGCGGAATAGTATACAAGACAATAGGTTTTGTTGTACCGAACGAGGTTTCTCCGCGCTTTGACGCAATAGACAAAGGAACGGAGCAGTTTGTAGGTTTCAAAAATCTTGAGCAGATCTCAGACAAGCCGCTTGAGGACAATCTTGCGGCAATTAAAAAGCTGAAGGAAGATTTCCCCGAAAAGGTCATTATTTCTTCGATCATGGGCAGTGACGAGGACGAATGGACGCGGCTTGCGAAGCTGTCAGAGGAGGCGGGAGCCGACATTATCGAGTGTAACTTTTCATGCCCGCAAATGGTCGGAGAGGGAATGGGCAGCGACGTAGGAACAAACCCCGCGCTTGTGGAAAAATATACGCAAGCCGTAGGGCGCGGTACAAAGCTGCCGATACTTGCTAAAATGACGCCGAACATAACCGATATGACTATACCCGCCGTCGCAGCGATAAACGCCAAAGCGGACGGAATAGCCGCGATAAACACGATAAAATGCCTTACGGGGATAGACCTTGACGAAATGTGCGCAAAGCCGTCGATAAGCGGAAAATGCGCGGTTTCGGGTTATTCGGGAAAAGCCGTAAAGCCTATAGCGCTTAGGTTTATTTCGGACCTTGCGGGCTGTCGTGAGCTTTTTGGCGCTTCGCTTTCGGGAATAGGCGGTATTGAAAACTGGCAGGACGCATTGGAATTTATTGCGCTCGGCTGTTCAAATATTCAGGTGACAACGGCGGTCATGCAGTACGGCTATCGCATAATCGAGGATATGATAGACGGAACAAAGCGATTTTTGTCCGAGCACGGCTTTAATAGCCTTAAAGAGATCATAGGCTTGGCAGGCAGAAATATCGTAAACGCTGATGAGCTTGACCGTGAAACCGCGGAATTTCCCGTGTTTGACCGTCAGCGGTGCCTTGGCTGCGGCAGGTGCGTTATTTCCTGCGCGGACGGCGGCCACAATGCGCTGACCCTCGATGAAAGCAGAAAGCCCAAAATGAACAGCAAATGCGTAGGCTGCGGGTTGTGTCGGCTCGTCTGTCCCGTTAAGGCGATCGGACATTCAAAAAGAACAGCTAAAAAGCGGCGGTATTAACAGCTTGTAAGTGCCGGCTCTCTAAAAGGCGGTGATATTATGGCAATTACGCTCGCGCAGATGATACAAAACGCCGACAAAATATATGAAATGCGGCTTGTAGCGGGACGTGCGGGACTTTCCGGGTTTGTACGATGGGTACATATAGTCGAGGACAGCGAGATACCCGAATTTATGAACGGAAACGAGCTTGTTTTTACCACAGGTATAGGACACTCAGGCTCCGAGTGGCTTACGGAATTTGCCGAGAGCCTTTACAAAAGCAAGGCGGCGGGACTTGTCGTAAACCTTGGGCAGTACATCGAAAGCATACCGCGCGAAACGGTTAGCTTTTGCGAGCAGAACTCCTTTCCGCTTTTTACTCTTCCGTGGAAAGTAAAGCTGATAGATGTTACTTATGACTTTTGTCACAGGATAATTTCAAGCGAGGAAAGCGAAACATCTCTTGCTGCCGCTATGAAAAATCTTATTTTTCAGCCGCAAAGAAGAAGCGAATATGCACCTGTCCTAGAAAGAAAAGGCTTTCACGATATCGGGAAATACTGCGTTACGGCAGTCGGAGTTGAAATGCCCGAAAAAAACATCTCGGCGGAGGATTGGCGGAGAATACTGTTTTCGGCAAGGAGAGTATTTACAAATACACGGTTTGCAAGCTGTATGTTTGTTCAGGAACACATCCTGATAATCGTGCAAAGAAATTCCGAAAAAACAGACGACGCTGCCGCAAAGCTGAAAACGGCAATCTCCGAATGCTTTTCCGAAAGAACCGCCATACACATAGGGACGTCGTCAGCGGGTCTCGGCTACGAGGGAATTTCCACAGGCTATAAAGAGGCTGTTGCGGCAATGAAGCTGTCCCGAATCAAAGAAAAAGAGCGTATGAGTTACGACGAAATAGGCGTTTATAAAATACTTTTCGGCGTAAGAAGCTCGGCGATACTGGCGGACTATGTAGAGTCGACGCTTGGTGCGCTTATCGACAACGACAGGAAAACCGGTGAAAACGCCGCGGAGCTATTGAAATGTTATCTTTATAATAACTGCTCCGTAATGGAAACAGCCGAAAAATTAAGCGTCCACAGAAACACGATAAATCACCGCCTTAAATCTATACGGGAATTTCTGAAAACGGAATTTACCGAGGAAGAAAAAATGAATTTGATGATTGCTTTTTGTGCCAAGGAAATGCTTGATGCGGAAAACAACAATAATTCTTGAAAGGAAGAGGAAAAAATGACACCCGAACAGATAAAGGAAAACCACACGAAATATAATCTTCAATCGTGGAGCAGACAGGAGGGAATGGATCCTATCGCCGTAAAAAGCGGAGAGGGAATTTACTTCACCGATTACGACGGGAAAACCTATACGGATATGTCTTCTCAGCTTGTCAATCTGAACGTCGGCTTTGGCTGCCGTCCGATAATCGACGCGATAAAGGAGCAGGCGGAAAAGTTCTGCTTTGTAAGTCCGTCTTATGCCTGTGAAAGCCGTTCGGAGCTTGCCGAAATGATAATAAAGCTCATGCCTGACAATATGGCAAAGGTATTTTTTACCAACGGCGGTGCCGACGCAAACGAAAACGCAATAAAAATGGCGAGAATGTATACGGGCAGAAAAAAGGTGTTTTCACGCTATAGAAGTTATCACGGCTCGACCTTCGGCGCGGGAAACCTGACGGGCGAGCCGAGAAGATTTCCGTTAGAGCCGGGCGTTCCGGGATTTGTAAAGTTTTTCGATCCGTATATCTACCGTGACGCTCTTCCGTTCAAAACCAAAAAGGAGTGTACCGAGTTTTATCTTCGCCGCCTGAGAGAGCAGATACTTTACGAGGGGGCGGACAGTATTGCGGCGATAGTTCTTGAAACCGTTACCGGCTCAAACGGCGTTATAATCCCTCCCGACGGGTATCTTGCGGGAGTTCGCAAGCTCTGCGATGAGTTTGGGATAATGATGATCTGTGACGAAGTAATGGCGGGATTCGGGCGCACGGGAAAAATGTTCGCATTCGAGCATTTTGGAGTAAAACCCGATATAGTGTCCTTTGCAAAGGGCGTTACCTGCGGATATGTTCAGCTCGGAGGAGTTGCAGTAAGCAAAGATATTGCGGCTTATTTTGACAAGAACGTTCTTCAGTGCGGACTTACATACAGCGGTCATCCGCTTGCTTGTGCTGCGGGGATTGCCTGCCTTAAATATTACGAGGACAGCAATATTCTCGAAAATGTAAATAAATCGGGAAAAGTTCTCGGCGAATTGCTTGAAGAAATTAAAGCCCGTCACAAATGCGTAGGCGATGTGCGCTATATAGGACTTTTCTCCGCAGTCGAGCTTGTAAAAGACAAGGAAACGCGGGAGCCGTTTGTAGCCTATGGGAAAGACCCCGAAGGCAAAATGGGAAAGGTGATCGGAAAGCTGAAAGCAAGGGGATTTATGACATATTCTCACGAGAATATGATTCTTATCTGCCCACCGCTTATCATAACGCCCGAACAGCTTAAAGAGGAGCTTATAAAGCTCGACGAAGTTTTAACCGAAACGGACAGCGAAATTCCATAAGGAGAATGTGTGATGTCAAATCAGTATAATGACGCAAAATTTGTCGCGCTTGATGAATTTATAACGCCTGACAGGTTCAGGACAATACTTCCCGAATGCCGAAAGATAGGCGGCGGAGTTTCGGAAATTCCCGTTGAAATTCACACAAAGCCGCCGTTTACGAAATCGCTTTCGTTTAATGTTGGCTGGGACGGGATAATCTACGGTTATGTCAGGGGCAAAAAAGAAATTTCCGCAAAGCTCGGCGGTACCCCGATAATCGCAAAAATCGCTGTTACAGATTGGGACGACCGTTTCCTTATGGTGTTTGAGGGAAATGAAGACGAGGAAATACCTTTTTTTGTTAAAAGCAACGAAGTTAGATATTTGCTTGAAAACTGCCTCAGAGTACCGGAACAACATTCCGTAAGGAAACCGAAGAAAAATTAAATTTATGAAAGGATGATCGTTATGTACACTTGTTCTAAGGAAAGAATGGAGGACAAAATAAAAACGTTCTCGAAATTCGGAGACGCCGGGCACGGCGGCATTACACGCTATTCGCTTTCTCCCGAAGCTATTATGGCAAGAAACGAGTTTAAAGCCAGAATGGAGAAGATCGGAGCAATAATTGAGGTGGATGACGTCGCAAATATGTATGCGACGCTTCCCGGAAGCGACGCTGACGCCAAGCGTATTGTCATGGCGTCTCACGTTGACTCGGTAAAAAACGGCGGAAACTATGACGGAATACTCGGTGTTATGTCCGCAATGGAGGTCCTTGAAACGGTTGCCGAACAGAATATCCCGCACAAACATCCGCTTACGGCTATGATCTGGACAAATGAGGAGGGCTCGCTTTATCCTCCCGCAATGATGTGCAGCGGAATTGTCTGCTATGATTATCTTCCCGAAGATATCCGCGTAAAGTTTAAGTATGAGGATATGATGAGATCGAGGTCTATACTTGATAATACAAGCACCTTCGGTGAGGCTCTTGATAAAAGCGGGTTCAAAGGCGACAGAAAATTCAGAATTTCTCCCGATAAATACCTCTATATGTTTGAAACACATATCGAGCAAGGTCCTATACTTGAGGATGCGGGAAATGATATAGGAGTTGTTGACTGCGTTCTGGGAATGTTCAATTACCGCCTGAAATTCTATGGTCAGACGACTCACGCGGGAACGTTCCCGATGCCCAAGCGCAAGGATGCGTTTTTCGCTGCCGCGCAGGCTCTTGTTTACCTGCATGAGGAAATCGACAAGCTCGGCGTTTCAGACCTTGTATATACAACGGGAGAGGTCGTTTGCCATCCGTGCGTTCATACCTGTGTCCCCGACTTCTTTGACTTTTCATTTGACGCACGCCACGAGGACCCGAAGATACTCGCAAAGGTCCTCGACATAGTGAAGAGTTGTGCCGATAAGGAGTGGAGCGGCTGCAAATGTGAGGTTTCAAAGGCTTGGAACAGAGATACGGTATATTGGGATAAAAAGCTCGTAGGCTATGTAAAATCCGCTGCTGAGGAGCTTGACGTAAAGCATCAGTATATTCATTCCGGAGCGGGCCACGATGCTCAGTTTGCCGCATATATGCTGCCTACGACGATGATATTTGTTCAGAGCAAGGACGGACTTTCTCACTGTGAGCCGGAATTTTCAACTGTTGAGCACTGCACCGAGGGCGCAAGCGTAATGCTTAACGCTGTACTTAAGGCAGATGCGGAGTAAAGCTATGGCAAGAGAATTTTTGATGCCGCGATATGTAATAAGCGGAGAGAACGCACTTGACAAAGCAAGGGCTTACCTTGAAATGTCGGGCGAAAACGCTCTTTTGATAACCGATCCGAATGTTAATAAAACGTATTATTGCGAAGAATTAAGAAGCCTGCTGAAAACGCTTGGTATATGTTTTCACGAGTTTGCGGACATTGTCGGAGAGCCTACGGACAAAACCGTAAACGCCGCACTTGAAGTGTATAAGAAAAACGGCTGTGACAGCATAATTTCTTTAGGCGGCGGAAGCGCGATAGACATAATGAAAGCTGTCGGAGTGCTTGCAAATTGCGGCGGAAAAATTTCCGATCATCTCGGAAGAGCCATCACCGAAAAGCTGCCGTTTATGACGGCGCTGCCCACTACCGCGGGAACAGGTTCTGAAACAACGCGCTTTACGGTAATAACCGACACCGAAACAAACGTGAAAATGCTTATCGGCGGGGAGACTCTTATTCCCGACCTTGCTGTGATCGATCCCCGGTTTACTTTTTCCTGCCCGAAAAATGTTACAGCGGCGACAGGTCTGGATGCGCTTACTCATGCGATAGAAAGCCTTACCTCGCGAAAAGCTCAGCCGCTGACGGACACTATGGCTATTTCAGCGTGCAGGAGAATATTCAAAAATCTTCCGACAGTATATAAAGACGGCGCGGATGTCGCGGCAAGAGAGCAAATGTCAATAGCGGCGTTTGAGGCAGGAGCGGCAATATGCAACGCGTCCGTAACACTCGTTCACGGAATGTCAAGACCTATCGGAGCATATTTTCACGTTCCTCACGGAATTTCAAACGCAATGCTGTTGGAAAAATGTATAAG
This sequence comes from uncultured Ruminiclostridium sp., assembly GCA_947623915.1. Lineage (GTDB taxonomy): Bacteria > Bacillota > Clostridia > Oscillospirales > Ruminococcaceae > Ruminiclostridium_E. The sequence goes on from CANQIB010000012.1 coordinate 60,708, forward strand.
CTACGCGCTTGACGGTGCTTATGCTAAATTTGCGGAGATAGCAAGAGAGATAGGCGCGGCAGACCGTTCAGAGCCGGATAAAACCGCCGCGGAAAAGCTGGTTTCGGCGATAAAATATTTATGCTCGGTGTGTGAGATACCAACGCTTTCAGAGTATGGGATACCAAAAGAAGCCTACATGGGGCTTATCGGTAAAATGGCGGATGATGCGCTTGAAAGCGGCAGCCCCGCAAACACGATAAAATCCGTTTCCAAAGAGGATATCGTCAAAATTTACGAAGATGTTTTCGGCGAATAGTCTTTTCACACAGTCATAAATTGATCATACCCACAAGCGCAGGCTTGTGGGTATCGGTCTGTAGAAAAAGGTCAATATAAAGCGGAAGGAAAGAGGAGTTTGAGGGGAAAACCATCAGGGTTTTCACCCTCAAGTTTGATAAAAGCCGCGCAAAGCGCGGCAAAAATCGAGCAATACCGCTATGCGGTATTGCCGATTTTTTGTCAGCTTGTCGGGAAATCCGACCGTAGGGAGGGTTTTTCGACAAGCTGATACCCACAAGCGCAGGCTTGTGGGTATGATTTTTTAAGATAGAGGCGGCTTTATTTGCTTATCGAAACTACCGGCGCTGCCGGCATACGATTATCGGAGGTAAAATACATCACGGTCGAGGCATTAAACGCGAGGCGTTTCGATAAAAGCATTCGCTCCGGGATTTGTCGATTATCTCATATTTATTGGTATAATTCTATATGTGGAAGTTTGATAGTTCACAAAATGATTTTTTGAGTATAAATATTTTGAAAAAATCCCAACCTTTTTAATTTTGCGTGTCTATATAGGTGTGACCTTTTAAGAGGAGAAAACAAGTGAACAGACCAGTCGTAGAGAAATCCATGACCGAACACATGGAGCCTATATTCGGATAAGCAACTGCTATCGTGACGCTGCTAAAAGTAAAGTATAATCCTATGGCGGCGATGAGTCCTATGAACATAATAAGATCAGGAGAGTCTGATTATGGATAAGCTGAAAATAAAAGGCAATATATTTGAATATGTTGTGATCGCCGTTAAAGCCGCTAATATATATTCTGTAATAATAATGGTAGATAGTCTTATCAATGCGTTAGTACCGCTCTTTTCCGTATATGTAATTGCTTCATTTGTTGATTCTGTAAATGAGCTTTATATCAACAGCGCAGGAAAAGACAAGCTAGTTACTAATATAATTTTACTCGCTTTGATAATGCTATACAGTCAGTTCCATGAAATTCTTATAAACAGATATGTTCAACTGAAATTTGATCAGAAGATGGATCTTTACTATAAAAATCATGTGCTGAAAAAATGCGCTTCATTGAAATACGAATATATCGAAAATGAAACCGTTTGGGATCAGATCCACAGAGTAAAAAATTCAAGCTGCAGCAGCCTGACAAAAGGCTTTAGCAACCTGATAGGTGTTATATCTGTATTTGTCAGAATAGCATCATTGATGTCTGTAGCAGCAAGTTATAACATATTGATCGTAACATTTATGTGTATTATCATCATTCCGTTACTGATCCTATCCTTCCGCGGCGGTAAAGAAACATTTGATGCCGAAATGGAGAGCGACAGATACAGACGAGAAGCTGACTATTATCATCAGATTTTGGCAGACAGAAATTATGTTGATGAAAAAACTGTATTTCAATATGGTGACTACATGAATGAAAAGTGGTTCCAAAAGAACGAAATAGCCAGAAAGATCAATCTTAAAATGAGATTAAAATATTTTCTGCGAATGAAGGCTTCCAGCCTGGTTACATTGATCGTCATATTTGTCATTTTAAGTCTGATAATAATTACCAACGATAAGAATATGACTGTCGGATTTTTCTTATCTTTTACGATGGCATTGCTGCAGCTGGTCGATATCATGTCATGGAATTTCAGTAATATCATGAGAGAGATCGCGATTGACCGAGAGTATATTAAAGATCTAAAAAGATTTTTTGATTTGGAAGAAAAAGAAGATGCCTGTGCGCCTGATGCAGGATCTATAGATATCGATGAAATAAGATTTGAGCATGTTTCATTTAAGTATCCAAATCAAGAAAATTATGTGCTGAATGATCTGGATCTTATTATCAAAAAGAACCAACATTATGCTTTAGTCGGAGAAAACGGCTGCGGCAAAACTACACTTATGAAACTGCTGCTTGGCTTATATGACAATTATGAAGGTAATATTTACATAAACTCCAAAGAATTAAGGACCTACAGATTATCAGAAATCAGAGGTACATTTTCGGTTGCGTTTCAGGATTTTGCAAGATATTCAACAACAATACGCGAGAATTTATGTATCAGCGATCTAAATCGTTCAATTTCAGACGAAGAATGTTATGCTGTACTTGAGCAAGTTAAACTGGATGATGATGTAAGAAAAAGCGTTCATGGTTTAGATACAGGTCTTGGTTTGGTTGAAAAAGATTCAGGTGATCTGTCAGGTGGTCAATGGCAAAAAATCGCAATCGCAAGAGTTATTCTATCAGACCATCCCGTTCGTATCCTTGATGAACCGACTGCCGCACTGGATCCTGTTGCTGAAAGCAAACTATATGATCTGTTTTCCAAAGCATCAAAATCAAAAACTACAATAACGATCACTCATAGATTAGGAGCTGCAAAGCTAGCAGACAAAATCGTTGTTTTGAAAAACGGAGCGGTTGCAGAACAAGGGAGTCATGACGAGCTTATGGAAAGCAAAGGATTATATATGAATATGTTCGAAAACCAGAAGGGCTGGTATGAAAATGAAGAAGAATAGCAAAGTCATGATCAAAATATTGAAGCTCATACTAAAATGCACTCCGTTCTTATTTATTTTTTCAGTTGTATTAAACTTATTTCACGGCTTATCATACGGATTTATTACTCTGACCGAACAGCATTTCTTTGATTCAGTCAGTATGTATTTCAAAGACCAAAGCGCCATAAGACTGATCGTAACGTTGATACTCTTTGCACTGGCATATATAAGTTCGGAAATTCTCAACGCTTTATCAAATTTTATTGTTGAAGTGGTTATAGATAAGACAACAGGCAGATTAGACAGAACTATACATAATAAGATCAATAAAATATCTGCTGTAAAATTTGAGGACAGCAATAACCTGGACTTTATAAACAAAGCAGTAGAGGGAAAAAATAACGCTGTTGTTTTTGCATCGCTATTTGCTAATCTGATCGTTTTCTATGTTCCGTATTTTATTTTTATGTTTGTTTATCTCCTGAGAGTGTCTGTGTTTCTTCCTTTGACCTTGATATTTGTTTTCATTCCTGTTGTGCTGACTCAGTATATGAAAATGAACGAACATATAAATCTTGAAGAAGCTACAGCACCGATAAGGCGTAAAGTCGCGTATTATGATGAGTGCTTAACAGGAAAAGAAAACTACAAGGAAACACGACATTTAGGCGCAGTTCCTTTCTTTCTGAATAAATATGATAACTCCTTAAAACAATTACATAATAAAATTACTGAAACAACCAAAAAAATAAACAATTTTGAATTAAAAGTCAGCTTGATAACAGTTGCAGGATATGTAATGATCGTTGGAATGTTGATATATTTACTGATAAAAAGCGATATTTCAATAGGTGCTTTTGCGGCTGTTTTTGCATCAGTAAGGACTATGTTTTCTATGATGGAAGAGATGATCAAATATCACATCGGCAATATGGCATCTGAAATGGGTAATATTTCAAATTTCATCAATTTCATGGAAATCGATGAAGTCAAGGATAATGATCGTGAGGTTGGCAAGTGTGATATACATTTAAAAAATGTCAGCTTTTCTTATCCGTCAAGCTCCAAAAATGTATTACAGAACATCGATCTGGACATTTTACATGGCGAAAAAATAGCTATCATTGGTGAAAACGGCTCAGGAAAAACTACTCTTGCCAAGATCATTTTAGGCATTTATGAACCCGGCAAAGGTCAGATCATATATGGGAACAAAAATGATTTTTGTGATCATGTCGGGTGTAATAAAAACAGCAGTATTTCTTATGTTTCACAAAATTATAAAAGATATAAAATGACATTGAAAGAAAATGTCTGTTTATCAAATGTGTACGATAGTGCTGAAAATAAAGATGAGCAAATTTTAAAGATTTGTAATGAAGTTGATCTTGATTTTAAACAAAGTGACCTGATGCGAAATCTTTCGACCGAATTCGGAGGACAAGATCTTTCAGGCGGACAATGGCAAAGAGTTGCGATCGCAAGAGGTCTGTACAGAAATTCCGATCTTATCGTTTTAGATGAACCGACAGCGGCGATCGACCCTGTTGAGGAAACTTATATTTATACTAAATTCAAACAGATAATTTCAGGTTTAACAGGAGTTCTTATCACGCATCGGCTGGGGGCAACAAAAATAGTCGATAAAATCGTAGTATTAAAGGAAGGCAGCATTATAGGGATCGGCTCCCATAATGAATTGATGAAAACTTGCAAGTATTACAGTGATCTGTATAAGGAACAAAAAAGATGGTATATGTAAGAAGTAAACGGATCAATAAATTCCATGCCGCCGACATTCCGTATAACAAAATAAAAACACCACCTTTTAAGCTCAGCCGCAGGCGTTTGATTGCCTGCGGCTGTAATTTTGCCCAAATCAAAATTTCCCACGCCTATTCTTCCTGCTTGCGGTTGATAATTTCATCAGGAAAGACAGACGCGTTTATCAGGTCGGCGGGAGTGACGTTCAAAGCGTCGGCAATGTCGTACAAGGTTTCGAGGGAAAAGCTGTTCGCGGTGTTCGGCGCTTCTATGATACTGAGCAGCGAGCGGCTTATATTCGCTTTTTCCGCGAGCTTTTCCTGCGACATTCCGCGGACTTTTCTCAGCGAAGATATCGCTATGCCGAGTTGTATAAATCTGTCGCGGTTTTTAAATGCTACTTCCTTTCTCATAAGCGTCCTCCGTTTTCAAAAATGGACTTATCCCGTCATTATAGGTATACTTTTATTATATCTTTTTAGGATTCTATTTCAGCATTATAAATAAAGCTATTGACTTACTTGTAAGACAGTAGTATAATATATTTAACAAATTGTGATTTTTTGACGCTTATTTTTGTTGCATTGCGTCGAATCAAGCATAAGGGGATGTTATAATGGCGTTTTTTAAGTGTAAAATGTGCGGAGGCTCTCTTGAAGTAGCCGAGGGAATGAATGTCTGCGAATGTGAATATTGCGGCACGACGCAGACGATACCGAAGACCCGTGACGATACCGCCGCGAATATTTTCAACCGCGCAAATTTTCTCAGGAGCAAGTGCGAGTTTGACAAGGCTCAGGAAATTTACGAGAAGATAGTAAACGTAGACCCGAACGAGGCGGAGGCGTACTGGGGCATAATCCTCTGCAAGTACGGTATCGAGTATGTTGAAGACCCCAAGACGCTTAAAAAGATACCGACCTGCCACAGAACGCAGCTTGAATCCGTTTCGTCCGACCCGGATTATCTTTCCGCCATCGAGCACGCCGACGCGGTGCAGCGTTCTCTTTATGAAAAAGAGGCTGCCGAGATAGACCGCCTGCAAAAGGATATACTTGCGATAGTCCGCAACGAAAAGCCGTTCGACGTTTTTATATGTTATAAGGAAACGGACGACAGCGGCCGCCGCACACAGGACAGCGTTATCGCAAACGACATATATTATCAGCTTACCCAAAACGGCTTTAAGGTGTTTTACGCGGCGATAACGCTTGAGGATAAGCTCGGACAGGAGTATGAGCCTTACATATTTGCCGCGCTGAACAGCGCTAAAGCTATGCTCGTTATCGGCACTAAGCCGGAATATTTTGACGCGGTGTGGGTCAAAAACGAGTGGAGCAGATTTTTGAAGATAGCAAAAAATGACAGGAGCAAGCTGCTTATCCCCTGCTATAAGGATATGAGCGCTTACGACCTGCCGGAGGAGTTTTCCCACCTGCAAGCGCAGGATATGGGAAAGATAGGCTTTATAAACGACGTGGTGCGCGGAATAAAGAAGGTAGTCGCCGCGCCTGTGGAAAAGCAAGCGCCCGCGCCCGCCGCGCCCGTCAAGGCGGCAAGCTCAAACGTCGAGAACCTGCTGAAAAGGGGTATGCTCTGCTTGGAGGACGAACAATGGACAGAAGCAAATAAATTCTTTGAAGAGGTATTAAACGAGGACGTCGAGGAATCCCGCGCATATTTGGGAAAAATGCTCGCGGAATTAAATTTAAGCTCTGAAGAAAAGCTGAACTCTTATAGCAAAATGATAGAGAAAAACAGCAATTTCCAAAAAGCTATGCGCTTTGGCGACGCAGCAATGAAAGAGAAGCTGGAGAATTATAATAAACAATGTATTTATAATATCGCTCAAGGGATTCTTACACGTAATGAAAGCGAGATAAGCGATTTAGAAAACGCTATAACTATATTTGATGGAATAGCGGACTTCAGCAACGCAAAAGATCAGATCGACAAATGCCGCGAAAAGATAAAAGAGATAAAATATTCTGACGCAGTAAGCCTCTTTAATTCAGATTCAATACTGAATATAGAATCCGCTATAAAAATCTTTGAGGAACTTGGCGATTATAAAGACTCAGCAGAGATGATAGACAAGTGTAATGAAAAGATAAACGAAATACATTACAATAACGCTATAAAAAATTACAATTCGGATTCTATTCCCGATATAGAATCCGGGGCTAAACTCTTTAAGAAGTTGGGCGACTATAAAGACTCGGCGGATATGATAGACAAATGCCGAGAAAAAATAGAAGATATTAAACGCGCCGAAGAGGAAGAAGAACGCAGAAGAGAAGAATCAAGGGCGAAGCAGGCAGAGCTCGCGAGACAGGCAAGGATAAGAAAAAAGAGAAACAGAAAAATAGTTATATCAGTAGCGATATTATCTATTATATTGATAATAGCAGCAGTAATATATATCGTATTAGTTTTAATTCCGGAATATAATTACAACCGTGGCATCGAAGCTCTTGAACAAGGAAATTATGATGAGGCGATAGGGGTATTTCAAGAATTTAATGATGAATCAAAATTAAATGACGCAAAGCGCCAAAAGGGTGAATATCTTATTGAACAAGGCAGTTATGATGAGGCTATAGCAATATTTCAAGAACTTAATGATGAGCCAAAAGTAAAGGACACAAAATATCAAAAGAGTGAATATTTGATGACACAAAGAAAATATGACGAAGCTATAGAAATTTTTAAAGAATTAAAAGATTACAAAGATTCACAAAACCAAATTATAAAATCGTATTATCATTCAGGAAAAGTAAGTGGTCTTTATGAGTATTGTAAGGATAACGGTCTGTCATTTGAGGATACAATGAAAAATAACGGTCTCACTAATGCGTTTAATGAATATCGTGAACAATTTAAAAAGTATACGGGGAGATATTATTTTCCGACACCATCCTATCTTAAGAACGAAACCTATATTGATATTAATATAAATGAAGACGATTGGACGTTTTCACTAATGAAAACACATATTTATGCTGATGGTAAAAAAGAAATTTGGGATGATTGTAAATATGTTTTTTCATTTGAACAACCGGAGGAATACGACGGATATGATTTTAGTGATGAAGGAAAAATTAAAGAAACAGATTCTCATAATGTATTTGAAAAACGTTAGTAAATCTAACGGCTAAAAAAGAATTATATAGGAGGAAAAAATTATGATATGTTTTTTATTCGGAGCAGGAGCGGAAGTCTCGTATGATCTCTGCGGCGGTGAGCAGTTTGCAAAAAATGTTATCGGGCTAAATGTTGATGAGATGAACAATGCCATAACAACGTATTATAAAGAACGGGTAAGCCAAATAAATTATAATAACTGGTATCCGGATTTTAATAAAGCTTCTTTGATTAAATATGAAAAATTAGTTAAAGCCGCTATTCGCAAGAAATTACTTGATGAATACGAGCATAGTGATGAGGATTTTAAAAGAACAACTGATTTTAAGAAGAAATATAAATTAACTTTTTGTAATATAAAAAATAAAGACAAAAAAGAGCGAGAAAAAGAAGAAAAAATAACAATAAATCAATATACAAGCTACATGGGAATACTCGACGGTTATTTTCATACTTTGATAAATCCGCGCATACTCGGACCGAGGAAATTTTGGAATGTTATTTTCTGCTACACAAGGGCGTATTTATCAGTAGTAGAACCTTTATTGCCGCAAAAAAAATATAGTTATCTGGAAATATTAAACAGTCCTGTTGAAACGCTTAAAGCAATTGAAAATAATATTGATAATATAGACCCTAAAAATAATAAAAGTTATTACGGCATAGTTAAGGAATGTTTCAATGACGACAAAGACCACAAAAGTTTTAGTGTAGTTACAACGAATTATACCCCTTTGTGTGAAAAAACAGAGGTGTGCAAAAAAAATATAGCTTACATACACGGAAAAATAGGATGGTTTGAAGACCCGTATAAATGGACTGTTTATGATGCGGAAGATTCGAACAAGTTTGAAAAGGAAACCAAAAACAGCCTTTTCTTTCCGTATGTATTTATACAAAGCGGAGTTAAGCCTATAGTAGACAGGATGCAAATTAGCGAATACTCCAAAATGATCCAATTTTTTCATGATTCATCTTATATAGTCATTGTCGGCTATAGGATAAACAATGACGATAATCATATAAACGGACTTATCAGAGAGCAAATTATGGGCGGTAAAAATGTTATTTATTTTGATTACGATAAAGATTCCGGCAGAGAGAAAATATTAAAAAGATTACATATTGATACTAATTCAATTGATGATAATTCAGATGAATTAAATAATTTTGAGTGGAAAGATATAGACGATACTAATTGGATTGAAAAATTTAAAAGCACTATAGAAAGTCTCAAGGAGGCAAATAATGGCTAACCAAAAAATAACCTGCCCCTCCTGCGGGCAGAGCTTTTCCGCAGATAAGCATTTCGGCGGCACGTCCTGCCCGTTGTGCGGGGCTGCGATAAACGTTATTATGCAGTCGCAAAAAGAGGCGGCAAAGGATAAGGGCCTTATAAGCGTGATAAAGTACGAGGGCGGCAACGACGTATTTGTCTGGAAGCACCCGATAGAGGATTTCAACCTCGGCACTCAGCTTATCGTGCACGAGTCGCAGGAGGCGGTGTTCTTCAAGGACGGGCGGGCGCTCGACCTGTTCGGCGCGGGGCGGCACACCCTCGAAACGCAGAACCTTCCCATGCTCGAGAAAATATATAAGCTGCCCGCGGGCGGTAAAGAGATGTTCCATTCCGAGGTATACTTTATCAACATGACCACCCAAATGGGGATAAAGTGGGGCACCGACAGCAAGGTAAGGCTGTTCGACCCCGCGTCGGGGCTGCATATCGAAATAGGCGCGAGCGGCAATTTCAATCTGCGCGTGTCCGATTCCCGCAGGCTGCTTATAAATATAGTCGGCACGGCGGGCGGACTGACACAGGACGAGATAATAGGCGGATACGGCACGGCTCAGGCGGTGGGGAAATTCCGCGCGCTGGTGATGAATAAGGTAAAATCCAACCTTTCCCGCGCGATAAAAGAGCAGGGTATAAACATACTGGAGATAGACGAGCATATCGACGAGCTTTCGGAAAGCCTGCGCATTGTCATAAATCAAACGCTGGACGAGTACGGACTGACAATGCCGGAGTTTTACATAACCTCGATAATGACGCCGGACGACGACCCGAATTATAAACGCCTGCGCCAGCAGTTTGCGGATAGAACTTTGCTTGTGCGCGAGGAGGAGATACGCAAAGCCGAGGCGGAGGCTGCCAGAGGGCGCAAGATAGTCGAGGCTCAGACCGAAGCGCAGTTAAAAGCGGTAAGCGCGCAGGGCGAAGCGGAGGCGGTAAAGATAAAAGCCTTTGCCGAGGCGGAAGCGTACAAGGCTCAAGCATACGCCGAGGCGGAGGAAATGCGCGCCAAGGGCTTTACCTATCAGCAGCAGACTGCTCGCGAGGTAGGTTTAGAGGCTATGCAAAACGGCATAACAGGCGGCAGCGGCGGCGGAAGTATCGGCGACCTTGCGGCGCTGGGAGTATCGCTCGGCGCGATGGGCGGAGTTATGCAGATGACTAAGGATTCGCTCGACCCCGTTATGCAAAGCGCCTCGAATATAGGCAAGGGCATAGGCGATACCGCCGCGCCGATGCAGGGCGACGTTTGGAACTGTAACTGCGGCGCTGAGAATATTGTCAGCAACTTCTGTCCCGACTGCGGAGCGAAAAGACCCGACCGTCAAAGCGGGTGGGACTGCGTTTGCGGAGCTAAGAACATCACCAGCAAATTCTGCCCCGACTGCGGAGCGAAAAAGCCGAATGACGGTTGGGACTGCACCTGCGGAGCTAAGAACATAAAGAGCAGATTTTGTCCCGACTGCGGAAAAGAAAAAGGAGTGACGGATAATGAAGAACAATAAAAAAGGAATTTCGTTTTTGGCTGTTTATGCTATCGTGCTGGTATTGTACAACGTGATATTTTTCGTTATACCTTTTCCGAAAAACGCGTCGGCGTTCATAGAGTACGGCGCCTCTCTGCTTGCGATAGTGCTGGGAGCGGTGATAACTTATATCGCTTTTTCCAAAGGTGATACGGTCAAATCTAAGGTTTACGGGTTTCCGATATTTAGGCTCGGTATGTACTATTCCGCCGTTCAGCTCGTGTTCGGGCTTGCCGTATGTATAACGGGCTTTTGGGTGGAAGTACCGATATATGTTTCGGTAACGGTCAGCGTACTTATACTGGGCTTGTCCCTTATCGGGGTGATAGGCGCTGACAATGTGCGGGACGTTATCGAGCGGCAGGAAGTATCCGACGCTGCCGCTATACAAAACATCTCTGCTCTTATTTCGGATATGAAAGGCATATCCGAGCAAAGCACAGACCCTGCTTTAAAAGCACGGCTGCAAAAGCTGTATGAGCAATTTAGGTACAGCGATCCCGTATCAAGCAGCGCGACGTTGGAGCTTGAAGCTAAGCTGCGCGAGGAGATAGCCGCGCTTAAAGGATCGGTAAGCTCCGACGATTCAGCCGCAGCAAAGAAAGCGGAGGAGATAGAGCGTTTGCTTGAGGAAAGGAACAGGATATGCAAATCAAGCAAGTAATTGCTTTGCATAAAACATCAACCCCTCTCCCTAAAACCCCCTCCCGCCGACATTCCGCATAACAAAAGGAAAAACCGACTTCGCACGAAGTCGGTTCAGACTGTCGAAAAAGCCAAGCGAATGCTTGGCTTTTTCAAATAAATATGGTATAATAAAAAGGGCGGTGATGA
>CANQIB010000013.1 GCA_947623915.1 uncultured Ruminiclostridium sp.
TTCATCACCGCCCTTTTTATTATACCATATTTATTTGAAAAAGCCAAGCATTCGCTTGGCTTTTTCGACAGTCTGAAATCGGCAATACCATTATAAGGTATTGCCGATTTTTGCCGCGCTTTGCGCGGCTCTTATCAAACTTGAGGGTGAAACCCCTGATGGTTTTCCCCGTGAACTTTCCGCCGAACGGCGGACAGTTTTAAACTCAACTCTTTCCTTCCGCTTTATATTGACCTTTTCTACATACACAGCAGCTTGTGATAAATTTATTCTATGGTGACTTTTTTCATTATCTGCGGGGTAGTGGGGCGGTCGTTGTAATCCACATTCACCGAGGCTATCTCATCGACAACGTCCATTCCCTCTGTCACCATGCCGAATGCCGCATAATTTCCGTCTAAGTGCGGAGCGTCGGCGTGCATGATGAAAAACTGCGAGCTTGCCGAATTCGGCATCATGGAACGCGCCATCGACAACACTCCGCGAGTGTGCTTTAAATCGTTTTTAACGCCGTTTGCGGCAAATTCACCCTTGATATTCGTTCCCGAACCGCCGGTCCCCGTACCCAAAGGGCATCCGCCCTGTATCATAAATCCTTTTATTACTCTGTGAAAGGAAAGACCGTCATAAAACCCGTCCTTTACGAGCTTTTCAAAATTTGCGCAGGTTATCGGCGCAATATCGGGATAAAGCTCCGCTTTTATTTTCTTCCCGTTTTCCATTTCTATAACTACCATTTGAAATATCCTTTCCTTTTTATCAAACTATTTTCCGCGTTTGCGGATACGGTTCAGTATCAAAGCTCCGACTGTTATGACTGCCGCCATGATCAAAACGGAGATGACTGTTCTAAATATAAGCTCCGTTTGGGTATCTCTTACCGTCACGCTGCCGACGCCCTCTAAGCCTTCATAGGAAAACTCCTCTTTACTGTCCGCGTCGAAATATTCCAACGCTCTGAAATAGTGCCTTACCTCCGCACGGTCGGCGCGATGGTCAAACGACAGGGCAAAGGGCGTTATGTCGCTGTACTGGTCATCGACCTTTCCTTGATGATATTCTCCGTTTGCATAGAAATTTCCGGTATTCCATACCACGTCCATGTATATCCATCTGCCGTCCAGCCATACCGCCGCCCATTCGTGATTTTGCGGGCTGTCGTGCAATCCCTCGTATGTGTATCCGCCGGAAGCGACCGAGCCTTTGATATTTACGGCTTTTATCCCCTGTGCTTCGAGCAGGGCGCAATAGAGGTTAGCAAATCCTCCGCATACCGTTCTGTGATCCCGCAGCACGTTTTTAAGGCATATTGTGGAGATAGTGACCGAATTATCCCGCGCGTCCTCGTCGTAATAAATATTTTCGGAGGTCCAGCGAGCCAGTGCCATCATTTTTTGATAATCGTCGGTCATGCCGTCGGTGATCTCGTCGGACAGCGCTTGTATCTGCTCCAACGTGTCGGCGACCGTCTGCCTGTCAAGCTCGTCGGAAACATAGCTTGCCCATGCGGCGCTGACGGTTTCATAAGCGTTTTGCGGTACTGAGGCGTTCTGTTCCTTTATCCCGTTATCGGGAAAGTACCAGCCCTCGTCGTATTGTACGCGGTATCTCATCTGTGCGCCGGAGCTTAAAGCTATTATAATATAGCTTTCGTCAAAAAGCGTCGGTATGCTGTCAAGCGGCAGCTTTGCGGTAAATTCACCATTGTCGCTCACAGACAGCGTCGCGTCGGTGCTGCTGTCGGTCGTTAGGAAAATGCGTTCTACCGTGTCGCTCGTATATTTTCCCGCAACGGTAAGCGTACCGTCGGAAATCTCCATCGTACAGCTGTTATCGGGGTTATACGATGTGACAAGCTCGTGTGCCTTACTCACCGACGGTGGAGTGCTTTCCTCCGAAAAAGCGGGATATGTGCCGGTCAGCATAAAAGCACAGACCGACACCGCCGAAAAAATTTTAATCAATAACTTCATATCCGGCGTCTGTTACCGCTTTTTTGAGCTGCTCCACGTCGATACCGTCAGGATAAGTGACGGACGCCTGCTTTTTCTCAAGATCCACCTCGGCGTTTACTCCGGGAATGGAGTTGAGCGCTTTTTCAACGGTCGCCTTGCAATGACCGCAGCTCATGCCCTCGATCTTCAATACTGTCTGCATGGTGTGTTCCTCCTTTTCGGCAGGTATGACGGCAGTCGGTGCGCTGTTCGCCGAGCCGCTCTGTGCCGTGATTTTCGGTTTGTAAAATCTGAGTCTAAGCGCGTTTGTCACAACGGATACCGAACTGAAGCTCATAGCCGCCGCGGCGATCATCGGATTGAGCATTATGCCGAAAGCGGGGAACAGCGCTCCCGCCGCTATCGGGATACCGATGATGTTATATATAAACGCCCAAAACAGATTTTCCTTTATGTTGGTCATGACCCTGCGGCTGAGCACTATCGCTGCCGCGGCGTCGGTAAGCTCGCTTCCGATAAGGACTACATCGGCGGAGTCTATCGCAATATCCGTACCCGCTCCGACCGCTATCCCGACGCTTGCCGCGGTAAGAGCGGGCGCGTCGTTTATGCCGTCGCCGGTCATGGCTACGGTATGTCCCTCTTTCATCAGCCGCGTTACTATCTCGGCTTTGTTTTCCGGCATGAGCGAGCTGTAAACGGTGTCGATGCCCGCCTGCCTGCATATCGCCGTGGCGGTTTGTTCATTATCTCCCGTAAGCATGATCGTTTTTATCTTCATCGAGCGGAGCTGCTCCACGGCTGCGCGGCTGGTCTCTTTTATGGTATCCGCCGCGGCGATAACGCCTATCGCCTTATCGTCCTCCGAGAGTATCAGAGCGGTTTTTCCGCCGTTTTCGTATTCGTCTATGGCGGTTCTTACCGATGAACAGTCTATGCCGTTTTCCGACATCATTTTTTCATTTCCCAGACAGCAAAGCCGCCCGTCTATGATGCCGCTGATACCCTTGCCGATAACTACCTTAAAATCGCTTACCTGCTTTGTGGAAAGTCCCATTTCCGCGCATTTTTCGGTGACGGCAAATGCCAGCGGGTGGTTTGACGAATTTTCGAGCGACGCCGCCAAAGACATCAGCTTTTCTTTGTCGCTTGAATACATATCGGTTACAACGGGCATGCCGTTGGTGACGGTGCCGGTTTTATCAAAGGCGATTATATCGGTTTTTCCCGCCGTTTCAAGCGCAGCGGCGGATTTTATAAGTATTCCGTTTCTTGCCGCCGTACCCGTACCTACCGTTACCGCTACGGGAGTGGCAAGCCCCAGCGCGCAGGGGCAGGAGATGACCAGCACCGTTATCGCTGCGGACAGCGCAAATTCAAATCCCATGCCCGCAAGCATCCAGATAATGAACACTAACAGCGCTATCCCCATAACTACCGGCACAAACACGCCGCTTATCTTGTTTGCCAAACGGGCGATGGGGGCTTTGGTCGCCGACGCTTCCTCCACCAGCTTTATTATCTGCGACAGGGCGGTGTCCTCTCCGACCTTTTCCGCACGCATTTCAAAATAGCCGCTCATATTTATGGTAGCGCCTATGACGCTGTCGCCGACCGTTTTTTCGGCAGGTATGCTTTCGCCGGTTATCGCGGATTCGTTTATACTGCCGCTGCCGCTGATTATCACTCCGTCGGCTGCGACGGCTTCTCCCGCTTTTACCGCGATAATATCGCCCTTTACTATTTCCTCGGCGGGTACGGTGACCTTTTCTCCGTTGCGTATGACTACGGCATATTTCGGCGCAAGGTCCATAAGACCCGCCACCGCGTCGTTAGTTTTCTTTTTGGAGCGCGCCTCCAGCGCCTTTCCGAGCGTTATCAGCGTGAGTATCATGCCGGCGCTTTCAAAATAAAGGTCCATCATGTATTTTGAAACCGTTTCATGCTCGCCGTGCCCTAAGCCCCAGCCTATGCGGTATATCGCAAATATACCGTAAATAAGCGAGGCGGACGCTCCCACGGCGATAAGTGTATCCATGTTCGGGGAAAGGTGGAACAGCGACTTATAGCCGTTTATAAAATAATTTCGGTTGATATATGCTATAGGCAGACACAGCAAAAGCTGCGTGAACGCAAAGGTCATGGCGTTTTCTTCTCCGACCATAAAGCCGGGGAGCGGCAGACCTATCATATGTCCCATCGAAATATAGAACAGCACGAGCATAAAGCCAAGCGAGATAAAAAACCGTTTCAGCATGGCGGAATCTTCCGAGCCTGCGGCTTTGGGAGCTTCGGTCTTTTGTCCCGCGACGGCGGCGCCGTAGCCCGCTTTTTCCACCGCGGATATAATATCCCGTTCGCTGACGGTTTTTTCGTCATATTCGGCGGTCATGGTGTTTTGCAAAAGGTTTACCGAGGCGGAGGTGACCCCCTCCAGCTTTCCCGCCGCTTTTTCGACATGAGCCTGACAGGATGCACAGGTCATGCCGGTAATATTGAATTTGGTCGTTTTCATCGCTTTTTCCTTCTTTGCTTACGGTCAGACTATATCCGCTCTCATTATGTAATCGTCCATAACAAATCCGCCGCCTATATCGGCGCATTTTTCTTCGGCGACATAAAAACCCTTTTTGCGGTAAATGCTTATAGTGGGTTCGTTATGCCTGTTTACGGTGAGATAGATATATGACAGACCGTTGGTCTTGCAGTATTTAGTAAGGAATTTAAACGCCTCGGACGCATACCCCTTGGAGCGTTCCTCTTTTTTGACATACAGCTTGCTTAAAAAAAGCGCGCCGTTATCTTTTTCGGGGTGTATGCCGGTATATCCGATGAGCTTTTCGTCGTTATAGAAAAGATAATATTTATAGCCGTTTTTTATCTGTTCGCACAGCGCGTCAAAGGACTGGAATTTATCAAGCATATAATCTATCTGCTCCTGCGATATGATAACGCCGAAGTATTCATGCCATATCTCATCGGCAGTCTCGGCTAAAAGCCGAAGCTGTTCATCGGTATTCGCCTTTATTATTTCCATTTTTCCCTCCGAAAAACACAGATTCATAAGACTAGTATACCATATTTTATAACCTATGTCAACTATCGGTTTTGTTGCTATTTTTTTGTACTGTCGGGATTTGACAGCCGCAGGAGTTTGAAAAAGTCGTATTCGGCGTATGCCGCTTTGTGCAGCTGATAAGCGTTCCTTATGCTGTCTTTCCTTTCGTGCAGCCTGCATTGTATATTTACCGGTAGCGACAGAAAAAATTCTCTTGAGCTGTGGCTGAAATTTATAAGCTCGTGTAAGTTCTTGTATTCCATAACTATCCCCTCCGTTCAATTTATTTGCAAAAAACGAAAAAAAATACCGCTGTGAACAGTTTAATATAAAAGAGGGGATTATGTGAAAAATTCCCGCCTCGCTGGCTGCGGGCGGGAATTACGTTTGTCAGTCGCCGAACGAAACTCCGATGTTTCTTCCGGTGATAATAAGCTCGTCGTCCTCCGGCACGAATTTTGTTTTCATAGTAACGTCGGAGAGCTTGTTTTCGGTTATATCGTTTCCGATTTTTGCAACGGTATAACCGTATTTTTCGTCTTTTATGAGAGTAGCCGCGCGAGCGCCGAATTTAGTTGCAAGGACGCGGTCGTATGCCGACGGACTGCCGCCGCGCAGGATATGCCCCGGAACTACCGACCTTGTTTCAACTCCCGTGGCGCTTTCTATCTGTTTTGCTATGCGGTTCGTCACGGTAGTTTCGCCCGCCTCGGCACGCTTTTTGGCGCGCTCCTTTTTCTTCATGGCGGCCTCCTGCTTGTCCATTGCGCCCTCGGCTACCGCGATTATCGAGAATTTCTTGCCTGCTCTTGCACGTTTTTCGCACGCGTCGATCACTTTATCTATACTGTAGGGTATTTCGGGGATAAGCACTATATCCGCTCCTCCCGCGATGCCGGTATATAAAGTCAGCCAGCCCGCTTTATTTCCCATTATCTCTATCACCATTATCCTGCGGTGGGAAGTAGCCGTGGTGTGCAGACGGTCCAGCACTTCCGTTCCTATATCGACGGCGGTATGAAATCCGAATGTAACGTCCGTTCCCCAAATGTCGTTATCAATGGTTTTGGGCAGTCCTATTATGTTGAGCCCCTCCTCCGAAAGCAGGTTAGCGGTCTTGTGGGTGCCGTTTCCTCCTAACGTGAGAATGCAGTCCAGCTTTTGCTCTTTATAGGTGGCTTTCATTTCGGCGACCTTATCGATGTTGTCCTCTTCGATGACCTGCATCATTTTATAGGGAGTTCTTTTTGTGCCGAGTATCGTGCCGCCCTGCGTAAGTATGCCGGAAAAATCCTCCGGCTTCATAAGACGGCAGTCGTTGTGTATAAGCCCGTGAAAACCGTTTGAGATGCCGACTATCTCGACATTATCCTCGCCGAAAAGCGTATAGCAAGCCTTTGCCGCGCCCCTTATCGTAGCGTTGAGTCCGGGACAGTCCCCTCCGCTGGTAAGAATACCTATTCTGCGTTTTGCCATTTTTAACATTCCTTTCGTTTTGGGATAGAACATGATATTTCCATTTAATATTATCACAAATCCTTTTCCGTGTCAAGAAAAACAGCTTGAAGCCGGAAAAGCTGCGGTAAACAAAACGGCGCAAAAAGGTCGGGATTGCATTTTTGCGGGAAATGTAATATAATTGAGTTACAACGTCGGACTTTCGGCATAAATGCATAAGCCGACGGTAAGCAGAGGTATAATGATGGAAAACAACGGTTTTGCTTTAAAAGTCAAAGGATTGTTACGGCGAGCAGCCGACGTGGTTTATCCGGCTCGCTGTCCTGTCTGCGGTGAGATCATCTCGCTCGGAAAATACATATGTGAGGAATGTAGCAAGGATTTTTGCGGCGGCGGATGTCAAACGTCGGTGGCGGGCTTTCCGCTCTATTATGTGTGCGAGTATGACGAAATATCGAAACCGATAGTGCTTGGCGCTAAAAACGACCGCGACGGGGATAAACTGGATTTTATGGCAAAATCGGTTTACGATATGATGAACGGATTTAACCTTACTGACCGTATCGACGGTATCGTGCCTATACCCATGACCGCGGCGGCCAGAATAAAACGCGGATACAGTCAGACGGATAAAATAGCTCAAAAGCTGTCGGAGCTTAGCGGTATAAGGACGGTCCGCGCCGTTGTGAAGATACGAAAGACCGCTCAGCAAAAAACGCTGTCGAGGGAAGAAAGACAGAAAAATCTTGTCGGCGCGTTTGCACTCGGAAAGAATATAAATGTGCGCGGTATGAGGTTGGCGGTAATTGATGACGTTTGTACTACGGGAGCGACGCTGAAAACCGTATCCGCTTTGCTGAAAAGCTGCGGGTGCGAAAGCGTGATATGCTTATGCTTTGCAAAGGCGGTATCCGACAGAGAGCGCGTGGATACGCGTATCTTTGACGACCTGTTTTGACAGGGAAAAATTTTTATGCCTTAATAAAGGCAAAAACAGGGATCGGGGGAGAGTTCTGCCGATTTTGCTATTGACAAACCCTCTGAAAATATATTATAATTTATTGTAGTTGCGGCGACGTGACTTGGCGCCGCTATGACGTTATTTTATGAAAAGAGGTATATCTGTATGGCTTATTTGCTTGGCGTTGATATAGGCACGTCCGGTACAAAGACCGTTCTTTTCGGCGAGGACGGCACTCCTGTTGTTTCAGTGCTGTATGAGTACCCGCTGTATACACCGCAGAACGGTTATGCGGAGCAGGATCCCGCCGACTGGTGGAATGCCTGCGTAAACAGTATACGGGACGTTGTTGCAAAGAGCGGCGTGCCCGCCGAGGAGATAAAGGGCATAGGACTTTCCGGCCAGATGCACGGCTTGGTCATGCTGGACGGCGACAACAACGTGATAAGAAACAGCATCATCTGGTGCGATCAGCGTACCTCGAAAGAAGTCGTTGAGATAACCGAGAAGGTCGGTCATGACAGGCTGCTTTCCATTACGGCAAATCCAGCCATAACCGGCTTTACCGCGGCTAAGATAATGTGGGTAAAAAACAACGAGCCGCAGAATTACGAAAAATGCCGCCATATCCTCCTCCCGAAGGATTATATCAGATTTATGCTGACGGGAGAATATGCCACCGAGGTGTCCGACGCTTCGGGAATGCAGCTTTTGGACATTCCCAAGCGCGACTGGTCCGACGAGGTTTTGGAAAAGCTCGGAATAGACAAGTCTTTGCTTGCCAAAGTATACGAAAGTCCGGAGATAACCGGAACGGTAACAAAGGCGGTAGCGCAGGCAACCGGGCTGAAAGAGGGAACGCCGGTCGTAGGCGGCGCGGGAGATAACGCTGCCGCGGCGGTAGGTACGGGAGTCGTGGAAAACGGCAAGGCGTTTACCACGATAGGCTCAAGCGGAGTGGTATTCGCACATACTTCCGATATTTCCATCGACCTTAAAGGCAGAGTCCACACTTTCTGCTGCGCTGTACCCGGCTGTTGGCACGTTATGGGCGTCACCCAGTCGGCGGGGCTTTCTCTGAAATGGTTCAGGGACAATTTTGCCTGGGGCGAAATGGAAACGGCGCTGTCTATGGGAGTAGACCCCTATTATCTTATGGATAAAGAAGCGGACAGCGTTCCCATCGGCGCTAACAAGCTGCTTTATATGCCTTATCTCAACGGCGAAAGGACGCCGCACCTTGACTCGAACGTCAGAGGCGCGTTCGTCGGTCTGTCGTCCATGCACAAGAAAAAAGACCTGCTCAGGGCGGTCATGGAGGGCGTTTCTTATTCGCTCCGCGATTGTGTTGAGGTCATTCGTGAAATGGGTATAGACGTCAGCGATATGATGGCTTGCGGCGGCGGCGGTTCTTCTCCGCTGTGGCGTCAGATGCTCGCGGACCTTTACGGCTGCGAGGTAAAGACCACGGCAAACAAAGAAGGCCCCGCTTTGGGAGTGGCTTTGCTTGCGGCGGTCGGAGCGGGGATATATTCCTCCGTGCCGGAGGCTTGCGGCGCTGTTATAAAGCCTGATAAGGTGCAAAAGCCCATCGAGGAAAACAGCAGGCAGTACGAAAAGGTATACGCGCTTTATAAAAAGCTGTATCCCGCTATGAAAGCTAATTACGACGAGCTTGCCGCTCTGGATATCTGACGGCAGGGACAAAAAGGTAAATTATCGGTAAAACGATAAAATAAATGATCGGGTATACCCGAAAAGGAGAAAATATGAAACTGTTTATTGATACTGCGAATGTAGCGGATATAAGACGCGCAAACGACATGGGCGTTATCTGCGGAGTTACCACAAACCCTTCTCTTATCGCTAAAGAGGGCAGAGATTTTAAGGAGGTCGTAAAGGAGATAACCGAGATAGTAGACGGCCCTATCTCTGCGGAGGTCATTTCGCTTGAGGCGGATAAGATGGTGGAGGAAGCTCTTCCGCTTGCGGCTATCCATAAAAACATCGTTATCAAGCTCCCCATGTGCGAAGAGGGCTTAAAGGCGTGCAAGGAGCTTACCAAGCGCGGCATAAAGACGAACGTTACCCTTATTTTCTCGGCTGCTCAGGCACTGCTTGCCGCAAGAGCGGGCGCGACCTTTGTAAGTCCTTTCCTCGGCAGACTTGACGACGTAGGAATGGAGGGCATGGCGCTTATCGAGGAGATAGTTGATATTTTCAGCGTTCAGGGTATCCAGACCGAGATAATTGCGGCGTCTATCCGCAATCCTATCCATGTTACCGCCGCCGCAAGAGCGGGCTGCGATATAGCTACCGTGCCTATGAACGTTATCTTGCAGATGCTCAAGCATCCGCTGACCGATAACGGTATCGAACGGTTCCTTAAAGACTGGGAAGGCTTTACCGCAAAGCATTGATCGTGTTTGTGACGCGATTTGTATTTAAGAAAGGGAAAATAAATGTATAATGACCTTATAGACAGCATCGGTTTTCTTAACGGCACAGATCCCGATGTTTCGTCGGCAATGGCAAAGGAGCTTGCGCGTCAAAGGCGTAACCTTGAGCTTATCGCAAGTGAAAATATAGTATCTCCCGCAGTCATGGCAGCTATGGGCAGCGTGCTTACCAACAAATACGCCGAGGGCTACCCCGCAAAGCGGTATTACGGAGGCTGCGAGGCGGTGGATATTGTAGAGAATATAGCGATAGAGCGCGCCTGCAAGCTGTTCGGCGCAAAATACGCAAACGTTCAGCCCCATTCCGGCGCACAGGCAAATACCGCCGTTTACTTCGCGCTTTTAGAGCCGGGCGATACGGTGCTGGGAATGAGCCTTGCGCACGGCGGACATCTGACTCACGGCTCACCCGTGAACATTTCGGGAAAATATTTCAATTTCGTTTCATACGGTCTTGACGAAAAGACGGGAATGATAAATTACGATACTCTCGCAGAGCTGGCAAAGGAGCATAAGCCTAAGCTGATAGTTGCGGGAGCGAGCGCGTACCCCAGAGCCATTGATTTTGAGAAAATGTCGCAGATAGCAAAGAGCGTCGGCGCTTATCTTATGGTCGATATGGCGCATATAGCGGGGCTGGTAGCAGGCGGACAGCATATGTCGCCCGTACCTTATGCGGATATAGTTACCTCTACCACGCATAAAACGCTTCGCGGACCGAGAGGCGGTCTTATCCTCACCAACGACGAGGAGTTGGCAAAAAAGATAAACAAGGCTATTTTCCCCGGAACGCAGGGAGGACCGCTCATGCACATCATCGCCGCAAAGGCGGTGTGCTTCGGCGAGGCGCTTAAACCTGAATTTAAGGATTACGCCAAGCAGACGGTAAAAAATGCGGCGGTGCTTGCCGATTCTCTGCTCGAAAAGGGCTTTGACCTTGTGTCGGGAGGCACGGACAATCATCTCATGCTGGTAGACCTTCAGCCGTTCAAAATAACCGGCAAGGAGCTTGAAAAGAAGTTGGACGAGGTATATATCACGGTAAACAAAAACGCCGTGCCCAACGACCCGCAAAGTCCGTTTATAACGAGCGGCGTAAGAATAGGTACTCCCGCCGTAACCACGAGAGGACTTAAAGAAGACGATATGAAAGCTATCGCCGAATGTATTTATCTTACCGCGTCCGATTTTGAAAACAACGCAGACAAGGTAAGGGAAACCGTTACGGGTATTTGTAAAAAATATCCTCTTTACGAATAAAAAGATCCGCAAAACGAGAGAGCATATCCCTCGTTTTGTTGGCTTTTAAAAAAGGTTTCGTTAATTTTAAATTTTGAGAGGGAAGTAGAAATGGCAAAAGAAGCAAATGAAAGCGAGATCATTTTCACACAGTCGAACAGGGTAGCTCCTTTGGCGCTTATTGCGCTGAGCGGCGCGCAGACTTTGGCGGAAAAGATCAACAATTATCTGGTGGAATGGTCGAACGACGCCGGATATAAGTATGATAATTTCCTTATCGAAAACGAGTGTCCGCGTTTTTCCAGCGGCGACGGAAAGGGAATACTTAAAAGCACGGTAAGAGGCGACGACATCTATCTGATAGTTGACGTCGGAAACTACAGCTGCACCTATAATATGTTCGGTAAAGACAACGCCATGTCCCCAGACGACCATTTCCAGGACTTAAAGCGTATTATCCAGGCGATAAGCGGAAAAGCGCACAGGATAAACGTTATAATGCCGATACTCTACGGAGGCAGGCAGCACAGAAGAAATTACCGCGAATCTCTTGACTGCGCGGTAGCTCTTCAGGAGCTGGAAGCTATGGGCGTTTCCAACATCATAACCTTTGACGCGCATGACCCCAGAGTGTGCAATGCCGTTCCGCTGATGGGCTTTGATAATGTAATACCTACATATCAGGTGCTGAAAGCAATGTTCAAGAACATCAAGGACCTTACCATAAACAAAGATAATTTCATGGTGGTAAGTCCCGATGAGGGCGCTTTGAACAGAAATATGTACTATGCCTCCGTGCTTGAGGTGGAAATGGGAATGTTTTACAAACGCCGCGATTATTCGCAGGTGGTGAACGGCAGGAACCCGATAGTCGCTCATGAATATCTGGGAAATTCCGTTGAGGGCAAAGATATATTTGTCGCCGACGATATTATTTCTTCGGGAGAATCCATGCTGGATATAGCAATAGGACTAAAGAAACGCAACGCAAGAAGAATATTTGCCTATGCTACTTATCCTATTTTCACCAACGGTTTGGACAAATTCGACCAGGCGTACAAGGACGGAATGATAGATTATGTGTTCGGAACGAATTTGACATATCGCACGCCTGAGCTGCTCAGCCGCGAGTGGTTCTGCGACGTGGACGTTTCCAAATACATCGCGTATCTCATAATGGCGCTCAATCACGACGTATCGACCGGCAAGGTAATAGATCCGCACAAGAAGATAAGCAATCTGCTTGCGCAGCACAAGCCGAAAGCGTGAGCAAGTCCTTCCGTTTTGGGAAAACGCCTTTAGTACGGTGAACAGCGAATACATGAAAGGAATGATAATATGCCGTTAGCTGACAGGATACGTCCGCAGACCTTGGACGAAATGGTGGGGCAAAGTCATATTCTGGCAAAAGGCAAGCCCTTGTATAATATAATCACCAAGGGCAAGATACCGAATATGATTTTTTACGGCACATCGGGAGTCGGCAAAACAACGGTGGCAAATATCATCGCCAAACAGACCAGCATGAGCCTTTACCGTTTAAACGGCACACAGGCGTCTACCTCCGACATAAAGGATATAGTATCAAATCTCGGTACGTTCGCCGCGGCAAACGGGATACTGCTTTTTCTGGACGAGATACAGTATCTTAACAAAAAACAGCAGCAAACGTTGCTGGAGTATATCGAAACGGGAGAGATCACTTTGATCGCTTCCACTACCGAAAATCCGTACTTTTATGTGTATAATGCGGTGCTGTCGAGATGTACGGTATTTGAGTTCAAACCGGTCACGCCGAAAGAAACCGAACCTGCGGTTCGCCGCGCTCTTGACTTGATAGGAAAAGAGCTTGGCTGCGAGTTCAAAGCGGACGACGAGGTGATAGAGCATATCGCGTACGGCTGCGGGGGAGACGTCCGCAAAGCGGTAAACACGGTCGAATTATGCGCGCTTTCCTGTGAAAACAACACCATAACAATGGAGACCGCGCGGATTTTGACCCAAAAAAGCAGCATGAGCTATGACCGCGACGGCGATAAGCATTATGATATACTTTCCGCGTTCCAAAAGTCTATACGCGGTTCCGACGAAAACGCCGCTTTGCATTATATGGCGCGACTTATCGCGGCAGGCGATATTACGTCGCTGTGCAGACGGCTGCTTGTCACGGCAAGCGAGGATATAGGACTGGCTTATCCTATGGCGATACCCATTGTAAAAGCGTGCGTGGACAGCGCGTTACAGCTCGGACTTCCCGAAGCAAAGATACCTCTTGCCGACGCGGTGATATTACTTTGTACCTCACCGAAATCAAACAGCGGCGTTATGGCTATATCTGCGGCGCTGGAGGACGTGGAAAAGGGAAATACCGGAGATTTTCCGCGGCATCTTCAAAATGTACACTATGACGGAGAGGGCGCCGAGGTCAAAGGTCAGCATTATCTCTATCCGCACAACTATCCGAATCATTATGTCGAGCAGCAGTATCTGCCCGATGAAATAAAGGACAGAGTGTACTATCAATTTGGCGAGAACAAGCTGGAACAGCAGGCAAAGGCATATCGTGACAGCATAAAAGGCAAAAGCGGCAAATAGCCGTATAATACAAATTCCCGACGGTCATTTTTCTCCGTCGGGATTTTTTTGTCTGTCGGCTCTGTGGAACAGCTCTTTTGCTCCTACCGCCGCCAACAGTACGGCAAACAGCTTTCTGAGCAGGGTATTGTCGATGTACATTCCCGCCGCGCAGCCTGCCGCCGCTCCCAGCAGGCCGAAAAATCCGTAAGTCTTTATTGCCGAAAAAGCTATCAGTTTGTTTTTGGCATGAAATATAAGCGACAGAAGCGCTATGGGCAGAAAAAACATAAGGTTAGCGCCCTGTGCGATGCTTTGCGGGGTGTCGGTAAATACGGAAAGATAGACAAGAAAGATAAACCCTCCGCCAAGTCCCATTGAGGCGGCGGCGCCGGCGAGAAATCCGATAAAAACATTCATGTCAGCAGTATCCTTACG
Source organism: uncultured Ruminiclostridium sp. (assembly GCA_947623915.1). Taxonomy (GTDB): domain Bacteria; phylum Bacillota; class Clostridia; order Oscillospirales; family Ruminococcaceae; genus Ruminiclostridium_E. The sequence goes on from CANQIB010000013.1 coordinate 14,143, forward strand.
GAGCTTATCAGTATTATTATCCCGAACAGCCTCCTCAGCAGGTCGTCGGGTATCTTTTTGAGCAGCAGCGCTCCCGCTGCCGCTCCGGCAAGTCCCCACGGAATGTACTGCCATGCCAAAGAAAAGTCCAGCTTTCCTTGAATGTAATAAACGGCGGTAGTAAAAAGGCTGAGCGTAAATATCAGCGCTACCGAGGTGGCGTGCGCTTTTTTAGCGTCAATGCCGCTTTTTTCAAGGCAGGGAACTGCCGCGATCCCTCCTCCCGACCCGAAAAGCCCGTTTAGTATACCGCACAGCGTCCCCAGAAGATAATCGACGTGTTTTTTCATCATATCACCCGTTTATAGTTTCTGAAAAAGTCGCGCGATTATGCAAAACGAATGCCCGTGTAAAATAAAACGGGCTGCCGCTTAGAGCAACAGCCCGATATTTTTAAAAGAACCGCCTTGCCGTGGTATGAAGATAAAACCCGCACAACAGTACGGTGGGTTAATTTCTCCCGAACGGTTCACGCTCCCTTCGTCCGCAAAAGCGGGAGGTCTGCAATCCGCGTTCGGAGGCGAAATCCCTATTATTTTTTGTTGGATCATATACATTCATACTTAAACGCACAAGGCAGTAAACAAGTCCTTATTCGTTTTCCTCGTAGTCGAACATTTGGGAGAAAAGCTCGAAAAAAGCATTTCCGACGCGCTTATATTCTTCGTCGTTGTCGATGGAATCAAGATACTTTTCTCCGTTGTTTTCCATTTCCTTGAGGAAAACTATCTCGTCCTCGTCGGATTCGTTATTTTCATCCTCGGAGTAGGGAGTAAGCGCGTAGTAAAAAGAACCGTCCACCTCAAGCCGATAAAACACCTCGAAAGTTACCGTGTTGCCTTCCTCGTCCTCAAGGTCGATAAGCTCATAATCGTATTCTTCGTCGTTGTTCATCTTCTCGGTATCGGACATTTCGGTCTTCCTTTCATATCATATTCCTTTCGGCTCTTTTCGGTTATTATTTTACACGAAAATGAACACCTTGTCAAGTGGTATTTTATGTTTTTGACCGCTTAAAACGCCGTTCGGCGCTTTCTGTCGTGTAACGTGTGAAACTTTATTCATATTATCCAAAAATTTATTGTGTATTTTGTACAATAATTTTCAACATTGTTATTGACTTTTATTTCTGTTTGTGCTATCATATAATCAAGGGAAAGAGAATATCCCCAGACAGAGCAGGAGGCTTGGTGCATAACTCTTTACTCAAATAAAGCACAAAATGCTCGGTGTATATATTATGGAAACTGTATACAAATAACAGTCGGCAAGGAGGCGAGTCCGATGGCACAGGATACAGTATCCGCATCACAGTCCGTCGGAACTCGGACTGAATAGGAAATAAAATTGCAGCTTGCTCATACGGCATTTGCAAATGATTTCAAGGACGGGATTTACCCGATATGATGAGTCCGACGGTTTGTGATAAGGATAAACAGCAAAAATTACATAAGCAGAAATATCTGCACTTTACCGCGAGAGCGTTTATATACACTACCCGATGTTGTAAAGGCAGGGTGATTGAAATGATCAGTGAAGTTTCAGCGAAAAGGGGCAGCGGATAAGCGGCTGCCTTATCGGCGGATAACACCGCAAATAAATTGTGAGGTATACTCCGATGTACTGATTACTTCGGTCGGCGTTAAGCGGACAAATAAAAATTAAATATGTTGCCGGGCTTTGAAGCTAAAACTTCAAAGCCTGTTGTTTTGTGAAAAGAGTCGAGATATACTATCCCGATTTTGATTGACATATCGGACGATTTATGATAAAATAACAAATAAAGGTATCCGAAATAACGGAAATTTCGGATTTATGGTCAAAGCCTTAAAAGATAAGACGGTGAACAGATGGGGTACAGGATAAATCTCGGAAACTGGGGCAGCGTGTTTGCCGTTCCGTCCGATGTTGTAGATAAATACATAAAAATTGCCGGCGGGAGCGCCGTCAAGGTTTTACTCTATTTTCTCAGAAACAGCGGAAGAGAAACGGATACTCTTCGGGCGTCACAGGACCTCTGCATAAAAGAGGAGGACATCACCGACGCTCTGATTTTTTGGGAACAGCAGGGTATCCTGAAAAGCAGCGGGAACGAGTTTTCGCCGGCGGACGGTCCTTTATCGAGAAATGCCGAAAAAACAGACGCGGCTTTTTCTCAAACGGACGATGCCGCTAAAAAAAACGCGGAGCTTATACGTTCCGCCGCGCTGCGCACTCCCGATTTTTCCCCCTCGCAGATAGCCGATACGGTTAGGGGCGACGACAAGGTAAGCTATCTGTTCAAGGTTTGTGAAAAGCTGTACGGCAGACCACTAAAGCACGCGGAGCAAAACGCTCTGGTGGCGATCACCGAGCATATAGGGCTTCCCGCCGAGGTGGCGCTTATGCTGGTGGATTATTGCTTTTCCATAGGCAAGACCTCGCCCGCGTATATGAAAGCAGCCGCGATGGACTGGGCGGAAAAGGAAGTAGTTACGCTTTCTTCCGCGGAGGAATATGTGATAAAACTGCAATCGGCGCATAACGCGGAAAACACGGTAAAATCGCTTTTCGGGCTTGACAGGGCGATGTCGCAAAAGGAAAAGGATTTTTCGACCGTTTGGGTAAACGAGTGGGGCTTTTCGCCGGAGATGATAAAAGCCGCGTATGATATAAATATCAATGCGAAAGGAAAAAGCTCCTTTCCGTATATAAATAAGATCTTGGAAAACTGGCATGAAAAAGGCATAACTTCGCCGCAGCAGATAAATGACGGGCAAAGCGCGGCAAAAGCGGCGCAAAACTCGTCGCTCGACACTTCGACGATATATCAGAGAATACTTGACGATTACAAAAAAGGAGAATGACCATGGCTTATCCTTCCGCTTACTATCAGCAGGCAGAGCAAATATTAGAGCAGCGGCGGTTTGAAAACAGCGTCGTGGAATCCGAACGGGAAAAGGAAATATCCGAGAAAGTATCGGGCGCTGCCGAGCTGCTTAAACAGCTTGCGGGTACGGTCGATAAGCTGGCGGGAATAATCCTTTCGCACGACCCCGATATCGGGCAGAAGGTGGAAAAGCTGAAAGACGAAAACCTGTCGATGCAGGATAAACTGAGCGAATTGCTGAAAGCAAACGGCTACCCATGCGATTATCTCGATAAAATATACACCTGCAAAAAATGTCATGATACCGGAGTATACGGCGATGTACGCTGCGAATGTTTTCACGCGGTCTTAAAACAGATAGCCTCAAAGGAACTTAGCAAAAGCCTGCCTATCGGTTCCTGCGGATTTGAGAATTTCGACCTTAAATATTACAGCGACGCGCCTTCTCCCGCGCTTGGCGGACTTTCTCCCAGAGAGATAATGGAAACAAATCTGCGTTACTGTGAAAAATACGCGGAAAATTTTCATGTCCCCTGCGAATCGGTCTTTATGAGCGGTGGTACGGGCTTAGGGAAAACGCACCTCTCCCTTGCGATAGCGAGAAAAGTCATCGACATGGAATATTCCGTCGTGTACGGTTCCGCACCCGATTTGCTCAGGCAGATAGAAACGGAGCATTTCGACCGAAAAGAGGGCTCGGACGGTGTTATATCAACGGTCAAGGAGTGCGACCTGCTTGTTTTGGACGACCTCGGCGCGGAATTCAACACGCAGTTTTATGTTTCCTGTATCTATGATATTATAAATACAAGACTGAATTTCGGCAGACCGACGATAGTAAATTCTAATCTTGCGTTTCAGGAGCTTGCGGGGAGGTATACCGACCGTATAGCCAGCAGGCTGCAATCAATGAAAAACCTTATTTTCAGCGGAGTTGATATAAGAACGTTAAAACGATGAACGAAAGGGTGTGAGCTGCATGAAAATATCGGCGTTTGGCTCGCTTATTTTGATATTTGCCGTGATAGCCGTATTTTTTATTCCGGCTCACGAAACGCTGCTTGCGGACAACGCCGGCATTTTGGCGGCTGCCTCTCATGAAAAAGCCAAATACGAAGACGTAAGAGCGGAGGTGGACGTTCCGCCGGAGCTGCCGTTTGATTTTTCGTTTGACATAAACCAAACAACTGGGGATTTTACCTGCGATGTAAAGTCGAATGTTTCTTCGGGTTATTACAGCAAGCCGCAGCTGCTGAAGCTCACCAGCAGCTATGAACTGTATTATACTACCGACGGTACGCTTCCCGATGAAAACAGCTTAAAATATGACCCCGACGTGGGAATAAATATAGATTCAAATATGCTTATTTGTGTTCGTGCAAAGGATAATGACAAGTTTTCGGACGTCATGGCGGGGTCTTATGTGATTTTCAAAGACGCTACCTCCTACAAATACGCATACGGGTATAATTCCCTTGACTCTTTGGAGCAATATGTTTATGAAAAATTGTATGATACAGTTGTAAATTTCGACCCTGTTTTTGAAGTCGGCAATCTCGGAATAAATTACTCCCAACTATGCAAGATAATGTTTTGTGTAAACTATGACAATCCCATGCTGTTCCAGATGAGCGATTTTCCCGCTATCCAAAAGGGAACGAAAGACAACGTAAAAGAAGTATATATGTATTATCTGTTCGATGAGGACGAATGTAAAACATTGCGTGAGAGCTGTCAAAAAAGAGTAGACGAGATAATGAGCGAGGCGGACGGCAGTATTTCGCTTATGGATTATATTTACAACGTGCATTACAGCATACTTGACAATGCGGTATATTTGGACGATCCTGACGACGAGAATATATATGACGCTTACGGAGTTTTGGTAAAAGGAACGGGAGTTTGCGAGTCCTATTCGCGCGCTTTTGAGTATATATGTCAGCGAATGGGCGTGGATAATATTTTAGTAAACGGAGTAAGCGATGATGTGCCGCATATGTGGAATATGATAAAATTCGGAGATGAATGGTATCATATCGACCTTACATGGGACGACGGCGACGACGGAAATATTTACTACGATTATTTCAACGTAAGCGACGATATTATTGAGCAGTACGGCTACCGCGAGATCTCTCCTCCGATAGGGGACGGGGAGATGCGCGATTCGGAAAACGTATATAATTATTACGAGCTTCCCGTAGCGGACAGTATGGAGTACAATTATTCATATTATTATTACGGGGAAACCTACGACGAGGTTTATTACTGAGCATAATTCCTATGACTTATCGAAAGGAGGAAGAACTTGTTTTTTAAAAAAATAACAAAAACGGCGGTCGCGGCTGTGTTATGCGCGTCGCTGTTTTTCGGCGCCGTCGGCTGTTCTTCTTCCGACGGCGGACGAGTTAAGGCGGAGGACAAATTTGAGGCTGTCCGCACCGATACCACGCTGTTTTATAATTCACGGGGAGAGTTTTCGTTAAACGTTCTGTCCGATACGGTGGATTTTAACGAACAGATAGGCATCGACGATGTTTTGGTGTGCTATGCTACGATAAACGATTCGGTACTTCCCGAAATAGATTCGGAAAAGGGCATAAGTTTGACCGACGAAGAATTTAAGGTGAACAGCATAAAACCGACCAACATCACCAGAAATTCCGCAAAATCGGTCACGGTGGACTTTTCCGACCCGAATTTCAATACTAACCGTCCGTCGGATTATATAATTGTTTTTAAGAAAAACACCAACTCCAAGAATAAATTCCTTTGCGCGGGAGCGGGGGTAAGGTATCCGTCGTTTTCGCTGGTATCCGACGTTTCACAGATAAATTCGGACGCGGTTCCCGTGCGGATAAGGCTTACTTTGGATTCCAGCACCTTTACGGAAAATATCAGCGCCGATGATATTATACTGTCCGGCAGCTTTGAGGACAGCGGCGTCGGAAATTTTGAACGTATAGGCGAAAATACGCTGTCTTTCGTTATTGATAAGATAAAATCGGATTATATCAAGACCGGCAGGATAACGGTCAAGGCTTCTGCGGTAAACGACGCTCCGCAGGATATATTTACGAATATCCGCGTTATCTATCCATCCGCGGGCTTTGCGCAGGATTCGCTGAGGATAAACGGAAACTCCGTTGATTTTACGGTGAATTTGCAGGACTGCCAGTTTAACGAGAGAATAACGCCGGATATGCTGACCACCCCAAACAGCGATATTACCGTTACCAAATTTGAGCGTGTATCCCAGTCGCAGGCGAATGTTACCTTGTTGTACGGCGCTCAAAATGCGATGAATTTGTCCGATATTATCGCAGCCACGGGATTTACTATCGCCCCGTCTGCGCTCAATATTTCCGACCCCGTGCAATTCAGGGTAGATCCCGACGAGCCGGATGTAAACGTTCAGATAGATTCGCTGACGCATACCGACGGCGGAACGACCGCCGTACTGAATTTCGACGTGTCTAACGGAACGTTCAATTCCGTCAGCAGGACCAGCTTGGTATTTACGGGAGATTTCTCCTCTGCCGAGGTAACGTCGGTAACATCTCAAAACGACAGAGCCGAGGTGCGTATAGATATACCGAACGCGGCGGACAAAACCGAATTTTTCGGTTCGATAGCGCTTAAAGCCGGCAGCGTTGCCGACCGTTGGGGAGTAAATCGGTCGGTGGCGGCCGTACCGTTATATTACAGCCTTGAGGAGGCTCAGGCGGGCTCAGACAGATATACCGTCAAAAGCCTGACCTCGGAAGAGCTTATAGCGGCGCTGAACGAGGTGGTCTCGCAAAGTGATATCCCTAATGTTTCACATATCACGGATTTTATGAACGCAAGCTCGCTTGACCGCGAGGCTTTGGTTGCGGATTTTCAGAGCCTGACGGCCGATAATGTATATATTGACGATATTTTGGCTCTTTCCGCTGATTGCGTAAAGGGGGAGCATATTTCCCAGACAGGTGAACATATAAACAGGGACAGGGCGGAGCTTTCCGCGTTTTTATCGGATATAAGAGCGCTTTGGGCGGCGTCAAGGAGAGCCTCCGAGCGTCTGCCGCAGCTTGCGGAGTTAGAGGAACAGATAGCCTCCTGCACGGATAAAAATGAGCTTGATACTTTAAATGCGCAATATGAAGAATACGCCGATACGGTAAGGTCCACGGGAAATTCTACCGTGGAGGGAACGAATTATTCAGAGTTTTTAGACGGGGTAATAAGTGAATATATAGGCTATAACGGTGAAAAAAGCGCTTTGGAATGTTTTGACGATTTGACCGACTGTATGTATAACTGGAAGATACAGACGCTTGAGCGTAAGAACAATTTCAGATATGCGGTAAATTCGGTGATTTTGCAGGCGTGCTATATATCTTTGTACAGTATGTCTTTCGGTCAGGACGCGTCGGAAGAGTACGACGCGGCGTCCTCTCTGATATGGCATTTAGCCGATCATATAGAGCATTTCAGTATGAACGACGCCGACGGCAATGCCGAAATGTGCAGCACCTTGGGCAAAAACGTTTCACTTAAATATTTCAGCTTTTCCGCGCTGAACGGGGAAGTCACCTCGGATGAGATAACGCAGCTTTTGAGTATGCTGCCCACCGATACCACGTTAAGAGAGGAACTGGAATCCGTAGGATTTGACGTTTCAAGGATAAGGTACCTTGTATGCTCGGATTCCGCCGTCAGCAGCACATTGTCGTTTTCGACCAAAACTATCGACGGTAAGGCGTGTATGCTTTACACGCTCAGCTCAAAAGCCTCCGTGTACGACCTTATAAGGAACGAATTTATAAACGAATTTGAGTATGAGAATATAACAACGGTGCTTTCCGTTGACGACACGTCCTCCGTACCGAGTGTTTCACAGACTGTAAATACCGCGCTCAAGCTGTATTCAATGAAATAACGGGCGATTTATTCTTGACAGTAATGCCGTTTTATGGTATACTTACTTTAGTACAGAACGCACCGACAGCGTTAGTGCGGTGCGGACTTGGGTCGTTCACGACTAAATAATTTTAAAGGAGAAAAAAATGTTAGTTTCAGCAAAAGAAATGTTAAACAAAGCCCGTGAAGGCAAATATGCCGTTGGACAGTTTAACATAAACAATCTCGAATGGACAAAGGCTATACTTCTTACCGCACAGGAACTCAGCTCGCCCGTAATTCTCGGCGTATCCGAGGGCGCGGGAAAATATATGTGCGGTTATAAGACGGTCGTCGGAATGGTAAAAGGAATGATCGAGGAGCTCGGCATTACCGTGCCTGTTGCTCTGCATTTGGATCACGGTACTTTTGAGGGCGCAAAGGCTTGCATCAACGCCGGATTTTCTTCTATAATGTTTGACGGTTCTCATTATCCTATCCAGGAGAACATAGAAAAGACTACCGCGCTTGTAAACGCCTGCGATGTTCTGGGACTTTCGCTGGAGGCAGAGGTCGGAGCGATAGGCGGAGAAGAGGACGGAGTTATCGGCGCAGGCGAGTGTGCCGACCCCAATGAGTGCAAGATGATAGCGGATCTCGGCGTTACCATGCTGGCGGCAGGTATCGGAAACATTCACGGTAAGTATCCCGAAAACTGGCCCGGTCTTTCGTTTGAAACGCTTGCTGCCGTTAAGGAAAAGGTCGGCGATATGCCGTTGGTACTCCACGGCGGTACGGGAATTCCTGAGGACATGATAAAGAAAGCTATCTCGCTCGGAGTTGCCAAGATAAATGTAAATACGGAATGTCAGCTTTCTTTCCAGGCTGCCACCAGAAAGTACATAGAAGAAGGCAAGGATCTCCAGGGCAAGGGCTTTGACCCCAGAAAGCTGCTTGCGCCCGGTTTTGAGGCGATAAAGGCTACCGTTAAAGAGAAGATGGAGCTTTTCGGCTCGGTCGGCAAGGCATAAATAATAAAAAAAGGGCGCTTACCGCGCCCTTTTTTTGTGACCTGAACGTCAGGTTTTCCGTCTATATTTATAAGCATACCGAGAATCATTTTTTAGTTTTTGGTATGCTAAACCCCTATAAGGAAATTCACACGACCTAAAAAAATAATATCGCAGCAATATCCGAAAGATAATAGTAACCTGTTTTTTGTAATGCTTTGCCAATATATTTATATTCGGGTCGTGTGATATTTCCGACTTCCGAAGGAGTTGACCGTATGGAGGACAGAGAAATAGTCGATTTGTATTTTGAACGTTCGGAATCGGCTATTATTGAAACCGAAAACAAATACGGGAAATATTGCCGTTATATCGCTTATAATATACTCAGGTCAGAAAGCGACGCGGAGGAATGTGTAAACGACGCTTATCTTAAAGTATGGGATTCCGTTCCGCCGAAACGGCCGGAGCGGCTTTCGGCATATGTCGGAAAAATCACCAGAAATGTGGCGTTGGACAGATATGAAAAGAACCGCGCCCAAAAGAGAGGAGGTGGGGAAGTAGCGCTGTCGTTTGAGGAGCTGCGCGAGTGCATACCGTCCGATGAAAAATGCGGCGAGTCGCTTATCCTTAAAGACGCGCTTAACCGATTTTTGGTGTCCTTATCTTCGGAAAAGCGAAAGATATTTGTACGAAGATACTGGTATTTTTCTTCGGTGAAAGATATATCGGCAGAGTACCATATCAGCCAAAGCAAAGTTAAAATGACATTATTGCGTTTAAGAAATGAACTTAAAGAATTTTTACAGCAGGAGGATATAAGCATATGACACAACACGATATTTTTAATGCCATAGGGGAAATAAGCGATGAATTTATTTATGAGGCCGCGCCGAAAACTTCCAAAAAGAAAAGCGGGATAATATTGCGGTTTACCGCCGCGGCGGCTTGTATTGCGGCGGTGGCAGGCGGTGTATTTATGCTGAACGCTTTGAAAAACGGTAAACCTGTGGTTTATACTCCTCAGGCGGATAATAACGTTTTGACGGAAAATATCGGTTCGGAAGGTGAAGATTTGGCGATCGGATCGGAAAGCGATACACAGAACGTTTCACATATCGGTATCGGTGAGGTAGAGGATATAACGGAAATAGAGCCTGCAAATTACTATAACCGTATCAGTAAAAATTTTTATAAGTCTTCCGCTCCCGTTTTTACCGAAAGTGACACTTTACCCGATTATTTTCCGACAATAGGAATAACCGAACTTGACGAAAATTACGCCGGCTTGGTGCAGCCCATCGAGGATACGGCGAATATTGACCGAGATGTACTGTATATCGCTACGGCGAAGGGATTTGACCGCAATACCGATGAAATGTGCGATAAAAAAGTTTTCTTACACAAGATAAACGGATTTTCGCCGGAATTCGCGGTAGCCGCACAATTTGAAAACGACGATGATTATTACGCATATATAAATTTCTCCTCACAATATATAAATGATTTTTTGGGTGAAATTTCAGGAAATATAACTTTTTCGGGACAGCTCGACACCTATGATAACGAGAATGTGAATGATAACGGAGATGAAAGCTCCGGCGTATACAGCAAAAGCATATACAGCTGCTATCCGTCGACGGTATCCGATGTGGTTCGCGATATCATTTTCCCTCAAGTAAACGAAAACAAATTGACAAACGAAAGTTTTATGGATAATGACCCGCGTGTTAGTTTTTATGATAACAAATACTATTCTGTATGTTTTTGTTTGGATGATATAAATATGCCGGTCGAATTGTTGTTTAACGACAACGGCGTTGTGATTTTGGATCTGCAAAGCGCGAAATATTTCGCATATATAAGGCCGGAAAGCATTGAGAAGTGTCTTGACATTCTTTATAACGACGAACGGCAGTAAAATAAAACGCCCCGCTCCCGATAGGTAAAAAGGAGCGGAGCGTTAAAAGGGGAGCGGTAAACCGCTCCCTCAGACTGTCGATAAACCCACGCACCGAAAAATGCAAAAAATTTTGATTTGAATTATGAATTAAAATTTAGAAATATTATTTCTTTGCTTTAATTTTCTCCGCACGATTTTCAATCGTGCGGAGAACGCATTTTTCTTCCTGCGTCAAGAGCCGCTCGACGTACACTTGTACGCCTATCGCGGCTCTTTCCTTGTCTGCGCGTGTTTCTCGAAGTCCCCCAGCTTGTCGAAAAATAACTTTTCGACAAGCTGAGGGGAGCGGTAAAACCGCTCCCCCAGTATTTTTTATTTGCTCAAGCTGCTTGCTTTATATGTGGTGTGCAAGGTTTCATGTGCAATGTGACTTCCGGGCTCTCCGAGGAAGTTTTCGTATACTTCCTTAATGTCGGGGCTTTCGTGGGATTTCCTAACCGCACGCTTGGAATCCAGCGAGTAAAGAGCTTTTGCACGCTCGGCACGCAAATCGGTAAAATTGCGTACCTCGGCAGGCTGAATGACCTGACCGCCGCCGTTTACACAGCCGCCGGGGCAAGCCATGACTTCAATGAACTGAACGTCTACTTCGCCGTTCTTTACCTGATTGAGCAGCTTCTTAGCGTTTGCCAGGCCGGAAACTACAGCTACCTTAACGGTCTTATCTCCGACTTTGTAATCGGCAAACTTGATACCCTCAACGCCTCTTACCTCGTTAAATTCAACTGGGCTGTCGGGAGCTTCGCCGGTGAGCTTCCATACCGCGGTTCTGAGAGCCGCCTCCATAACGCCGCCGGTAGCGCCGAATATTACGGCTGCGCCGGAGCCTTCGCTGAGCGGAGAATCAAACTTCTCATCGGGGAGCTCGGTAAAGCGTAAGCCTGCTTTGTTTATCATCTTGACCAGCTCTCTGGTGGTGATCGAAATATCAACGTCGGGAACTCCCGCTGCCGATTGGTCATCACGGCCTATTTCAAACTTCTTGGCGGTGCAGGGCATTACCGATACCGATACGATGTTCTTCGGGTCGATATTTTTCTTCTTTGCCCAGTAGGTCTTGATTATAGCGCCTGCCATCTGCTGCGGAGATTTGCAGCTTGACAGGTTAGGCAGAAATTCGGGGAAGTAAGCCTCGCAGAAACGTATCCAGCCGGGTGAGCAGGAGGTTATCATCGGCAGTACTCCGCCGTTTTGCATTCTGTCGATAAATTCATTGGATTCTTCCATAATGGTAAGGTCTGCGCCGAAATTGGTATCAAATACGGCGTCAAAGCCCAAACGTCTGAGCGACGCGGCGAGCTTGCCCTCTACCGATGTTCCGATAGGATAGCCGAACGCCTCGCCGAGAGAAGCTCTTACCGCGGGAGCGGCCTGTACTACAACGACCTTTTCGGGATCCGCAAGCGCTTCCCATACCTTGTCGGTATCATCTCTTTCGGATAGAGCGCCTGTAGGACAAGCGGTTATGCACTGTCCGCAGGATACGCAGGCAGTATCGGCAAGATCCATTCCGAAAGCACAGCTTATTTCGGTGTTGAAACCGCGCTCATTTGCGCCTATTACGCCAACTCCCTGATTCTTTTCGCATACCGCAACGCAGCGGCGGCAGTTGATGCACTTGTTGTCATCGCGATACATATGCTTTGAGCTGCGGTCGATGTCAAAGCTGTTCTTCGCGCCCTCAAAGTAAGAGGAATCGTCAACGCCGAGCTCTTTACAAAGAGCCTGTAATTCGCAGTTTCCGCTTCTTGCGCAAGCAAGACAGTCCATGTTATGATTTGAAAGCAAAAGCTGTAATGTCATCTTTCTGCTTTCCAGAACTGCGGGTGAATGAGTAAGAATATTCTTTCCTTCGTCAAACTTGGATAAGGGATATACACACGCCGCTGTCAGGCTGCGCGCGCCGCTCATTTCAACAACACAGATACGGCAGGCGCCTATAGCATTGATATCCTTGAGCCAGCAAAGGGTAGGTATTCTTATACCGTTTTGGCGGCAAGCCTCAAGTATCGTTGTACCCTCTTCTACAGAATATTCTATGCCGTTAATTTTAATATTAACCATAGTATAATTTTATCCTTTCACTGATCCGATTTTATTCCTTTACGATAGCGCCGAACTTGCAGGTTGCCATGCAAGCGCCGCATTTGATACATTTGGAGGTATCAATGCTGTGAGGCTCTTTGACTGTGCCGGAAATAGCGCCCACAGGACATTTTCTTGCACAGGCGGTGCAGCCCTTACATTTATCGGGATCTATCTTGTATGTGAGCAGATCCTGACATACGCCGGCAGGACACTTCTTGTCAACAACATGGGCAAGATACTCGTCCTTGAAGTAACGCAGGGTGGAAAGCACAGGGTTCGGTGCAGTCTGACCGAGTCCGCACAAAGAATTATTCTTTATGTAGTAGCACAGCTTTTCCATCTTGTCGAGATCCTCAAGCGTAGCGTTGCCGGAGGTTATTTTTTCCAACATCTCGTAAAGACGTTTTGTACCTATACGGCAGGGAGTGCACTTTCCGCAGGACTCGTCAACGGTAAACTCAAGGAAGAACTTCGCAATATCTACCATGCAGTTGTTTTCGTCCATTACGATAAGTCCGCCGGAGCCCATCATCGAGCCTATTGAGATAAGGTTATCGTAATCTATCGGGATATCAAGATGTTCAGCCGGAATACAGCCGCCGGAAGGTCCGCCGGTCTGAGCCGCCTTGAACGCCTTGCCGTTGGGGATACCGCCGCCTATCTCGTATATAACTTCACGCAGCGTCGTGCCCATCGGTATCTCTACAAGTCCCGTGTTGTGTATTTTTCCGCCGAGCGCGAATACCTTTGTACCCTTGGATTTTTCGGTACCCATGGAGGCGAACCAGTCGGCGCCGTTAAGTATGATCTGGGGGATATTCGCATAGGTCTCAACGTTGTTGAGGATAGTGGGCTTTTGGAACAGTCCGCTTTCGGCAGGGAAAGGAGGACGGGGTCTGGGTTCGCCTCTGTTGCCTTCGATAGAGGTCATCAGCGCGGTTTCTTCGCCGCAGACGAACGCTCCCGCACCAAGACGGAGGTCAAGATCAAATTTGAAGCCTGTACCCAGTATATTTTCACCGAGCAGTCCGTATTCTCTTGCCTGTCCTATTGCTATGCGCAGACGCTCAACGGCGATGGGATATTCCGCACGAACATAAATATAGCCCTGTGTAGCGCCGATAGCGTAGCCGGCTATCGCCATAGCCTCTATAACGACATGGGGGTCGCCTTCAAGCACCGAACGGTCCATGAATGCGCCGGGGTCGCCCTCGTCGGCGTTGCAGCATACATATTTCTGATCCGCGTCCTTGACAAGATTTCTGGCAAGCTGCCATTTCTTACCGGTGGGGAATCCGCCGCCGCCGCGTCCTCTCAGACCTGAATCCAAAACCGTCTGGATAACCTCGTCGGGGGTCATCTGGGTAAGTACCTTTGCCAACGCCTGATAACCGTCAAGCGCGATGTATTCTTCGATGTTTTCCGGGCTTATAACGCCGCAGTTTCTTAAAGCAACACGGTGCTGCTTTTTGTAGAAGTTGGTCTCGTTAAGGGACTTGATACCGTTTTCGGTAACCGTTTCGGAATAAAGCAGTCTTTCAACGACGTTTCCCTTTACCAAATGCTCGGATACTATTTCGGGAATGTTTTCTTCCTTTACCATCGAATAAAACGAACCTTCGGGATATACGATCATTATGGGACCGAGTGCGCAAAGACCGAAACAGCCCGTCTTAACTACCTTTACTTCGTTTTCGATACCGTTTTTCTTTAATTCTTCTTCCAGCTTTTTGATAATGCCCATGCTTCCGGAAGAAGTACAACCCGTACCGCCGCAAACCAAAACGTGTTTACGGTATGTACCGTTCCCCTCGGTTTCAGCGGTGCCGCTTTCTTCCTTGCGGAGCATCATTTGACTGTGCAATTTAGCTTTAATTGCGTCAAGCTCTGCCAGAGTCATCATAAATAAATTTCCTTTCAATATGTATTTTTTGAATCAAAGCCGATCTTCCTTTCCGTAAACCGTATGTCGGAAAGAAAAGTCAAACCGAACCGTTATTCCTTATATTTAGCGAGGATACCTTCGACTTCGTCTACCTTGAGTCTGCCGTATACGTCGTCGTTGATAGTCATAACGGGAGCAAGACCGCACGCGCCTATACATCTGCACGCATCAAGCGAGAAAAGTCCGTCGGGAGTAAGCTCTCCGCCGTTTATGCCGAGCACTTCCTGCAGCTTATTATACACATCTCCGGAACCTTTGACGTAGCAGGCGGTACCAAGACATACGGAAATTTTGTATTTGCCCTTGGGATTTATGGAGAACTGTGCATAGAAAGTCACAACTCCGTATACCTTTTCCAAAGGAATACCCATTTCCTCCGCGATGATCGTCTGCACCTCTATGGGCAGATAACCGTAAATTTCCTGAGCCTGCTGTAGCACCGGCATCAGGGCACCTTTGTGTCCTTTTTCCTTGTTGATAACTTCCATGAGCTTTTGCTCCTGCTCAGGCGTCTGGGAAAAAGCGACAACGCTTTTCTTAAAAGCCATTGTTCAGCCTCCTTAAAATAACCTCTAGAGGTATAGATACACAATCACAGCAGAAAATATCCGCTGACATAAGGCGATAGACCTCGTTTAACAACGGAAAAGCCCGTAGTTGTGCGAGGCGTGCCGATTTAGGCAGCGGTTTTTTTCTCAGTAATCCCCAAGGGACGTACCGCAGGGTCGGGACAGGGTACTTTCGGACAAACCGACACATTACTCTGCCGCTGATTGATACTATAATTTTATCATAAATGCAAAAAAAAATCCATAGTGTTTTAGCGTTTTGTTCAAAAAAACACGAAAAACGGATATAGAAAATTCGGTCGATTTTTTATGCAATTTGACTAAAAAAAGTTTTTGGGTATAATATTTCCTTATTTTGTCGCCGTTTGGAGCAAAAATTTCCCGTAAGCAATTTTTATCGGGAGCGATTTCGTATAAAATTTTTTCGGCAATTTGACAAAACAGCCGTAAAGAGTTATAATATTATGTAAAAAATTTAAGAACAAAAAAGGGGACACATTATGTGGTTTGAGAATGCGTGTGTATATCACATTTATCCGTTGGGGTACTGCGGCTGTGAAAAGCAAAACGAATATAAAGAGCCTAAAAACAGGCTTTCCGTTATTGAGGACAACATCGGACATATCAAATCGATGGGGTTCAATACCGTCTATTTCGGACCTGTATTTCAATCGGTCGCTCACGGATACGATACAGTGGATTATACCAAGATAGACAGCCGTTTGGGCACCAACGAGGATTTTGCGCGGCTTTGCAAAAAGCTCCATGAAAACGACATAAAGGTCGTGCTGGACGGCGTGTTCAATCATGTGGGACGCGATTTTGAAAAGTTCAAAGAGCTTAGGAACGGGAATTGGGAATACCGCGACTGGTTTCATGTTCATGACGGCAATTCCTGCTACAACGACGGCTTTTATTACGAAGGCTGGGAGGGACATTACGAGCTGGTAAAGCTGAATTTGTACAATCCCGCTGTAAAAGAATACATAAAACAATGTATCACCGACTGGGTAAAGGAATTTGACATCGACGGACTGCGCCTTGACGTCGCTTACTGTCTTGATCTTAATTTCCTTAAAGAGCTGCACGGTCATTGTAAATGGCTGAAAAACGATTTTTGGCTTCTCGGTGAAACGCTGCACGGGGATTACAATAAATGGATGAACGCGGAAATGTTGGACAGCGTAACAAACTACGAGTGTTATAAGGGCTTGTTTTCCAGCTTTAACGATATGAATATGTTCGAGATAGCACATTCGCTGAACCGTCAGTTCGGAGCTGAAAACTGGTGCCTTTATACCGGCAAGCTGCTGTATTCTTTCGTTGATAATCACGATGTTTCAAGAATAGCTACCATGCTAAAAAACAAAAATCATATCCCGCTTATTTATCCTTTGCTGTTCACCATGCCCGGCATACCCGGGGTATATTACGGAAGTGAATACGGCATAGAGGGGGACAAGCATCACGGCGACGACGCTTTGCGCACGGCATGGGACGGCGAGGCTTTCAAAAACAACGGGCTGTGCGAGCTTACCGATCTTATCTCTAAGCTGTGCGAATTAAGGAGCGGCAGCAAGGCTTTGGCTCACGGCGGGTTTAAAAATTTGCAGCTCACCAACCGCCAGTATTCGTTCCGCCGCGACGCCGACGGGGAAACGGTGGTATTGCTGCTCAATATAGATGAAGCTCCGTTTGATATGAACATAGGCATAAGCGGGGATTTCACCGATATACTTACCGGCGAAAAGGTAGATCTGTCCGCTCCTGTTCATATGGATGGTTATAGTGTGAAAATTGCTGTAAACAAATGATAAAATGCGTTATCTTTGATATGGACGGGACGCTGCTGGACACCGAAACGGTCGCCCTTATCGCATGGCAAAAGGTGATAGATACCTACGGGCTGGACATGGATCTCACTTTGCCGATAATGTCGATAGGGCTGAATTACAACTCCATGGAAAAGCTGTTCATCGAGCATATGGGATCGGATTTCCCGTTTCACAAATACTGGGAAGAGTCAAGGCGGTTTGTCGCCGAATACATTCAGGAACACGGCGTAGCGGTGAAAAAAGGCTTTGCCGAGCTGTCTGATTATCTTCATAAAAAGGGTATAAAGTCGCTGGTCGCTACCTCGTCGTTTCGTGAGTCAGCGGTAAAAAAGCTGACGCGCACGGGTATATCGGAACGTTTTGACGGTATTGTAGGCGGCGACGAGATAGTAAACGGCAAGCCAGATCCTGAAATATTCCTTAAAGCGGCGGAGCTTTCCGGCTGTTCAAAGCAGGAGCTGATAATAGTCGAGGACAGCGAAAACGGCGTAAAATCCGCGTTGGCTTCCGGCATACGGTGCGTTTATATAAAAGATATAAAGGATATAGATCCGCAGACGGAAAGCCGTGTTTTCGCGCGTGCGGAGGACCTATCGGGGATCATTGATATAATAGGATCTTTGAACCGTCAAGAGTAAAAGAAAGGGAGAATGGGAAATGCCGATAAATATACCTAACAATCTTCCGGCGTTCAGCACGTTGGTAAGCGAGAATATATTTGTTATGGCAGACGAAAAGGCGTCAAAACAGGATATACGTCCGTTAAAGGTCGCTATCGTGAACCTTATGCCTACCAAAATAGTTACCGAAACACAACTGCTCAGGCTGCTCAGTAATACGCCCTTGCAGGTGGATATAACCTTGGTAAAGACCGAAACGCACAATCCGAAAAACACCTCGCAGGAGCATCTTATAAATTTTTATACAACCTTTAATGAGATAAAAGAACAGTATTTTGACGCGCTGATAATTACCGGCGCACCGGTAGAATTACTGAATTTTGAATCGGTGAATTATTGGAGGGAGCTTTGCGACATCATGGAATGGAGCAAAAGCCATGCTTTTAGTACCGTGCATATCTGTTGGGCGGCGTTTGCCGGATTATATTACCATTACGGTATACAAAAGCGTGTGCTGAACAAAAAGCTGTTCGGCGTTTTTCCCCATAAGATAAACGCGATAAACCACCCGCTGCTTAAAGGATTTGACGATGTGTTCATGGTGCCTCATTCCCGTTATACGGAAGTGGATATAAACGAGATAGAGCGCCACCCCGACCTTGCGCTGCTGGCGTATTCGGACATTGCGGGAGCGTACATTATCGCGGACAGGAGCAATCGCCAGATATTTATTACCGGTCACGGCGAATACGACCGCAACACCCTCAAAGATGAATATATGAGGGACGTTGAAAAGGGCCTGCCGATAGATATTCCGTATAATTATTTTCCGAATGACGATCCCAAACTTATGCCTATGTTTTCATGGCGCGGTCATGCAAGCCTTATGTATTCAAACTGGCTGAATTTCTGTGTATATCAGGAAACTCCGTACGACCTCACAAAGATAAAATCGCTTTGAGCCGAAAACCAATGATGAAAAAAGAACTTATCAAACGCTACATAATGCTGACGGTCGGGCTGCTTTTCAGCGCATTCGGTGTGGCGGCGGCAAAGCACGGCGAGCTTGGCGTTTCACCTATATCATCGGTCGCTAACATTGTCAGCATAAGGTTCGATTTTCTGACAATGGGCACATGGCTGATAATCTGGAACTGTGTGCTTATTCTCGGACAGATACTTATTTTGCGCAGGGAGTTTAAGCCGATACAGCTGCTGCAAGTGCCGCTGTCGTTCGTTTTCGGGTGGTTCACCGACCTTGGAATGTGGTGTTTTTCGGCGATACCGTCGGACGTTTATCCCATTCAGCTGGGTATGGTGCTGCTCGGAGTTATCCTGCTTGCGTTCGGGATAACGCTTGCGGTAGAGGCCGACGTTATCATGAACTCCGGCGAGGCTTTTGTAAAAGACGTCGCCGACAAGCTGCACAAAAACTTCGGCAACGTCAAGGTGGTATTTGATATAAGCTGCGTTGCGCTTTCGATATTGCTGTCGTTTATCTTTTTCGGCGAGATAAGGGGCGCAAGAGAGGGAACGGTGATCGCCGCGGTTTTCACCGGCTTTACGGTGAAATTTTTCCGCAGATACCTCGGCAAGCCTTTACAGAAGATACTTTCGGAAAGGTGAAAATATGGTAAATTGTCTTTTTGTAGGACTGGGCGGATTTGTCGGCTCGGTCTGCCGATATCTTATAGGACTTATCCCGCTTCAGCCGGATAACGGTTTTCCTATAAAAACGTTGGCTATAAATATAACAGGCTCGTTTCTGATAGGGCTTATCGCCGCTCTTGCGGCTAAATTTCCCGACGCCGACCCAAGGCTGATGCTTATGCTGAGGGTAGGGATATGCGGAGGGTTTACCACTTTTTCGACCTTTGCTTATGAATCGCTGGACTTGTTCAAGTCCGGCAGCATAGTGGTCGCGTTATCGTATGTTATACTTAGCGCGGTGCTGAGCATATTAGCCGCTTTCGCGGCACAGCTTATCGTTTAGGAGATCTTCCCACGGTTTGTTATTAAAGGAAATTAAAAAAATATAAACGGGCTTTCGAGGCTGATAACAGCGCCGAAAGCCCGTTTTGTGTGCGTCAAAACTTACGAATTTGAGAATTACGACTGTTTTTGCTCTTTAATAAACCCTTTTCTTATAAGCGGGATAAAAATTCCTCCGGCGGAATTGCCGAGCGTCATTATGATAAGATACCAGAAGCTGTCGAGCGACCATACTTCACCGATAGTGTAGTAAAACATATTCGCGACGCAATGCTCGTATCCGCTTAAAATAAACACCATTACCGGCAGGATTATCACCGCGACCTGACCGAACGGGTTGCTTATCTTTTTAAATCCGTCGGCTGCCACAAACATAAGTATACCGCAGAAAAACGCCAGTATAAAGATGCTGAGAGGGGAATCGTTCAGCTTTACCGCGCATATCTCCGCCGCTTTTGTCCGCATGGCGTCGCTTGCGCGCGTAAGGAGCAGCAACAGTCCCGTAATTACCGTTCCCGCGAGGTTGCCGAGCCAGATGATCATAAGGTCGATAAGGTAGGAGGGCTTGTTTTCCACCGCGTAGCCTACTTTTCCCGTAAAAAGATTGAACCCGAAAAACAGCACCATAAACAGTCCCAGACCGAATAAAAACGCGCCCATATATTTGTTGTCGCAGGAGAGGTTCACCGCTCCGCCTATGGCTATCGCAAAGCCGGTAAGAATTGCTCTGAGAAATAAATCAGCTATCCTTTTCATCGTGTTCCTTTCGGCAAAATAAGTTTAAACTTCCACTTTTTCTATTTTCCAGATATTTTCGGCGTAGTCCTTTATCGTCCTGTCCGAGCTGAATTTGCCGGAATAGCACATATTAGCCCAGCATTTGCGCGCAAAGTCAAGACGCGCGTTTTTGTAGTCGGAGTTTGCTTTCAGCTTAGCCTTGACATAGCTGTCAAGGTCGCCGATAAGGTAATAATGGTCTGGTACATGCCAGCTTGCACCGTCGGTAAGCGCAAAATAAAGCTCTCTGAAATCTCCCGTTTCGCCGTCGCTGACCGTGCCGTCTATAAGCGTGTTCAGCACGCGGGCTATCTTGGGGTCGTCCGCTGCCAGCTTTCTGGGATCATAATTTTTCATGATCTCACCAAGCTCCTCCACCCGCGCGCCGAAGATGTAGTTGTTCTCTTCGCCGGCTTCCTGCACTATCTCAACGTTCGCGCCGTCGTATGTGCCGAGCGTTACCGTACCGTTGAGCATGAATTTCATGTTTCCCGTGCCGGACGCTTCGGTACCCGCGGTGGAAATTTGCTCGGAGATGTCGGCGGCTGTTACCAGCTTTTCGGCGTATGAAACGTTATAATTCTGTACAAACACCACTTTTATAAGGTCTTTTACCTGTTCGTCGGCGTTTATCAGCTTTCCTATCTCGTTTATATATTTGATTATCGCCTTTGCGCGTTTGTAGCCCGGCGCGGATTTAGCGCCGAAGATAAAGGTAGTGGGGTAAAAATCCTTTATGCTGCCGTCTTTTATTCCGAAATAAATATACAGTATACTGAAAGCGTTCAAAAGCTGACGCTTGTATTCGTGCAGTCGTTTTATCTGAATGTCAAAAATGCTTTGCGGGTCGACGGATATTCCTTCGTTTTTAAGTATGTGTTCGGCAAGCGCGCGCTTTTTGAGCTGCTTTATATCCAGAAAACGCTGCATCATGCCGTTGTCGCCGCGCAGCTTTTCCAACTTCTCCAGGCGGGAAAGGTCGTTTATCCAGCCGTCGTCGCCGAGCTGTTCGGTGATAAGCGCGGAAAGCTCTTTGTTGCATAAAGCTATCCATCTTCTCGGAGTTATGCCGTTGGTCTTGTTCTGAAATCTTTCGGGATACAGCCTGTACCAATCGTTTAAGGTATCGTTTTTAAGTATTTCCGTATGCAGCGCCGCAACGCCGTTTGTGTAGCTTGAGCAGTATATCGCCATTTTTGCCATGTGGACCACTCCGCCGGAGATGAGCTTCATGCTGTCGATACAGGAGCGGGACATTCCTTTGCGGTACATATCCGCGATAAATACTTCGTTTAACTGTAAAATTATCTCGTATATCCTAGGCAGTATCTGCTGCACTATACCTGTGTCCCATTTCTCCATAGCTTCCGCCATGATGGTGTGATTTGTATAATTGAATATCTTTTTTGCCGTTTCGAGCGCATCTTCAAAGCTCAGTCCCTCGTTGTCGGTCAATATCCTTATAAGTTCGGGTATTGAGATAACAGGGTGGGTATCGTTCAGCTGTACGGTCACTTTATCGGCGAGCGTGCGTATATCGTTCCCGTTTTCCTTGTGCTTTTTTACTATATCGGCAAGCGACGCCGCACAGAAGAAATACTGCTGCTTTAAGCGGAGTATCTTGCCTTCTCTTGTATCGTCGTTGGGGTAAAGTACGCGTGAGATGTCCTCGGCGCGAATTTGCTCTATACTTGCGTTTATGTAATCCTGAGCGTTGAACTTAGCAAAGTCGAAAGCCTTGACAGGCTCTGCCTGCCAGAGCCGCAGAGTGCCGATGTTACGGGTCTTAAAGCCTATTATCGGCATATCGTACGGAACCGCGCGTACCTGTTGGTCGGCAAAGCAAACGGTCACCGTATCCTCATCGCGGCGCTTGCTCCACGGATCGCCGTATTTCGTCCAGTCGTCCGCTTCCTCTTTTTGCGCTCCGTCCTCGATCTTCTGTTTGAACAGACCGTATTTATAGCGTATGCCGTAGCCGTCCAGCGGCAGCGACATTGTTGCCGCGCTGTCCAAAAAGCATGCGGCGAGCCTGCCCAGTCCTCCGTTTCCGAGCGCCGCGTCCTCTATTTCCTCCAATGCGTTTATATCCGCGTTCACCGAACGGAAAATATC
This sequence comes from uncultured Ruminiclostridium sp., assembly GCA_947623915.1. Taxonomy (GTDB): domain Bacteria; phylum Bacillota; class Clostridia; order Oscillospirales; family Ruminococcaceae; genus Ruminiclostridium_E. Next base: position 36,849 of record CANQIB010000013.1, read on the forward strand.
CTCGACGTCGTTTTGTATCTCAAGGCACAGCATATTGTTATATATGGCGCGTCCTACCAGAAATTCCGCCGAAAAATAACAAGCGCGTCTGGCTGCCAGATGAGCCTGACGGCTTTTTTCCCAGCTCAATGCCGTCTGTTTCATTATCGCGGCGCTTATCGCTTCGTGAAGTTGGTATGCCTGCGCTTTATGAGGCGCGATACCGTATTTTTCCGATAGCGTCGAGATAAAATCGCTTTTAAGCTGCTCTTTGTCGATGAAATGTTCCTGTGTGTTCATATTTCCTCCTTAAATCAGGTTATATCCGTTAAAATACCTATCACGGCATTTGAAACCAAAAATCCTTTAGGCGTGAGAGCGACGGTGCCGTTTTCATAGCGATAAAGGTCGTTCGGCAGTTCTTTCAGCTTTCTCTCAATATCCCGCTTTGCGACGCTGTAAACGGCTTGCACCTTGTCAAGGTCAACTCCCTCGCTGAGACGGAGTTTAAGCATCATATATTCCTCAAATCCGCCCGGCTGCCCGTCGGTAACGCGGGTCTGCTGCGGAAAGCATTTGATGAATTTTTCCAAATCGTTCGGCACGGCGAACCGTTTTCCGCCGAAATAGGAATGTGCCGCAGGGCCGACGCCTATATACTGTTCACATCGCCAATATTTAAGATTATGGCGACATTCGCCGCCCGACTTGGCAAAATTGCTTATCTCGTACTGATCAAAGCCGTTTTCCTCAAGAAGCCTTACCGTTTCAAGATAAATATCGGCATATCCGTCCTCGTCGGGGAGGCTTAGCTTTTGCTTTGCAAAAGGAGTGTTCGGCTCGATTTTAAGCATATATGCCGAAATATGCGTAAGCGGCAGGGAAGTGAACCGACGGACGGTCTCGGCGGCGCTGTTCGGCGTCTGTTCGGGGATACCCAGCATTATATCCGCCGATATATTTTTTATCCCGACGCTGTACGCAAGCTCGACGGCTTTTTCTCCCGTAAAGGCGTCATGCCGCCTGCCAAGCGCTTTAAGCTCACGGTCAACGGAGCTTTGAAGTCCGAACGAAACGCGGTTTAAACCTGCCGCTTTGAGCGAGGAAAGCGCCTCGCGGTCGGTGCAGCAGGGGTTAGCCTCCGCGGTGATCTCCGCGCCGTCGACGATTTTGTCCGATATATCCGAAAGAATATCACAGATCTCTCTCCATAAGAGGATGGGAGTTCCTCCGCCGAAATAAATCGAGTCAAATTTTACGTCTTTATACAGCGCGATATTTTTCTTTACCGCTATGGCGTAGCTTTTTGCAAGTTCGGTTTCGTACCTGACCGAGTAAAAGTCGCAGTACGGGCATTTTGACAGGCAAAAAGGAACATGGATATAAAGACCGACCTTATTCATCGAGCTTCAGCACCGCCATAAACGCTTCCTGCGGGACTTCGACGCTGCCGAGCTTTCTCATGCGTTTTTTGCCCTCTTTTTGCTTTTCAAGCAGCTTTTTCTTACGCGTTATATCGCCGCCGTAGCATTTTGCCAAAACGTCCTTGCGCATGGCTTTTACGGTTTCTCTGGCAATTATTTTCCCGCCTACCGCCGCCTGTACCGGCACTTCAAACAGCTGACGGGGGATATTGTCCTTCAGCTTTTCGGCTATCTTTCTGGCGCGCGGGTATGCGCTGTCCGCGTGAACAATAAAGGAAAGCGCGTCAACTATCTCGCCGTTCAGCAATATGTCCAGCTTGACCAGCTTTGAGGGGACAAATCCGCTTATCTCGTAATCGTAGCTCGCATATCCCTTGGTGCGGGATTTGAGCGAATCGAAAAAGTCGTAGACTATTTCGTTCAGCGGCAGGTCATAGTGCAGCTCAACACGGGTCTGGTCGAGATATTTCATATCTTTGAAAGTGCCGCGCCGCTGCTGGCAAAGCTCCATTATATTTCCCACATAATCGGCGGGAGCGTATATATTCGCTTTTACTATGGGCTCTTCCGCGACCTCTATCTCCGACGGGTCGGGATAGTTTGTAGGGTTGTCTATATAGCATACGCTGCCGTCGGTCTTTGTTATCTTATAAACGACTGACGGAGCGGTAGTGACCAAGTCAAGATTATATTCCCTTTCAAGCCGCTCCTGTATTATTTCCATATGGAGCAGACCCAAAAATCCGCAGCGGAACCCAAATCCCAAAGCTATGGAGGTCTCCGGCTCGAATGACAAAGACGCGTCGTTCAGCCTCAGTTTTTCCAGTGCCTCCCTCAGATCCGCGTACTTTGCTCCGTCGGCGGGGTAAATACCGCTGAATACCATCGGGTTTACGTTTCGGTAGCCCGCGAGCGGCTGCTCGGCGGGACGCTCGGCGGAAGTGACCGTATCGCCGACTTTGGTGTCGCCTATGGACTTTATCGACGCGGCGATATATCCTACCTCGCCCGCCAAAAGCGTGTCGGTGTTAAGCAGCTGGGTCGCTCCCATATATCCGAGTTCCGTTACGGTAAACTCCGCGTCGGTCGCCATCATGCGTATCCTGTCGCCGACATGTATCGTTCCTTCTTTTATGCGAACATGAACGATAACGCCCTTATATGAATCGTAATAGCTGTCAAATATCAGCGCTTTGAGCGGAGCGGAGCAATTTCCGACAGGCGGCGGTATCTTGTTTACCACGTCCTCCAGCACGGCCTTGATATTTATTCCCATTTTCGCCGATATTAAAGGGGCGTCGTCGGCGGGTATGCCGATAACGTTCTCTATTTCCTCTTTTACTTCGTCGGGGTGAGCGGACGGCAGGTCTATCTTGTTTATGACCGGCATTACCTCAAGGTCCTGGTCGATGGCAAGATATGTGTTTGCGAGAGTCTGCGCCTCGATGCCCTGCGACGCGTCCACTACCAGTACCGCGCCCTCGCAGGCGTTGAGCGAACGGGATACTTCGTAATTGAAATCCACATGGCCTGGAGTATCTATCAGATTAAAGATATAGTCCTCTCCGTCGTCGGCGGTGTATTTTAAGCGTACCGCGCGGGCTTTTATGGTTATCCCGCGTTCTCTTTCCAGCTCCATATCGTCCAAAAGCTGTTCTTCCATGTCACGCTTTTCGACCGTTTGGGTAAGCTCAAGTATGCGGTCTGCCAAGGTGGATTTTCCATGGTCTATATGTGCGATAATGCAGAAATTCCTTATTTTAGAAAGATAATCGTTGTCTGACAATTTACTCGTCCTTTCCGAATAAACGCGCTTATGCGTTAAACTTTTCTAATTATAGCATATTACTCCGAAAAAATCAAATAATAATTGCTGAAAAAACCAAATCTTCAGTAAAGGAATGATTTTTATGCTTCAATGTTCATTGACCGAGCTTATCAATCTGGCGGACATCATTCGCACGGAACGATTTTTGAGCGAAAAATACAGGAATTGCAGCAGCGGGTGCAGCGACCCGCAGCTTAAAGAAAAGCTGCAAAAATGCGCCGCGGACCATATCGACCATTGCAATACGCTTGAAAAGCTGCTGTCGGAAGATTAGAAAGGGGGTATATATATGAATACGGACGCTGAACGGCAGATGATAAAGGACGTGCTTTTCGGTGAGGAAATGCTCAGTATAAAATACAATCACGCCGTAAGCCTGAGCGGTACTGCCGATCTGCGCAACAAGCTCATCTTTGCACACGACGAGATACAGCAGACAGCCGGCACGATAATCGACGAGGCGGTAAATCGCGGGTGGTTCGACAATGTAAAGGCGGATAAGCAGCTTATCAAGGAAGTAAGAGAAAAACTCGAAAAAGAAAAATGACGGCCGTCTGCCGTTATGTAAAAGCCGAAACGTTATTGACGTTTCGGCTTTTTTTGTGAACGTTCTTGCGGGGCGGACAGGAACATATAAATTTAATATTCGGATAGTTTACGGAGGATGACATGAAAGAGAAATTCAAATTCAGCATTAAATTCAATTTTACATTTTTTCTTGTCTGCGCTTTGCTGCTTTTTGCGGATACCGACGGGACCGCTATGTTAAGCCTTATCGCCTGTATGCTGCACGAGGGCGGACATCTTCTCGCAATGGCGTTTTTTTCCGTAAGACCTGAGCGTATAACCTTTTACGGAGGGGGCATATCCATCGCTAAAAATCTTGACGCTTGTACATTCGCTCAAAAAATGCTCATTCTTTCGGCGGGGTGCGTCACCAACGCTTTGATAGCGCTTTCCTGTATGCTGTTTATGCCGGACAACGGATATGCCGAGGTGTTTGCCGCCGTAAATATACTTATTTTGACGTTTAATCTTTTGCCGCTGGGATATTTTGACGGAGCGCAGATGTTGGATACGGTGCTTGATCGCTTTGTCGGATATAAAACGGCTTTGACCGTGAAGAAAGCCGCGGGAGTTATAATTAGCGCGCTTATCATAGCAGGCGTAACGGCGTATTCGTTCTGCTACAACGAAACGGTCAGCCTTTCGCTGGGATTTGCGGTTTTATATCTGCTTATTTCACAATTTATTGAATAACGCTTGCCTTTATCAAAAAAATGTAGTAAAATATTAAATGCAGGCAGCATACTGAATAAAGAGGAACCGCGCCGATACGGCGGCGAGGTTTTCCGCCGCCTGTTAAAAAGGCAACACCCTAACGGGAAAAGGAAAGATAAGGAATGTTGAAAGATAAACTTGACAGGATACTGCTAAGCGTACAAAAGCCGGCAAGATATATCGGCGGCGAAGTCGGCTCGGTAGTCAAAGACAAAAGCAAAGTGGATATAAGATACGCGTTTTGCTTTCCAGATACATACGACATAGGTATGTCTCATCTCGGCATGAAGATACTGTACGCGCTGAAAAACAGCGTACCGAACTACTGGTGTGAGCGGGTGTTCATGCCTTTGCCGGATATGGAACAAAAAATGAGAGAAAACGATATACCGCTGTACGGGTTAGAGAGCCTTGAGCCGATAAAGGATTTTGAGTTTATAGGGTTTACTCTGCAATACGAGCTGTGTTATACAAATATTCCCGCGATGCTGGATCTTGCGGGAGTACCTGTTTTTTCAAAGGACCGCCGCTCGCTTTTCCCCATAGTTATGGGAGGAGGTCCCTGCGTATGCAACGCCGAGCCCGTAGCGGACTTTTTTGATTTGTTCGTGCTGGGAGAGGGCGAGGAAGTCAATCTTGAGCTGATGGCGTTGGCGGAGAGATACAAGAAAAACGGCGGCACTAAAGAGGATTTCTTGAATGAAGCGGCACGCATAGAGGGAATATACGTCCCGTCGCTTTACGATATAAGCTACAACGTCGACGGTACGGTCAAAGCCATAACGCCCAAAGGCTCAGCTCCCGCAAAGGTTAGAAAACGAATAATCGACGATTTTGACAAGGCGTTTTCTCCCGATTATTTTGTCGTTCCGTTTACGGAGATAGTGCATGACCGTTCTGTGGTTGAAGTGCTGAGAGGCTGTATAAGAGGCTGCCGTTTTTGTCAGGCGGGATTTATCTATCGACCGTTCAGAGAAAAATCCAAGAAGACCATAATCGACCAGGTAAAGGCGCTCGCCGACTCCACAGGGTATGACGAGGTATCGCTTTCGTCGCTTTCAACCAGCGATTACAGCGATATTGAGGGATTGCTGTGCGATCTTACCGAGTACACCGACGCCAAAGGGATAAATCTTTCGCTGCCGTCGCTGAGGATAGATAAATTCAGCGAGGAAGTGGTGAACAGGATAAAAAGCGTAAGAGCCAGCGGGCTTACATTCGCGCCGGAGGCGGGTTCGCAGCGGCTGCGCGACGTCATAAACAAAAACATCACCGAAGAAAACGTCATGAAAAGCTGCCGTATAGCTTTTGAGAGCGGATACAGCTCCGTAAAGCTGTATTTTATGATGGGACTGCCTACCGAAACGTCGGAGGACATAGCGGCGATAAAAACGCTTGCCGATAAAATAACGGAGCTTTATTACAGCATACCCGAAAGGAGCAAGCGCGGTATAAGTATTTCGGTGTCTTTGTCCACGTTTATCCCCAAACCCTTCACTCCGTTTGAGTTTGAACCTTTGGCGGACGAGGAGACGGTGAACGAGCGTCAGAAATATCTGCTGGAGCTTACCGGAGCAAAGGGCAGAAAGAAAATAGACGTAAGCTGGAGCCATTATGACACCACTTTGATAGAAGCCGCCTTGGCACGCGGCGACAGACGGCTGTCCGCCGTGATATACGAGGCGTGGAAAAGCGGCTGCAAGCTGGACAGCTGGGGCGAATATTTTAAGCCGGAGCTTTGGGCAAAGGCGTTCGAAAAGTGCGGACTGGATATATCCTTTTATACTCACAGGACTCGCTCTTATGACGAAGTCATGCCGTGGTCGCATATGGATATGCTGTTTTCGAGGGATTTTCTTATCAAGGAAAATAAAAAGGCGCATCAGGGCATAACTACGCCGAATTGCCGCGAAAAATGCGCGGGCTGTGCGATAAACAAAACGTTGGGCAGACCGTGTTTTCACTACGGCGAGGGTAAATGACCGAAAATACCGACAGGGAGTGTTGTCTATGAACAATGTTACTTTTCCCGTAAGGCTGTTTTTCAGCAAAACGGGACGCGCAAAATATATTTCCGCTTTGGATCTGATAAACTGCATACAACGCGCTTTGCGGCGTACCGATCTTCCCGTATGGCATACGCAGGGCTTTAATCCGCACACCTATGTAAATATAAATCTTCCGTTGGCGCTTGGCACGGAGGGCTTTTGCGAGTCTATGGACATAAAACTCAACGAGCCGGTCGATTACGATATTGCGGCAAAAAAGCTGGACGCCGTGCTTCCCGACGATATACATATTTATAAAGCTGCCGCGCCGATAAAAAAGCATACCGAGATAGCAAGCTCGGTATACAAAGTCACGGCGGAATGTGATAAGGACAAGCTGAAAGAATTTTTCGGCAGGGAAAGTATGATCGCGGAGAAAAAGACTAAAAAGGGAACGGTTGAGTTGGACCTCAAGCCGTATATCAACATCACGGATACAGACGGCGCGGCTCTTACGATGACGCTGCCGTCCGGCTGCGATTTTACGATAAATCCGTCGCTTGTTTTTGACACCTATGAAAGGCTGACGGGAGATACCGTAGGGTCGCTGGGCATACAAAGGATAAGGATTTTGTGTAAAGACGGAGAAGATTTTGTATAAATTTCACGTTTTGGATTTAAAAAAATAAAAAATACGGAAAATTTCACAAAAAACTATTGCAAATTTCGTGTAAAGGTGCTATAATATTAAAGCATTTGAAATCCGCCGGAAAAATTTGCTCATTTTATGACATTTTTTCGGTGTGGCTAATGCCGAGCGTGTCACAGACACAAAGACATTAAACGGGTAGTCCTCTGCATATGTACGGTTGAACGTTGTGTAAGAATATCCGAAAACACGGAGGAAAAAGATGGATGCATTAAAGCTAATCGCACAGGACAGCATCAAGGCCGATATGCCTAAGATCAATGTCGGCGATACCGTAAAGGTTCACGTTAAGATACCGGAGGGCGATAAATTCCGTATCCAGATATTCGAGGGTACGGTGATCGCCAAGAAACACGGTGGAATAAACGAAACCTTTACAGTACGCAGAGTGGCTCACGGCTGCGGCGTTGAAAGAGTATTCCCCATACATTCTCCCACCGTTGAAAAGGTAGAGATAGTAAGAGAGGGTAAAGTACGCAGAGCTAAGCTGTATTATCTGCGCGACAGAGTGGGTAAGGCTGCCAAGGTAAAATCCAAGATATAAGGCGGCACACTTCCTTGAGGAATTGAAGGGTAATAACGGGCTTGTCCCGTTATTGCTTCAATTCGTTTTTTTCTTTTAGGAAAAGGGGTGTTCAAATGAAAAGTGATGATCTTACCGCAGAGCGGGCACAGGTCGGTGACGGAAAGAGCGACGGCGGCAAAGGCTCCGGCTTTTACGGCGAGATGTTCGACTGGCTGTCAAGCGTATTTTCCGCCATACTTTGTTTTATTATCATTTTTACTTTGGCCGCCCGTTTGATAACGGTTGACGGTAATTCGATGAATCCCACGTTGGAAAGCACCGAACGGCTTATCGTGTCGGATCTGTTCTATCAGCCGGCTTATGGGGATATTGTTATCCTTTATGCCGATAAGCTGATGGATTACACCACGCAAAAGACGGGAAAGCCTATAGTAAAACGTGTCATAGGACTGCCCGGAGATACCGTAAGGATAGATTTTGACCGAGGGATAGTTTACAGAAACGGTACTGCGCTCGATGAGGATTATATCAACGCTCCCACCATGCTGGCGCAGGATTTCCCGAATAACACCGACGTTGTTATAGAAGAGGGAAAGGTGTTCGTTATGGGGGATAACCGCAACGAATCCAAAGACAGCCGCAGCAGCGATATAGGTCAGGTAGATATGAGATATATCATGGGCAAGGCATATCTGAGAGTATGGCCGCTGTCAAAATTCGGAAGTATTTACTGATATGGACCGAATATCCGATATACAGTGGTTTCCGGGGCATATGACCAAAACGCGCCGCATGATAGAGGCGGATATAAATTCCGTAGACGCGGTCGCGGAGATAGTCGATGCCAGAATACCCGAATCCAGCAGGAACCCGATAATAAACGAGCTTGCCGGAAAAAAACCGAGAATACTTATTTTGAATAAAAGCGACTATGCCGATGAGAAGATAACCTCCGAATGGGTCAGATTTTATACCGAAAAAGGATATAAGACCATCGTGTGCGATTGCCGCAGCGGTAAAAACGTAAAGATGTTTGTCCCTGCGGTACGTTCGGTGCTGTCGGACGTGCTTGCAAAACGCAGGGCTAAGGGTTTTGTGGGCGGAACGCTCAGGGTAATGGTAGTAGGCATACCTAACGTCGGCAAATCGTCGTTTATAAACCGCCTTTGCGGTTCGGGGAAAACCAAAACCGCCGATCGCCCAGGAGTCACACGGGGAAAACAATGGGTGGTACTCGATAAAGATATAGAGCTTTTGGATACCCCCGGAATACTTTGGCCTAAGTTTGAAGACCGACAGGCAGCGTTAAGGCTCGCGTATACGGGGGCGGTAAAGGACGACGTACTGGATGTTTGTGAAATAGCGGCGCTTTTGGCGGAGTACCTTGATTTAAATTACCCGAATTCGGTAAGACAAAGATATAAAATTTCCGATAGTGAAAAGGTCGATCTGGAAACCGTGGCAAAAAAGCGCGGAATGCTTATCACCGGCGGTGAGCCGGATATAGAACGTGCCGCCGCGACGGTGCTGGACGAATTTAGGAGTGGTAGGCTTGGCAGGATCTCACTTGAACGACCGATATGATCTGTATGAGTTCGACCGACTTATGCGCGAACGGTTCGGCGTTATATGCGGTTTGGACGAAGCGGGCAGAGGACCGTTGGCGGGAGACGTATACGCCGCGGCGGTAATACTTCCGGCAGAGCTGCGAATAGACGGGATAAACGACAGTAAAAAGCTGACCGAAAAAAAGCGGGAAATGCTTTACGACGAAATAACCGAAAAAGCCGTTGCTTGGAGCGTAGCTACCGCTTCCGTGGAGGAAATAGACAGCCTTAATATCCTGAACGCCGCCATGCTGGCGATGAAACGTGCATATGAAGGCTTGAAGGTCGGAGCGGATATGGCGTTTGCCGATGGGAATAAAACTCCCGCGCTCCCGATAAAATGCGAGGCTGTTGTAAAAGGCGACGCGCTTTCCGCGTCGATAGCGGCCGCCTCGATACTTGCAAAAGTATCGCGTGACCGTTATATGAAAGAACTCAGCGAAAAATATCCGATGTATCGGTTTGAAAAACATAAAGGATACGGCACGAAGCTGCATTACCAAATGCTGGACGAATACGGCGCGTCCGATGTTCACAGAAAGAGTTTTTTGGTAAAATATTACGATTCAAAAAAATGAACGATAAGGAACTGAAAGGAAAGCTCGGTGAGGATTACACCGCGGATTTCCTTGTAAAAAAGGGTTGCCGTATAATTGCGAGAAATTATCGCAAGCCCTGTGGAGAGATAGATATTATTGCCGGCAGCGGCGATAAGCTGCTTATCGTCGAGGTCAAAACACGGCGGGCGGGCAGTCTTGTAAGCGGGCTGGAGGCTGTAAACGACAGGAAAAAGGGCAGGATAATAGCCGCCGCGGAATGTTATTTTGCGGAGAACGGTCTTACGCTGCAGCCGAGGTACGACATCGCCGAGGTAACGGTCACACCGTCCGATACGCCGCGAGTGATAGGCTTTAAATATTATAAGGACGCGTTTGACACAACGGGATACGATACACAGTTTTGATACGGAAAAAGGAGATGTAACATCGATGGATTATAAAAGCACACGGGATATAAACGTAAAGGTCACCGCCGCGGGAGCTATTTCAAAGGGGTTATCCGCTGACGGCGGTTTGTTTGTTCCCGAAAGTATTCCTCAGCTTTCAAAGGAAGCTCTGCTCTCAATGTGCGACATGACTTACGCTCAAAGAGCGTTTGAAGTGTTCAGACTGTTTTTGACGGATTTTACCGACGATGAGATAAAGAACTGCGTAAACAGCGCTTACAGCGATAAAAACTTTGCGACGGAGAATATCGCGGAGCTTGCGCATCTTATGAGCGGGACTTATATGCTGGAGCTGTGGCACGGTCCTACCTGTGCTTTTAAGGATATGGCGCTTCAGATACTTCCGTTTTTGCTGACATATTCTGCGAAAAAGACCGTTGACGGCAAAAAAATAATGATACTGGTCGCAACCAGCGGCGATACCGGCAAGGCGGCGCTTGAGGGATTTAAGGACGTTGACGGCACTTCTATCATGGTGTTTTATCCTGAGGACGGCGTAAGCAATATGCAAAAGCGTCAGATGACCACTCAGGAGGGCAAAAACGTAAACGTTTGTGCCGTTGTAGGGAATTTTGACGACTGCCAAAACGGTGTAAAGGCTATCTTCACCGACGATGAAATACTTAAAAAACTGGAAAAAGAGAATACCGTTTTTTCAAGCGCAAATTCCATCAACTGGGGTCGTCTTGCTCCTCAGATAGTTTATTATGTATCTTCTTATGTTCAGCTTTTAAAGGATAAGGAGATAGAGTACGGCGAAAAGGTAAACGTGTGTGTTCCTACCGGCAATTTCGGCAATATTCTGGCTGCGTATTATGCAAAACGCATGGGTGTTCCGATAGGAAAGCTCATCTGCGCGTCCAACGCAAACAACATACTGACCGATTTTATCAATACCGGCGTTTACGACAGGAACAGACCGTTTTATACCACCGTTTCTCCGTCGATGGATATTCTTATTTCGAGTAATCTTGAAAGGCTGCTTTATCATCTTACCGACGAGGACGACAAGCTGATAAAAGAATGGTTCGATTCGCTCAAAGCTACCGGCAGATACGAGGTAAACGATACGGTAAAGAGCAGGATATCCGAGCTGTTTTACGCGGGATACTGCAATGACGACGAAACCAAAGCCGCCATCAAAAAGGTGTTTGAGGAGTACGGCTACCTTTGCGATACTCATACCGCTGTCGCTTACAAGGTTTACGATGATTATAAAAAGGCTACCGGCGACAATACCAAGACGATAGTCGTATCTACCGCAAATCCCTACAAATTCGGCTACGCGGTTTACGATGCGCTGGGCGGAAAGAAAAGCTGCGGCGATGAATTTGAGCTTATATCCGAGCTTGAACGGCTCACCGGCACGACTTGCCCGAAGGCTCTGGCGGATACGAAAAACAAGAGCATACGCTTTACCGGCTCGGTCAAAGCGGAGGATATGTCGGGAGCGGTGTTGGACTTTTTGAAAAATCAGGAGGAATGATTGAGCGTTTTCGCTATAGGAGATCTTCACCTGCCGTTTGGCGGAGGTAAGCCGATGAATATTTTTTCGGGCTGGGACAATTACACGGACAGGCTCGAAGAAAACTGGAATCGGCTGGTGTCGGACAACGACCTTATCGTTATACCGGGAGATCTGTGCTGGGCCATGAAGCTGGAGGACGCCGCTGCGGATTTTGAATTTGTCAGCCGCAGGCTGAAAGGCAGAAAGGTCATACTTAAAGGCAATCATGATTATTGGTGGACTACGCGCAGTAAAATGGAAAACTTCCTTTCTCTGCACGGGTTCGACAATATAACTATCCTTAACGGCAATGCGTTGTCGGAGTGCGGGATAGCCGTGTGCGGCACTCGCGGTTGGATAAACGACGACGGACAGCCGCAGGATATGAAGCTGCTGAAACGTGAGGCGGGACGCCTTGAAACCTCGGTAAAAGCCGCGTTGGAGCTTGGCGGAGAGCCGGTCGTGTTTCTTCATTATCCGCCGATATACGCGGGAGAGGAAAACGCATATGTCCTCGACGTGCTGAACAGGTACGGTATAAAGCGGTGCTATTACGGTCATGTACACGGTCGAATGTGCTTTGCAAACGCTTTTCAGGGCGAGCGTAACGGAATATCATATACTATGGTATCCGCCGATTATATCAAATTTACACCTGTACTCGTACAGGAATAAAATACAATCATAAAATGCCGTATTGATTTTCATAGCTGCATTTGCGGTTAATACAGAAATGACATAAAAGGCAAAAACGGAGGAATAACAAAATGGAAATCATTTCTAACAAGAAAACAGCAGTCAATACTGTTGAGGTCGAATTTAAGGCAAACGCCGAGGAATTTGAACAAGCCGTGCAGGCCGCTTTTCTCAAGCAGAGAAAGAATATTACCGTGCCCGGTTTCAGAAAGGGCAAGGCTACCCGTAAAATGATCGAAACACAGTACGGCGAGGGCGTTTTCTATCAGGAAGCCGTAAACGGTATGTATCAAAAAACCGTATCCGACGTTATAGACGAGCTGAGCCTTGAAGTGGTGGATATGCCCAAGGTAGAGGTAGTTGACGTAAATAAGGAAAACGGAGTTTCTTTCAAGGCTGAATTTACCGTAAAGCCCGAAGTAGAAATATCCGATTATAAAGGATTAAAGGCGACCAAAACAGTCAAGACTGTTAAGGACGAGGACATCGACAGGGAGATAGATAAGCTCCGCGAAAGAGACGCAAGGATAATCGACGTTTCCGACAGACCTTTGGAAAAAGGCGATACCGCCGTATTCGATTTTGAGGGATTTGTCGACGGCAAGCCTTTTGAGGGCGGAAAAGCCGAGAAGTTTTCGCTTGAGATAGGTTCGGGACACTTTATCCCCGGCTTTGAGGACGGAATGATAGGTAAAAGCATCGGCGAAGATTTTGACGTAAACGTTACTTTCCCTGAGGATTACAGCGCCGAGGAGCTTAAAGGCAAGCCCGCCGTGTTCAAGTGCAAAATACATGAGATAAAAGCAAAAGAGTATGCCGATGTGGACGATGAGTTTGCAAAGGACGTCAGCGAGTTCGATACACTGGACGAGTTGAAAGCCGACATCAGGAAAAAGCTGGAGGAAAGCGCCGAGGAAGCGGCAGCCAACAGCCTTGACAACGACTTAAACGAGCAGGTCATAGGACTTTTGAAAGCCGAGATACCCGACGCAATGATAAATAACCGCGTCGACGATCTTGTACGCGATTGGGAGTACAGAAACAGGTATCAGGGTATAACCGTGAACGATTATCTGAAGTTTACCGGTATGACCATCGAGCAGTTCAAGGAGGAATTCAAAGTCCCCGCCGAAAAGCAGGTCAAGCTGCGTCTTGCGTTGGAAAAGGTAGCGGAGCTTGAAAACATCACGGTGTCCGATGAGGATATAGAAAAAGAATATAACGAAATGGCAGAAAATTACAAGATGGACGTTGAAAAGGTGAAGTCCGTTATTGCAAAAAGCAATCTTGAAAAGGATATTGCAGTTGAAAAGGCGTTTGAGCTTATCCGCGACAGCGCCGAAGTTACGGAAAAGGCGGAATGACCGTCCTGACCGTACAGCCGTCATGAATTTTCAGAAAGGAAGGATCGTTATGAGTTTAGTACCTACCGTCATTGAGCAGACCGGAAGAGGTGAACGCGCATATGATATTTTTTCCCGTTTGCTGAACGACCGAATAATCATGCTCAACGAAGACGTGAACGATGTTACCGCGGGGCTTGTTGTGGCGCAGCTTCTTTTCCTGGAGGGACAGGATCCCGATAAGGACATCAGCTTTTATATCAACAGTCCGGGCGGTTCTATCTCCGCGGGAATGGCGATATATGACACCATGAACTATATCAAATGCGACGTGTCCACCATATGTGTGGGTATGGCGGCTTCAATGGGAGCGTTTTTGCTTTCCAGCGGAGCAAAGGGCAAAAGGTTCTGCCTGCCGAATTCTCAGGTGCTTATCCATCAGCCGCTTATCGGCGGCGGATTACAAGGTCAGGAGACCGATATAATGATCCACGCCAAAAATCTTGAGAACACCCGCCGCAAGCTGGAAGAGATACTGGCGGCGAATTGCGGAAAAGATTACGAGACCTTGCATAAGGATTGCGAGAGAGATAATTATATGTCCGCCGACGAGGCTTGCGCATACGGTCTTGTCGATAAGGTCATAGCCAAACGTTAAGCATTGAAAGGAAATATTTATGCTCAGGTGTAGTTTTTGCGAACGAACCGAGGAACAGGTAGATAAGATAATATACGGCGCCAGCGGTTGTATTTGCAGCGACTGTATCCTTACGACCTATCAAATGCTCATGGGGCAGGAGGACGGCAAAAAAGACGATAAGAAGGAAAAGCAGTCCGAGCAGATGAAGCTGATAAAGCCCGCCGACCTTAAAGCGGTTTTGGATAACTACGTTATCGGACAGGAAGAGGCAAAAAAGACGATATGCGTTTCCGTTTACAACCACTACAAACGGAATTTCTACGGTAACGAGACCGAAAACGAGGTCGAACTGCAAAAAAGCAACGTGCTTTTGTTGGGTCCTACCGGCGTGGGTAAGACGATGATAGCGCAGACCCTTGCCAGAATACTGAATGTACCGTTTGCCATAGCGGACGCTACGACGCTTACTCAGGCGGGATATGTGGGAGAGGATGTTGAGAATGTCCTGCTCAGGCTTATCCAAGCGGCGGATTACGATATAGAGGCTGCGCAGCACGGTATAATTTATATTGACGAGATAGATAAGATAACGAGAAAATCGGAAAACACTTCCATCACTCGCGACGTCAGCGGAGAAGGCGTTCAGCAGGCGCTGCTTAAAATAATCGAGGGAACGGTTTCAAATGTTCCTCCGCAGGGAGGAAGAAAGCACCCGCATCAGGAATTTATACAGATAGACACGAAAAACATCCTGTTTATCTGCGGCGGTGCGTTCGAGGGCATTGAAAAGACGATACTTTCCCGCACAAACTCGTCATCTTTGGGATTTGGCGCAGAGATAAAGGGAAAATCCGACGGGATAAACGAGGCTTTGCATAGTGTTGAGCCGGAGGATCTTGTAAAATTCGGCATAATTCCGGAGCTGGTCGGACGTTTGCCGGTCATCGCGGTACTGGACGACCTCGACGAGGAAGCGCTCGTCAGAATACTTGTCGAGCCGAAAAATGCGGTGGTAAAGCAGTACAAGTATCTTTTCAGCCTTGACGACATCGAGCTTGAATTTACCGATGACGCTTTAAGGGCGATAGCAAGGAAAACGTCGGAGAGAAAGACGGGAGCAAGAGGACTCAGAACGGTCATAGAAGATATTTTGTCCGATGTGATGTTCAACGCGCCTGCCGATGAAACTATCGAAAAGGTCATTGTTGGAGCAAACTGCGTTGAAAAAGGAGAACCTCCGAAAATAATCAGAAACGAAAACAAGAAGACCGCCAAAAAAACGGTAGAAAAAAAGACGATGAAGAAAATAAGCTGAATTTTTGACTTTCGTTCATGCTCGCTCGGTTTTATGTACGCATAAAACCGATATTTCGGATAAAAAAAGTCTTTACAAATCCGTTTTGATGTGGTATAATATCCTAGACCGTAAATTTAGGCGCGCTGTGCTCGACGGCTTGCGCCGTCCCGCGGCTGACTTGTCAGCCGCAATTCACGGTATAATAACCTAGACCGTAAATTTAGGCGCGCTGCGCCCGACGGCTTATGCCGTATTTATGTATACAACCGTTTCTTGGCGCTGCGGCGAATGCTCGTTAAGAGAAACACCGATGCCCTCCGCTATGAAACGGAATAAAATAAAAAGAGGTGTAAATATGCTTTTAAAGGAAGAAAAGACTGCTATTATCGAGGCAAACCGCACTCATGAAAATGATACCGGCTCGCCTGAGGTACAGATAGCTATTCTCACAAAGAGAATAAACGATCTTACCGAGCATCTCAAGACCCACAAGAAGGATCATCATTCCCGTCGCGGTCTGCTCAAAATGGTCGGTCACAGACGTAACCTGCTCAACTACCTTATGAAAAAAGATATAGAGCGTTACCGTGCCGTGATCGCAAAGCTCGGTATCCGTAAGTAAAAGCGTAAAAGGGTGGAGCGTTCGTTCCGCCCTTTAACCCTGTTTAAAAAATGCGAGAAGCAGGTTTTAGCATTAAATTGAACGGATCCTGAAAAGTCCGCTGAATTTATTGCTAACGCTGTTTCTCGTAAGAAGGAGGAACAAAAATGTTTGAAAATTACAAAGTATTCAAAACGATGTTTGCAGGCAGAGAACTGACCGTTGAAACGGGTAAGGTCTGTGGACTTGCAAACGGTTCATGCTGGATACGCTACGGCGAATCGGTAGTTATGGTAAACGCTACCGCAAGCCCCAAGCCGCGTGACGGTATCGACTTTTTCCCGCTGGCGGTAGATTACGAAGAGAAGCTGTATTCGGTAGGAAAGATCCCCGGAGGATTTTTAAAGAGAGAGGGAAGACCCAGCGAGAAGGCTATTCTTTATTCCCGCGTGGTGGACAGACCTATGCGTCCGCTTTTCCCCAAGGATATGAGAAATGACGTCGCTATCGTTATGACTGTGCTTGCGGTCGATCCCGACACTCAGCCGGAGATACTGTCCATGATAGGCGCGTCGGTGGCGGTTTCGATTTCGGATATCCCGTGGAACGGTCCTATAGGCGGTATTTCGGTCGGACTGGTCGACGGCGAGATCGTACTTATGCCGAATGCGGAGCAAAGAGCAAAATCGGATCTTCAGCTTACCGTTGCTTCCAGCGAGAAAAAGGTCGTAATGATAGAAGCCGGCGCAAATGAGGTAGACGACGATACAATGCTCAAGGCTATAATGGCGGGGCATGAGGAGATAAACAAGTCGCTCATACCTTTCATAAAGGATATTCAGGCTCAAATAGGCAAGCCTAAGTTCTCTTTCCCCTCTATGGATGTAGATCACGATTTGTTTGAGGCTATCAAGGAGCAGTACACCGAAAAGGTCAAATACGCGCTTGATACCGATGACAAGAATATCCGCGAGGAGCGTTTACAGCCCATAAAGGACGAGATACACGCTCAGTATGACGAACAGTATCCCGAACAGGGCGCTATGATAGACGAATGTATCTACAAGCTGCAAAAGTTTATTGTAAGACGTTGGCTGTTGGACGAACAGAAGCGTGTGGACGGCAGAGGCATGGACGAGATGCGTCCTCTTGCCGCAGAGGTAGGATTTTTGCCGCGTGTTCACGGTTCGGGTCTGTTTACCAGAGGACAGACTCAGGTAATGACAGTAACGACGCTCGGTCCGGTCAGCGACAGCCAGAAGCTCGACGGCCTGGACGACGAGGATATGAAGAGATATATGCACCATTACAATTTCCCGGCATATTCCGTCGGCGAAACAAAGGCAAGCAGAGGTCCCGGACGCCGCGAAATAGGTCACGGCGCGTTGGCTCAGCGTGCTTTGGAGCCGGTAATTCCGTCAGTCGAGGAATTTCCGTATGCCATAAGACTGGTATCCGAGGTGCTTTCCTCTAACGGCTCGACCTCTCAGGCATCTATCTGCGGTTCTACTTTGTCGCTTATGGACGCCGGTGTTCCGATAAAAGCACCCGTTGCGGGTATTTCCTGCGGACTTATAACCGAGGGCGACCGTTGGATGACAATGGTGGATATACAGGGACTTGAGGACTTCTTCGGAGATATGGACTTTAAGGTAGGCGGTACTCATAAGGGTATAACCGCTATACAGATGGACCTTAAAATAGACGGTCTTACTCCCGAAATAATCAAGGACGCTTTTGCGAAGACTCACAAGGCAAGGGATTATATCCTTGACGAGATAATACTCAAGGCTATCCCCGCACCCAGACCTACCGTCAATAAATACGCGCCCAAAATGCTCAACACCAAAGTTCCCGTTGATAAGATACGCGATGTTATCGGTACGGGCGGCAAGGTCATCCAGAAGCTGTGCGCTGATTTTGAAGTGAAGATAGATGTAGATGAGGACGGAAACGTATTCGTTTGCGGACAGGATCTCGAAAAGGCAAATAACTGCATAGCGATGATAAAGGCGATAACTTCTCCCCCTGAGATAGGCGCTATCTATAAGGGCAAGGTCGTTCGTATAATGAGCTTTGGCGCTTTTGTTGAGATAGCTCCCGGCAAGGACGGAATGGTACACGTTTCAGAACTGGAAAACCGCAGAGTTGAAAAGGTCGAGGACGTAGTGTCTATAGGCGATGAAATAATCGTAAAGGTTTTGGATATCGACAACCAAGGCAAGATAAGACTTTCCAGAAAGGCTGCGCTTGCCGATATAGAAGCAAAGAAAAAATCGGATAATGCTTAATTAAACAGACTGACGCCCGCGTTATGACATTAGCGCGGGTGTTTTTTTATTGACATTTGAATTTGACGATGTTACAATTTAAATATAATTGCATTATCATCCCGTTTTTTGAGAGAGGGGAAAGTATGTTAAAAACGATATTATCTTTTTCGGCGCTGCTTTTTTGCGCTTTTGTCTGCTGTATAACGGCTTCGGCGGAAACAAGCGGAGAGTGGGAATATAAGATACTTAGCAGCGGGAACATATACATAACAGGCTACAGCGGAAATTCTTCGATAGTAGATGTACCTGAGCAGTTAGACGGGCGCACGGTGGTGGAGGTTTATATAGAATGTTTTGACGGTCACAAGGAAATTGACACGGTAAATTTTTCCTCTTACATTGACAGTATCTATACGGCTTCCGATAATGACTACCAAGTTTATATAAAGAATTATAACGTTGCGGAGGATAACCCAAAATTTTGTTCTGTAGACGGAGTCGTATTTACCGAGGATATGACGTCGCTCAAGCTGTATCCGTCAGGACGGACCGACGAGGAATATGTTATACCCGACAAGGTCGACCAAATAATGAGCTATGCGTTTTATAAAACCTCTTTAAAACAAATCAAATTCCCGTCCGGCTTATCATATTTATCGGAAAATGCAATATGCTTTTGCCCCAAGCTGACTTCCGTCACCATTCCGGCGGAATACGGGGACGACAATTTTGAAACGATGTTTGAGGGTTGCAGCGCCTTGACGGATATTTATGTTGAGGAGGGCAACAGCGACTTTAAAAGTATAGACGGAGTATTGTACAGCCGCTACGGTGTAACGCTGATAAAATATCCGAACGGGCGCAAAGACGAAAAATATACTGTGCCTAATTCGACGGAAAGCATAGAACAAGGCGCTTTTAACGCCTGTGAATTTCTGAAAGAAGTATATATACCTGACAGCGTGACGAATATCATGAACGCTGTATTTGAAAATTGTACCTCTCTGGAAAAAGTAAGATTATCCGAAAACGTTAATACTATATCGTATAAATTGTTCAGCGGCTGTTCAAATCTGAAAAATATTACTTTGCCGGACAGCGTAGTTGATATCGAGAGTTATGCGTTTTACCAAAGCGGGCTGACAGAGATGTTTATAGGCGATAATATCGAATATATCTACGAGGGAGCGTTCGCCGAGTGCGGTTCTCTTTGTAAGTTTACCACATCCGACGACCAAAAGTATTATTATGCCGATGAAGACGGTGTGTTAAAAACTTACGACTGGCTCGTTTGCTATCCGGCAGGTAAGACCGATGAAAAATACAAAGCCGACTGTCCTAGGATACATTCTTATGCTTTCTGCGGCTGTGAAAATTTAAAAGAGGTCACGTTATGCGACGGGACGGGGACCATACCGTTAAGTTGTTTTGAAAACTGTACCAATCTGCAAAAATTAAACGGAACAGACAGCGTAATAAAGGTAGAAACTGACGCTTTTTTAAACACAGCGCTGATAAACGACAGTTCCGATGATATAGTATATTTGGGCAATATAGCGATAAGCTGCTCGCCGGATATAACCGAGGCTGTGCTGAAGGAAGGAACTACCGTTATGGCTGATTCTTTGTTTTCGTTCTGCAAAGACTTGGTATATGCGTCTGTTCCCGAAGGGGTAACAAGTATAAGCGACCACGCTTTTTCAAATTGCTATTCGCTGTCGGCGGTTACGCTGCCCGAAAGCCTTACCGAGATAGAAATGTCTGCTTTTACCGACTGTTGGTCATTAAAGAATATTACCTTGCCTAAAAATTTGGAAACAATTTACGGATTTGCATTTTACGGCTGCAAAGCGCTCAAAGAAATAATTTTGCCGGAAAAAATTACACGGTTGGATATAGGGACATTTGAACATTGTAATTCGCTTGAACATATTTTTCTCCCGCAGAGCATAAGCGAAATAGATTCCTACGCCTTCTCAAACTGTGATTCGTTAAAAAATATAACTCTACCAAAAAATTTGGAGATACTGAATATGGGCATTTTTTACGGTTGTGAAGGCTTACAAACTATCGAAATACCAGAAAAAGTAAACTCTATAGAAGTGAATGCTTTTGAAGACTGCGTAAATCTGAAAAGTGTGTATTTTCACAAAAACATTTCGGAGATAGGAGACAGCTCGTTTAACGGTTGTGTGTCTTTGGACGGGATATATTACGAGGGGACCGACGCACAATGGAAAAAAGTCATGCTTGGAGAAGAAAACGAGCCGCTGGAAAACTCCGTTTTATATCCCGAAGCCGAGCCGGTAGACGCTTGGTCGGCACAGTTGTCCGACAGCACGTCAACGACCGTCGTAACGGGGAGCGGGGGAGTGCGCAGCACAAATATTTTGTCTTATATTATAGGCATACCGTCCGCCGTTTTATTGGTCATAGGATCAACAATAATGATCATAAGAAAGATAAAAAATAAGTCTTAACATTTAAATGCTGTTTTACTATATTTAATCAAAAAAAGCACTAATTTTAGGTTAGTGCTTTTTATGATTATCTTAAACAGATTAAAGAATATAAAATAAAGTTTCATTTATCATACACATAAAGTAAATAAATTTCTATGTTTTTATTCTATAACATTTAAAACAAATTGTCAATACTTTATTAAAATTATTTTTTAGGCTTTTGGTGTTCTCTTTCTGTTTTTTTACCGGAAAAAGTATTATAATTGAAATAAAAAGATGGAGTGATTTGATTTGAAAAGGTCAACAATATGTAGGTCAACATTGAATTTGCGTGAAGAAAGCACTTTTCAGAAGCCTTTGTACAAACGAAAACATTTTAACGTATACTCAATAAAATGCAAAGAAAAGGAAGCTCTGCTGAATAATACGATAAATTTAGTAAATTCAAGACTTAATTATATTACGGTTTCCTCTTTAATGTTTGAATGGCTCAACAGTATCTCTCTTACGGTAAAACAGTCTACTTATCAAAAATATGAATGTCTTATCAGGAACCACATATATCTGACCGAGTTTGGCAATATAGGTATTCATGATTTAAATTGCAAGATGATTAACGAATTTGCCTCTAAACTTATGAAAAAACTGTCTGCAAAGAGTGTAAACGATATTCTGGTTATATTGAATTTAGGTCTGGCATATGCCGAGGATGTGTATAATACGCAAAAGCCAAAATTCCATTTTGTAAAAGAACCGTTAAAAGACATGAGAGTTTTATCGTTGGAAGAGCAAAGATGTCTTGAAACGTATTTATGCAAGGATATGGATATTTGTAAACTGGGCGTCTTGCTGGCACTTTATACAGGTATTCGTGTGGGAGAATTATGTGCATTACAATGGGAAGATATAAAAAACGACGGTATCGTTATTTCAAAAACCATGCACAGGATCAAAAAAGGTAATAGTACGGTTTTAGAGATAACCGAACCTAAAACCAAGAAATCCAACAGGATAATTCCGATGCCGGAATTTCTTTCAGGCTATATTGAGCAATACCGAGCAAGCGGCTCTTTTTTGCAGTTGGAAAACGGCAAAGTGGTAGAACCGCGTTTAATGCAGTATAAATTTGACAAATATATAATGAAATGCGGACTACCGCATACAAATTTTCATGCGCTTAGGCATACTTTTGCAACACGTTGCGTGGAAGCAGGCTTTGATATAAAATCGCTTTCCGAAATTTTGGGTCACACCGACGTAAGGACGACTCTCAACAAATATGTACATTCATCATTTGAACAAAAAAGAAAAAATATGTCGCTTTTATCTCCGGCAACGGATATTTAACTCTTCCTAAAACCGGCTCTCCCATACCGTATTTATCTCAAGCTGCGATGTGCGGATATTCAAGAAATATTTAAATGTAAACAGCATAACATTCGATGTTTTTGGCATTAGGATGTTATGCTGTTTCGCTTTGTCGCGCCGTTTCGCTTATGTGTATGATAAATGAAACCGCGCTCTGCATATATTATTCCCTCTGCCGATAAGCGCTATTCAACCGTTTATCATCATTTTTATCAAGGTAGTTTTGAATCAAAAAGGGATTTTATCACCTTTAAATATTTATCTATGAGGAGATGTTTTAATGAAAGCTAAGAAGATTATAGCAGATGTTTTGGCGATTTCCATGACGGTAACCGCAATATCCTCGGCTTTACCGACATATGCAGAAAGCCGGCCGACTTTCGGATCATCATCAAACGCGGGTGTACAGGAAACTGCTGGGCAGTCGCATATTGATAAAGATTCTGAAAAAACCGACATCGTTTCCAACGACAAAACGGTAGAGAAAAACAGCAACGCATCCGTTCAGGTGAACAATAATTTTGAATTAGCCGACCCCCAGCCTGCTCCCATTCCCGTGAAATCGGAAACATACGGGGCATATGAATATGATGTGCTTAGCAATGGTACTATAGAGATCACTTCTTTTAGCGGTACTTCTGCTAATGTATATATTCCTTCGTCGATTGATAATAAGGATGTTTCGTCGATCGGATACGGCTGTTTTGAGGATAATGCATATCTGCAAACTGTAACAATACCTGATTCTGTCGTACAGATTGAAAATAACGCTTTTTCGGGCTGCACTTCGCTTAACAGCGTGACACTTTCTAAAAATTTAACTACGTTAGGATATAGTGCTTTTGATGGTTGCACAGCTCTTTCATCGATAGAAATACCAAAATCTCTTACCAACGTTTATACAAGTGGGCGGAACGGAGCGTTTTCTAATTCCGGACTTAAATCCGTTACATTTGAAGACGGAATAACAAATATACCCGATTGTCTGTTTTACTATTGTGCTTCAATAGAAAAGATAATCATACCCGATACCGTTTTAACAATCGGATCAAGTGCATTTGAAAGCTGTACTGGACTTACTAAGATAGATATTCCTGACAATGTGCTGGAAATCGGCAGTAACGCTTTTTCGGGCTGCACTTCGCTTAACAGCGTGACACTTTCCAAAAATTTAAAAACGTTATATAGTGCTTTTAATGGTTGTACCGCTCTTTCATCGATAGAAATACCAAAATCTCTTACTAACGTTTATACAAGTGGGCGGGACGGAGCGTTTTCTGATTCCGGACTTAAATCCGTTACATTTGAAGACGGAATAACAAATATACCCGATTGTCTGTTTTACTATTGTGCTTCAATAGAAAAGATAATCATACCCGATACCGTTTTAACAATCGGATCAAGTGCATTTGAAAGCTGTACTGGACTTACTAAGATAGACATTCCTGACAATGTGTTGGAAATCGGCAGTAGCGCTTTTTCGGGCTGCTCTTCGCTTAACAGTGTGAAACTTTCCAAAAATTTAACTACGTTAGAAAATAGTGCTTTTAATGGTTGTACCGCTCTTACATCAATAGAGATACCGAAATCTCTTATCAATGTTGGCGATGACTGGTACGGCGGAGTATTTGCCAACACAGGACTTAAATCCGTTACCTTTGAAACGGGCACGACACAGATACCGAATAATCTGCTCTATAACTGCACGACTTTAGATAAGATCACTATACCCGATACCGTTTTAAAAATCGGAGATTCCGCATTTGAAAACTGTACAGGACTTACAAATATAATTATTCCCGGTAATGTTACCGAAATAGGTTCCAACGCGTTTAGTGACTGTGTCGGTCTTACTAAAATTGATATGTCTGGCGGAGTTACCAAGATTGGCAATTATGCGTTTAATAATTGCAGCGCGCTGGATTTCGTTGTACTGCCAAAAACCGTTAAAGAAATAGGCTTCGGTGTATTTAACGGTTGTAAAACGATAAAAAAGATCGAGATACCCGAAGGCATAAATACTCTACCGTCGCAATTATTTGAAGGATGTACTTCGCTTACAGATGTAACTATTCCCGAAACTGTTACCGTAATAGAGGATGAAGTATTCAAAAATTGTGACGCATTAACAGAAATATCTATTCCGGATAGTGTTACCGATATACAATGGTATGCGTTTTACGATTGTGACGGATTAGTATCTGTAATTTTGCCTAAATCGCTTAAAGCTGTAACTTATGAATGTTTTTATGACTGTGATAAATTGGCTGAGGTAACTATACAGGATTCCGTTACGGAAATACAAATCGAAGCATTTTATTCTTGTGATGTTCTTAAATCCGTGAAAATAGGAAATAATGTAACTAAAATTGAGGAAAATGCGTTTCGTGCATGTCATGCTCTTACCGATATAGTACTGCCTAAATCGGTTACTGAGATTGATGAAAATGCTTTTGCCGAATGTGTCAATTTGACAGATGTCACCGTTTATCCCAGTGTATCATCTATTCCTACAAGCGTTTTTTCCTATCCCACAAAGATGACAATGCACGGATATGCCGGAACATATGCTGAACAGTATGCTAAGGACAGAAATATGAAGTTTGCAGCTCTGCCCAAAATCAGCGCGGATAAAATAACTGTTGATATTCCGGATTGCAGATATATCGGAGAACAAATAAAGCCTGAATTTAAACTTATTGACAGTGATGGATATGTTTTAAAGGACGGAAGTGATTTTACTGTCGTTTCATATGGCGATAACTTAAAAGTAGGCAAGGGAAGCGTATCAATAATGCTGACCGGCATAATGTATGAGGGCACTATTGATACTAGCTTTAACATTATTCCTGCTTATATAGGTGACGGAAACTGTGACTCTGACGGTCGTGTTTACTTTAACGGTTGGTATCTTAACGAAGGCACCGACTACACGGTAGAGCGCAGATATGATCTTGACACAATGGGTTATGAATTTACCTTTACAGGCTTGGGTAGTTTTACCGGAACGTATATTTTAAGCGAAAATGCAAACCCGTTGTTTACTTACAATAATGACCAATATGAAGACATTAACAATTTAAACATAAACTGGGATCTTGATTTTTCGCTTGCCGATGATTCTGTATGGGCGTCTGTCGATAAGGTGGAGGCTGTATGGTATCAAGACGGGCGTACCGCGTGCGGTCTCGGTGTTCAGACGGTTAATTCCGGCTGGGTTCAGATATATAATGATCAAGAGATATACGGCTTACAGTCCATAGTTATTGACGATGCAGGCGGTCTTGATGTAGGAAAGGACGCCAGGGTAAACTTCGGCCTTTGGTGGTCAAACAGACAAACAGAATCGGCACTTCAATCCATAATTATGTACGATAAAGACGATAATGTTGTAATGAGATTCCCAAAATCGGAACATTATCTTGATTATGAATTTAATGATAACGACAATGTGGTGATTACCGGTGGAAATCCTGTCGGTGTTTTTGAAATTCCTCAGTATATAAACTTTGATTACGTTGATGAAGTTGCAGCCAATGCCTTTGAAGGCAACGAGGATATAACCGCATTAAATATAAATATGAGCGTATATTTTGGCGATAACGCATTTAAGAATTGCAAAAACCTTAAAGAAGTGCATTTTGATCGCGCTACTAATTATTGCTATTTTAGTGATACGGCTTTTGACGGGTGTTCTGAGGATCTGACGTTCTACGCATATTATAATAATTCAAGCGCAAAAGACTACGCTGAGTATAACGGAATAAAATTTGTTCCCGAATTTGATTATGTAGATGAACAAACCGGAGTGATCATTGGCGATCCGTTCTATGATATATATGATGATAATGCAAAACTGATTGTTGAAAAGACAGAAAATGAGGATAAGAGCATCGATTACGATGTTTCGTTTGAAAACTCACACGGTACTGTCCTTGTTCCTAGTGATGAGGTCGAAGTCATGATCCCGATACCGGAGGGTTGGGAAGTGTCTGATGATACACAAAACGACGATAATGTTATTATACCTGAATCGAGCGGTCGGATAAGATATGATGGAGATTGGCGCGTAAATATTATAATGCCTTGGCTCAATGAGGAGCAAGCTACAATAATAGATCATTCTTCACTCAATGGCTCACTTGCGGTCGGTGTAACATTTACCGTATCAAATTACGATAATCTGGGGGAGCCGTTTACCGTTGATATCAATATGTCCGAAAATAATTATTCTGACACAGAACAATCATACTATGGCGATGGCGTTTATTCGGGTATAATGACAGAGCCGGTAACAGTCGATGCAGATGGAGAATATACGGCTTGGGCATATTTTGACAGACCGCTTGACAGTACAAGCGAGATATTTTACATGGCTATATTTACCGATATATACAAAAAATACGGAGTTTTAGCGCCTGATGATATTTATGGCGTTAACCATGCTGTACCTTTAATTTCTGTTGAGAATGTAATTGCGAGTCAGCGTGGCAAACAGTTAAAACTTTACTCTTACAATAGTGAAGGCAATACGGAACAGCTTGTTTATACTATCGTCACATATAACGATGTTGATTATATTAAATTTTCCTCAAGAATGCTAGGCAAATTTAAACTTGTTAACAACGACCTTACAAATCCTGCTCCTGACAACCCTGATCCCGAAAAGCCCGAAGTTTTGATCGGCGACGTTAATTCTGACGGTAAAGTGACGATGCGCGACCAGATGGAGCTTGCGCGTTGGCTGGTCGGCTGGGATGTTCAAATAGACGAAGACGCAGCGGATGTCAACGGCGACGGCAAAGTGACTATGCGCGACCAGATGACGCTCGCAAGAAGAATAGTCGGATGGGATGTATAAATAATTCAAAAGGAGAGAAGAACATGAAATTTTTAAGAACATCAGCTGCCGCAATGGCAGCGGTAATTGCGACAACGGCGATATCTATATCGCCGCTCACTTCCGTGGGAGCTGTCACCAGAACCGATACTTCGTATTTATTAAATCTCGGCGCTACATCGGCAAACGGTGATTTTGAGTACGATTTGTTGGACGACGGTACAGTTGAAATAACCGATTATTTTGGTGATGAAACCGAGTTGGTTATACCGAGCAAGATAGACGGGTATACTGTGACAATTATAGGAGATTTTGCTTTCCAAAACTCTTTTATAACGTCAATATCCATACCGGGCAGTGTAATAAGTATAGGAGATTATGCTTTTAATGGCTGTGATGAGCTGTTATCTGTATCCATACCCGATAGCGTGATAAGTATAGGAGATGGTGCATTCTCTGCTTGCGATAGCTTAACATCCATAACTATACCCGACAGCGTTATAAGCATAGTAAATGGAGCTTTTCTTGCCTGCGAAAGTTTAGAAGAAATAAATGTCGACACAAATAACAACAATTTTTCATCGAAAGACGGTGTGTTATTTAATAAATCACTGACTGAACTTATTACATACCCGTCTGGAAAACAAGCAGAAGAGTATACAATACCTGACGGTGTAACGAGTATAGGCGAAGATGCTTTTTATGATTGCTCCGGCTTAACATTTGTAAATATTCCTAACAGCGTGACAAGTATAGGAAATTATGCTTTTTATTATTGTAAAAGTTTGACATCTGTAAATATACCTGATAGCGTGACAAGTATAGGAAATAATGCTTTTGAATGCTGTTACGGCTTTGCGTCTATAACAATACCTGACAGCATGACGAGTATAGGAGATTCTGTTTTTGAAAGCTGCTCCGGCTTAACATCTGTAACTATACCCGATAGCGTGGTAAGTATAGGTAATTATACCTTCGCGTACTGCTACAGTTTAATATCTGTATCCATACCGGATAGCGTGACAAGTATAGGTGATAGTGCTTTTACTGGTTGCTCCGGCTTAACATTTGTAAATATTCCTAACAGCGTGACAAGTATAGGAGATTTTGCATTCGTTGATTGTGATAGCTTGACATCAATAACTATACCCGGCAGCGTGAAGAATATAGGCATGAGTGCTTTTTCCGATTGTGACAAATTAGAAGAAATAATTGTTGATACAAATAACAAAAATTATTCATCTAAAAACGGTGTGTTGTTTAATAAATCCTTTACTGAACTTATCAAATATCCGGAAGGAAAGCAAGCAGAAGAGTATACAATACCTGACGGTGTAACGAGCATAGGCGATTCTGCTTTTGAAAGCTGCTACGGCTTAGCGTCTATAACAATACCTGACAGCGTGACAAGTATAGGAAATAATGCTTTTATATTTTGCGGCAGCTTGACGTCTATAACCATACCCGGCAGCGTGAAAAGTATAGGATATGAGGCTTTTAATGATTGCTATCATTTGACGTCTTTAACTATATCCGATGGAGTGGAAATTATAGGGGAATCCGCATTCCAAGATTGTGACGGTTTGACATCTGTTACTATACCCGGCAGCGTGAAGAGTATAGGCGATTACGCTTTTTATTATTGTTGGAGCTTGACGTCTGTAAAGATATCTGATGGGGTGACAGGTATAGGATACGACGCATTTTGCGATTGCTATAACCTAAGGTCTGTAATTATGCCCGCAAGCGTGAATAGCATAGGAGACTATGCTTTTGACAAATGTTCGGATGATTTTACAATTTACGGACACAAAAACACTTACGCCGAACAGTACGCAAAGGAAAACAGTATTGCGTTTGCTACATTAGAAGAGCTTGTCGATGAGGATACCGGCATCGTAATAGAGGGCAACAGTAATTCTATCCCTGAAGGTGCTGTACTGTCCGTTGAACAGACAAGCACGGAAGAAAATATAATTTCCTATGATATCACCTTAAAAAATTCCGCCGGTGAAACGGTACAGCCAAAAGACGAAGTTACCGTTATGATACCCGTTCCCGAATCCTTGAAAGACGCACAGGAAATATATGTATACTACCGCGATAAATACGGTCTGCTCATAGATATGAACGCGTACATCTCCGGAAATTATATTGTTTTCAATACCACGCATTTCAGCGAGTATATTGTAACTGCCGAAAAGCAGGATATTTCGGATGTTATTATCGGCGACGTTAACAAGAGCGGCGATGTAGACCTTGTTGACGAGATAACTCTCGCACGTTGGCTTTCAGGATGGAATGTTGAGATAGACGAATCGGCAGCTGACGTAGACGGCAGCGGTGCTATAGACCTGCTCGACGATATAACGCTTGCTAGAAGACTTGCAGGATGGAATGTCTGAGGACATTTACATAAAAATTTTTATAAGAAAGGAATAAAAAGAAAATGAAGTTAAAAAATTTGACGGCAGATAAGCTCGCGGGAATAATAACCGCCTCGGCGCTTGCCGTCGGAGTAACGCTGAGTGCGTCGGCAATGTTTATATCCGGCAGCAAAAATTACACAAAAGCATCAGGGACGGGGCAATCGATAGGCAAATCCACTGCTCCCACTCCCGGAGCGTCAACTGAACCGTCCCCTGGAGATTCTAATACACCTACACCAGGAAAAACCGATTTTGATCCTAAAGATGTAGTGCCTGGAGATGCAGACGGTAACGGAAATACAGATTTGCTGGACAGCATAGTATTGTCACGTTGGCTTGCCGGCTGGGATGTTGAGATAATACCTGAAGCGGCCGATGTTGATCATTCAGGAGAAGTTGACCTCGTTGACAGCATAATACTGATAAGGCGACTTTCAGGATGGGATGTTTGATCACTAAATAGTTGTATTATCCCCGAAAGGGTATAATAAATTAAAACAAAAAGGAGTTTGAAAACCATGAAGAAATTGATTTCTTCGCTTTTGGCGGCTGCAGTTGCATTGTCAACGACTGTCTGTGCAACCTCTGCTGTCGCCGGTGCGGCTGAAAGCGCAGATGGCGCTAAGTTCGCAATGAGCGTGTCCTTTGATAAGGATACGTTGGTTCCGGGTGATGAAGTGTTAGCTTCGCTTACTCTGGATAAGAACCCAGGTATCATAGGTCTCAGAATAAATGTGGGCTATGATGACTCGGTTCTTTCTATCGCTAACAGAGACGGAATCGCTAATGCAGAGTTATTGGAAGGATTTGTAACGCCTCCTCCGGGACAGTTGGCAAATCCGTTCTCACTGGTATGGAGCGATCCGTTGGCAGAAGTCAATAATGAATCTGTCGGCACCGTTGCTGAGATAACCTTTAAGGTTAAAGACGATGCCAAATTAGGCGATGTGAAGGATGCGTTAACTTTATCATTTGTGGATATTGCATACATATCCGATCCTGCTACTCTCAAGGTTGAAAAGTATTCACCCGACGAGGCGTATGCCGACACATCCAAAGCAGCGGCAAAGATTGAGTGCAAAACCCATGAATTCGGTGAATGGGATACGGTAAAGTCTGCCGATTGTGAGAATGCCGGTACTCAGAAGAGAACTTGCAAAAACTGCGGAGCTGAGGAAACTCAGGAGATCAAAGCGCTCGGTCATGATTGGGGCGAGTGGGAGACCGTAAAGGAAGCTGACTGCGTTACTGCCGGCTCTCAGAAGAGGACCTGCAAGCGCTGCGATGCTGAGGAGACCCAGGAGATCAAAGCTCTCGGTCATGATTATGGCGAGTGGGAGACCGTAAAGGAAGCTGACTGCGTTACTGCCGGCTCTCAGAAGAGGATCTGCAAGCGCTGCGATGCTGAGGATACTCAGGAAATCGCTGCCCTCGGTCATGATTGGGGCGTATGGACAGTTATAAAAGAAGCTACCGAGAGTGAAGAAGGAACAGAGCAGCGTGTATGCGCAAGATGCAACGAAACGGAAACCAAGACTATACCTGTATTGACGCCCGATGACAACAATTCCGATAACAGCAACACTTCAGGTACCGGTAATGTTTCCGATCCTACCAGCAAGCCTTCTAACACCGACAAACCTACAGATACAGATAAGACTAATCCCGAAACCGGAAGTGCACCGGCAGTCGGCGCAGCTGTACTTATGTTCGGCGCTGTAGGCGCAATGGCTATTTCCGCAGTTATAAGGAAAAGAAAGTAAATAATTGATAAGTAATTGATTTATTTGTTTGTCTATACTTCCGACTCACTTTTGTGAGTCGGAAGTTCAGACTGTCGAAAAAGCCAAGCGAATGCTTGGCTTTTTCAAATAAATATGGTATAATAAAAAGGGCGGTGATGA
>CANQIB010000014.1 GCA_947623915.1 uncultured Ruminiclostridium sp.
CCGCTCATGTTCGAGGGAGAGGTTATAGCGGTTATCGTCTTGTACGAGCCGTACACCGTCGTGCCGTCTATCGTTTTCATCGGACGAATACGCACATTGTACTTTGTTCCCGCGCTGAGCCCGCTGATAGTGTATGTAGTGGTCGCGCCGCTCTTTATGTTGTAAGTTACCCACTTACCGCCCTTGTATATTTGCAGCTGATAGCCGGTAGAGGAGGTGTTTTTGTCCCAGCTGAATTTCAGCGCGCCGATACCGCGAGTGTGCAGCTTAAAGCCGCTCATATCCTTTAATGCCGTAACGGCGGAAAGCGTTGTGTATTCGCCGTATACGGTCTTGCCGTCCGCTTTGGCGACGGGACGAATGCGCAGGTCGTAAGCCGTTCCCGCGCTCAGCCCGTTGACAGTGTAGGTGACGGCGGAGCCCGCCGCCTCGTAGCCTATCCACTTTCCGCCGGAAAGTATCTCTATGACATAGCTGTTTGCGTCGGGATTTTTAGTCCATTGTAATTTCAGCGAGCTTGCGCTCTTTGACGCGACGGAAAATCCCGTGACCCGCGACATGGCGGTAACGCCCTCGACTTCGGACAAACCGCTGTACAGCGTATTCCCGCCCTCGTTTCGGTACGCCTTGATACGCACGCTGTATTTTACGTTGGGGGAAAGTCCGCTTATTTTATAAGAAGAGGTCTTGGCGGGAATTTCGTACCCCGCCCATTTTCCGCTTTTGTTTATCTCCAAAATATAACCGTCCGCGTCGGTGCTGACGTTCCAGCTTAGGGTAAGCGAGGAAAGCGTCGTTTCCTTTACCTTAAAGCCGCTGACGTCGGCGGGAGGCTGCGACGGGTCGGCGGGAGTGGTAAAGGTCACGGCTTGGCGGGTGGTGTAGCTTTTAACGCCGTTTATCGTGTTGAACGCGCGCACCCCTGCTTTGCAGGAGCTGCCTGCGGGAAGTCCCGAAATTATCGTTTCGATCTCGCCGTATTTTGCGGTGTACAGCGTTTTCCATGCGCCGTCGGTGTAAAGCTCCACCGAATAGCCCTCCGCCGGTACGGGGTCCCAGGACACCTTAGCCGAGTCAAAGGAAACGGCGGACGCCTTTACGCCGGTAACGTTCGCGGGTGCGACGATGACGCCGACGCTTGTTTCAACACCGTTGAAACAGCCTTTTACAGTCTTGTTGCCGGGCAGCCAGGGCTCTTGCTCCTGACCGTCGTCAAGTATCAGTTCTCCGTGCAGCAGATAGGAAAGCTCGCCTAACGGCATATCCTTTTTGCTGCCGTCGGTATAGGTGACCGTCGCTCTCAGCGCGGAACGGTCGTAATAGTATCTGAAATATTTCTTTCCGTTCGAGTCGGTAACGAATCTGCCGTCGTCGGGATATTTAAGGGTGGGTATTTCGCCGTCAAAATGCAGGCTTATCGAGGCGACGGTGTTTTTTACTATCTCAAAGGTAAAGCCGCAGGTAACGCCGTTTACCGTGCAGTAGCCGGTATGCTTGCCGACTGAGAGTTCCGTTTTGTCGTGCGAAAATTCGGCGGTATAGCCGGTCTTTTCGTAAAGCTCGGAAAGCGGGCAGGACAGGGAAGTCCCGTTGGTATATTTTAAGGTTATTTTGTAGTCGAAATCCTCCAGAGCATAGCGGAAATATTTATCCACCGAGCCGTTGTCGGAAAACGCGCGGTACTCGCCGCTGAAATGATACAGCGGCTTTACGGGGCTGTACGGCTTTACCGATATCGACGCTATTTTGTTTTTTTCCACCGTATAGGTAGCCTTTGTGCTGCAGCCCGCCATGGTGTAGGTCACGGTATGAGCACCTAATCCCCACGGCGAATCGTTCTGACCGTCCGATATGTTCAGCAGCGCGCCGCTTTGAGATTCAAAGCGCGCTATCTGCTCTCCGCTCAGCTTTTTGGAGGTGCCGTCGGAGTATTTGACGGTGAGCGTCATATTGCCGTGGTCGTATACGTCGTAATATTCCGCAAGCTGCTCTTTTCCGTCCCTGTATACGCGGGCAACGACCGTGTCGGAGCTGTCCAGCGTGCTGTCCTTGAGCGTAATGCTTATGCCGGTTATTTTGCTCTCGGCATGGGCGAACGGCAAAAGCACCGCCGCCGCCGTGACAAATATCACGGCGGTAATCAAAAATATTATCGGGTATCTCAGGTCGATGCGCTTCATAATATCCTTCCTTGGCTATTTTTTAACAAAGCCTACAAGCTCGCTCAGCTTTATGCGGTTGCCGGTATGCAGTATAAGCTGTTCGTATACCCTTGCGACAAACAGCGCGATGACCACGTTGAACACCGCGAGTATCAGCACGCATATCACGGTCTGGAGCATATCTATCTGCTTGGTCAGCATTGCCGACGGCAGAGAGAACGGCGAAGAAAACGGCAGGTAGTAGGCAAGCTGCTTTAAAAAGCTCTGACTGCCGTCCGCCATCATATCGGGGAAGTACGCGAGATAAAAGCCGACAACGCTGAATATCGCGAAAGGCTGCATTGCGGAGTTTACGTCCTCGCTGCGGCTTACCGTAGCGCCGATAAGTCCCGCGATAAGCGCGTAGAACAAAAATCCCAGTATGAATATCACCAGTATCATTATTATCGTAAGCGGCGAAAATTCGCTGAACAGCTTGCCGAACGCGTCGGTAAATTCGCCCACGCCGTCTACCCCCGCCAAAGCCTGAGAGGTAAGTCCCATTCCGAGCGGCAAAGTAGCGGCAAAGCCTATGACGCCTACCACGATAAATCCTATAAACTGCATAAGCGAAAGCGCGCCTATCGCAAGTACCTTGCCTACGATCACCGCGAGCGGCTTAGTGGAGATAAGCAGCAGGTCGATGACCTTTGAGGTCTTTTCCATCGCTACCGACTGCGCGATAAGCTGTCCGTATGCCACTATCATTATAAACAGTATCAGCGAGGTTATCATCGGCAGTATGCTGTTTATCATCTGCTGCGCAAAGGTCTGCTCCTCCTCGCCCGCAACGGTGTTGACTATCGACACGGGAGCGATGGCGGAGGGGATTTTATCCTGCGCAAGTCCCAACTTTTCCAGCCTCAATTCTTCAAACGCGGAGGAAGCGATACCCGCTATCGCGTTGGAATCGTCCGGCGATACCGAACCGTCCAGCGGACGCATGGCTTTAATGGAGTATCCCGTATCGGCGTTGTATGTAAGCAGTACGAAAACGCAGCCGCTGCCGTTTCTCACCGTGGAGGTGTATTCTTCCGCCTTGTCCGCGCCGTCCGAGCCGATAAAGGTCATGCCGGCGTCCTCAAATATCTTTTGGTAATCGGAGCTTGCGGTGATGCCCGACGCGTCCGTGAAATATACCGTGCTCGTCTGACCTGCCTGCGGACCGTTCTCGACCGCTCCCGCGGCGGGAGCGAGCAGTCCGGGCAGCACGTTTATAAGCACTGTCATGGTAAGTACCAGCACCGAGATAAGTATCGAGCTGATGATGAATGATTTTGTTTTTACCTGCTGTACCAGCGTGAATTTGAAAATTTTCTGCCAACCGAAAATGCTCATGCCAGACCCTCCTTTGCCGCATTGTCCGCACGGGTGATATGTTCAACAAAAATTTCATGCAGACTCGGC
This sequence comes from uncultured Ruminiclostridium sp., assembly GCA_947623915.1. Taxonomy (GTDB): domain Bacteria; phylum Bacillota; class Clostridia; order Oscillospirales; family Ruminococcaceae; genus Ruminiclostridium_E. Next base: position 3,609 of record CANQIB010000014.1, read on the forward strand.
TCTCTCAGGTCGTATCTTACGACGGTAAGTCCCGCGTCTACCGCTTTTTTGAGCAAAGCGGCCGCCTGCTGTTCGTCCTTTATCTTGAAATGTACCCCGTCGGGAGTGACCTCCTGCGGGACAAGCCCACATTCGGCGGCGAGCGGGAGGATATCTCCGTCGCACTTCACCTCAAGGTTCACCCTGCCGTAGCCTTTCTTTATCTCGTTTAAGTCGCCTTGCAGCACCGTTTTGCCGTGGTGGAGAATGGTAAGGTCGCTGCAAAATTCCTCTATAACAGGCATTTGGTGGCAGGACATTATTATATATTTGTTTTTGGCAGTCTGCTCGTAGATTATACTTTTGAAAAGGTCGGCGTTTACCGGGTCGAGTCCGGACAGCGGTTCGTCCAGTACCAAAAGCTGCGGGTCGGAGATAAGCGCGGCGGCAAGCTGCACCTTTTGCTGATTGCCTTTGGAAAGCTGGTCGGCGCGTTTGTCGCGGTATGCGTTCAGCCCCATGCGGTCGAACCAGTAGTTAAGCGCCGTTGTGATCTCCGCTTTTTTCATTCCTCTAAGCTCTCCGAAATATGTGAGCTGGTCGATCACCCGATATTTGGGATAAAGTCCGCGTTCCTCCGCAAGGTAGCCTATCTTTTCCTTTATCGGCTGGATCGGGCCGCCGTTCCACAGCACCTCGCCTCTGTCCTTGGACAGCATACCGAGTATTATTCTTATCGCGGTGGATTTTCCCGCGCCGTTAGTACCGAGCAGCGCGTACACTCCGGGCTTGCTCATCTCAAAGCTGAGATCGGATAACGCCGTGACCTCGCCGTATTTTTTGGAAATATTTTTGACCGTCAACGCCATGAAAGGACGCTCCTTTCCCTATAGTAACATAAGTATAACATATAAAAGCAAAAAAAACAATAGTTTTCGCTCGAATCCCGTATGCCTAAAAAAGGAAACCGCTCACGCTCTCCGAAAATTCATTGCCGGCGCGCAGCGGCGGCGGTAAAAGACCCGACTGAGAGCGAAACACAAAACAAACGAAGCAAGTATCATTACCGCCGCGAAAATCGAAGCGGCAAGCACGGGATCTGACGAAGCAAGCGACACCGTAAAGTTTATTTGGTGGGACTTTTCAAATAACCCGTAAACTATCCCATTTAGAAAGCCGTACAGCATCACGCAGATAATAAAGCATATGCTTTTTGCTTTCAGCGGCAGCACCAGCATAAGCATACCCGGCAGGTGGGCGGTGGAGGTCACCAGCAGCAGGCTTGCCGCCGAGTCCGCGCCGTACCCGACGAGGGTGTGTATCAGCGTCAGCAGCGTTTGCAAAAATACCGCCAGTATTAGCGCGGTAACGGGCATACCGACCAGCATGACGGGACGGTACAGCTTTGAGCCGCGTATATACGCCGAGTTGAAGATATGAAGCGTTTGATTGACCGCGAAGAAATACACCATGACGACCGTCAGCCAGTTCAAGCATAGCCAGCTGAAATGGTCCGGCTGCTCCGGCGAAACGGACGGAGCGATAACGCTCACCGCCGCAAGCAAAACCGGCACACATAAAAACAGCATAAAAAAGCTCGGTCGCAGCAGAGCTTTAAGGGTAAATTTTACCGCACTAAATATTTTCATACAGACCTCCGTTGGTTTATCTCGGGTGAGATGGCTTATATCGAAATACGGCGCGGTCAGTTCTCCGCGCGCTTAACTTCCTCGGCTCTGAGCAATTCGACGCTTATTTCCTGAAGTCCGGGCGTTTCGGTAAGCGCGCCCGCGTTGTTCAGTCGGTCGGAATATTCCGCCAAAGCCAGTCCTGTCGCCGTAATTCCGCCCGCATTCAGCGTGATCGTCATGCCGCGCAGTCGGTCGGCGTCGGACGCGTCGGCGCTGTATGCCGTGTATTTTTGCTTGAGTTCCTCCACAAAGCCTTTTTCTATCACTCTGCCTTTGTCCATTATCACCGCGTAATCGGCGGCGCTTTCCATATCGGCAATGTTGTGGGTGGAAAATACAATGCTGCTGTTTCCTCCGCCCCGTTCAAGATAAGAACGAAAGCAGTCGCACAGCCTGTCGCGCATAAGCGGGTCGAGCGTCGAGCCGGGCTCGTCAAGTATCATAAACTCGGTGCCGCGCGCCAGCACAGCCGCAAGACATACCCGCATCTTGCTGCCGTCCGACAGCTTGGCTACCGTCTTATTAAAGGTATCGTATACCGAAAATTCCCGTAAAAGCTGCAAAAACCGCTCCGCCGAAAAATTTTCATACGCCTCCGACATTGCGCGTATAACGTCCTTTTTTCTCCAGTCTTGCGGAAAAAATCCGCTTGCGGAGCAGTAGCCGATACGCTCCTTTATGCTTTCGCTGTCAGGCTCTTCGGCGTTGCCGAAATATTTCAGCCGCCCTGCGTCATAAGCGGCAGAGCCCGTTACAATATCCAAAAGAGTAGTCTTGCCCGCGCCGTTCGCCCCTATGAGCGCGGTGGAAAAGCCTTTGGGTATCACAAGCTCCGACACCCTCAGCGTAAAGCCGCCGCGATAGCTTTTTTCCAGCCCGCTTATTTCCAGTACACTTTCGTAATTCATATCAAGTCCTCCCTTTAAACCGCGTCATACAGTGCTTTTACCATCTTTGCAAGCTCCTGTGCGGAAATGCCCGCCGGACGCGCAAGATCTATCGCCGCCAACAGCTGCTGCTCTATAAGTCCTATCTGCCGCTCCCTCAACAGGTCGGGGTCTTGCGGCATTACCGCGTAGCCTTTGCCTTGTTCCGCCTTGGCAAGTCCGTCGCTCACCAGCTCGTCATATGCTTTGAGCGTAGTCATGACGCTTATTTTCAGTTCCCGCGCCAAGGAGCGCACCGACGGAAGATATTCCCCCGCCTTTAAATTTCCGCACAGTATGTCGTCACGAAGCTGTAAGTATATCTGGCGGTATATCGGAATATCGGAATTTTGAAGTATTTTCATGCTGCCCTCCGCAACAGTTATTCTGTTATAGTAACAGTATAACAGTCCCCGCCCGATTTGTCAACACTTTTGCGAATATTTTCCCATAAAAATTCGGGAAACTGCGGGTTTATGGTCATATTGCATAAAAAATGACGAAATTATTCATTAAAATTTTACCGAATAATCGGTTGACAAACGGGAAAGATTGTGATATATTGTTTTTAGCACTCTAAGAGATAGAGTGCTAGCAGGAAAAATAAACGAGTGCTAACGCATATTTCCGCTATATCTGGTTCGGTCGGAAAGAGGGGTGTCCTGATGGAAAGCCGCACGCTCAAAATTCTTGAAGCTATTGTGGACGAATATATACGCACGGGCGAGGCGGTCGGTTCCAAGCTGATAGCCGAGCGGCTGGGCAATACGGTATCCTCCGCCACGATACGCAACGAGATGGCGGCGCTGGAACAGCAGGGGCTTTTGGAGCATACCCACACCAGCGCGGGCAGACAGCCCACATATCAGGGACTGAGGTACTATATAGAGCATATAATGCCGCCTCAGGAGCTGCCGCAGGAGGACAAAGAGGAGATAGACCGCATATTTGACGGGCTGAATTCAGACGACGAGATAGAGTTTATCGAAAACGCGGGGCACGCGCTTGCCGAAGTTACCAAATGCGCGATAGTTTCCGCCAGCGCGGTAAGCAAATTTTCGGTCATATCCAAGGTAGAGGTGATACCTACCGGCAGAAGAATGTATGTGCTTTTGCTGATAACCTCGCAGGGCAGCATAAAAAATCGGGTGTGCCGGCTCAGCTTTGATCTGACCGAGGAGCAGATGGATTTCTTCAAGCGGTTTGTCAATCGACATCTCACGGGAGTAAATCTGGAGGAGCTGGACGAGGACTTTATCGAAAGAATATCGCAGGCGCTGGGCAGCTATATGCTCACGCTGTCGCCGCTGCTGAAAGCGGTGGCGGATCTTTCGGCGGAGCTTATGCAGCAGCAGGTGGATCTTTCGGGAGAACGCAACCTGTTGGAATGCAAGGAGTTTACCGGCAGCGAGATAGTGGCTTTGATAGAAAGCAAAAACGAGCTTGCCGAGCTGCTGGACGACAGCTTTTCCGGCATAAGCGTAAAATTCGGCAGAGATTCGGATACCTTTGCCGTGAGCAATTCCAGCGTTATATCCGCCAGCTTTTCCAAGGGCGACCGCAGGGCGGGCAGCTTTTCGGCGATAGGCCCGGTAAGGCTGGATTACAAAAAGATAATACCTTATATTGAATATTTCAGCGCAAAGGTGACCAATGCTTTGTCGCCCTCGGAGGAAAGGAAAGAGCTTGAAAGCATAGAAAAGGAGGCAGAGAAAAGTGAGTAAAAAAGAGAAAAAGGAAGAAAACGGACAGCCCGAAGAGCAGGCTGAGGACAAAGAGGTGACGGAAGAAAAAGCGGAACAGCAGCCGCAGGAAGATGAAGGACAGGAGGAAGAACAGGACAAGGAGACAGTCGAGGTCGACCCGAAGGATCTGGAGATAGCCGACCTTAAAGACAAATGGCTGCGTACGGCGGCGGAGTATGACAACTACCGCAAGCGTGCCGCCAAGGAGCGTCTGGAGCTTACGCCGGAGATAACCGCTCGGACGCTGACGGAGTTTTTGCCGGTGATGGACAGTCTTGAACACGCGCTGGCGGCTTCCTGCACCGACCCGAATTACAAAAAGGGCGTGGAGCTTATAAAGGAAAACTTCGTCACCGCGCTACAAAATCTGGGCGTGGAGGAGATAAGCTCCGACGGCGAGCCGTTTGACCCGACATATCATCAGGCGGTGCAGCAGGTCGAAAAGGAGGGAGCCGAATCAGGAACGGTGGCGGCGACATTCCAAAAGGGCTACAAAATAGGAGAAAGGGTACTCAGATTTGCCATGGTGTCGGTGGTAAAGTAACAGACACGAAAAACAAATAATAAAATATAAACGAAAAGGAGATAGTTTATCATGGGAAAAATAATAGGTATAGATTTAGGTACGACAAACTCTTGCGTATCCGTCATAGAGGGCGGAGAGGCAACGGTAATAACCAACTCCGAGGGTTCGAGAACGACCCCGTCGGTAGTGGCTTTTACCAAGGACGGTGAGCGTCTGGTAGGACAGCTCGCAAAGAATCAGGCGGTGACCAACCCCGACAAGACGGTCATCTCGATAAAGCGCCACATGGGCAGCGATTACAAGGTAGACATCGACGGCAAGAAGTACACGCCTCAGGAAATATCCGCAATGATACTTCAAAAGCTGAAGAGCGACGCGGAGGGTTATATCGGCGAGAAAGTCACCGACGCGGTAATAACCGTACCGGCATACTTTACCGATTCGCAGCGTCAGGCGACCAAGGACGCGGGTCAGATAGCGGGACTTAACGTACAGCGTATCATCAACGAGCCTACCGCGGCTGCGCTGGCTTACGGCATCGACAAGGAAAAAGAGCAGAAGATAGTCGTTTACGACCTCGGCGGCGGCACTTTCGACGTATCCGTCATCGAGATAGGCGACGGCGTGCAGGAGGTGCTTGCCACCGCCGGAAATAACCGTCTGGGCGGCGACGACTTTGACCAGAGGATAATAGATCATCTGGTATCGGAGTTTAAAAAGAGCGACGGCGTAGATTTGAAGAACGACAAATTTGCTATGCAAAGACTCAAGGACGAGGCGGAGAAAGCCAAGATAGCGCTTTCCAACGCGCCCAGCGTCAACATCAATATCCCGTATATCACCGCCGACGCTACCGGACCTAAGCACCTTAACGTGCAGCTTACCCGCGCTAAGTTCAACGAGCTGACCGCCGACCTCGTGGAGGCGACCATGGGCCCGTTCAAGCAGGCGATAAGCGATTCAGGGCTCAACATGAGTGAGATAGACAAGGTGCTGCTGGTAGGCGGTTCCACCAGAATACCCGCCGTACAGGAGGCAGTCAAGAAGTATACCGGCAAAGAGCCGTTCAAGGGCATAAACCCCGACGAATGTGTGGCTATGGGCGCCGCTTTACAGGGCGGCGTGCTCAATAAGGAAGTCACCGGCTTGCTGCTGCTGGACGTTACCCCGCTTTCGCTCGGTATCGAAACGGCAGGCGGTATCTGCACCAGAATGATAGAGAGAAACAAGACGATACCCACCAAGCACAGCCAGATATTCTCGACTTTCTCCGACAATCAGCCGTCGGTTGACATCAATATACTCCAAGGCGAGCGTGAGTTTGCCAAGGACAACAAGTCGATAGGAATGTTCAGACTTGACGGCATCGCGCCCGCACCGAGAGGTATCCCTCAGATAGAGGTAACGTTCGACATCGACGCGAACGGTATCGTGAACGTATCCGCAAAGGACCTCGGCACGGGAAAAGAACAGCATATCTCCATCACCGCCTCCACCAACATGAGCAAAGAAGATATAGATAAGGCGGTCAAGGAGGCCGAGGCTTATGCCGAGGAGGACAAAAAGCGCAAGGAAGAGGTCGAGATACGCAACAACGCCGACCAGATGGTATACCAGACCGAAAAATCCATGAGCGAGTTCGGCGATAAGGTGACCGAGGACGACAAGGCTGCGGTAAATCCCAAGATAGACGCACTCAAGGAGGCGCTCAAGGGTACGGATACCGAGGCTATCAAGTCCGCTCAGGACGAGCTGCAAAAGGCATTCTACTCCGTAGCCGAGAGGATATACAAGGAGCAGGGCGCGCAGGCTCAGCAGACCGACGTGCAGGGCGAGGGCACCAGCGGCAGCTCCGACGGCGGCGACAATGTAGTAGACGCGGATTACACCGACGCCAACTAAACGATATTGACCGATACAAAACCGACGCGGACGTATGACCGCGTCGGCTTTGACGGTTGCTGAAAGGCAAACGGAGAAAATATATGGCAGAAAAACGTGATTATTATGAAGTCCTCGGACTGCAAAAGGGAGCAAGCGAGGACGAAATAAAAAAAGCATACCGCAAGCTCGCCAAGCAGTACCACCCCGACCTTAATCCCGACGACCCCGAGGCGGAGGCAAAGTTCAAGGAAGTAAACGAGGCGAACGACGTGCTTTCCGACCCGCAAAAGCGTGCGAGATACGACCAGTTCGGTCATGCCGGCGTCGACCCGTCATACGGCGGCGGAGGCGACGGCGGATTCGGCGGGTTCGGAGGATTCGGCGGATTTTCCGGCGGCGAGGGTATCGACCTCGGTGATATTTTCGATTCGATATTCGGCGGCGGGGGCGGACAGCGCAGCAATCCCAACGCGCCCAGACGAGGTTCGGATATTTCCATAAGCCTTGACATCAGCTTTATGGAGGCGTGCAAGGGGCTTTCCCATGAGGTGGAGATAAATCGCGCGGAAACCTGCGAATCCTGTCATGGCACGGGCGCTAAGGCGGGGACGTCTCCCAAGACCTGCCCCGAATGTAAAGGCACGGGACAGGTGCGCTATCAGCAGCGCAGTATCCTCGGAGTCATGACCTCGACGCGTCCCTGTACACGCTGCGGCGGAAAGGGAAAGATAATTGACACCCCCTGTCCCGAATGTAACGCGGGGCGGGTACAGCGCCGCAAAAAGGTCATTGTAAACGTACCCGCGGGCATAGACAATGGTCAGACGCTGTGTGTGCGCGGCGAGGGCAACAGCGGTACCAACGGCGGCAGCAAGGGCGACCTTAACGTCCGTATCACCGTAAGAAAAGACCCGATATTCGAGCGTAAGGGATTCGACGTGTGGTGTGAGATACCTGTAACATATGCGCAGGCGGTGCTGGGCGATGAGCTGACCGTGCCTACCATCGACGGAAACGTAAAGTACAGTATACCCGAGGGCACTCAGCCGGGAACGGTGTTCCGCCTTAAAGGAAAGGGAATAAAGAAGCTCCAGCGCGAGGGGCGCGGGGATCAGATGGTACGCGTGTCCATAGAAGTCCCCAAAAAGCTGAACAAAAAGCAAAAGGAAGCGCTCCAGAATTACGAAAAGGAGCTCGGCCCGCAGAATTACGAAAAGCGCAGCGGCTTTTTTGAAAAGATAAAGCAATTCGGCGAGGATCTGAAGAAAAACTTTTCCTAAAAAAGCAAAACAAATTAAAAAGGAGCAGGAAAAACCTGCTCTTTTTGTTTTTAGGATTTTGACAATGCGAAAGTGAATTTACAGTTTTTGCCATAGACATACTAAAAGCTATCAAAAAAACAGTATTGACAGCTTTTTCGGACGGTGGTAAAATTGTTTTTGCGGCGGGAGAGCCGCGAAAAATATATACGACCGATACACGGGGAGCTTGTACGACAGGCTGAGAGGAAGTTGGAAACTTCGACCCGAAACCTGATTTGGGTAATGCCAACGTAGGGAATGAATATGATATGCTCACTCCCTAAAAGTATTGGGAGTGTTTTTTATGAAAGGATGGTTTTATGAAACCGAATTACAAAACGCAGATAGTAAAGCTGGCGATAGCGGGAGTGCTTATCGCGCTGGGAGCGGTGCTCAGCGGCACGTTCTCGTTCCCCATAGGCACGGTGAAGTGCGCGCCGTTCCAGCACATGATAAATGTGCTGGCGGGAGTTATCCTCGGTCCGTGGTATGCGGTGGGAATGGCGTTTATAACCTCGCTGCTGCGTCTGGCAAACGGAACGGGCACGCTGTTCGCTTTCCCCGGAAGTATGATAGGCGCGCTGTGCTGCGGGTTGGCGTTCCGCTACATATTGGCTAAAAAGTCGATGGCGGTGCGTATCCCCATAGCGGTAGCCGGAGAGGTTATAGGCACGGGCTTGATAGGCGCGATGGCGACATATCCGATAGCGCTGTTTATCTTGGGGAATACCGAAACCACGCTGTTTGCCAACATAATACCGTTTTTGGTAAGCACGGCGGTAGGCTCCGCGATAGCCGCGGTGCTGCTGACCGCTTTGTTAAAGACCGGCATCATAGCCAAGCTGAACGGCTCCGGGCTTAGCGGCTCAAAAGAGCAAAAGTAATATCAAAAAGCGGCAGATCTGACGGTCTGCCGCTTTTTTTATATTTACATATCGCTCAATTCGTAATTGTTCGGCGTTCTGTAGTAAATATCGTCGGTCTGCTCGTAAAACTCCTCATAGGTCATCTTGCGAAGATTTATCTTGCAGCGTCCGCCGAAATTCGCCTCGTACACCCATACGCCCTCGTCGTCGGTATCGTAGACTATAACATAGTGGTCGTAACCGTACATATAGTTGGTATACGCGAGGTAATCACCCGGACGAAATCTCGAAAAGTCCTCTTTTATCCCCTCAAGCGTCCAGTTGCCTCTGTCCGAGCCGTAGCGTATCAGCGTATTTTCTCCCGCGCCGTTGGTCTTTGCGAAAAGATAGTCGAACACCTCGAACGCAAAGCCCGCGCATTGTATGCCGGAAAACTGTTCGCCGTTTGAGCCCAGCACCGTGCTGCGCCCGATAAGGCAGGTACAGCCGTCCTCGTAGCCGTTGTTGCAAAAGCCGTGGCAGGTGCAGGGCGAATCCAGCATGGTGTTGAAATAATCTCCCAGCTTGTAGCTGTGCCAGTAGGAATTTATCTGCCGCCCGTATTTGCCGTTCATCATCTCGGTAAGGCGGTTCTTTATTTTCTGCCTTTCCTCCTTTTCGGAGATCTCAAGGTCTTGTTTTATCTGAAATTCGACCGTCTTAGTGCCGGTAAAATTGCCTTTGCCTGTGACGGTGAGCGACGCCGTGCCTATCCTGCCGTTGTTTTTGTAGGAAGATACGACGTAATCCGTACCCGATACCAATGTTTTGCCGTTAAAGGTAAGCGCCGGCTTTGGCGTGACCGCTTTTCCCGCGAAGCTGACGCTTTTGCAGCTTCCCGCCGCAAGGCTTATCTGCGCGGGCAGTATCTTAAAGCTGACCGTTTCGGATAAGTCCGCGCAGCTCCCGCTGCCGGTTATCTCGACCGTTGCCGTGCCCGCGTTGATGTTGTTTTTATATATGGCGGAATAGTCGCCCCTCGCGAGGACCGTGCCGTTATATCTTACGGTGAGCGCGGGAACTATCGGCGAGCCGGTATACACCGCGTCGCCTATCGCGTCCACGGTAAGCTCCCTTCCCGTTATGTTCTTCTTTACGGTGAGCGTCCCCGCATAGTTGCCCTTGCCGACCATCACGGCGGTGACCGTCGCCCCGCTCTCGGTGATAGAAAGGGTGTAGTCCTTGTCTTTGGTCAAAAGGTAACCGTCATAGCGAACGGTAACGCCGTATACTCCGTCTTTACAGGTTATCTCCGCGGCAGCGGCGGTGATCTGTGCAGGCTGGACCGTAAGTTCAACGGTCGTTTGGCCGGAAAAGTTGCCTTTGCCTGTTACGGTCACATTATGAGAACCGGCTGAATCTGGAAGAGTGTAGCTTAATTCGCTTGATTTGAGCTGATACCCTAAAATATTTCCTTTTATTTCGCCGGTAACGCCTTTAGGAGAATATTGAGCGGAACCTGAAAGATTTGCCTGTGAAATGGGACGACTAAGTATGTTGAACGAAGCGTTTAATGTCCCTGTATAGTTGCCGCGTCCCGTGATTTTTAACGACGCTTTACCTGTGGAAACGTTGTCTGAATATGATACCGTATAGTCCGAGCTTTTAAGAGTTTTGTTATTAAGCGTAACCGTGGGGGCAGGCTTTTGTGCCGTTCCCGTAAATGTTGCCGGAGGTACCGCCACATCGGCGCCCGATAATGATTTGGGATTTATTTTGAATGTTACGGATTTTGAGCCTGTGATCCCGCTTTTTCCCTTTACGGTAACGGTCGCCGTTCCGGCATTGGTATTATTTTTATAAGTGACGGTATAATGAGTATTCAGCTTATATGTAGTCGAACCGTAGGTGACCGTAACGCTCGGCTTTAAAGCCTTGCCGGAATAAGTTTGTGCGGCTACCGATATTTTAGCTTTGGAAACAGGCAGATTTTTTATCGAAAAAGTCACTGATTTTGAGCCGGAAAGCCCGCCTTTTCCCTTTACGGTAACGGTAGCCGTTCCGACATTGGTATTATTTTTATAAGTGACGGTATAATGAGTATTCAGCTTATATGCAGTCGAACCGTAAGTGACCGTAACACTCGGCTTTAAAGCCTTGCCGGTATAATACTGTGAAGAAACGGAAATTTTTGCTTTGGAAAGCGGCAGCTTTTTTATCGAAAAAGTCACCGATCTTGAGCCGGAAAGCCCGCCTTTTCCCTTTACGGTAACGGTAGCCGTTCCGACATTGGTATTATTTTTATAAGTGACGGTGTAATGAGTATTCAACTTATATGTCGCCGAGCCGTAGGTGACCGTAACGCTCGGCTTTAAAGCCTTGCCGGTATAATACTGGGAAGAAACGGAGATCTTTGCTTTGGAAAGCGGCAGCTTGCTTATTGTAAATTTCAGAGTCCGGCTGCCGGAAAAATTTCCTTTTCCTTTTATTGTTACCTTCGCTGTGCCCGGATTTGTGTTGGCGCTGTAGGAAACCGTGTAATCCTTGTTCAACGTCAGAGATTTGTTTTTAAATTTTAATGTCAAAGCGGGCTTAATAGCTTTACCTGTGTAATATCTTGCGGATATTTGCTGAGCGGAGACGCTGTTTACGGACAAAGGCTTTATAGTGAAATTTTTGCTTACCGATCCGCTGTAATTTCCTTTTCCTTTTATGGTAACGGTCGCCGTTCCTGCATTGGTATTGTTTTTATATGTAACTGTATAATCTTTGTTCAACGTCAGTTTTTTACCTTTATATTTGACGGTAACGGTCGGCTTTATAGCGGCGCCGGTATACGTCTTGGCGGAAATAGAGGAGACGGAAACGGATTTTATCGATACCGCGTCCGCTTTTGTGTCTGAAAGGCAAAAAAGAGCGGAAATAAAAAGTATTGCCGCCGCCGTTGCCAAAAACGGTTTCAATAATCGGCTCAATAGTCTCGGATAACTTTGTGTCATAGATGTTGCTCCTTTCTGGGAAAGAGTCCTTCATAAAACAAATATATTACAGCTCTATCGTGCCTTTAAGGCCGGAGCTTACGGTCATTTTGCCGTTTTTTGCGCTGAAAGATACCGTTCTGCCGTAATTAAGTCCGGTATCCTCCGCCAGCAGCGGTATGTTTAATCTTTTAAGCGCCTCTTTGACTGCGGCGACGTTGCGTTCGCCTATGTTCATAAGCGTGCTTATTCCCGCGAACATATTCGCACCGCCCGCTATCTTCGCCGTTATCCGTGAGGACGACGCGCCCTCCGCAAGCATTTTTCGATATAACATCTCGGCGGCCGTGTCCGCGAATTTTGCGCGGTTTTTGTCGTCGGGCAGCTCGCGGCTGTCCGGCAGCATGATATGCGCCATTCCCGCGACGCCCGCCTCAACGTCCGCAAGGCAGATACCGACGCAGCTTCCCAGCGCGTAGGTCACCAGCTCATCGGGGGAGCGGCAGAGCTTCTGGTCGGATATACCGACTGTTATTTTACTCATGTTGCTGCTCCCAGTCTGTCGAGCAGCCCGCCGAGCGAGCCCGCCGACGGTATCAGCAGGATCTCGGATCTTACCTCAACGCTGTCTATCGTGAAGTTTTCTTTTATCACTAAAATGGTGTCGCCCGTTTGGGAAAGCTCTACCTCCGGCACGCTGATTATCGCGCCCAGCATATCCACCGCAAGGCAGGGTACGGACATATCTATCTTCATGCCCGCCATGTTTGCCACCGCCGCTATATAGCTGCCGCTCATTATATTACCGACCTCGCTCAAAGCGGATATATCCTCTTCGCTGAGCTCGTTCGGAAAAACGTTTTCGCGGCCGGTAAGCACCGACAGTACCGCCGAGGCGAACGGCGCTTCAAACAAATGCAGCAGCATACCGTCAAAATCCCCGCTCAGCCTTACTATTATCCCGCCCGTCAGCCGCTGCGGATCGCCGATAAGCTCTATCGCCTCGCTGAACCCCGCCAGCGTGCATTGCGGTATATCCACGCCGATACGCCTGCCGAGAATGGAGGAAAGCGCGGTAGCGGCGTTGCCGGAGCCGATATTCCCTATCTCCTTGAGTATCTCTATCTGGTCGGGACTCAGCTCCTCGTATTTCTTTATCCCCATAATTGTGTCTGCCCTTAGGGCATTCTCCTTTTGTCAGCTTTTTGTACCGTCCGCACGGATCAGCCGAGCAGCTTGCGGACAGCCTCTACGATGCGTTCGGGCTTGAACGGCTTTACGATAAAATCATATGCGCCGAAGCGTATCGCGTCTGCGACCATAGCCTCCTGCCCCATCGCGCTGCACATCACCACTTTGGCGTCGGGGTCAAATCCCCGTATCTTTTTGAGCGAGTCTATGCCGTTCATCTGCGGCATGGTTATATCCATCAGCACAAGGTCAGGGCGCTCTTCGGTGTAGACTTCGTAAGCCATGCTCCCGTCGGCAGCCTCCGTAATGCTGTCATAGCCGTTTTGATTAAGTATATTTTTGATAAACGTGCGCATAAACGCCGCGTCGTCAACTATAAGTATCTTTTTACTCATATATTCCTTCCTTTGTCGGGCTTGTCCCCTTTAAAAAGGGTATTTATACCTATTATAAATATACTCCTTTATTATTTGGCTGTCAACAAAAATTAAAAAATACGGTAAAATACACAAATAAGGAGCGACACTTTATATCATTTTGCCCAAAAATCCGAAGTTGTTTTTTACATATTATCCAAAAAATTTTTCTTTTTTCCGCATTTTAAATTTTTCGTCGATTTGCCCTTGATTTGTCAAGGAATTTGTTGTATAATAACTTTGTGTATTTTTTGCAATTTTTACAGTAACAGACGTTAAAGTACGCTCCCTGTTTACGTTTGGGAGGAGGGAAAGCCATGACATCGTTAAAGATAAAACAGACCCTGTGCAACATGGTGTTTATCTTCACGCTGCTGCCGGTCATCGTGACGGCGGTGACGGGATTTTTCAGCATGACCGGCTTTGCGTCGGAGTCCTTGGGACAGTATGCGCGTTCCGTGGGAAAGGCTCAGGCGGAGGTGCTGGATCAATGTATCGCGAACTATGAAAACAGGTTAGAGCTGGTTTCGGCCGACGAGAGGGTAAAGGCGTTTGTAAATACCGGCATGGGCAGCGAGGAGGAGACCTCTTTCCTTTCGTCGCTGTTCGATTCCGTATTGAGCGAGGAATATGACATAAAGAACATCGACCTCATAAAGTCGGACGGCACGGTGATACTCGACCACAGCGGCATACAGTCGCCGGGACAGTATTTTTACGGCTTTGACGAAAAGATGGAAAAGCTGGCTTTCGGTCAGACCTATATATCCTCGGTAATGACGAAAAACGAGCTGTTCGAGCAGGAGGTCTTGTTCCTTGCAAGGTCCGTACAGAACGACGGAGGGGAGCGCATAGGCTATGTCGCGCTGACCGTCGGTACTTCCAAGCTCGGCAGTCTGCTCGCCGCTACCGAATACGGACAGGGACACGGCTATCTTGTGCTGAGCGACGGCAGCGATACGGTGCTGAATTTCGAGGGAGTGCCCTCCCAGAAAATATCCACCCTTGCGAATGTGGATATGCGCGGCATACTTACCTCCGGCGCGAATGAGTCCGGCACGGTGTTTGATTACGAAACGGGCGGGCTGCTCGGCAGCTACGGGTTCATAACCGGCGTTGCCAACACCAGCTGGAAGTGGGTAAGCATATACCCCGGAGATATGGCAATGTCGCAGATATTCATGCCTATAATCATCTCCATGTCTATAATGCTGGCGTGTGCCGTGATATGCGTCGTGGTGGGACAGCTTGCGGCGCGTGCGGTGGTTTCCCCGATAAACCGCATGGTGAAGAAGATACGGGAGATACAGATGAGCCGCTACAGCACCCGTCTGGACATCGACGTATGGGGCGAATACGACAGGATAGCGGACCTTTTCAACGGTATGCTGGACGAAGTTTGTATGTCGGAGGAGCTGCACAAGACGGTTTCGGATATATCCGACAATATGCTGTTTGAATGGGATTTCGCCAAGGACGAAATGTACTTTTCGGAGAACTTCAAGGAGACCTTCGCTCTTGACGCGGACAAGGCGAGATTTGAGGAGGGGCTGTTCCTTGACCGTCTTATGCCGGAGGAGTACGCCGAAACTTTCAATAAGGATATCGCCTCGCTGTTAAAGAACCGCAACGGCAGCAGCGGCGAATATCAGATAAAGAACCGCGACGGCGTGACTTTATGGTTCGCCATACGCATATTGTGCGTCACCGACCGTTTGGGAGAGCCGCTTAGAGTTATAGGCGTCGTTACCGATATAGACAACGAGAAAAAGCTGGAGCTGCAGCTTTCGGTGCGGGCAAGCTATGACTTCCTGTCACAGCTTTACAACCGCAGCACCTTTGAGCGTGAATTCCAGTCGGAGATGGAGAGGAACGCTCAGTCCAAGGTCTGCCTTATCTTCGTGGACGTCGACGACTTTAAATTCATCAACGACCGTTACGGTCATTCGGTAGGCGACGAGGTGATAAAATTCGTTTCCGGCCTGCTGAAAAAGCGGGTGGAAAATTCCGGCTTTGCGGGACGTTTCGGCGGAGATGAATTTGTGCTTTGCATAACCGACCAAGAGATGATAGAAAACGTGGAAAACATGGCGATGAACCTGATAGACGAGCTGTACGGCGGCTATAATTCGGAAATGGCGGGAGTAAGGATAAACGTCAAGGCGAGCATAGGTATCGCCATCGCGCCCGACCACGGCAACAGCAGCCAGTCGCTCATAGCGGCGGCGGACGAGGCTATGTACTTCGTCAAGAAAAACGGTAAGGCGAACTATCACGTTTACCGTCCTGAGGATTCCGACATAGAGGACCTCCAACACACACTGTAGCGTATCCCGCGTATGCGGTCAGATAGCAGAAAAAATCAAAAGAAGGAGGAGCGTACCACAACGGT
This sequence comes from uncultured Ruminiclostridium sp., assembly GCA_947623915.1. GTDB lineage: Bacteria > Bacillota > Clostridia > Oscillospirales > Ruminococcaceae > Ruminiclostridium_E. The sequence continues at coordinate 19,483 of CANQIB010000014.1, forward strand.
ACGGTAAAATAAAAATGAACGCATTTTCTTACAGAGTGGAGGCTTTGCAGCCTTCCGCAATAAGGGAGATACTTAAATTCACGTCAGACCCGACGGTCATCAGCTTTGCTGCGGGCAATCCCGCGCCGGAGGCTTTCCCGACCGAGGAGATAAAGAGGATAACCGAGGAGATACTTACCGAAACTCCGATAGACGCGTTACAGTATTCCGTGACGGAGGGTTACGCTCCGCTAAGACAATGGATACGCGACGACCTTACGAAAAAGGGAATGTACGGCGATGACGACGAGGTGGTAATAACCTCCGGCGCGCAGCAGGCTATCGAGGTGGCGACCAAGGAGATATGCAACGAGGGCGACGTTATAATCTGCGAAGCGCCGACCTTTATCGGCTCGCTCAACGCATTCCGTTCCTACAACGCAAAGCTGGTCGGTATCGGGATGGAGGACGACGGCATAAATACCGATATGCTGGAAAAAGCGCTGCAAAAATATCAGCGCGTGGCGTTCATCTACCTTATCCCGAATTTCCAAAATCCTACCGGCATAACCATGAGCCTTGAAAAGCGCAAAAAGGTGATAGAGCTTGCAAAGAAGTACAATGTGTATATTCTGGAGGACAATCCGTACGGCGACCTGAGATTTGCGGGGGAGGATCTTCCGACGCTGAAATCCATGGACAAAACCGGCAACGTTATCTATGCCGGAACGTTTTCCAAGGTGCTTGCGCCCGGTCTGCGTGTAGGCTATATGTGCGCTCCGAAAAACGTGATAGCAAAGGCTGTGGTATGTATGCAGGTGTCCACCGTGCATACCTCGATACTGCCGCAGATGATAGCGTACAAATTCGTTACGGAAAACGATTTTGAGGAGCATTTGTACAATCTCAGAGAGATATACAGAAAGAAAGCCGATCTTATGCTGGGCAAGCTGAAAATGACGATGCCGTCTTCAATAAAATTCACCGAGCCGGAGGGCGGGCTGTTTATCTGGGGCACGCTGCCGGACGGGGATATGAATTATTTCTGCAAAAAAGCGGTAAAGAACAAGGTAGCGGTAGTACCGGGCAACGCCTTTTTGGTGAACGAGTCCGCGCCCTGCCTGTCGTTCCGTCTGAATTATTCCACACCGACCGACGAACAGATAGAAAAAGGCGTGGAAATACTTGCCGAGGTCGCAAGGGATTTTTACAGATGAGCCGTATTTTTTAAGGAGTAATTGTGTTATGGAAGAAACAAGGAAAAAGATATTGAGCGGCATACAGCCCACCAACACGCCGACTTTGGGCAACTATCTCGGCGCGTTGTCCAACTGGGTAAAATTACAGGAGGATTACGACTGCACTTACTGCATAGCGGATCTGCACTCCATCACGGTAAGGCAGGAGCCTGCCCAGCTGAGAAAGCAGGTATATGAAAGCTATGCGCTGCTGATAGCGATGGGAGTAGACCCGCAGCGTTCCGTCGCGTTCGTACAGAGCCACAACTGCCAGCACGCCGAGTTGTCGTGGGTGCTGTCCTGCTTTACGCAGTTCGGCGAGCTGTCGCGTATGACGCAGTTTAAGGACAAATCCGCAAAGCACCCCGAAAACATCAACGCGGGACTTTTCACCTATCCCGTGCTTATGGCGGCGGATATACTGCTTTATCAGGCGGATCTTGTGCCGGTCGGGATAGACCAGAAGCAGCATCTTGAGCTGGCGAGGAACGTGGCGATAAGGTTCAACAACATTTACGGCGACGTATTCGTAGTGCCGGACGCCTATATCCCCAAGACCACCGCGAAGATAGCGTCTTTGCAGGATCCGACCAAAAAAATGTCCAAATCGGACGAAAACCCGAACGCCAGCATATCCGTGCTGGACGACAGAGATACGATAATAAGAAAATTCAAGAGAGCTGTGACCGACAGCGATTCCAGAGTGGTTTACGCCCCCGGAAAGGACGGCATAAACAACCTCATGTCGATATACGGAGCGGTCACGGGAAGGACATACGAAGAAACAGAAAAAGAATTTGACGGCAAAGGATACGGCGAATTTAAGCTCGCCGTAGGGGAAGCGGTAGCGGATAAGCTCGCGCCTATACAGGAGGAGTACGCCCGACTTTCCGCCGACAAAAAATACATCGAACAATGTATGCGCGAGGGCGCTGAAAAGGCGTACAAGTCCTCCCGCCGTACTTTACAGAAAGTGTATAAAAAGGTAGGCTTTGCCGTGATCTGAGTTCCCGTAGTCCCTCATGCGCTGACCCCTTGGGAGGGAACATTTCGTGATAAAATACTTTGATAAACTTACCGACGCGGTGCAGGAGGCGTTTGCCGCGCGCGCCGTGGATACCGACAGGCTGAAATACTGCGTCAAGGCGGATATGGACAGCGACGGCTGCTATTTCGACGTTTACATAACCTATGACGACGAAAAGCTGTATATACTGTCCGGCTATGACCGGCTTGTCAGAAACAAAAAAACCTTTGATTCGGCATTTGATTTCAAGGATTATGCCGAGTACGATATTAAGGATATAGAGCGGCTTTATGTGGACAGATACCAGTACACCTGCCGCCTTATCGCAAAAATGACCGACGGTCGGGAGCTGCCCATCGGCAGATTTTCCGGCGGATTTTCGGAAAAATTCGAGCAGTTCTGCCGCCGTTTCGACTGTCTGAAAAAGGGCGAACAGCCCGATGATTCGGCTTTGGACGACAGGCACATCTACTGTCCGAAATGCCATCGCAAATACCCTGACCCCAACCGCCGTTTTTGTCCGTACTGCACCAAGCGCAGTTGGATATTCAAGCGGCTGCTGGGAATGTTCGGCGAGTTTAAGTGGCAGATAGCCGCGATACTCGGCATGATAGTCATGTCGGTGGCGCTGGGACTTATCTCACCGTATTTCGGAACTAAATTACTGTACGACGACGTGCTCAGCGAGAGCGGAAGTCTGTACGGTCAGATATTGCCCGTGATAACAGCAATGGCTGCGTTTTCTCTTATCTCCACCATTTTCTCTATCGGGTACGGAATAGTGCTGAGCTGTATAGCGCCTAAGGTGGTCCACCGTCTGCGGACCAAGATCTTTAACGCCATGCAGAGCCTTTCTTTGTCCTTTTTTACCAACAAACAGACCGGTTCGCTTATGGGACGCGTGGACCGCGACAGCATGGACGTGTATTTCTTCTTTACCGACATAATGCCGCAATGTATAGCTAACGTCATAAAAATACTGGGACTTGTCGTGCTTATGCTGCTGATAAATCCCATAGTCGCGCTGTGTATGTTCGGGATAGCGTTTTTGGTGCTGGCGGGAGAATTTGTATGGATGCGCGGACAGCGCAGACATTGGCGCAACCGTGATATAGCGCGGCGTGGCGTAAATTCGGTGCTGACCGACGCGCTGAACGGGCATAGAGTGGTAAAAGCGTTCGCCCGTGAGCAGCAGGAGATAGACCGTTTCGGCACGCGCAACGACGCATTGTACACCGCCGACTATAACCGCAGCCGCCGCAGCGCGTGGTTCTTCCCGTTCCAGCAGGGGATATACGCCATATTCAACGGGCTGATATACTGCCTCGGCGTATTTCTGGTGCTGAACGGGCAGCTGCAATTCGGCGGACTTACGCTGCTGATAAGCTACTTCGGCGTGATATGGGATCCCATGTTCTTCTTTATGTACATGGGCAACGACTGGACGCGCTGCACCGACGCCGCCGGCAGAATGTTCGAGATACTGGACAGCGAGCCGACGGTAAAGGAGGCGGAGCAGCCCGCCGAGATAGCCGAGGGCGGCTTAAAGGGCGATATAGAGTTCAGGGACGTGACCTTTGAATACGAGGCGGGCAGACCCGTGCTTAAAAATATGTCGTTTAAGACCGAGGCGGGCAAGTTCACGGGAATAGTCGGCAAGACCGGCGCGGGAAAATCCACCATGATAAATCTTATCTCGCGTATGTACGACGTTACCTCCGGCGAGATTCTTATAGACGGGATACCGATAAAGAAAATACCGTTCAAGGCGCTGAGGGACAGTATCGGCGTGGTATCTCAGGAAACCTACCTGTTTATGGGGACGATAGCGGACAACATACGTTACGCAAGACCTGAGGCGGGCATGGACGAGGTGATACAGGCGGCGAAAAACGCCAACGCGCACGATTTTATAATGCAGCTTCCCGACGGTTACGACACGGTGACCGGCAGCGGCGGCATAAGCCTTTCGGGCGGCGAAAAGCAGCGTATCTCAATAGCGCGGGCGCTGATACAAAAGCCGAATATACTTATACTTGACGAGGCGACCGCCGCCATGGATACCGCGACCGAGCGAAAGATACAAAGCGCGATAGACAATCTTAAACAAGGGCGCACGATAATCGCGATAGCGCACAGGCTGTCCACGCTCAGGGACGCGGATACGCTGGAGGTAATAGAAAACGGCGAGCTTAAAGAAAGCGGAACGCACGACGAGCTGATACGCGCGGGCGGCAAATATTTCGAGCTTTACAAGCTGCAATCTATGTCGCTTAGATCCATCGGCATAGGCGAGTGACAGAGGAGACAGGATATGAAACAAAATACTACTGCGATATATGAAGTGGACACGCTGCGGCTGCTCGAACCGAACAAGGTCGAGCTGATACCCGAGGACAGCGGTCTGCTTACCTTGAGATATGACGGCGAGGAGTACGTCAGAGTGACACTTACCCGTCTTGTGCCTTTTGTAAGCGGACACGAGTACATCAGCGCGTCCTACAAAACGGACAGGGACGAGTGGAAAGAGATAGGTGTGATAAAGAATATACGGGAGCTGCCGGATAAGCAGAAAAGCATAGCCGCGGAGTTCCTCAGCTTTAAATATTACATACCCGTTATAACGAAAATAAAGAAGATAACCGACAACCGCATGGGATATTTGTTTATGGACGCCGAAACGACCGCGGGCGACAAGCGGATAGCCGTAAACGACTGGTGGCATAATTTCCGCATGATACAAAATAAAATGATAAGCGTCACCGACGCGGACGGCAACCGTTATCTCATTCCGGAGATATCCAAGATGGACAAAGCGAGCATAAAGAAATTGCAGCTTTTCATCTGACGGAAAGGAAACAGCATGAATTTAAAAATATCGCTGCCGCAGGGAGTAAGCGAGAACGACGTCACGTTTTCGCTGCCCTTTGACCTTGACCGCAGCACCAAGCGGGTCAATGGACATCTTACGGCGGTAAAGGAAAAGCTGTCCGTTTATCAGGACGGCAAGCTGATAAAGGAGTACCCCACCGACCTTTTTTCGGCTATAGAGGTGCAGCAGCTCATCGGCTGCTCCATGCTCTGCGTAAAGGACACGCAGGGCAGGTGGGAATGTGTGTGCGCATTCGACCAGCATTGGTTTTTGAGATATGCCGAGCTGGCGGAGATATTTTCGCATTATCTCGCTACCGGCGTATTTACCGAGGACACCGGCGCCGACGAGCCGACCTGTCCCAAATGCGGCGCCGCGATGCACGGACATAAAAAATGCGTGTTTTGCGCCGCGAAAAAAGGCGTATTTATCAAGCTAATAAAGCGGCTTGCGCCGTATAAGACGCAGTTTTTCCTCGCGTTGATCGCGACGTTCATACTGTATGCGGCGGACGTGGTGAACCCGATATTCCAGCGCATACTTATAGACGACCTGATAGTGCCGAACAACAGCGACTGGGCGTTGTTTTTCAAGATAGCGCTGTGTATGCTGGGGGTAAATCTGGGAACGATGGTATTCCGCCTGCTGCAGGAGCACATGAATTATAAAATATCGGTCGCTTACGGACGGGACTTGCGGCGCGACATCTTCAACAAAACGCAGGAGCTGTCCATGAGCAACATTTCTCGGCGCACCCCCGGCGAGCTTATAAACCGAGTTTCCTCCGACGCGAACGTTCTTCAGGACTTCGTCACCCGACAGGGCAAGGACATGATATTCCAAACGGCAGCGCTTATAGCGCTTACCGTGATAATGTTCATCACCAACTGGAAGCTCGCGCTGATAGTTATACTGCCGCTGCCGCTGGCAACGTTCCTGTCGGTAAAATCCTTTAACATAATAAGCGTCAGATACAGTCGGTCGTGGCGGTGTCAATGCCGCGCGTCGGAGCTGCTGCACGACGTACTGCACGGCGAGCGCGTGGTAAAAAATTACGGCGGCGAGCAGCGCGAATGTGAGCATTACCGCAAAGCGTCCAAGGCGTGGGCGGATTCCATGCGCAACGCCGATATAGTTTGGTATCTTATCCAGCCGCCGATACGCTATCTGTTCAGCATAGGAGAGTTTTGCGCGCTGCTGTTCGGCGGCAGCATGATACTCGGACATTCCATGCAGATAGGCGAGCTGGTGCAGTTTACCGCTTATGTGTATATGCTGTACGGACCTATACAATGGCTCACCTCTTTGCCGCGTGCGCTGGCACAGGCGGGGGTAAGCGCGAGCAGGGTGTTTGAGATACTGGAGGAGGAAAACGACCTTTCCGACAGCGAAAACGCCAAAAAGACCGAGATCAAGGGTGATATCACCTTCAGCAACGTATTTTTCGGGTATAAGGCTTACAGCCCCGTACTCAAGGACATCAGCTTTGAGATAAAAAAAGGCGAGATGATAGGGATAGTGGGACATTCCGGCGTCGGCAAGTCCACGCTGATAAACCTTGTAATGAGGCTGTACGACCCAACCTCCGGCACGGTAAAGATAGACGGGACGGATATCCGCGAGATAGAGCAGGGCTCGCTGCGCTCACAGGTGGGCGTGGTGCTTCAGGAAACGTTCCTGTTCAACGGCACGGTGCTGGATAATATCCGCTATGCCAAGCCGGACGCGACCTTTGAGGAGATAATACAAGCCGCCAAGACCGCCAACTGCCACGATTTTATCACCCGTATGCCGGACGGCTACAACACGATAGTCGGGGAAAGAGGGTATAACATCTCCGGCGGAGAGCGGCAAAGAGTGGCTATTGCCAGGGCAATACTGCACGACCCTAAAATACTTATACTTGACGAGGCGACCGCCTCGCTGGATACCCAGACCGAAAAGCAGATACAGGACGCGCTGGACAGACTGATAGAAGGGCGCACCACCATCGCGATAGCGCACAGGCTGTCTACTCTTGCCAACGCGGACAGGCTGATAGTTTTGGACAGAGGACGGGTTGCGGAAATAGGCACTCATAACGAGCTGCTGAAAAACAAGGGCGTGTACTATGATCTGGTCATGGCTCAACGCCAGACCGCAAGGATACGCTCCGCTCAAGCAGGATAAAGTATGTAAAAAAGTACACAAAACTGCCACGCTTTTTTGTCTATTATGATAAAAATGCCGAATAACGGATAATTATAATTGACAAATGGTAAAAATGGTTCTATAATTTATTTATAACTATCCGTAAATATACGGAACTTTTGGAGGTTTAAAATGGCTTTTTGTAACAAGTGCGGGGCTGAGATCCCCGAAGGCGCAAACGTTTGCCCCGCTTGCGGTGAGCCCGTGAACAAGGCGGCGGCTGCCGCAAACGCAGCACAGAACGCAGCGCAGAACATATTGAACACCGCAGATACCACCGCGGAATTCGATCCCGCCGACATCGAGCAGAACAAGATAATCTCTCTGTTCTCCTATCTCGGCATACTGTTCCTTATCCCGCTTCTGGCAAGACCTGATTCCAAATACGCGCGTTTCCATGTAAATCAGGGTATCATTTACTTTATCGTAGATCTGGCGGTAACGATAATTCTTGCTATCGTCAGTGCTATCTGCACCTCTATCGCGGGCGCGTCGCTGTCCATTTTGGATCTTGCGGCAGGCAATCTCGGCGCTTTGGGCGTAGTTACCACGATACTCGGCATAATCTCGTTTATCATAGCTATCCCGCTGCTGATACTTATGATACTCGGTATCGTAAACGCGGTAACAGGTAAGGCTAAAGAGCTTCCCATTATCGGTAAGTTCAGAATTCTCAAGTAAGATCAAGCGTCAGGGGAGCTTTCCCCGTTGATCAAAGCAAAAACATAACAGGCGAAGAGCTTTTGCTCTTCGCCTGTTATTTTTCAGTCCGTATGTTCTTTAAAGCGCGTCTGCTATGTCGAGAACCAGACGTTCCGATTTTTCCCAGCCGAGGCAGGGGTCGGTTATCGACTTGCCGTACACAGAATCGTCGGTGCCTTGGTTGCCGTCCTCGATGTAGCTTTCTATCATAAGCCCCTTTACAAAGCGTTTTATATCGTCGCTGTGACGGCGGGAATGGAGTATCTCCTTGGATATTCTTATCTGTTCGAGATATTTTTTGCCGGAATTTGAGTGGTTCGCGTCCACTATGACCGCCATATTTTCGAGATTTTTTGCGCAGTACAGCTCATAGAGCAGGCTGAGATCCTCGTAGTGGTAGTTGGGCAGGGGTTGGTCGTGCTTATTTACCGCGCCGCGCAGGATAGCGTGAGCCAGCGGATTGCCGTCGGTGCTTACCTCCCAGCCGCGATATATAAAGGTATGGCGCGACTGAGCGGCTTTAATGGAGTTGAGCATTACCGACAGAGTGCCGGAGGTGGGGTTTTTCATGCCGACGGGAACGTCGATACCGCTTGCGGTAAGGCGGTGCTGCTGATTTTCCACCGAGCGCGCTCCGACCGCGACGTAGCTGAGCAGGTCGGACAGGTAGCGGTAATTTTCGGGGTAGAGCATTTCGTCCGCACAGGTAAAGCCCGTCTGCTCTATCGCCATCTGATGCAGCCTGCGCACTTGGATTATGCCCTCCAGCATATCCTCGTTCTTGTTCGGGTCGGGCTGATGTATCATGCCCTTGTAGCCCTCGCCCGTGGTGCGGGGCTTGTTCGTGTAAATGCGGGGTATGATTATTATTTTATCCTTTACCTTTTCCTGAAGCGGCACAAGTCTTGATATGTAATCCAGCACAGGTTCGGGCTTGTCCGCCGAGCAAGGCCCGATTATCAGCAGGAATTTATCGCTTTTTCCGGTGAATACGTCGGCTATTTCCTTATCGCGGCGCGCTTTCGTTTCCTTGATGTTTTCAGTGACGGGGTATAATTTCTTTATCTCCTCCGGCACCGGCAGCTTTCTCGCAAAATTCATTCCCATGGTGTTTTCTCCTTTTATCTCTGTTCAATACGGGTTCGTATAACTAGTTACGGCTTTTCCAGCAATACCACCACATGGGCGGCTATGCCTTTTCCCGCTATGCCCAAGCCCTCCTCGGTGGTGGCTTTTACGCTGATACGGGATATATCGGTATCCAGCTCCGCCGCAAGGCTTTCCCGCATAGCGGCGATATAGTTTTTCAGCACGGGTCGCTCCGCTATCACGGTAATATCCGCGTTGGACAGGGCAAGTCCCTCTTCTTTAAGCAGCGCGTTTACCTTTTTTAGCAGCATGATACTGCTTGCGCCTTTATATTTCGGGTCGGAATCGGGGAAGTGACGACCTATATCTCCGAGCGCCGCCGCTCCCAGCATCGCGTCCATCAGCGCGTGTACCGCGACGTCGGCGTCCGAGTGTCCAAGCAGCCCCTCGCGGCTTTCTATCTCCACACCGCAAAGTATCAGCTTTCTTCCCTCGCAAAAGCGGTGTACGTCGTATCCGTGTCCTATCCTCAGCATGGTTTTCTCCTTGGTTTTGCCGCAAGGTCTGGGTATGCGGCGAGCATAGCCTCGGCGATAACGGCGTCCTCCGGCGTGGTCAGCTTGAAATTGCGCCGATCGCCCTCTACCACCGCGACCTTTTTACCGACAGCCTCGAACAGCGCCGCGTCGTCCGTAACGCCGCTCATGCGTTCTCCCGCCGAGCGGACGGCGGCAAGATATTCGCTTTTGATAAACGCCTGCGGCGTTTGCACGGCGCGCAGGGTCTCTCTGTCGGGGGTGCTCGATACCAGCCCGTCGCGGCAGAATTTCACGGTGTCGCTCAGCTTTACCGCGGGTATCGCCGCGCCGTTCAGCTTTGCGGCAAGGATAACTCTGTCGATAAGCTCCCCTGTAACGAACAAACGCGCCGCATCGTGTATCAGCAGCATATCGCAGCGGCTGTCTGCGGCGTTTGCCCCGTTCAGCGCCGAGCGCGGTCTTATATCCGCGCCCGCCGTTATTTTCAGCGGCTTGTTCAGCTCGTAAAGCGCCGCCGTTCTTTCGTATTCCGATATTTTATCGGTCGGTACGGTAAGTACAAGCTCGTCCGCCTCGCTAAGGTCAAAGGCGCATACGCTGTACATAAAGACGGGTATGCCGTTTATCGGGGAAAGCAGCTTGTCAAACCCCATTCTCGACGAGCTTCCCGCCGCCAGTATTATTGCCGAAATATAACTTTTCATGCCGTCAGTAGATATGGCTGTAGTTGCCGAGATATTTGAAATACTTCATTTCCTTTTCCAGATTTGACAAAAGTCGCACCACGTCGGGGTTTTTGACGCTGCCCTCAAAATCCAGATAGAATATCACGTCAAACGTTTCCGTTTTGATGTTCTGCGCGTTTTTCGGGACGGGCGCGCTTTGTATCCGCGTAAGGTTCAGCCCGTAAAAGTAAAATCTTGTGAGCAGCCGATACAGCGCTCCCGACGTGTGCGGTACGGAAAGCGATATCGAGATCATGTCCGCGCCGTCGCTGACTTCGTTTTTGCGGGAGATGCAGATAAATCGCGTGGTGTTGTCGGGGTTGTCCGCAATGCGGCGGGCAAGCACTTTAAGTCCGTACAGCCTCGCACATTCCTCCGAGCAGACGGCGGCTATGCCGTCCTCTTCGCTGTCCGCTACCATTTTAGCCGCAAGCGCGGTGTTTTGGTAGGGTACAGCCTCCGCCTTGCTTTCGGCTATAAAGCGGGAGCATTGCATAAGCGCCTGCTCATGCGAATATATTTTGCTTATCCTGCCCTCTTTTTTGGCGGCAAGACAATGGTCGATGGTCACCTGCGTGCTTTTGCAGATATAAAAGTCGTATTCCGCCAGCAGGCTGTAGGTCTGATCCACCTCGCCCGCCGAGGAATTTTCTATGGGCAGTACCCCGTAATCCGCCTTGCCGGTCTGCACCGCCTCGAATACGTCGGAAAAATCGGGTCGGAAAATTATCTTTACGCCGTTAAACAGCTTTTTGCAAGCCTTTTCGGTGTTGCTGCCCTCGGTACCGGGGCAGGCAACGACAACGTTTTCGGTTTTCGGCGGATATATTTCCGGCTGCTGCGTTTTTGAGAGCATACGCCGCTGTAAGCATTTGGATATTTCCATAATGTTGGTGTACAGCAGCTTTGTACCGTCGGACAGCTCCTGCGGGGAAGCCGCCGACATACGCTCCAGAATATCCTCCTCCCGCTTTTCCTGAAAGACGGGAAGCCCTTTTTCCTTTTTATACTGCGCTACCGCGACGCAAAGCTCCATACGCCTTAAAAACAGCTCCAGCATACGGTCGTCTATATCGTCTATTTCTTGCCTTATGTTTGACAGGTCCAAATCCATATAAATCCCTTTTCCGTCATTGACGCGCGGCCGTCAGCTTTCGGACGAAGCCGCCGGTTTAGATTCCGCAGGCTCTTTTGCGTAATATACCGTGACGCTTTCGCTGTGTTCAACGTCCACGCTTTCGCCGACAGCCTTGCTGCATTTTACCACATATCCCTTGGGTACTTCGTCGCTCTCTATTTCCTTGGTTTCGTACTTTATGTTGTTTTGTGAAAGTATAGCCACATACTGCTCCGAGGTCTTGTCCTTGTAATCCGGCAGCGGTACGGTGCGCGGTCCTTTGCTTACCGTGAGGGTTATCTCCTTGCCCTCTTTTATCTCCGTGCCCGCCTCCACGCTTTGCTCTATGACAAAGCCGTTGCCGACGTCGTTATTGAATTCGTACTTTACGGTTATGTTAAGATAGCTGTAGCGCTCGTTCTCGTTTATATTGCTTATAAGGTTCCCTTCAAAATTGGGGCAGATGTAGGTGACCTCCGGCACGAAAGATACGTCGGAGCTTTCGGCTGTGGAGCTCTCAGGCTGAGAGGACACGACGGAGGAAGTAAGCTCCGGCGCGGAATAGTAGTTGGGGTCGCTGGTAACGGCACGGTTCGGCCCGTTCACCGCAAGCAGGATTATGGCGATAAGAAATCCTACGACTATCGCCGCACATACCGAAACGGTGATTATTACCATCATCTTGTTTTGACGGTTCTTTTTCTTTACCGCCGCCGCGTTAGCCTGTGCGGCTACCACCCTTTGCTTTACCTGCTGAGGCTTGGCCGCGGGCTTTATGGCTTCGGTCTGCGCGGTGTTGAATCTCGGCTGCTCGAACAGCTTTACCACAAGCTCGGTTATCGTCTGGATACGCGCCGAGGTATTCAGCCGCAGTCCGTTCATTATCACCTTTGAAACATGGGATGGTACGCTGCGGTTCACCGCCATCGGCTCGGGGCAGCTGTCGTCGTCCAGCCGCGCGATAGCCTCGGTCGGCGTAAGTCCGGTGAGCACGCGGTACAGCGTAGCACATATGCCGTAAACGTCCGTCCAAGTGCCGTGCCATTCGCTGGAGGAATATTGCTCCGGCGCGGAGTACCCCGGCACCAGCTCGCAGGCTATCTCGGTGTTGGTGGTCCTGCCCGCGGATATCTGGAAATCTATAAGTTTAAGCTCGTTCTTGTCGGTGACAAGTATCGTTTGGGGGCTTATCCCGCGGTGGATTATCCCCGCCGAGTGTACCAAACTGAGCGTAGTAAGTATCGGGGGGAACAGCTCCTTTACCTTTTCCCAGCTGAGCTCGCCTGAGCAGTTGGAAAGATAAGCCTTTAACGTTATGCCGTTTATATATTCGTAAACGACGTAAGCGGTATTGTTTTGAGGGAAAATATCCAGAACGGTCTGGATATGCGTCATCGAGCGCGCTTTCATCAGCGCTTTGTTAAGCTCGACGAATTCCGACATATATGTTTTGTACAGCGGCAGCTTGTTAGGCTCTACCGTTATCGTTCCCGCGTCCTTTTTGCGTGAGCAGAGCGCGTCCGGCATGTACTCTCTTATCGTTACCTTTGAGGAGGTGACTTTATCGAAACCGATATAGGTCGCGCCCTCGCCGTTGTAGCTAAGCAGCCTGCCCGCAATATATCTGTCATTCAATACTGTGCCGGGCGCAAGATAGGACGGAAGATACGGAGTACTGTCGGAATACCCGCAGTGCTCGCATACGCCGTCTTCGTTTTTCTCGCCCATACAGCCCATACAGAGTCTGTTAGTATCGGTCATAGCGGACTATCCTTTCATAATTTATTGCGTCAATACACAATTCACCTAATATATAATACCCTATAAAGCCCCCGATGTCAACGTTTTTTGCAAAGTTGTAATTATTTTGTAACCTTTTTGCCCTGTATTGCGGTCGAAGGCGGGCGTTATGCGGGAATGTGCGTCAGAATTTATCCGCGAAGTAGGCTATGACCGACATTTCTCTGCCGCTGTTTTTGTCCTTTCCCTTTACCGTGATGCCGGACAGGTTCATGAGAAAGCCGACGTTTACCTCCTCCGTCGGACAGCGCATAACGTCCTTGCCGGAGCAGACCAGCACAAAATCCCCGTCCATTATGTTGACCGCGCCGTTTTCTCCGAGCCTGCGCTCGGTATAGGTCTCGCTGTCCCGCTCGGTAACGTACTTCAGCGGCCGCTTGTCCAGCGCCAGCTTGTCCTTTATCGACATGGAGCCGACGGTCTGTTTTTTCGCTTTTTTAAACATACTCTTCACTCACCTTGTACAAGCCTGACGCCCGCAAAAAATTGCGGGCGTCCGTTTTTACTTTTTCTTCTTCTTGGAGGCGATAACCGAGAATATTATCACAGCTACCAGAATTACCGCGCATATCGCAACGGGCAGCCATACCAGCGTAACGCCTGTTCCCGGATTTCCGCTGCTTGCTCCTACCGTTACATCGGCGGCAAAGCAGTTAAGACTGAGCGCCGTACAAAGAGCGGCTGCCGTTATCAAAGAGATAAGTTTTTTCATTTTGTTGTCCTTTCGTATTTATTTACACGGCGGCTAAGCGCCGAGCTTTATCATTCGGTCGGTCCTGCGGGAGCTTCGTCCTCGCTCATGCCTTTCATTATCCCCGCGATTATGTCGGGCTGCGTCTGCTCGAAGGTATTGCGGTCGAATACCGCGTGACCGTTTGCGCCGTTGTAGCCGTTATCCCACAGCACGGTGACTATATCGCGCTGCGCCGCGGCGTAGTTGAGATATTCGGCATAGTATGCGCGGTAAAGGGTGTTGCGCTCGTCGTTGAGCGATTTATCTATCGCGCCGTATTCGCCTATTATAACAGGAACGCCGTTTTTGATAAACTTGTTGTACAGCTTGTCGAACTGCCCGTCAAGGTAGCTCTCGTCGCCCCAGTTTATCTTTTTGTTCTGTCCCTCAAGCGCCTCGCCCCATCTTACGATGCCGGTGGCGGTTTCTTTAAGCACAAATTCGTAAGGGTCATAATAGTGTACCGAAACGATGATATGCCCCGCCGGATCGTCCGGCAGCTTAAAGGTGTCGTTCTCGGTGGTGGCGTTGATGTCGGTATTCCAGCCGGGGACGAGCAGATAGCGCTGTTCGTTGTTGCCGCCGGTCGCTCTTACGGTATCGGTGAATATCTGGTTATAATCCACGATGTTGGCGTAAGCGTCGTTGTTTATCGCGCCGTATGTGCCGTCAAATTCCTCGTTCATCGACTCGAATATCAAATGCTCGTCGTAATCCTTGAATTTTTCGGCTATCTGCGCCCATACCTTGGCGTATTTGTCCTTTATCTCGTCCTGCTCCTCGCTGTCGCAGAACAGCCAGCCGCCGGAGATCGTATGATAACCGTCGCCGTGCATATTGATTATGGCGAACATTCCGTTATCCACGCACATATCCACGACCTGCGCCACTCTGTCCAGCCATTCGGGGTCGATGGTGTAATCCGGCGCTTCCCCTATCTTAGAGAGGTAGGATACGGGTATCCTCACGGTCTTAAAGCCCGCGTCCTTTACGGCAAGTATAAGCTCTTCGGTTATCTGCGGGTTGCCCCATGCGGTCTCGCTCGGCGTAGAGCCGGACACCGCCTCCAACTGATTGCCGAGGTTCCAGCCCGGAGCGAGCTGTGCGGCAAACTCCATCGGGTCGTCGGTGTCTGTCGGTTCGCTCGGCTGTGACGGAGCGTCCGAGGAGGTAGGCTCGCTTTGCTCCGCGCTGGTCGGTTCGCCGCTCGTTTCGGATTCGGTAACGGAGGCGGTCTGCGACTGCTGAGCTTCGCTCGACGTGGAAAGCTCCGACGAGGTCTGCGGCGTACCGCACGCGGTAAGCGATGCCGCAAGCAGCGCGGCGCTTATCAAAGCGGCAAAAGTTCTTCTTTTCATGATCTGCTCCTTTCGGTATATGCCTGTCATTTCCGCAAAAAGCCTATGTTATTTCAGCTTTTCTATGGAAATAAGGATCTTGTCCATTTGCTCCTGTGCCTTTGCCAGCTTGGAGCGTTCGTTTTCTATCCTGTCGGCGGGAGCTTTTGCCAAAAAGCCCGCGTTGCTCAGCTTGCCGGAAAGAAAATCTATATCCTTTTGCACGGACAGCCGCTCTTTTTCAAGGCGGGCAAGCTCCTTTTCCTTATCCACAAGCTCGCCCAGCGGCATGAATATCCTCGCCGCGGGAGTTACCACCGTAACGCTGTCCGAGCCGTCGTCGGCTTTTTCGGTAACGGTAAGCTCTCCCGCGCCCGCCAGCCGCTCAAAGAACGGACGCGCGCTTTCAAACAGCTCGTGGTCCGCCGTTTCCACGGTCATCGGAACTTTCTTTGACGGCGGAACGTGCAGCTCGCTGCGCTGTACTCTTACCGCGCCTATCGCCTCGATTATCTTGCCGAAATCCTCCCGCTCCGCGGTAAACTCCAGAGCCTCGTCATATTTAGGCCAGTCGGATATCATTATGCTCTCGCGGTTGCCCTCTCCGCTTATCGGCATGGACTGCCATATTTCCTCGGTAATAAACGGCATGAACGGGTGCAGCAGCTTCAACATTCCCTGCATGATGTATACCAGCACGTTTTGCGCGGCACGGGCGGTATCTCCGCCCTGCGCTATTCTGGGCTTGGTAAGCTCGATATACCAGTCGCAGTATATGTCGCGTATAAAGTCGCAAAGGTTCTGCACCGCCACGCCCAATTCATAGCTTTCGAGATTTGAGGTGACCGTCTTTATCAAAGCGTTGTACAGCGACAGCACCCACTTGTCCTCTATCGGCAGCTCGTCGGGCAGTACCGCTCCCGTCATTTCGTCGGGAAGATTCATAAGTATATATCTCGACGCGTTCCACAGCTTGTTGGCAAAGTTGCGGGAGTTGGTGACCTTGGTCTCGGTCCAGCGCATATCGTTGCCCGGCGCGTTGCCCGTCACCAGCGTAAGCCTGAGCGCGTCCGCGCCGAAACGGTCTATCATCTCCAGCGGGTCGACGCCGTTGCCGAGGGATTTTGACATCTTGCGCCCCAGCTCGTCCCTTACCAGTCCGTGTATAAGCACGTCCTTAAAGGGCTTTTTGCCGGTATGCTCCAGTCCCGAAAATATCATTCGGGATACCCAGAACGTGATTATATCATAGCCCGTAACGAGAGTCTGCGTAGGATAGAAATATTCGAGATCCTCCGTCTTTTCCGGCCAGCCCAGCGTTGAGAACGGCCAGAGCGCCGAGCTGAACCAAGTGTCCAGCGTGTCCTCGTCCTGTACCATCTTACCGCCGCATTTCGGGCATTTTTCGATACCGTCAAGCGTTATCTCGGTGTGCCCGCAGTCCTTGTTTTGGCAGTAGTAGGCGGGTATCCTGTGTCCCCACCATATCTGTCGGGAAATGCACCAGTCGCGTATATTTTCCATCCAGACGAAATATCCGTTTTCAAACCGCTGCGGTATGAATCTTAGCTCCCCGCTTTTTACGACCTCTATCGCGGGCTCGGCAAGCTCTTTCATCTTGACGAACCATTGCAGCGACGCGGTAGGCTCGACGGTGGTGCCGCAGCGCTGGCAGGTGCCGACGTTGTGCTTGTGCGGCTCCGTCTTTACCAACAGCCCCTGCGCCTCAAGATCGGCGACCATGGCTTTTCTCGCCTCGTATCTGTCCATGCCCGCGTATTTCCCGCCGACGCCCTCTTTTATCGTCGCGTCGTCGTTCATCATGTGTATTATCGGCAGATCGTGGCGCTTTCCGACCTCAAAGTCGTTGGGGTCGTGCGCGGGGGTTATCTTTACCACTCCCGTGCCGAACTCCATATCGACATATTCGTCCGCTATGACGGGTATCTCACGGTCGGTAAGCGGCAGCTTTACATATTTTCCCACTATGGAGCGGTAGCGTTCATCTGCGGGATTTACCGCTATAGCGGTGTCGCCCAGCAGCGTTTCGGGCCGTGTGGTCGCTATCTCCACCGCTCCGCTGCCGTCCGCGAGCGGGTAGTTTATATGCCAGAAAAAGCCGTCCTGCTCCTCGTATTCCGTTTCAATATCCGAAATGGAGGTCTTGCAGTTGGGACACCAGTTGATTATCCTCTCTCCGCGGTAGATGTACCCCTTTTTGTAAAGGTCGATAAATACCTTTTGCACCGCCTTTGAGCAGCCCTCGTCCATGGTGAAGCGGTCGCGGCTCCAGTCGCAGGAGGTGCCCATTTTGCGCTGCTGCTCTTTGATACGTCCGCCGTATTTTTCGTTCCATTCCCAGGCGCGTTTCATAAATCCGTCCCGTCCGAGGTCGTACTTGGTGACGCCCTCCTCCTTCATGGCGGAAACTATCTTCGCCTCGGTGGCAAGCGCGGCGTGGTCCGTGCCGGGCAGCCAGAGAGCGCAGTAGCCCTCCATTCTCCTGAAGCGGATAAGTATGTCCTGAAGCGTGCAGTCCAGCGCGTGTCCCATATGGAGCTGCCCCGTGATGTTCGGCGGCGGCATGACTATGGTGTACGGCTTTTTGTTCGGGTCGATATTTGCGCGGAAATAATTTTTTTCCTCCCATTCACGGTATATCCTGTCCTCAAACTCCTTGGGGGAGTATGTTTTTGCAAGCTCTTTTTTCATATCTTAACCTTGCTGCTCCTTTCATATCCTATGCCGTCAGACCTCGGCGCGGCTGTTGTAAAGCTCCTCGTCGGGTTCCGCCAGCAGAGTGCTGTTGTTGGTAAATATGACCATTCCCGGCTTTGCTCCGGCGGGCTTTTTGACAAATCTCACTCGCGTATAATCCACCGGCAGCTTTCCCGCGCCGCGCCCCTTGGAGCAGTACGCCGCGAGCCGCGCCGCCTGTTCTATCGCGTCGTCGGAAACTTCGCCGTTCTTCGCTTTGATGATAACGTGAGAGCCGGGCATATCCTTGACGTGCAGCCACATATCGTCGCCGCGCGCCTCTTTTAACGTAAGACGGTCGTTTTGCAGGTTGTTGCGCCCGATATAAACGTCAAAGCCGTCGTCGGTGACAAAATGTATCGGAGGCTTTGAGCGCGTCGGAGAGCCTTTTTTAGGCTGTCCGCCCTTTATATATCCGCTTTGCCGCAGCTCCTCCCGTATCTCGCTTATCTCCGCGTCCGATACGGCGCGCCCCGCCGCGTCAAATACGCTTTCTATATATTCAAGCTCCTTTTCGCCGTCGGTTATAAGAGCGGAAAGCATTTTTTCCGCGGTAGCCAGTCGGCGGTATTTGGAATAGTATTTCTGCGCGTTTTGCGAGGGAGAGAGCGACGGGTCGAGCTTTACCGTTTTTGTCCCGCCGTTGATATAATCCTCGGCGACAAGCTCGCTGTCGCCCTTTTCCATGCGATAGATGTTCGCGCTTATCAGGTCGCCGCAGACTCGGAATTCCTCCCGTCCGTGACATTCCTCCAGCTCCTGACGCTGTATATCCAGCTTTCTGGAAATGCGTTCGCAGGAATTGAGCAGCATTTTAAGCAGCGCGGAGCTTCTTTGTTTTACACGTTCGCTTTCCGCTTTTAAGCCGTAAAAGCTGTCCAGCAAAGCGTTCGCGCTGTAGCAGGGAACGCCGACGAGCTGTACGCCGTACTGCTCTATCGGCATAAAGCAAAAATCTCGGTATGCTCCCGACGGGGTTTTCAGTATGGTATATCCGCCGCCGTCGGTAAGCCTGCCGCGAGCCGTTTTGATAAAGAACATCAGTCTGTCCAAGCGGTCGCCGTCAAGACTGTCCGAAACCGCGTCGACGTCTCGGCAGGCGTAATGGCAGCATTCCCGCGCAAAAAGCGGGCTTACCCCCTCGAACCTGCCGACTATCAGCTTTGACAGCCGCTGTCCGCTTACGCAAAGCGCCTCGCGCACCTGCTGCGCCGTGCAGGTCATAATGTCCAGCCGCGTTTTATCTCTTTCGGGCGGCTCGTACATTATCCCCGGCAGTATCCTCCTTGTCGAGGACGTTTCGTCGGTGACGCGCCGTAAGCTGTCGATCACTCGATAGCCGCCGTCGCGCTCCGTCATAAGTATTATATTTGAATATCTTCCCATAAGCTCGGCGGTAAGGCGGTTATGCACCGTATCGCCTATCTCGTTCACACATTCAAAGTCAAAATTGATTACGCGTTCCAGCCCGTCCTGCACAATGCCGGTGAGTTTTCCTCCGCCGAGGTGCTTTCTCATCAGCATACAAAACATCGGCGGCGCGGCGGGATTTTCGGCGCGGCTGTCGGTCGCGTATATGCCGGGGCGGTCGGACGCCGCGCTTATCAGTATACGCGTCGTTTTTCCGCCGCCGCGTATCGCCAGTATCAGCTCGTCCCGCGAGGGCTGGTATATTTTATCTGCTCTGCCGCCGATAAGCTGCATATCGGCAAGCTCTTTTACGATACAATGCAAAAACGCACCGTCCAGCGGCATGGTAAGCGTCCTTTCTTTTCAAAAGCGAAATTTATAAAACATAACTGCAAGGGTCTTTGCTGCTGTCCGCGCGGAATATGTTCGCTCCCGTGAATTTCCTCGACAGTATCCCCAACAGATGATCGCACAGGATATTTTCCGTGTGGAAATGTCCCGCGTCTATCATGCAAAATCCGATATTCTGCGCGTCTATCCAAACGTCGTGCTTTACGTCGCCTGTAATGAGCGCGTCGCAGCCGAGCCGCACGGCGTTTTTTAGATTGCCCGCGCCCGCGCCGGAGCAAAGTCCTATACGGCTGAGCGGCTTGCCGGTGTCTATGAACCGTATCGCCGTACAGCCGAACGTTTCTTTGCAATATTCCGCGAGAGCGCGCGGAGCGGTAGGTATCGGCAGCTCGCACACCTTGCCGTAGCCTGTCCCGTCGGGGAATATCGGCTCAAGCACCGCCACCGGCTTTTCAAAGCCCAGCAGCTCTATCATAAGGTCGGTAACGCCGTTTTCGGTAATATCGGCGTTGGTGTGGGCGCATATCGCGCTTATCCCGTTTTGTACCAGCCGATAAGCCGGCATATTCGGGCGCAGCTCCCTTATCGGGTCGAAAATGACCGGATGATGGGAAATTATCAGATTCGCGCCGCGCTTTACGGCTTCGTCTATCACCGCGTTGGTGATGTCAAGACAAACGCAGACCGCGTTCACATCGGCTTCCATATCCCCGACGTTCAGTCCGCAGTTGTCGAAATCCCCGCATTTATCAAAGGGGGCGTACTCATTCAAAAATATGTAAAGATCCTTGACTTTCATTATGCTGCCGCACCTGCCTTACGCCGTCGGCAAGCTCCGTGAGCCGTTTTGCCCGTTCGGGGTCGGAAACGGTGCAGCCCCTTGCCGCGTTCTCCAGTATATCCGCCTGCCGCGCAAGATACGCATTATCCGTTACCTTGCCGACATACGAAAACAATTCGCTTATCTCGGCGGGCTTTCCCGTATAGCCCGCGTACATTACGGTATAGTATTTGTCGCCTTCTCTTACGCAGTTTTCCGACAAAAGCTCAAAGCCCGCGGCGTAAACGGCGCGCCTGAGCTTTTCCGCACGGGTCATCGGCTGTAGGATAAGGCGGGTGTTCGTATCAAAAAAATCACATTCGGAAATTATGCGGGAGATAAGCTCGCCGCCCATTCCCGCGATTATTATATCCTCGGCGTATTCGATATTTTTAAGTCCGTCGGACAAAACGACCCGTATACAGTCTTCAGCGCCGTATTTGCGGATATTCCGCATGGCGGACTGCAAAGGACCTTTCCGCACGTCGGAGGCGATCAACCTCCGCGCGCCCCGCTGAAACAGAAAGCAGGGCAGCAGCGCGTGGTCCGTTCCGACGTCGCATATGACGCGGTCGATGCGTACCGGCGCTGCCGCCGCCGCAAGCCTTGGCGTGAGCCTTACGGCGGGAGCGTCCGTCACTTAGCTATCGCCGCGTTGAGCTTGCTTACAAACTCGTCCGCGTTTGCTCCGTGTACCGCGCAGGCTTCCTCAACGGTCTCTCCGCGTGAAGCGGGGCAGCCCAGACAGTGCATTCCCAGTTCAAGAAACAGCGGAGCGGTCTTTTCCGCATAGTCGTCCAGTATGTCGCCTATAACGGTCTGTTTGGTAATGGTCATTTTTATCTTCCTTTCCGAAAGCGCCCGACGTCTTGCGAACGCCTGATATGTTTATTATACACCATTGCGTGAAAAAATACAATAGGTGAATATCCGAAATAAAAACCTGTCCGCGCTTTACCGACAAGCGCTGACGATAGTGCCGCCGCCTATCACCGTGTCACGGTCATACAGCACCACCGACTGACCCGCGGTCACGGCGCGCTGCGGTCGGTCGAACCGCACCGAAAGCGTGTCGTCGTCGAGCTGTACGGCGGTCGCGGGCTGCTCCTGCTGGCGGTATCTTATCTTGGCGGCGACTCTTACGGGCTCGGTCAGCCGCTCGACGGATATCAGGTTTATATCCTTTGCGATAAGCCCGCCGCTGTAAAGCTCCTCCTCCGACGCGACGGTAACGGTGTTTGCCGAGGGGTCGACCGCGCTTACATACATCGGTTTTCCCAAGGACAGCCCCAGCCCTTTGCGCTGTCCTACCGTGTAGTGTATTATGCCCTTGTGCCTGCCTAAAACCTGCCCGTCCGCGGAGAGGAAATCGCCGTCGGGATAGGTCTTTCCCGTGGTCCTTTCGATAAAGCCCGCATAGTCGCCGTCCGGCACGAAACAAATATCCTGACTGTCGCGCTTTTTCGCGTTGACAAAGCCGTTTTCCTCGGCTATTCGTCTTATCTCGGTCTTGGAAAACTCCCCCAGCGGGAATTTGACGTGCGCAAGCTGCTTTTGCGTCAGGGAATACAGCACATAGCTTTGGTCTTTTGAAATATCCGCGGCTTTTTTAAGCAGCCGTCTGCCGCTTTCATTGTCGTATTCGATACGGGCGTAATGTCCCGTTACAACGTAGTCGCAGCCCAGCTCCTCCGCCCGCAAAAACAGCTTGTCGAATTTCAGCCGTCGGTTGCAGTCTATGCAGGGGTTGGGAGTCATGCCGTTTTCATAAGCATTTATAAATCTGTCTATAACGTCCTGTCGAAATCTGTCGGTGAAGTTGAAAACAAAGTACGGTATACCCAGCCCGTAGGCGACGCTGCGGGCGTCCTCCACGTCCTCCAGCGAGCAGCAGGAGCTTTGCTCTCCCCCCTGTTCGCCGTCGAACAGTCTCATGGTAGCGCCTATGCAGTCGTACCCGCTTTGTTTCATTAAAAACGCCGCGACGGAGGAATCCACTCCGCCGCTCATCGCTATAAGTGCTTTTTCCATATCAGCCCAGTTCTATCATGCGGTCTATGCAGACTCTTGCTTTAGCGGCGACCTCGGCGTCAAGCTCGATGACCTCGCCGCCGTCCCCGCATACCGCGTGGTACACGTCGGAAAGGGAGGTCGCTTTCATGTTCGGACAGATAAGCTCCTTTGAAAGCGAGTAGAACCGCTTATCGGGGCAGGTGTAGGACAGGTGCTGACCTATCGCTATCTCCGTGCCGATGATAAATTCCTCGGCGTCGGACTGCTCGGCAAATTTCATTATCGCCGAGGTAGAGCCGACAAAATCCGCGTGCTTTACCACGCCCTCGGTACATTCGGGATGTACCAGCAGCAGCGCGTTCGGGTGAGCGGCTTTGGCGTTCAGCGCCTCGCGTTCGGTTATCCTTGCGTGTATCGGGCAGCCGCCTTGAAGCAGCTTTATATTCTTTTCCGGCACCTGCTTGCCGACATATCCTCCGAGATTGCAGTCGGGGATAAAAAGTATGTTCTTGTTTGGCAGCGCCTTTACTATCTTTACTGCGGAGGAGGACGTAACGCACACGTCGCAGACGGTCTTTAATTCGGTGGTGGTGTTGATATACGCCACGACGGTATAGTCGGGATACTTCTGCTTTACGGCGGTTATCATATCCTTATCCATCTGCTCCGCCATGGGGCAGCCCGCGGTCGGGTTGGCGAGCAGCACCTTTTTTTCGGGGGAGAGCAGCTTGACCGTTTCCGCCATGAAGCGCACTCCGCACATTATCACGGTGCTTTGCCGCGCCTTTTGAGCCTGTACGCTGAGTTGGAAGGAATCGCCGGTAAGATCGGCGATCTCGGTTATCTCCCTTGTCTGGTAGCTGTGAGCCAGTATACATATATCCTTTTCTTTTTTCAGTCTGATTATCTCCTGCTGAAGTTCATGTACGGTCATATGTTCTCCTTTCTCCGTTTCGACAAAAGTATAGCACAAAACCGCGCTCTTGTCAATAAATAACGGTTCGACTCCCGTATGCCTATCTTACGTCGAACGAGCGGTCGTCCGCGACGGGCATATCCTTTATCTCCAGATTTTCTATTCGGATATAGCTGCCGCGCTCTATGGAAAGGATAAGCTCGTCTATATCCCGTTCGCTGCCCTGCGCCTCCATTTCCACCGAGCCGTCCGAAAGGTTTTTTACCCAGCCCGTTATCCCCAGCCGTAAGGCGGTATGATAGGCGCGGTAGCGAAAGCCCACGCCCTGCACCGAGCCGTAAAATATGAAATGCTTTCTTATCTTATCCATTTTACCTCACCTGTCGGAAATTTTCGCCTACGCCGTATATATCGTCGAACGCGACGACAATATCCTCCCCCAAGGTAAGGGTGCGAA
Organism: uncultured Ruminiclostridium sp.; assembly: GCA_947623915.1. Taxonomy (GTDB): domain Bacteria; phylum Bacillota; class Clostridia; order Oscillospirales; family Ruminococcaceae; genus Ruminiclostridium_E. The sequence goes on from CANQIB010000014.1 coordinate 43,555, forward strand.
AGGTCTTGTCCAGCCGCGTTATCCTGCCGGTAGCTGTGAGATATTCTCCCTCACAGTAATATTTCAGCACGACCGTATCGCCCTTTGCCAGCGCGCAAAGCCTGCGGTCGAGCCGCTCTGCCGCGTCGTCGGACAGCTCTATGCGCGGGGTGAGCCTGCGCAGGCGCTCCTTTTCGGCTATCGCCTCCTCCAGCCCCTTTAAGGCGGAAAAGGGCATAAATTGCTTTGCCCGCTCGGACACGGGCATTTTAGCTCTTTTCACCGCTTTTGTGACCTCCTATTTGGGCGTTCCTCTCCCGCGCGGTAGCCGCCGTTTCGAGATCCATACCCTTTAGCATTGCGTTTTTCCCGTACTTTTTCTTTATATCCAAGACCGCCTTTCGCAGTCTGAGCCCTTTTTCCTCCGTCGCCGCGCGGTCGTCGCCGAACAGCGTGAGCTGCCGCGTCCCGTCGTCCGGCATGACGTTGTTAAAGCAAATGTTCAGTCGCCGTATCGGCTTGTCCTTTTCCGTTATGCGTTCATAAACCTCTTTGACCGCGGGTATTATCACGCGCTCCGAATTGGTCCTGACGTCCAAAGCCGCCGTACCCTTTACCGCGGGGAGATGCAGGGAGTTTGAGTAGCCCGCCGATACCGTTACCGAGCAGGTGACAAGGTTTTTATCCGTCATGTCAAGGCACAGCGCGTCTATCATCTCGCACAGCACCAGCTCGCTTTCCTCAAAGTCATAATCTCGCATAAGCACCTGACCTGAGGTAAGGCAGCCGGTCTTGGGACGGTATGCCTTGATGTCCGATATTTGGGTAGGCTCTCTGCCCCACGCGTGGTCTATCAGCAGCTCCGCGTCCACGCCGAACCACTTGTACAGTCTGTCCTCGTCGGCGAGGGCTATGTCGCGCATGGTGTAGATACCGTGCCGCCGAAGCGTTTCGGCTGTGCCCGCTCCTATCCGCCAAAAATCCGTCAGCGGCTGATGCTCCCACAGCGAGGCGCGGTAGCTTTCCTCGCTCAGCTCCCCTATAAAATCGGGGGAGCGCTTTGCGGTTATATCCAGCGCTATCTTGGCGAGATACAGATTAGAGCCTATCCCGCAGGCGGCGCGTATGCCGGTTTTTTTAAGCACCTGCTCCATAAGGAACACCGCCGCGTTTTTCGGTGTGCCGCCCAGTCTGTCAAGATACGGCGTTACGTCGATAAACACCTCGTCTATCGAATAAACGTGTATATCCTCCGGCGAGATATACTCCAGATAAACGTCATAAATATCCGCGGAATATTCGATGTATTTTCTCATTCTGGGAGGTGCGGTGATATACTCTATATTCGTGGGTATCTCGAACACGCGGCAGCGATTGCGTACGCCCAGCGCTTTCAGCGCAGGAGATACCGCAAGGCAGATGGTCTTGTCCGACCTGTCGGGGTCGGCTACCACCAGCTTGGCGGTCATAGGGTCAAGCCCGCGCTCGACACATTCCACCGACGCATAAAACGATTTCAGGTCTATACATAAAAAGCTCTTTGACATTTCCGTTTTCTCCTTATCCGACGATCTTGCTTTCGAGCCTTTATCATATCACATTCGCGGTACGATTAAAAGGACAGAAACGGTCAAAGTCCGCGCTTTTGGGCATGGGCATTTTAAAAATTATACCATTCATTTTCAAAAAAGTCAATTTACCGCTTTTAAACGCTTTACTTTTTGACGGTTTTCTGCTATCATATTATCGGTCGAAAAATTCGACATATTCCTTTATTACGCGAGTGGAGAAAAATTGAGAAACATTGACCGTACCGCCGTCGTTCTTACCGAGGGCGGGATATTAAAAACCTTGGTATGCTTTGCCGTACCCGTGCTGCTGGGAAATATCTTTCAGCAGCTTTACAACGTCGCGGATACCGCGATAATAGGCAATATTTTGGGCGATAAGGCGCTTGCCGCGATCGGCGCGGCGGCTCCCGTATACGGTCTGCTCATAGGCTTTGCGGGCGGACTTACCAACGGATTCGGCGTGATAATCGCGAGATACTTCGGAGCCGACGATAAAGAAAGAATGAACAGGGCGGTGGCGCTGACTTATCTGCTGTCGGCGGCAACGGCTGTTTTGCTCACGGCGGTGAGCCTGCCGCTGCTGCATAGGCATACGGGAGTCGAACCCAAGCCGCCCCACGGCGATGCCTTTGGGCGCTTTTCGTCCCTTTCGGCTTGACAGGCGCCAGCCTGCCTGCGCCTCAAGAAACAAAAATCACCTCAAATTCATTCGCCGCGGGGTGCATAGCAGTTTTTACGGAGCAGATTTTCGTCAAGACAAGGAAACCGAACGAAGGCATACTCGCGTATGTCGAGTGAGGTTGACGCAGGATTGGCGGAAATATGCCCGTAAAAACCGGCTTGGGTTCGACTCCCGTATGCCTACGCTGATGACGGCGCTTAAAACCCCGTCCGACATAATAGCGGACACCGAGGGGTATATCGGCGTGATAATGCTGTTTTCGACGTTTACCGTCCTTTACAATATGATGGCTGGAATGATGCGGGCGGTAGGGAACAGCCGCACGCCGCTGTATTTTCTCATTGTTTCCGCGCTGCTGAACGTGGGGCTGGATCTCCTGTTCGTCAAGGTCTTCGGAATGGGAGTAAAGGGCGCGGCTTACGCGACCGCCGTTTCACAGGGAGTATCGGTGGTGCTGTGCTTTGTTTACGCATATAAAAAATGCCGCTTTCTGCTTTTCAGCAGGAAACGGCTGAAAGCGGACCGACGGATCTTGTCCGACCTTATTTCCACAGGAATGTCGATGGGGCTGATGTACGCGATAGTTTCGATAGGTTCGGTGATATTGCAGGGGGCGGTAAATTCCCTCGGAACGGACAAAGTCACCGCGCATATCGCCGCGAGGAAGATAGACGATATTTTCATGCAGCCGATAGCGACGGTATCTCTGGCGTCCTCCACCTTTTCCGGTCAGAATTACGGGGCGGGCAGGACGGACAGAGTAAAGAAAGGCATACTTTGCGGGATAGGCGTGACCACGGCATGGAGCGCGTTTTCGGCGGTCATCGTGCTGCTGTTCGGCAGGCAGATGATATGCGCGTTGACCGGCACGGAAAACGCAGATATAATATCCGCGGCGTCGGATTACATAATCTGGAACATTTCCTTTTTTGCCGTTTTGGGAGTGTTGTGCGTACTGCGCAGCAGCTTGCAGGGAGTGGGCAGAAAGCTGGTGCCCGTCGGCGGCAGCGTCGCGGAGCTGCTGCTGAAGATAGCGGCTGCCGCAGTTGTGCCGAGTCTGGGATATTTCGGAGTGTGCATTACCGAGCCGGTGATATGGATAGTTTGCGCGGCGGCGGTCACGACGGATTACTTCGTGTTCCTGCGAAAGCAGGCGAAAGAGAATATGGCATAAATAAAAAAGCAAGACAATGTGGGTCTTGTTTCAGTCTGTAGAAAAAGGTCAATATAAAGCGGAAGGAAAGAGGAGTTTGAGGGGAAAACCATCAGGGTTTTCACCCTCAAGTTTGATAAAAGCCGCGCAAAGCGCGGCAAAAATCGGCGATACCAATTATGCGGTATCGCCGATTTTTTGTCAGCTTGTCGGAAAATCCGACCGTAGGGAGGATTTTTCGACAAGCTGGTCTTGCTTTTTGTGTGGTTATTACGTTTTTATTCGGTCTTATCCGATACCGTAAAGCTGACGTCGCCCGTCGTGACGGACAGCAGACTGCCGCTGAGGTCGGCGGTCACTTTGTAGCCGCCCTCGGCAAAATTGCCGTCGGCACAAAGAGTATCGCCGTTTTTCTGTGCCGGCAGGCTTTCCCCGAACAGGTCGATAACGTCCGCGACGGTGAACACGGCGGCTCTGAAAGGCATATCCTTATCGGGAAAATCAAAGCCGATACCGTCCAGCTCGGCGTGTATCTCGCTGTTGCTGCGGGTGAGGGTAAGACCGTCTATGCTTTCCGGCAGGGAAAAGGTCGCGACCCATTCTCCGTTTACGCGGGAAAGCACGGTATTTGCACAAAGCTCCCCACATTCCAGCGTTCCCGAAAAGGACAGGTCGCCGCCGTAGCACAGCGACGACGGCACGGCGTTTTCACACGCCGAAAACAGCAGTACGCAGCACACTATAACGCTTACAAACATTGTCTTTGACATAGAAATTTCCTTTCCGAAGACAACGTTTTTCGGCCGAGGCTTTACGGCAGTATTTCGGAGTACAGCTGTGCAAGCTCGCCGGGAAGTATACTGTTCATCGAGCGCGTCAAAGCCGCTTTTTCCGCCGCCAGTCCCGCTATGTAAGCGCCCGTTCTCAAAGCGTCGTAGGGGTCCATGCCCTGCGCGAGAAGTCCTCCCACCGTGCCGGTCAGACAGTCGCCGCTGCCGCCCTTGGCAAGCGCGGCGTTTCCGCTGAGGTTGACGGCGAGTTTGCCATCGGGGGAGGCGATAACGGAATACGCATCTTTAAGCAGGAGATATACCCCGTATTCTTGCGCAAAGGACGACGCCGTACCGAACGGGTCTTTAAGTATCTCCCCGACCGAAAGCCCGCTTATCCGCGAAAATTCCTTGGGGTGAGGCGTAAGCAAAAGGCCGCTGCCGTTGTTCTTCAGTAAATGTATATGTCCGGCGAGGGAATTTATTCCGTCCGCGTCGATAATAACGGGACATTCCGCGTTTTCCGCCAAAGCCTGAACGACAAGTCGGGTGTCCTCGCTCGCGCCCATGCCGCAGCCCGCCGCTATCGCGTCGGCGGTTTTCGCCTCCTTGAGTATATCCTTTATATCCTCCGCGTCGATATAGCCGCAGCCGTTTTTCAGCGGGAGGAAGGTACATTCATGCAGCGACGCCGCCACGGCGGAAACGACCTCTTTTACCGAGGCGAGCGTAACTATCCCCGCGCCTGTTCTCATGGCGGCGTTGCAGGACAGCCAAGCCGCGCCGGGATACCTTTCACAGCCCGCTACATTTAAAAATCTGCCGTGATCTCCCTTGTGGGAGATCCTTTGCCTTTTGGGGATAAGACTTAGCAGATGCTCGCCGCTTAGCTGCGCGGTGTAATTCGGTATGGCGGGAAAACCCGCGTCGATAATCTTCAGGCTGCCGCACAACCGCGAAGCGGGGCGAATAAGCTGACCTGACTTTATCGCTCCCGCGCAAAAGGTAACGTCCGCGCAAAACGCGCCGTCGCACGCCTCGCCGGTAAGCGCGTTGCAGCCTGACGCGATATCGGCGCTTATCCGCAACGCGCGGGAGGAATTGCACAGCGCGAACAGCTTTGCGACGTTTTCCGGCAGCTCGCCGTGAAAGCCCGTGCCGTACACGCAGTCGATTATCACGTCCGCGTCGTTCGCGGCGAGTATCTTTGCGGCGCCGTCGCAGTCCGTCACCGAAAAATACGGGCGGCAGCGTTCAAAGCATTGTTTAGCAAGCTCGGTGTCAGGCTCGCCGGATACCAGCGCGACCGTGACCGAATTTTTGCCCGCGAGGTATTTTGCCGCCGCAAAGCCGTCGCCGCCGTTGTTGCCGCGCCCGCAGAGGATAAGCACCCTGCCGCCGCAGATCTCCGTGCCGTCGGCGATACCCTTGCCGACGTTTTCCATAAGAGCCGCGCAGGACGTTCCGTACCGCTCGCTGTATTGCTCCGCAAACTTCATCTGCTGCGGAGTGACCGCGTATTTGGGTGAAGAGCCGTTCATCGTCATACCTCCCGTATGTATCCTGCCGCGTTTTCAGCGCGGCGGAAAATTACAGCCACGCCGAAGCGTGGCTGTTAAACACGTTATTCGCCGTCGGGCGTACCGTCGCTTTCCTCCGGCTCGGTCGGTTCGGGAGAGCCTTGCGCGTCGGCTTGCGCCGAAACGGAGTCCTCCGACTTTACCTGAGCCTTTATGCTGTCATGTTTGTCCTTTTTGAAAAAGTCCTTAAAGCTGCGCTTGGGACGGTCTTTTTTCATATACGGCGGGTGGGGGAACATTACGGGATCGCCGGTGTCCTCGTCGAAGTGGTGTATCTCCCGATAGTCGTCGGAGTCCTCCGGCAGCTCCTTGCGCTGCAGCCCGTGTACTACCCGACCCTTTACGAACGCGTATATTACCGCAAACATGGGTATTCCTATTATCAGTCCGGCAAAGCCGAATATGCCCTGACCGACCAGCATACCGAATATTACCCAGAAGCTGGACAGGCCGGTGGAGTCGCCGATTATCTTAGGCGAGATTACGTTGCCGTCGAGCTGCTGAATGATTATCATTATTATGATGAAGTACAAGCATTGCCACGGGTCGGCGAGCAGCAGCAGCAGGACACACGGTACTGCGCCGATAAACGGACCGAAAAACGGGATTATGCAGGTAAGTCCCATTATAACGCTTATGAGTATCGCGTATTCCATGTTGAAAATGTTAAGCACCACGATGTACATAGCGCCGACTATAAAGGCGTTTATCAGCGTGCCTGTTATGAAATGTCCGAAAGATTTGTGTATATCGCGCACGGTGCTTATCATTTTGTTGGCGGTGCGCTTTTTAAACAGGCAGTAGGCTATTTTTTTGAACTGCGCCGCGAAAAGCTCCTTGCCGTTCAGGAAGTATATCGCGATAACGAAACCCAGCAGCAGGTTCAAAAATACGTTGATTATGGTCATAACGTTGGAGGTGATCAGCACCCATACGTTGTTCATGGAGGGCAGCAGCTCGGTGGAAAGCCATTTGTTCAGCATATCCGAAAGTCCGTTGGTAAAGGACAGGACGTACTGCTCCGCCTCAGGGTAGTTTGCCAGTATCTCGCTTATCCATTTTGTGATGTTGTCCAGATAGGAGGGGATATTTTCGACAAGCAGAGTGATGGTCTTTATCATTTCGGGCAGCAGTATCCAGATTATGCCTATCACCAGTGCAAGAGCCAGCAGCATGGTAAAGGTAACGCTCAGCACCCTCGCCACACGCCTTACGGGGAAGGTCTTGGGCGGCGGCTCTTCGCCGGGGTGCTTTTGCAGGAAACGCTCCCGCTTTTTATCCTGTATGGTATAAAAAAGTCTGCGCAGGCAGGGTTTTTCTATAAACGTAGCCACCGGCGACAGAACATAGGCGATTATAAAGCCGTAAAGCACGGGGGTGAGTATGCCCAAAAACGTACCCGCTGTGCCGGCTATCACGCTGATATTGGAAAGCAGCAGGAAAAATACGCAGGTGGCGGCAGCCGCCAAAAACGCGGTCATTCCCCAGTACAGGTATTTTTTGTCCCATCTGTATTTCATGCCGTCGCCTCCTCGCTTTAAGATACGGACACACTCCGTCTTTTTTATTATAATATCATATCGCCGCTTTGTCAAGACGATAACGGAAATTTAGGGTCGGTCCGCGCGGCGGTGCGACAAAAAAAGACCCAAAGCCGCAGAGGAACAAATGCACAAAAACCGAGCCGAAAAAGGCATAATATTTTATGAACGGAAAGCGGAAAACACTTGACAAAGAAAGCGGAAAATGTTATCATATTATCTAACAACAAGACAGGCTTTTATCCGTTTTTTGACGGATAAATTTTTTAAATCGGGGTATTACGCGATTTGGTGTGTGAAAGGAGAAGAAAATGGCGTTTATTTACAGTGAACCGTCCCATACTTTCGGGGAATATCTGCTGGTACCGGGCTATTCTTCGGCGGAGTGTATTCCCGCAAACGTATCGTTGAGGACGCCGGTCGTGAAATTCAAAAAAGGCGAGAAAAGCAGCATTTACATGAATATACCGCTGGTATCCGCGATAATGCAGTCGGTATCCGATGACAAGATGGCGGTCGCGCTTGCCAAAGAGGGCGGACTGTCTTTCATATACGGTTCTCAGTCGGTAGCCGACGAGGCGGCTATGGTGGCGCGGGTAAAAAACTACAAGGCGGGATACGTCACCAGCGATTCCAACCTTTCACCCGAAATGACGCTTGCGGACGTGCTGGCGCTCAAAGAAAAGACGGGACATTCCACCATGCCGGTAACGCAGGACGGCACCGCTAACGGCAAGCTGCTGGGTATCGTTACCGGTCGTGATTACCGCGTATCGAGAATGTCGCCCGACACCAAGGTCAAGGAATTTATGACTCCTCGAGAAAAGCTGATAACCGCACCTGCGGATACCACGCTCAAAGAGGCTAACGACATAATCTGGGAGCATAAGCTCAATTCGCTGCCTATCGTGGACGACGACGGCGTGCTGAGATATTTCGTATTCAGAAAAGACTATGAGCAGCACAAGGAAAACAAGAACGAACTGCTGGACAGCAAAAAGCGCTACATGGTCGGCGCGGGTATAAACACCCGTGATTATGCCGAGCGCGTTCCCGCCTTGGTGGAGGCGGGCGCGGACGTGCTGTGCATAGACAGCTCGGAGGGCTTTACCGAATGGCAGAAGCTGACGATAGCATGGATACGCGAGCGTTACGGCGACAGCGTAAAGGTCGGCGCGGGCAACGTCGTGGATAAAGACGGTTTCCGTTTTCTGGCGGACTGCGGCGCGGACTTCATAAAGGTAGGTATCGGCGGCGGCTCTATCTGCATAACGCGCGAGCAAAAGGGAATAGGCAGAGGTCAGGCGACTGCTCTGATAGAGGTATGTGAGGAGCGCGACAGATATTTTGAGGAGACCGGCGTGTATGTGCCTATCTGCTCGGACGGCGGTATAGTGCATGATTATCATATGACGCTCGCCTTGGCGATGGGCGCGGACTTCATGATGCTCGGAAGATATTTTTCGCGGTTCGACGAATCGCCCACCAACAAGCTGTTTGTAAACGGCAGCTATGTAAAGGAGTACTGGGGAGAGGGCTCCAACCGTGCGAGAAACTGGCAGAGATACGACATGGGCGGCGACGCTAAGCTGTCCTTTGAGGAGGGCGTAGACAGCTATGTGCCTTATGCGGGCAGCCTTAAAGACAACGTTACCCGTTCGCTTTCAAAGGTACGTTCGACCATGTGCAACTGCGGAAGTCTGAATATACCCGACTTCCAGAAAAACGCGCGTCTTACGCTGGTATCCTCCACAAGTATCGTCGAGGGCGGCTCGCACGACGTTATACTTAAAGAAAGCCGCACCGGCAGAGCGGAATAACAACATAACGACATAATTACACCCCGTTCCTTTTACGGAACGGGGTGTTTTTACGCGTCGAAGGAATCTTCCTCGTTGCGCGCGTTCCAAAGCTCCACGAGCTTTTCCATCTCCTCCTCGGTAAGGGAGATGCCCTTTCCCATTCTGCTGTGGTCAGGCGCCCATGAGCGTATGTCGTATTTGGGCGGACGGTCGTTCCAGCTTACCATGTTGAGCTCCAGATTATAGCTGCCCGCTTCGCCGAAAACGCCCAGCTCCTTGGTTATTTCGTACTTAAATTCTGCCATCAGTTTTTCTCCTTTTTGGTTTTGGTTTTTTTCGGCTTTGGCAGCCGTGTTTTATCCGCAAATTCCACCGCGTCGAAAAGGCATTGATAGCGCGGCGGGATCAGCTTGTTTATATGTCGCTTGCCGAAGTACCACATATCAAACTCGGTAGTTTCCAGTATCCTGTCAAGATAGGTGTTTATGTGGTTGCGGTTGGTCTTTCCTATGTCGATAAATTCGTCCAGTCTTGCGGGCGGTTCGTAGGTGATTATGATATCCGCCTGTCCGCCGTTTTCCCGCAGGTTGCGCAGACCCTCCTCAAGCTCCTCCTCGGTAGGTATCTCCCTTATCCAGGTATGTTCGTCGTCGGGTTCGAGATACGAGGTGTTTTCGTCGCTTTGTCCGCCGCCGAAAGAAAATATCTTTTTGCCGGCTATCTCGTATATCTGCCCCCGCATGAGCTGCCGCAGATTTCCGCTTATCAGGCGGGTCTTGCCGCCGCACCATTCCTCCACCGGATATTTTTCCAGCAGGTCGTAATTTTCGTGCGTGCCCTCGACGAACAGCACGTTGTACTTTTTTTTGCCCAGTTTTTTAAGTATCCTGCGCTCTTTTTTTCCGCCGTCCCAAATGCAGCCGAAGTCGCCGCATATTATCAGCGCGTCGCCTTTGCGCAGCTTTTTCAGCCGTGGAGAACCGAAGCGTTCAAGGTCGCCGTGCAGATCTCCGGTAACACATATCATTGTCCGTCACCTTTCTTATCTCTATGTTTTAAGGCTCTAACCGCCAGTCTATCGGGGTCCTGCCGTTAGCGGCAAGAAATTCGTTTACCGCGGAAAAATGACGGCAGCCGAAAAATCCGTTGTACGCGGACAGCGGACTCGGATGCGCCGCGGTGAATATCCCGTGCTTGGGGTCGGTTATAAGCGGGCGTTTTGCCTTGGCGTTCCCACCCCACAGGATAAACGCCACCGGCTCGGTCTTAGTGTTCACAAGGCTTATTATCCTGTCGGTGAGGGTTTCCCAGCCCTTGCCCCTATGGCTGCCCGCCATGCCCTCTCTTACCGTCAGAGAGGTGTTGAGCAGCAGCACCCCCTGCTTTGCCCACGAGGTAAGCTCTCCGAACGAGGGGTCGCAGCGTATGCCCAGATCGTCGTACAGCTCCTTGAAGATATTTTGCAGGGACGGGGGCGGCTGCACGCCGCGTTTCACCGAAAAGCACAGACCGTGCGCCTGTCCCGCGCCGTGATAGGGGTCTTGCCCAAGCAGCACCGCCTTTACGTCGCGGTACGGGGTGTATTTCAGCGCGTTGAAAATGCAGTCGGCGGGCGGGTATATCCTGCGGGTGTTGTATTCGCTGACAAGGAATCTGCGCAGCGTTTTGTAGTAGTCGCTCTCAAATTCGCTTTTCAGCAGTTCGTCCCAGTCGTTTCCTATATTTACCATACCGTCATTCTCTTTCTGTCACCAGTTCGGGGTGCGTTCTCACATAGTCGAAAAGGTACTGCTGCGCTATCCCCTCTCTGCCCTTTATACATTCGGGCAGACCGTCGGGGTAAAGCGCGGCGGTCGTTCTTTTTATCCATACGTCGCGCGGAAAAACGTCCGTTTTGTGGTAAGCGAACAAAAGCACGCAGTCTGCCACCTTGTCGCCCACGCCCTTTATCGTTTTGAGCTTTTCCCGCGCGGTATCGGAGTCCAGCGCGTACAGTTCGTCAAGGTCTATCTCGCCGCTGTTCACCTTTTCGACGGCGTCCGCTATGTATTTTGCGCGAAATCCGGCGCGCAGCGGCGATAGCTGCTCGGCGGTGATGCCTTTAAGCTCCGCGGGGGTGGGGAAAAGATAGCCGAAATCGGTTTTTTCACCGAAGTTTTCACACAGCCGCGAGATAATGCCGGTTATCCGCTTGATGTTGTTGTTTTGGGAGATTATAAAGCTGATAAGCGTTTCAAAAGGGGATTGGCGGAGTATGCGTATACCGCTTTTTTCCGCGCACGCCCGCTTTAAAAAGGCGTCGTCGGACAGCGCTTTTATTATCTCGCCGTAGTCGGTGTCGAGGTCGAAATATTCCCGCCAGAACGCCGCGTCCTCCTCGTTCGTATCGTGAAACGTCACGACGTCGCCGTCTTTGGTGAGGCGAAGATATTTACCGCTCGCTATGCCGTGAAAGCCGTCGGCGTCCTCCACCCAGCGAAAGCATTGTCCGCAGAACAATATCTGGCGCGGGTCGAAGTTTTTACATTCAAATTTGTGATCCATTTTTGCCGCATTTTCCCCTTGATTTGAAAAAAAGACTTGATTATTTCCTTTATATATAATACAATATAAACAGGAAAATTACAATAGCAAAATAAAAAAATTATACGAAAGGAATAAAAAAATCATGAGAGAAAGCATACTTACCATACCCGTAAACGAGGTGTTCGAGCCGAGAGAGGGCTGCCCGATATGCCGCATGAGAGATACGGTGGAGCAGCACATCTGCGAGTACATAATGGGCGCCGCGATGATGGAGCCGGATGTAAGAATGGAAACGAATAAGCTCGGATTTTGTCATACCCATTACGGGCAGCTTTTAAAGCAAAACAACCGTCTTTCGCTCGCTTTGATGCTCAACAGTCATCTTGAGGAGGTAAGGGCAAATATAATAGACAAAAAGGGACTGTTCGACTCCAAGGATTCCAAGGCTAAAAAGGCGGCGGAGGTGGACGGCACCTGCTTTGTCTGCTCCAAGGTGCAATGGGGGATAGACCATATGCTGGATACCGTTTTCACCATGTTCCAAAAGGACGGAAAATTCAAGAATATGTTCAAATCGCAGGAATATTTCTGTCTGCCGCATTATCATTATCTTATCGAGCAAAGCGCGGTGAAAATGCCCAAGGGTGAGCGCTCGGACTTTCTTGCGGCGCTGGACGAGATAATGAGGGGATACGCAAAGCAGCTCAACTCCGACGTTAACGAGTTTTGCAACAGCTTTGACTACCGCAACGCGGGCAAGCTGCACAGCGCGGAGATGGAGCACGTCCGCAGCTCGGTGGACCGCGCGATAATGTTTTTGACCTCGCGCGGCCGCGAGGAGGAATAAGCGGCAAAAAAAGAAAATTCAGGATATTGTAAAAATCGGTTGACAAACGGGGATTTTTGTGCGAAAATATATTATGGCGGGGAAAACCCGCGGGAAAAAATTTCGTGATAGGGAGGCGGTCGTTTGAAGCTGTACAAAAGAATAGCTGCGGGGGCGCTTTCCGTTATATTTGCCGGAAGTCTGGCGGCGCTGCCTGTGGCGGCGGCTTCCGCTCCCTCTTTTTGGGACGGGACGTTTTCGCCGGACGGAGGACATACATATTATATAAAAGACACCGTTACGGTAAACGGCAGCGTCACCTTGCCGGCGGACAGCTCGTTGGTTTTAAGTCCGGGGACGTCCGTTATAATCCCCGGCGGCAGCTCGCTTGGCATAAACGGCAGCGTCACCGTTGAAAGAGGCGCACAGCTCATGGCGGCGGGAGAGCTTGTCTGCGGGGACGGCTCGGAGCTTACCGTTTCGGGTGAGTTTGTCACGGGAGTAAACAGCAGTGTGGCTATCGGCGGCGAAGCGATATTCGAGCCGGGGTCGTACATTTCTTTGCTGGGCAGCACCGAGCTTTACGACACGGGACGGCTGTATTCCTATGCGTCGGGCGTGACCGTCGACGGCAGCTTTACAAACGGCGGCAGCGCCGAGTTTGAGGGGCTGCTTAGGCTGTATTCGGATATGACGGTAACGGACGGGGCAAGGCTGCTTTGTAACGGAACGCTGAGCGTGGAGGAGAACGGTTCGGTGTCGAACGGCGGCGAGATAGTCCTCGGAGAGGATTCCTATTTCGGACTTAAAGGATTATTCGGCAACACCTCGCAGGGTCATGTCACCGATAACCGCAAGCTGTACGAGGGAGACGCGTACAGCGCGGACAACATCGCGCTTTATACCACGGGAGCGATAAAGGGGATAGACGTATCCTATTATCAGGATAAATATATAGACTGGAACAAGGTCAAAGCCGCCGGAGTGAAGTTTGTCATGGTGCGCAGCAGTCACGGCTATATCGACGAAGATACTCCTCCTACCGCAGACAAGTATTTCCACAATAACGTCAGCGGCGCGCTCAAGGCGGGGCTGAATGTGGGAGTGTACCATTACTGCTATGCGGAGACCGTGGAGGGCGCGCGCGACGAGGCAAGATTCGTACTCAGCCTTATAAAGGGATATGATATAAATTATCCCGTCGTGCTGGACATCGAGGACGACTGGTATATCAGGAACGGCTATACCGTCGAGGAGCTTACCGCGATAACCGAGGCGTTCTGCGACGAGATAAAAGACGCGGGCTATCTGCCGATGGTTTATTCTTACGCAAACTGGTTGAGCGGTCAGATGAATATGAAAGACCTTGACGATTACGGAGTATGGGTCGCTCATGTGGGGGTAAGCAAGCCCTCCTACAGCGGACAGTATTTCATGTGGCAGTATAGCTGGGAGCAGCAGATAAGCGGCATAACCGATAAGAACGGCAAGCTGCTCGACGTGGACGGCGATTACTCCTATGTGGATTTTGCAAAGTACATAAAGGATAATCATTTGAATAACCTGTGGTAAATAAATAACAAACTGCGTCGGGCGGATACCCGACGCAGTTCAGCTTGTCGAAAAACCCTCCCTACGGTCGGATTTCCCGACAAGCTGCCAAAAAATCGGCTAGACTGCCTAAGCAGTCTAGCTCGATTTTTGCCGCGCTTTGCGCGGCTCTTATTAAACTTGAGGGTGAAAACCCTGATGGTTTTCCCCTCAAACTCCTCTTTCCTTCCGCTTTATATTGACCTTTTTCTACAGACTGAGCTGCGTTGGGCGGATACCCGACGCAGTTTGTTTATATTGTGATATATCCTTCTATCTTACGCAGCAGGCTTTCGCCTATGCCCTCTATCTCCAGAAGCTCCCGCACGCTTATAAAATCCCCGTACTCCTCGCGGTAACGGATAATGCGTTCGGCAATGGCGGTCGATATTTCCGGCAGAGCGGTAAGAGCGCGAAGATCGGCGGTATTTATGTTCACGCGATCCTCCGGCGCAAGCGATACGGTGGGCGTTTCGTCCTCTATCGAAAGGAAGTCGACCAACGCGTTGTATTTTGCGGTATTAAAAGACGGCAGCAGCTTTAATTCCTCCAACGAGGTAAATTTTCCGTGCTCCTTTCTGTAGCGGATAATGTCCTGAGCATTGCTGCGGGACATATCGTCGAGGGAAAGCAGCTCTTTGAGCGTGGCGGTGTTTATGTTTATGCGCTCCGTTGTTTCATAGGATGAGTACAGCGGGATAGCCGCCGAAACGGTGGAGTAATTGCGGTTCCTGCTGTCCACGCTGTCCGCATAAACATACATAAAAACGACGAATAACGCGAGCAGCGCAACGGCTACCGCTACCGCAGCGTATACCGTTTTCGCGCCTTTCTTCATAGTCCCACCCCGCGTCAGCGTCGTCGAATACTGTCGTTTTACGGAAATATAGTATCACAGAAATCCGCCGTTGTCAAGAGAGCGGGGGAAATTTTTGTAATTTTTGTTGTTTGGAAAGATGAACAAGATCCGAAACAGGGCGACAGAAATTGTCAATAGTAAGCCGATGTTAAATCAAAGCGGCGGCAGGGAGAAACCCTTGCCGCCGCTTTTAAGTCTTTTAAAGTACAGATATACTTTGGAACTTTACAATTCTTCTGTTTTAAAGGTCATATATCCCTCGTAGTAGTAACTGTGGTCGATACCTTTCATAAACACTTCACGGCTGTAGATATCGTCGGTCAAAGCGTTTTTAAGCAGATGCTTTATTTCGATATCTTTCACGGGGCTGCGCTCCATGGCAAGCAGGTAGTCCTCTTTATCCACCCTGCTCCAATCAACCACCTTGCCAAGCTCTTTTTTGAAAATGCAGTCCAGCCAAATACGAGCGCTGCGCCCGTTTCCTTCCCGAAATGGGTGAGCAATATTCATTTCCACATACTTTTCTACGATCTCGTCAAATGTGGATTGCGGCATCTTGTCGATGTTTTCAAGCGCCGCTTCAAGATACATTAAGGGAGCGAAACGGAAATTTCCTTTTGCAAGGTTTACTGTCCGCAGTTTTCCCGCAAAGTCGTAAATTTCGTCAAAAAGATACTTATGAATTGTTTTCAGCGCGGAAAACGTTCCCGCGTCCAGCTTGCTAAGCTCCCCGCTTTCAAAAAGCTCCAACGCCTTTTTCTTGCTGATCCGTTCTTCTTCACGGGCAAGATCGGCGGAGTTTGTCAGCCCCAATTTATTTTCCAGTGCCATAGCGTGCCTCCGAGATTATCCTTAAAATACGATCGTGTAATCTAAAAATGCTTTACTCTCATTTTCGGCAGATTTTGCAAAACCGGCTCCGGCGTTGCATTTTATCTTTTTTAAAACTTCGGAAATGCTGGCAGCCTCCGTCATAGACACTCCGGACGAAGAGCTTGCTTTCATAGAATATTTTCTTTCGGTTACTTTGCTTTTGTTTACAAGAACCATTTGAATTAGAGCGGATATGTCACTTTCGTTGCGGAAATACAGCAGCTTCGGAGCCATAGGGCTTCCGTCAAACACAGATGTTTTGAATATGGTAGATGCCCAAATTTCAATGCTCTTTGAATGCTTCTTTTTGGTTTCCTTGGAAGCACTGGCGTCTGCAATTATTCCGACTTTTGCCTTTGCATCAACGGAAGAGTTAAATAATGACTTTGTGGAGTTTCTTAATTCAATGTTCACGCTCTTAGCACCGAGCGCTTGTGCTACAACTGTCAACTCGTTTACTCTTACTTGCTTCATATAGTTGTAGTATTCGTCGATTTCAATATATTTTCCGGGAATACAAGGATCAGAAACAAAGACCGATTCACTTAATTGAGGATAGAACGTGAGTCCCATTGTACGCACATATTTTGTATACAGCGTAGGCAATTTTCTATCGTCGGTTTTCTCGTAAAATCCGATGGAATCCTTACAAGTTTCATTTTCAAGTCGAGTATCATAGTTTACTATCCTGATAAAACGCTCTAACAAAAGTTCACCGTTTGCGATATCTTCTTTGAATATTGGAGAATATTTTTTTAAATCACCGAGTCTCTTCTTTTCAGCAAGACTTATTTTTCGTGCTGTTTGCTTTGCTACCGCGTCGTCTTTAATTTTCAATGCCGTAGTCTTTACGCCCTCAGCGGTATTTGCAGCCATTTCGGATACTTGTCCGGCCGCATTTTTAACAGATGTTAATATTCCGTTTAATTTATTGTTTTCATTCATTTTTCAAACCTCTCGGTGTTATTATTTCTTATCTTTACTAAACAGACCATATGTCGATAGAATAACATTATCGTTTTATGTTGCGGTTTGTTTGTAAAAAGGCGATGATAGGTATCTTTCTTTTCTTTCGACCTTGAACACCGCTAATTTAACTGCAATCGTGCGTATTAAGAATGTCGGAAAGCATTTAGGCGTTATTCGTTCATAATCCGTGCCTTTACTTATTCGCGGCGACGCTCGATTTCATCCAAGCGTCTGCATAACTGATCTTGAATTTCTACAGTCTGCATATTTCAGCGTGAATTTTTTCTATTATAGTTGTACACATTTAATATACCACATTTTGGCTTTGGAATCAAGGGTTATTGCAGATTTATGAGGGATAGAGAGAAGAAAATTTCGATATTGACAAACCTGAAATTATAGTGTATAATTAGGCATGGTGCAAGCGCCTTACACGGAGGTGTATCGAAGTGGTCATAACGGGCCTGACTCGAAATCAGGTAGCCCTCACGGGCTCGTGGGTTCGAATCCCACCGCCTCCGCCAAAGATCGGCAGGGCTTAAAAGCCCTGCCGAATTTTTGTATGTCGGCGCTTTGCGTACCGCTTGTATCACTCGCGATTCGGGTTAAACCGAAAATCCCAAATGATCGTTCGCAGATATTTTTACGGAAAGGAGCGGCATGCCTAAGAATATGGAAAAATCAAAAAAATATACTTGTTCAAACTGCGGGGCGGCGGTCACATCTGAAATATGCCCGTACTGCGGAAGCGTTACGAACGTAAAGACCGACGAAGCATATATGGAATATCCCGTGATAGACTGCAAAGAAGCCGCGTTGGGATTCTGGACAACTGTGTTCCCGCTGATTTTTGCCGTAATGTTTACCACGGCCGGAATAGTAATGATGATAATGGCGATTTCGGGCTTGGCTGAAGATGATACGGTACTTGTTGTATTGATGTTCATACCGTTCTTCCTTGTCGGCATAGCGGCGGCTGTAACGGTTTTAAAGAAAGTTATCAGATACATGATACTGAAAAGTAAGGGGAAACACATTATAGGAAAGTTTTACGGTTATGCCGACGATAATGTGCTTATCAACGGACGACCCGCGCAGGTGGCAAAGATCTTGGTGGATACGCCTCAGGGAAAGCGTTTTATAATGTACCAACTCGGCAGCACCTCAAAGGACATAACCGTTAATCAAGAAGTACATCTTCTGGTTTATAAGAATATTTTTATGATAGAGAAAAATAGGGAAGAAGTAATAAATTGGTGAAATAATTCTCCCTCTTTGAGGCTAAGGACAGATTTTATCCTCGGCGTAAATCAATCGGGCAAACGGAAATTTTATACGAGCTTAAAGGGATAGACTTTTAAGAGGGAATCCCGACTTGCCGTGTGTCAACGGCAGGGAAAGAGAAAATCAAATCGTTGGTTCATATTATCAATGCCTGCAAGCGGTTTAACCGCTTGCAGGCATTTCATCTTTCTATCGAAAACGGACAGGTGTTTCAGTCCTGTCCGTTTTTTGTTATAGTTGTCAGAAAAGCAAGGAAAACTTTCGTTAATTCCGTCATTTGCGAAAACGCGGAAATAAAGCGATAATATCTACAGATACATTCATATTCTATCACAAAAAAATATGGTTGTCAATAAAAATCGGGA
>CANQIB010000015.1 GCA_947623915.1 uncultured Ruminiclostridium sp.
TGAGGTCGTTTTTAGTATATGAAAAAACAGCGTATTTACGCTGTTTGAAGCTGTTGTGAAGGTGTTGCGTAGGGCGTTCCGGTTGCAAACACCGTACCACGACCGCCCGTAATCTCATCAAGATAGCGGCACTTCATAAAAAGGTCGCTGGATTTTTGCGCTTCGGTCTGTGCGATACCGCCGACATTCCTCATTTTTGTATAGAGGAAAAGGTTCTTGTAATAGTGGCTCTCATCAATGAAAAGCCTGTCCACACCAAGTTCCTCAAAGGTCACAACATCGTCCTTTTTCGACTGGTCGTTGAGCTTATCGAGCTTCTGTTTAACGGATTTTTTCGTGCGCTCCAACTGCTTGACCGAGAAGTTATCTCCATGATTTCTTTTCAGGTCTGCAATGCCGTTGGTGACTTCTTCAAGCTGCTGTTCAAGGATGGCTCTCTGCCGTTCAATGCTCATCGGGATTTTCTCAAACTGAGAATGCCCGATGATGATAGCGTCGTAGTCCCCGGTTGCAATTCGACCGCAGAACCTTTTGCGGTTTTTGGTTTCAAAGTCCTTTTTCGTAGCCACCAAAATATTTGCGGACGGATAGAGCTGCAAGAACTCCGACGCCCATTGCTCGGTGAGGTGATTCGGGACTACGAACAGCGATTTACTGCATAATCCGAGCCGTTTCGACTCCATAGCAGCCGCCGTCATTTCAAAGGTTTTGCCTGCGCCGACGGCGTGTGCAAGGAGCGTATTGCCGCCGTAAAGGATATGCGCCACCGCATTTCTTTGGTGTTCCCGAAGTTCAATTTCGGGGTTCATACCGTTAAAGGTAATATGGCTTCCGTCGTACTCACGGGGACGAATACTGTTGAACTTTTCGTTGTAGAGCTTGCATAGTCTTTCTCTGCGCTCAGGATCAGACCATATCCAGTCCTGAAAGCCCTGCTTAATAAGCTCCTGCTTTGCCTGAGCGATAGCAGTTTCCTTTTTATTCAGGATTGCTTTCTTTTTGCCGTCTGCATCTTCCTCATAATCGAAGATACGCACATCCTTCAGGTTCAGCGTTTCCTCGATAATCTTGTAAGCATTGATACGGCTTGTGCCGTAGGTGCTGTACGCTTTGACATTTCCTCGGTCGTAGGATTTGCCCTCGATATTCCATTCTCCCGTGTACTCGGAAAAATGGATTTTGATGTTCCATTGTGCATATCTCGGCGTTCCCAAGAACTCAAACACAAACTGCTCGACAATCTCAGGCGGAAGCCAAGTCGCACCGAGACGGACGGAAATCTCACTTGCCGTCAGGTCTTTCGGCTGCACCTTTTGGAGCGCTTCCACATTGATACTGTATTCTTCGGGTGAAAGCTGTGCCGATTTCTTTGCCCAGGCGAGCTTCTCACGGACATTGCCGGAGAGGTATTCGTCAGCCATAAGATACTTTGCTTCGGTGCTGTTCCCGTACCCGTACATCGGGTTTAAGAAGATAACACCTTTAAGGTCGGCAAAGATTTCTTCCTCGGTTTTGCCGCTAAGCTGACACATATATTCCATATCAATACAGGCTTTTTCGCCCATAGATACGGCAAGTGCTTCGCTCGAAGTGTCTACCGAAGTAACAGGGGTATGGGGTTTAATTGTTCTCTTAAAGAACATATCCGCTTTCTTTTCCAGAGTCCCGTCATCGCCCAAGACTTCAAGAGCCGAGAGCAAAGAGAACGAGCTGTCCTGTGAGAAAGCAGAAGAATTGGCACGGCTGTTTATAAGACCGTACTTCGCCGTAAAGGTATCATAGAGGCTGTTTAGCTTTGCCTGTTCCTCCTTGATTGCCGAGTCAGGATAATCTTCGGTCTGCAACTCAATCAGGTTTCTGACACAGTCACGGATCGCAATCATACCCTTAATGCGGTTTTCTGCGGTGGCAGAAACATCAACGGGAGCCATTCGGCTGTTTTCACGGAAATAAATTTTGCCGTCCACAAGCGTATAGGAAAAGTTTCTCACGGTCGGATCGGCAGGAATGGAATTATCTTCTTCGGTGAGTTCATCTTCCACTTCATAAGCCGTAATCTCACCGTGAATGTTTGCAACGGCTTCACTGAGCTGCTCTGCAAGGTCAGCGCCCTCATACGGTACACAGGAGGGTTCGGGACCGAAACGCCCCGATACCATTTTCATCTCACCGAGTATCATTTCGGGATGCTCTACAAAGTAACTGTTCATCGCAATGCCGTTTTCGTCTGTACCAAGATGCACCCAATCAGGCTCAATATCTACAATGCGGTCACGCTTTTGTAAAATGAGAATATCCGAAACGACTTCCGTTCCGGCATTACCCTTAAAGGTGTTGTTCGGCAGACGGATAGCGCCCAGCAGGTCGGCTCTCTGTGCGATATACTTGCGGACTGCGGGATTTTCCTTGTCCATCGTTCCTTTGCTCGTGATAAGCGCCATAACGCCGCCCGGTCGAAGTTTATCAAGGGACTTTGCAAAGAAGTAGTCGTGGATCAGGAACTTGTGCTTGTCATATCTCTTGTCGGGAACTTTGAAATCCCCGAAAGGAACATTGCCCACAACGGCGTCAAAGAAACTGTCGGGGAGATTTGCTTCCTCAAAGCCTTGTGCGGCAATAGAGGTCTTTTGGTAGAGTTGCTGTGCGATACCCGCCGAAACAGTGTCAAGCTCCACGCCGTAAATCTTACTTTCCCTCATTGACTCCGGCAGCATACCGATAAAATGACCGATACCGCAGGACGGCTCCAAGATATTTCCCTCACGGAAACCTAACTGCTCCATAGCCTTATATACGGCTTTAATAACCGTAGGCGGAGTGTAAAAGGCAGTCAATGTGCTTTCTCTTACAGAGTCGTATTCTTCAGGTGTCAGGATGTTTTTAAGCATTGCGTACTCGGTGTGCCAAGCTCCTGCTCGTTCGTCAAAGGCTTCGGGAATACCGCCCCAACCGACATATCTCGACAAGATTTTCTGCTCATCAGGTGTGGCAAATCGGTTTTCCTCCTGACATCTTTTCAAGACCGTAATCGCCGCATAGTTGCGGTGGAAACGCTCTTTTTTGTTTACCTCCGTAATCTCGTTGTTGGCAAGGTCAAAATTGTGTCGCTCGGACATTGGAATTTCAGGGTGCAGGTCAAAGGATTGCACCTTGCTTTTCTTTGGCTGCTCCCAAGCAGGAATAACGGGGGCAGAAGCCTTTTCCACACGCTCAAGTTCTTCTTCGGACAGGTAAACAAGGTCATCAAAGGAAAGGTACTTCAGACCTCGACCGGTCATATCCTCAAGACTGTCATACTGTTCGGTGCGGATAACCGTACCGTCAACAAGGGTTTCAATCTTGAAGTCTACAAGGTTGACATTCGCCTGTATTTCGTGCTTATCATCTTCGGTGGTTGTGTATGCCACATTGACTTCGGAAAGGTTAGAGTAGTCCGCACCCTCGTCACGCTCAAATTCCTCTCGACAGTATTCGTCAATAATCTCCTTTGCAATATCAAGGGAAGATTTCAAGTACGGACTGTCGATAATCTCAACGCTCTGCGGTTGAGGATCAAGCTGAGAGATAAAGTCCTGCGGAATAGTCGTTCCGTCCCTGTCCTTATACAGAACAATTTTCATCGGAACGCCGTAGTAATTTTCTTCCTTAATGTCCTTTTCAAACTGATAGGGACTTGTGTATTCGATGCTCTCACGAACACGCCCGTCCGTATGAAGGTAATCAATTCTGCCGATAGGCTTTGACTGTACCGGAGCTTCCTTGTTCGTAGAAACAATGGAAAGAACCTTGCGCTCGCTGCCGTCAACGGTTGAAACCGCAAGGTCAAAACCTCTGTCGGTCAGCATATTCATATAGGTTTCGAGGGTGTGCTGCGGGAAGCCCACCATAGGAACTCTCTCGCTGTCGCTTATCGCACGGGAGGTCATCACAAGGTCAAGAGCTTCAGCAACCTTTTGTGCGTCCTCGCCATAGGCTTCAAAGAAATCGCCAACCTGATACAAAACAAGGCTGTCGGGATTTTCGGCTTTCACCGCAAGATAACTTCTATACGGCTCTCGCACTCGGTTGTCCTCAACAGGAACGCCGTTATGCTCGGATAGTTCCGTAAAGTCCTTCAAGAGTTCATCACGGATACCAAGAACGCCGCCGTTATCTTCAAAGACAAAGGCTTCTTCCACAAGGAATTTGTAGAACTCCTGACCGTGCCACTCGTTGTCCATACTGTCGGTTGCGATAAGTTCATCACCGTCGAAGTCCAACTCAACATCATCAATTTTCAGGGCGGAGAGAACATCATAGAGGATTTCTGTTTCACGGTCATAAACCGGCAATGCGTTCGGCTCATTCTGCCCAGCCATTCTGTTAAGTTCTGCTTGATGTTCCGCTTCAAATTGCTGAATATCCTTGTGGATTTTGAGAATGTTTTCGGGTGTGAACTCGGTATAGTCGCAGTCCATCTCATAGTCGTTTTCCGCTTCCATAAAGAAAGGCGTGTTGATGTCAGCCAAAAACTGATCCGACATTTCTTCAAGTTCGGCAACAAACCTATCCGTGTTTTCGGGATGATTCGCAATATCATACTGCTCGATGAGTTCTTCAAAAACAGTGAAGCTCAAATCACCTGAGACATACTGACCACCGGCATTTGCGTCGGGATTGAAATATATCCAATGAACAAGGTCGTTTCCGCTATCCAAGGATATTCTCACCTTTGTGTTGTCCGTGATTTCTTCGGCTGGTAAAACCTTTACTTTCAGGTGGTCGTTCATCGGGTTTTCCTGAACCTTTTGGTCGAACTCGGCTCTTGTCATTTCCTTATTGAACAATGGGAACTGCGTATCATAGAGCATTACCCGGTCGTTGTCAAAGGACAGAATTTCATACTCGTTTGCACCGATATAGACGGTGTTGCCAAGATGATATTCATATCTTTCGTTGCTCGGTTCAGGCGCTTTCTTTTCGGGTGGTGCAGTAGAAAGGATTTCTCGCTTTCTGCGTTCCTCTGCGGCTTCGGCACGGCGAATTTCGTGTTGCTCAAGCCACTCAGGGTAGAGTTCCTTTTCTTTCGGGTTCAGGTATCTATCCATTTTGATAAGCTCAGAAATGCGCTTTTCAACCTGATTCCAATTTAGAAGCACTTTGACTTCTTCGCCGTTTGCATTCTTCGAGATTTTGATGCCTTTGCCATCGTGCTGCTCGTCAATGCCCGTTCCGGTGATAACGGGGTAAGAACCGCCCCAGCCGTATTCATTTTTCAGGAAATCCACATTTTCTTTCTTTGAAAGGCTCTTTTGGAACTGCTCATAGATGCGGAACTTTCCCTCCGACACGCCGCTTCCACGGGTAAGAACAGCGTCGATAATCTCCTGAGAAAAGGAAAAAGCAGAGGGTTTCGTTACCTCTGCTTCGTAATTGAGCATTAAGCTCATCTGCCCGTCCATAGAGGGCAAGGGTTTCATTGTGTCCTGAAGCTCGCCCATAAGACGCATTGCTTCAAAATGTTTGGCTATCACACCCCAGTCGTAAAAGCTCTGCTTTGTACGGCTAAGATAATTACCTTCCCAAAGCTGAAGCACATTCTGATAAGTCTTGTAGCCGCCTCGTCTGCCGTCGCCCAGTATCACTTCGGTATAATCATTATTGAAAATGCCCTTGATATACTCGGTGCGCTTGTCCTCGTCGGCTACACTTTCGTAAAATGCACGGATTTCGTCTTTGGTGGCTTTCAGGTGGGGTGTGGTTGCAAGGATTTCACGGATAGTATCATCGTGACCGAAGAACGGAAGGCTCTTGTCCTCGTTGCTTCGGTCGTAATACTCTAAGCGAAGATTACTTCCTTCATCACGATTTCCTGAACTCGGCTCTTCAGGTTGTTCATCTTCCGAACCCAGCTCATCATATCCGTCGCTTTCAGGCTCTCGGTCAAGCCTTCCTTCGCCGCCATCTCTTTCGTCAGGCGTCCCTCCATTTCGGTCGCCGTCTGTTCGATCTGCGTCAGATGCTCGCTCAGCTTGCAGCTCGTCAGGAGATTGTAGTACAGCACCTTGCGGTTCTCTTTCAGGTACTTCGCTCTCATTCGGGAGTACCGTCCCATCGGCGCTTCCGGCTGTTCCGGCAGCTCCAAATTGGGCAGTCTGTAATCGCCCTGCATCGTGTATGTCAGCTCGTTCATTTTGTGGACTCCTTTCTGTGTTTTGATTTCTGCCTATATTGTAATCAGGCTTTCTGTTTTCCGCAATTATGCGATTTTGCCTTTCAAGGGACATCACTGTTTTTGCAATTTCGGTAAGTCCCATTTCGGCAATGTCGCTGGTGGCAAAGCCCAGGGCATTAAGCGTACCGGGCGTATTGAAATTGATAATATCCTCAAAGTCCTCACGCTCGAAATAGTCCTCCGTATCAATGCCGAGCCGTTCCATCATCATATATGCCACGCTGTTGGTAACAACTTTTCTGTATATGGAGGAAATATTGTCATCGTCCAGTTCCTCCAAGAAGCTGTCGTTTACAGAGTATAGCAAATCACGGGTATAATCGGGAAGATTGTCCTCGGCGGCATTTTGTGCCGCACTCATAACTGCGTCCGCAAGGCTTTGGCTGTTATCCAGCGTTCCGAAGGTGCTTTCAAGGGTTTCGGTGATTTCCTGCTCATATTCCGGCTTCATTTCCCAAATAGGAACGGGGCGGGAATACTTGCTCGGATGGGTGTCGGAAATGTCAAAGTAATGGATAAGACGCTGGCGGCTTCTGCTTGCATCGTCAAAGACCGCAATACCGGTTGCACCTCGATTAACCCATCTTCCGAAAGTGCCGTTCCAACGCTCAATTTCAAGAACTGCGGTAGCGTCCGGTCGCTGTGCGAACACCAAAAGCTGTTCATCAAAACGCAGCTTATAGTTTCGGCAGGCAGAAGTCAAAAAGGCTTCCCAATTCTGCGGAGAGGATACCACCGTCTTGCAGGTACGGTCGTACAGTTCGGAAATAAGGTCATATTTACGAGCCATCGGGAAACACCTCCTTATCTTTCATAATCTTTGTTCCGTTTTGGCTTTACAAGTTTTCCGTTTTCATCATAGTTTTTCGGATCGGCGGCAGGGACTTTCCACCCAAACATAGAGCCTGCCTTCATTGCCTCGGCTTGCCCCTTTGTAACACCGAGCTTACGGTTCATAGAGTCGGCAAGCTCTTTCATTTCACCGGGAACGCCGTCTGTCAGGTCTGTTTTGTAATAACCGGTTTCGCCTTTTTTGATAATGCCGATTTCATTGCTCGTCGGCAAGTACACATAGCATTGCTCCGGCAGAGAGGAACGAAGCGGAATAACGGTATTTCCGTTTTGCTCCATTCGCTCGGCAAACTCACAGATATGATAGAGATTGTCGCCCACCTCAAGGTGGTAATCATCGATATATCTGCACTCTCTGTCGTAATGCTCACCGCTGCTTAAAGTTATGCGGATTTTATCTCCGTCAGGGATAGTGAACTGCTCTTTGTAGTGCGGATCAATAAAGCGGATACCTTTTTCGGCTTTTTGAAGATGGTTGTCAAGCCACTCCCGCTGATAGCAATAGCAGTACAGATTGTACTCTCCACGGTTTGGATTTAACCGCATTAAATATGAATACTGTTCGGTATCAACACGGACGCCGTAATGATTACGGTCATCCTCGTAGCTGCTTTCGGGATGTTCATAGCAGAATTTTGTCATAGCGCTTCTGCCGATTAAGAATTCGCCGTCTCCGAAACGGTAGGAGTTTATCACCAAGTCAAATTCCTTTTTGAAATCGTCGGTCTTTAAGTCCTTTCTGAAATCGTTCCAAGTGGAATAAAACTCTTTGCCCGTACTGCCGAAATCTGCTCTCAAATACCCGATAAGTCCCGTCTGCATAGAAATCTGCTGGCTTTGGCGGAAGGTATATTTTCTTTCGGCAGGGTTCATAATTCGGT
This sequence comes from uncultured Ruminiclostridium sp., assembly GCA_947623915.1. GTDB lineage: Bacteria > Bacillota > Clostridia > Oscillospirales > Ruminococcaceae > Ruminiclostridium_E. Next base: position 7,948 of record CANQIB010000015.1, read on the forward strand.
AATCCATATTTTCACCTCGCTCTCTCGATATTTTTCTTTTGCCGGGGAATATCGAACCCGTAAACGGCGGCAATTTCATCACCGAGCCGCCTTGTCACTCTCGTTATATCGGCTCGTGTTGCCTTGCCATCGTAAATCTTTGATTTGAGATTTTCAATCTGACTGTCTGTTGCGGTGTCCTTATACACACGGTAGAGGTAGTGATTTGTCCCGTCGTGATGAACAGCATCGGCACGGAGATCTCCGTATTTGTCCACATACCACTCGCACATATCCATTTCGGAATACAAACAGTCTTTAATATTGCCTGTCTTGATTTCCGCATACCCGTCATAACGACCGTCCCAACGCCCGATGTCCGCCACAACCAAGATGGGCTGTGAGAGTTGAACATTCAGGTTCATACGCTCGTCACCGAGATAGTCGGAATTGATTTCGTACATTTTCTGTATCAGTTCATCTTCGGACAGGTCGGGGTACTGTTCTTCAAGGTCTGCCCGCCAGTCCTCAAAATCAAGGTGAATATCGCTCCAGATAATATGACGGTCATTCTGCTTGCTGCTCATCTGTACCACCGCCTAAGTAGGAGAACAGCTTGCCCGATTTGGTTGCTTTCTGAAGCTCCATAATCACCGTCATATCCTGAATGGTGATGTTCGGGATTTTCAAAATGCTTTCCATAGAAAGTCCCTGCAAGTCCTTTTCGGTTCTGCATTTTGCATCAAAGAGCTTGTTTAAGACTTTGACCTTCTGCTGAAGGGTAATTGTATCTTTCATAGGTCTGTACCTCCTTATCGTTCTTTGTCTTTTTCTTTATGGCTTCGGCTCATAGCGGCAATTTTTTCTTTTGCCCAGTCCGGCATACATTCGGGCTTTACTTCGCCCATAACATTCATTCGTTCAAATCGGGTGTTTTTCCCGGTATGAAGATTGGTGCAGAACACAGCGCTTCCACGGCTGTTTGCCGAAGCACCGAAACCGCCTGTAACCAAGTAGAGCTGTCTGTCGGCTCTCTGAAATTCAGGCTTTAATACCTTCGGATCAATGGCAATAACCTTGCCGTTGATGTCTTTTGAATAATGGTCGAGAATACAGTCTGCTTCGGTAATGACCGTGATGGGAATATCCAGCTTTTTGACCTGCTCCTTGAACAGCTCCGCTTCATTGACAACACGGCTCCCGAAAGTGTGGGCAATCTCAATATAGTCATCGCTTACCACACATTCCTTGCACAGTTCAAAAAGGTCGTTTCGCTCTACAAAGCCGCACAAAAATTTCTCTCCGTCCGTGCTTTGCTCATTGGAAGCCAAGATAACTTCCTTTTCGCCCACATTGACTGAACAGAGTACCGTATAATCTCCGATCATTCGTTTTTCCTTGCCCATTTTCTTACCCTCCGTTAATGTTGATTACGATTACAACAGAACCATCCTGTTCGTTAGCACTGTTGCGGGAAAGCTCAGGAAACAGGGACTGCACACGCTGCCTTGCTCTTCGGATAGACTCAAAGCACGGAAGTCCGTATGCCTTGTAGTTATATGCCAAATCTTCAAGCGGAAGTTCGCCTGCTCGAAGATAGTCGGCAAAGCGGTTGTAGTAACGGTAGAAAAGCAGCATATCCTCATTTCTCGTTTCAGGACAGTCCCGAAGAATTTGCAGAACCCGGCTTTCAACTGTTTTCATTGTTTTCATAGGCTCCTCCTTAAAAAGAATAAGGGGACGGAGTATTTCATCCGCCCCCGTAGGTTATTTCTTCTTTCTGTTTTTCACCTGAAGAAAGATAAAGCCGCCAATGATAAAGGCGACCAAAACGATTGCGATAATTGTTTTCGGCTCCATTATTCAGAATCCTCCTTTTTCTTTTTTCTAACGCCTGCGTATACTGTCACGCCGATACCGGCAGCGGAAGCACCGAGCAGGGCAAGCCACAAGCCGAGCTTGCTGTTATCTCCGGTTTTCGGAGTGTCAATGACAACATTGTGCATTTCCACAATCGTGGTGGAGTCGGTCATAACATTTGCCTTTTTATCGGCAGGTCGTGAATACGGTGCAGATACCTCATCGGCTACCTCGGACACGGTGTATTCACCGATGCGGAGTCCCTCGATGAAGATTTCGCCATTCTCATCGGTTTTGAGCGTTACATCATAGCCGTTTGCTCCGGTAATACGGAAGGAGAAGCCTTCCACCTTGCCGTTAGAAGATGTCTTGACGATTTTCAGGTTGCCTTTCATCGCTTCGTTGATAAAGCCGACGCCTGCCTTGTTCTCTACGGAATAGGTCATACCGTCCGTTTCAATGAATACGGGATAAATGCCTGTATCAAGCAGGAAGCCGTCCGGCGCTTTGGTTTCCTTTATGAGATAGTGACCGTAAAGCAGGTCTTTCATCTCATAAATTCCTGCTTCGCTTTCGGTAAGAGTGCCGATCAGCGTATCACCGTCATCCGGCTTTCCGTCAGCGTTGTTGTCCTGATATACTTCAAAGGTCGCTCCGGTCAACTTGTTGTCGGGGAAGTCTGCGTCCACTTTGGTAAGTGTGATATTGCCACGAACAAACTTGTTTACGATTTCGATTTCGACAACCTGTTCATTTTCGGCAATGTTTACTTCATATACGGTTTCGTTCAGGACAAAGCCTGTCGGCTGCTCGATTTCTCTTACATACCAAATACCGAACGGAATCTGCTCAAAAGAAAAGCTACCGTCTTTTTGGGAGGTAGCAGTCATCAAAGCGTTTTCCTTTGTAAATTCGGTATCGTTGTACTTAAAGAGTCCGATCAGCGCACCGCCGAGAGGTTCGCCGTTTTCATTGACCTTCCTGCCGGAAACAGAGCCGTAGATAAGGTCGTTTTCGATTGCTTCGCCGTCATTGACCGCAAGCTGAACCTTTGCGGTTTCCTGTCCCGCATACTCAAAGGTTACGGGGTACTTGGCATCCGAGAGGATATAATGCTCATCGGTGGCAAGCTCTTTTACATAGTAGCCGCCCATAGGCAAGTCGGTTTTAACCGTACCGTTTCCGCTTTCATCAAGGGTAACGATCTCAATTAAACCGTCAGCGGGGATAGAAGTACCGCTTGCAGATACAAGCTCCTCTGCGGCAAACAGACCGAAGCTGATGTTTTTTAGTTCACCGTTCTGTCCGATACCGAAAAGGTCGCTTGTTTCAAGCGTTTTCTTCAAGCTGATTTCAACCTTCTGTCTTTCATTCACGAAAGAGGTGGCAGTTTCCGTCACGGAAATATTCTGTCCGGCATACACAAGCTCTGCGGTATGAATTTCATCATTCAACACCATACCGTAAGGTGCTTTGATTTCTTTGACTTCATATTTGCCGAGATAGAGTTCACGGCTCTTGGCAAGTCCGTCTTTTCCCGTAGTAACGGTATCCACAACCTCGCCCTTTGTGAAGCGTACTGTTCCGTCAGGAGTAATAATATCCTCGGCTGCACGGATTTCATATACTGCGTCCGAAAGTCCGGCGATTTCATAAATCGGCTGATAGATTACCTCGGCATCCTCCGAGCCGCTTACGCTTACACCGTAGAACACTTCGCCGGTTTTCTCTACGGTGATTGTGCCTTTCTGTGCCATATTCGGCTTATCCACTTTTATCACTGTAACCCCGCTTTCTTCGGTAGCGTTATCCTGCGTTACATCGAAGTACACAGGAGTGCTGTCGAGAACATATCCGTAGGGAGCCTGAACCTCCACAAGAGAATATCCCTTGCCGTATTCCAGCTTCTCCGGTGTCACAAGACAGCCGTTTGCGTCGGTGTAAAAGGTGTCGATTGTTGTCGGAGTCGGGTAGGTAAAGGACATTGTAACAAGATTTCCTGTCGGATCGTAAATCTGAAAGCCTGCTCCGGCATAAGGAATGGTCTTGCCGCTTTCTGCGTCCACCTTGACCACCTTGATATAGCTTTCAAAGTTTGCATTGTTGATAAGGTAACGGTAGGTCTGTCCGTTTTGAGCAATGAACACATCAAAGTCCTTCATCAGCTCACGGCCTTCCCAGCCGGAGGTCTGATGAACGGTATATACGCCGTAAGGCATATCCTTTGTCTGTCCGAAGCCGTTTTCGTCGCAGACGATAATATCTCTCTCATCTTCTTCGGAAGCGGTATAGCTTCCTGCGGACTTGAGGTAGATTTCAAAGGTTGCACCGCTTTCGGGCGTTTCAATCTTGGTTTTTCCATCGTCGGTATGCTTGATGATGGCGATATTGCCTTTCATAACCTGTTCGGTAACATCGTTTGCTGTCTGATTGTGTTCCATGGTATAAAGCTGCGGTTCAGCACCGACCTTATGGATTGTGGTGTCAAGCAGATAGCCCTCGGACGGAGTGATTTCACGGATTGTCCAGTCATTGTCGCAGACATATTCCTTTGTGGTGAACTGCCCGTTCTGATCCGTAACATATTTGTCTACAAGGGTTTCGCCCTTATAAATGCCGTAAACTGCTCCGGCAAGAGAAGCATCGCCCTGGGCGCTGCCTTCCTCACGGTCGCTCTTTGTCACGGTCACGGTAAACTTTTTGAGAATGTTTGTGAAATTGCGGGTAGTAACCTCTTTCCACTTAACAGGTGCGGTCTGATTTGCAGGCACGACATAACGGATAGCCGTATCCACTTCCTCGATGGTGTAGGGCATTGTGCCTGAAATCAGGACATCCTTAAAGGTAGCAACACCGTTCTTATCTGTCACGGCATACTCATCAACGGAAATACCGGAAAGAGATGTGCCGTAAAGGTGGAAGGTAACGCCCTCCACAAGATTATCCTCGGAGGATTTGATTACCTGAAGGTCGCCACGCTTGAGTGTATTGCTGAATGTGACCGTTGAGGTATTTCCCGATACAATCGTAACCCTCTGCACATTCTGCGGCTCATACTTTTCCTCGGTCAGCTCCGTAACGGTATATACGCCGGGCATAAGTTCAATATCCACCGTGCCGTCCGCCTTTGTGGTGACGGTCTGATTAACGCCGTTTCCGGCAATGTTGAACTTAATGTTTGCCACCTTTCCGTCCTCGGAGTGCTTCAAGATATGACCGACTCCGGTGGTTTCCGTCTTGATTTTGAGATAGAATACGACCGGATCTTCCGCACCCGACATCATTGTCTGCTTTCCGGGGTATCCCCAAATAAGGAAGTTGCCGTCGATACCGGGTACATTCTTTTGCGCCGTAACACTAACGGCGGTTTCAATCATCTTGTTTGAAGTAAAGGTGTATTTGTTGCCGCTTCTTGAAACGGTAATACCGCTTGCGCTGAACTTAATATCCGACAGCGTATTATTCGTATCGGTCAGCGTAAGACTGTAATTATCTGCCGCCTGATTGTATTTCAGCGTATAGGTGGTTGCAGAGCTGCTCTTATTGGAAGCAAAGCTCGGAATGGTTGCGTGGTTCTGCATCTGCGAAAGAAGCCAGTTGTAGCACTTCTCGGCAGGTCTGCCCTTGATACCCTTGAAGTAAGTGTCGGCAGGAACCCCGTAGCTGTTTGCTTTGAGAGTAGTCGGAGAAGTACGAAGCTGCTGCTGATACTCCCAAAGAATAATCTGTGTCGCCATAGAGAAATCGTCCTCGTTTGTTCCGCTGATCGGAGCCGTTTTACCCGGACGCCAGCCGTACACGGAGGTCAGCATAATTCCGTACTGTGCCGTTGTCGGCAGGTTCTGAAAATATGAGCTGTTTGTTCCGCTTTTGCTGTCATAAGTTCCTCCGGCATTATATGGAATACCGGACTCGATACACATAATCTGTCGGGAACCGCTGCTGTCCTTAATCATCAGCTTGGTTCTCGAATTGCCTGCACTTTGAGTGTGCAGACTTTCATTGCCGTTTGCATCATAGGCGATATACTGATAGGTTGAGGGAGAATAATACATTTCTCCGTCTGCACTCACATACTTATCACCGTAATATGCGTTTACTGTCTTTCCTTCCTCTGCTGTAAAGGCGAAGGCGGAAAGCGGCAGAGACATAATGCACATAACGTCACACAGGAGTGCGGCAGTGATGCGCTTTCCTTTGGATTTTGCAAAATTTTTCATTTCGGTTTAACCGTCCTTTCTTAATTTGGGTATAAAAAAGCCCTCTGTCTTTTCGGGCAGAGGGTATGTTCTCACGAACTCAGTACAGGAAATATATCCGGTAGCTGCCGCTTCCAAGCGGTTCAATATATATCGTGAAATATTCGATTGGTGCGCCGCCGTAAGCGGCGATAATATCCGGCATCGACTGCACATAGTCCGTGAGTTTTCTTTTCAGGCGTTCTCCCTGAAACGACTCGGAAGCCGTAACAGGCGTCGCCCACGAAGCATTGTCCGGTGTGATCGCCGTTCCGTCATCGGTTGTAATATGAGTAAGTCCCATAGAGCAGCCGAGAGAAATGAGGTCGCTCCGAATTGCTTCAATGTCAAACTCGTAGTCGTAAGCTGTTTTTGGCTTTACTTCTTCCGTAGGATGTTCTGTCGGAGGTTCTTTATCCGACTGGACAGGCTTTTCCGGCTCTTTTGTTTCCTCGCTTACGGTCGGTTTGGGTGCTTCGGGCTTTGGTGTTTCTGTTTCTGCCTTTGGTGCGGCTGGAATATCCGTTTTGTCGGCTTCAACGGGTTTCTTGCTCTCTGTCGGAGCAGTTTCAGGCTCGTTACTTTCCGATGTCGGCTCAAAAGATGTTTTCTCCGTTTCTGTTGCTTTTTCAGGTTCACTTTCTACGGTCGTATCCGTTTCATCGGAAGTTTCCGTATTACTCACCGAAGAAGAACAGTCGGCTATATCCGAGCTTTCCAAAATATCGGCTTTTTCAGCATTACATCCGCACATTGAGGCAAGGAAAATGAGAACCAAGCCAAAGCATAAGATTTTGTTTTTCATTTCGAATCGCTCCTTTCGCCTTCATTGTAGAGAGTTCTCCGCAATTTGACAAAGGTGCGAATAGGCTAATCTTTCATTTTAGCAACCAACTCCTTTAAGTGGGAATGATGCGAATTGTTTGAGATAGCTTTAAGTTATGGAGATAGATATATATTGAGAGATAGTTATATATCTTTCTTCGGTAGGTTAGCTTGTACTTAGGGGTTAGAGTGTGAGGAAGGGGAAACGGAAAATGTTACTCCTGCTACCTTGCGTCACGCTCTGCCCGTTTTCTCAAATAACCCGCATAATGCTCCAAAGCCTTGCAGACATAATCCTCCGTTTGGTTAAGGGGAATATTCTTCGGGATATACTGTCGTACCTTATCCCCACTCAGCACAATTCTCTCACGCTGATTGGGTTTCTGCTCCGACATAATGGCTTGTATGGCTTCAGGTGTGAGCTTCTTTTCTTCAAACATCTTTCGCATACGGATTGTTTGGTCGTGGGACGGAGTGCAGTCGTTCAGGTCGATTTCATCTACCAAATCACGCTGGCAGTCCTCGTCAAGAAAAGAAATCTCAACGGCAGGTCGCATTTTCATTCTGCCCTCGTCCACAAGGTCAAGCAGTTCGGGGACAAGATTGGTCAAGCGAATATATCTGCGAATTTGCTCACGGCTTTCGCCAACTTCATTTCCGAGAGTTTCATTAGTCCTCAACTTCGACACCACTGGTGTCGAAGTTAAATCAGTTCTTTGTCCCTGTCTGTTCATTGCTTCCAAACGCATTTTATATGCGAACGCTTTTTCCGAGGGAAGTATCTGCGACCTTTGAAAATTGCTTTCCACCATTAAGATGGTTGCTTCATCTCTCGTTAGGTCAACAACTTCACATCTGAGCGTTTCAAAGCCTGCAAGCTCACACGCTCGTTTTCTCCTGTGACCGGAAATAAGCTCATATCTGCCGTTCTCTTTTTGACGGACGGTTGCCGGGGTGATAACCCCACGCTCCTTGATGCTCTCAACGAGCTGCATCATATCTTCATCGTCACGCACCTTAAAAGGGTGGTCGGGAAAATCGTCAATCAGCTCTAAGGGAATATCCCGGATTTTTGCGAGTTTCGCATCATCTCTCATTTCCTGTGTTGAGAACAGGTCATCGAGCGTCGGCAGAGTGAAGTCGCTCTTTCTTCCTGCCATCGGCTAACACCTCCTTTGTCAATTCAGCGTAAGCCTTCGCCGCAGGACTGTTCGGTTCATACTTATATATGCTGACACCTTTCGACGCTACCTCTGCGGCTTTTACTGCCATAGGAATGGCTGAGTGATATATCTTAATCACGTTTCCGTAGTTCTTCCGCAGTGCGTCCGCCGTGCTTTTAGCAAGGTTTGTTCGGTTATCTACAATATTCAGTAAGATACCGTCAATCTTCAGGCTTGGGTTGATATGCTGCTTGACCTTCTGAATAGTCTGCATAAGCTGTGTCATTCCTTTTGCGGGAAGATACTGAGCCTGAACGGGGATGATTACGCTATCTGCCGCCGCTAAAGCGTTCAAAGTTACCATACCGAGGGAAGGCATACAGTCGATCAGGATATATTCATAATCGTTCTTTACCTTATTCAGATAGGTTCTCAAAACGGTTTCACGGCTCATAGTCGTTACAAGCATCATTTCCATTGCGGACAGTTCAAGGTTTGCGGGAAGCAAATCAACATTTTCCTCGTGATGCAGAATACCGAAATGCGGGTTTCCGTTTTCTTCACGCATTATCTCGGACAACTTATTAGTAATGGTAGTCGGCAGACTGTCATTATCTTTCCATCCGAGGCAAGTCGTGAGGTCGCCCTGCGGATCGGCGTCTACAAGGAGTACCTTTTTACCAAGTCTCGCAAGCCCTATCCCTAAATTGACCGTTGTGGTTGTTTTGCCTGTGCCGCCCTTCTGATTGCAGATAGCAATGGTTTTACAGTTTGGCATTGGCTTTCCTCCTTTGCATAGATTTATAGCCGGCTGTGTTCAGACGGCTATGTATCAACGCAGTATTTGTTTTCAACACCCCCTGCGTAAAGCTGTTGCTTTGTGTGGGAAGCACATCGGTCACGGTTTGCGAAACCGTGTCATAGGAATTTCACCTCTGCCGGATTCTCCGCCAGCTCCGTAGAGAAGTATCATTATCATTCTGACTGTCATCGCCGTATCAGGTGCAGCCTGACACTTTTACCAGGGATTCTCGCTCGCTCCGTTTCAGAGGTCTTGGCGTACCCGATAAGGTGGCTCATCATCAGAACTAAAGTCCGATGTGCCTATATATTCAGTTGTCAAGGAACAGCGAAAGAGTTGCTCCTAATCGGAGTTAAGAAATAACCCTTTCACTTGTTCGGACTGGGAGAGGTCAAATTATCGGGTGTTTTTGAAAAAAGTTTGAAAAAATTTTTTGAGTTGGGAAAATGAAAAAAGCCGCCTATCCCGATAAAGGAATAAGCGGCTTGCTTATATAGCTCTATATTTTATTTTTTGAAAAGGAAATGACTACGAAACAGTACGCACTATGAAAGCCTTTTTCTTTGCTTTCATCATCTTTAAGATGACTTCATCAACAGCGTCGGTGTATCTGCCTTGAGCCATAAGTGCGTTCTTTTTATCTATAAGCGAATGTATGATTTGAGAGCGTTCCTGCTCGGTTAGATTGATATAATACTTCTTCATTTGTAGTCCCTCCATTCGATTACAGTATATCCATAATCGTTGCCAGCTTCAAATATGCAAAAAAAGAACCCCGAACTATACAGTCCGAGGTTCTGTCGTAAACATCGTTAAATGCCGAGTTTACAAGGCTTTTTTATTCAATTTACAATGTAGCCGTTACAATGAAGCCACTGGATTAACAGTTTACGATTCTCGTTATTTACGACACGCATTTGTCGTAAATCACGAGCGATGCTCAAAAAGTCATTTGTCGTAAATCTGTCGTAACCCCCGTTTTACGACATTTTTTTGGATTAACAAAACGCCGCAAACGCTGTCAAAACCTGATTTTTTTGGGTTTTTAGTCCGAGAGGGGCTTCATCGTTGGGAACAGCAGCACATCTCTTATCGAGGCGCTGTTCGTAAGCAACATTATAAATCTGTCAAGTCCCAAGCCAAGCCCGCCTGTAGGCGGCAAGCCGTATTCCAGCGCGGTGAGGAAGTCCTCGTCGACCTGCGCGTTCGCGCCCTGCTTTCTCTTTTCCTCCGCCTGCTTTGTAAAACGTTCCCGCTGGTCCATCGGGTCGTTCAGCTCGGAAAAGGCGTTGCCGAATTCGCAGCCGTTTATAAAATATTCAAACCTCTCGGTAAACGCGGGATCGCTCGGCTTGCGCTTTGCAAGCGGCGACACCTCCACGGGATAATCGTAAATGATAGTAGGCTGGATAAGCTCGCCCTCGGCAAACTCCTCAAACAGCGCGGTGAGCACCTCTCCCTTAACGGCGTTATCGGCTACCTCAACGCCCTTTTGCTTAGCGGCGTTTCTGGCTGCCGCGTCGTCTGCCCAACTGTCATAATCCTCTCCGGCGTAACGCTTTACCGCGTCTTTCATGGTCATTCGCTGCCAAGGCTTACCTACGGCTATTTCCTTATCCTGATAAGTTACCGTATCTGTACCGCAAATATTAACGGTGACGGTACGGTACAACTCCTCGATAAGATCCATCATTCCGATATAATCGGTGTAAGCCTGATACATTTCGATAGACGTAAATTCGGGATTGTGCGTCGAATCCATACCCTCGTTGCGGAATATCCTGCCCACCTCGTAAACCTTGTCAAAGCCGCCTACTATCAGCCGCTTTAAGTAAAGCTCCGTTTCGATACGCAAATACATATCTATGTCCAAAGCGTTGTGGTGAGTCTTGAAGGGTCTTGCCGCCGCCCCTATCTCAAGAGTATGCAGCACCGGCGTATCGACCTCCAAAAAGCCCTTTCCGTCCAGAAAGGCGCGTATCTCCCTTATAATTCGGGAGCGAGTCACGAACGTATCCTTTATCTCGGGATTTGCGATAAGGTCAAGATAGCGTTTGCGGTAGCGCTCTTCCTTGTCCCTCAGACCGTGCCACTTTTCGGGCAGGGGCAAAAGCGACTTTGCCAAAAGCTGTATCTCCTTGGCGTGGACGGATATTTCCCCGCGCTTTGTTTTGAAAACGAAGCCTTTAAGTCCCACTATATCGCCGAGATCCCACTTTTTAAAGCCCTTGTACGTTTCTTCGCCCACATCGTCTATGCGGACGTATACCTGCATTCTTCCGCTTCCGTCGCGAATATCTATAAAGCTCGCTTTTCCCATATCGCGCTTGCTGGTTATCCTGCCCGCGATAGCAACGTCGTTCCCCTCCAGCGCGTCAAAGTCGTTTCTTATATCCTCCGCGCGGTGCGTAACGTCGTACTTCGTCACGGTGTACGGGTCGTATCCGCCTGCTTTCAACTCCGCCAGCTTTTCCAGTCTGATGCGGTGCTGCTCGTCAAGCTGCTCCGACAGCTCCTGCTCCGTCAACTCCTGTATGTTTTCGTTTTCTGTCATTTCTTTCACCTTGTCCCGTAAAGCAAAATGTCCCGCGTTCTGCGGAACACCTGCCGTTATTTTTCCGCTTACTTGTCTATTTCAAGTATCTCGTATTTTCTTATACCTATAGGCGCTTCCACCTCGACCGTTTCGCCGAGCTTTTTGCCTATGCACGCCTTGCCTATCGGCGACTCGTCGGAGATCTTGCCGTTTTTCATATCTACCTCTTTAGAGCCGACAAGGTAAAGGCTGATATTCTTGCCGCCGTCAAGAGGTTTGAGGACTACCTTATTGCCGAGGCTGACGTGCTCGGTCGAAAGCTCGTCTACGTCCAAAACCTTTACGTTTTTAAGGGTAGCCTCTATCTCGGCTATCCTCGCCTCAACTATGCCCTGTTCGTTTTTTGCCTCGTCATATTCCGAGTTTTCCGAAAGGTCGCCGAACGAGAGCGCCACCTTGATCTTATCGGCTATTTCACGTCTTGTGACGGTTTTTAACTGTTCCAGTTCTTTTTCAAGGTCTGCAAGACCCTCCTGAGTCATTACTGTCTGCTTTCCTGCCATTGTTCTTTCCTCCGTGTTTTGTTTGAATTTATACGGTCATTTTTCGGTATGACCGTGCAGGGCAAATCTCCTGCCGAGTCAAAGCAGCGCAAATGCGCGGCTGCTGTTGAGCCTTACTGAGCCGCAACGACTTCAAGCGCTCTTTGGAGCTGAAAATCGTTGTCGGGATCTCCTATCTCGATAAGCTCCGCCTGTTCCGGCGTTATATCGACCTCGTAATCGGGCGAAAGTCCCACGTTTGTAAACGCATCGGAGCGGCTCGGCTTTACCCGCGAGGTGGACACCGATACCGCGCTGCCGTCCTTAAAGCTCTGAACGGTTTGCAGCTCGGATTTTCCCGCTGTGGTCTGTCCCACCAGCGACGCACCCGCGAAATCCCGCAGCGATGCCGCAAACAGCTCCGCTACACACGCCGTAGACGCGTCGGTAAGCACCGCGATAGGCTTTGCCACGACCGAAGTGCCGTCCGTTTCCACAAGGTTAGTTTCGGTTCCGTCCGCCGCTATATCGGTAGCGATTATTCCGGCGGGGAGCAGCTTGTTGAGCATCTGCTCAAGCGGCGTTATCGTACCCGTGGAGCAGCCGCGCAGGTCGAATATATAGCCCAGTACCGACTGAGCCTCGTAATTCTCGATAGCCTGTACGAACTGGTCCGAGGTCAGCGCGTTAAAGGTGGTTATCCTGATATAGGCATATCCGTTTATAAGCTGCGAGCGCACCGACTGTATCTCTATTTTCTGACGGATAAGCACAACGCTGTGCTGCGTGCCGTCCGGATCCTGGATAGTTACCTCGACTCTTGTTCCCTCTTCGCCCAAAAGCGCGTCCTGCTGTACGGCGGCGTCGGATTCCAACAAATTCTGCCCGTTCACCGCAACTATCCTGTCGCCGACCTTTATTTCGGCGACCTCGGCGGGAGAATCCTCGTACACCTCGGTAACTTCAAGATACCTGCCGTTTATCTGCGTTTCCATGCCGGTGCCTATAATTACGCCGCTCTCCTCCTGCTGAAGGCGATAATATTCCTCAGCGGTATAGTAACGGGCGTATTTATCCGCCGTTCCCGCTATATACCCGTTCATTATCCCATAGGTCAGCTCCTCCTCGTCTATATCGTATATCGAGGACACGCGCACGAACGAGTCTATTTCTCTTATTTTATTATAGATGTTTTCTCTCTCCTGTATACCGGAGACCATCGAATTATACATATTCAGCGAAACCGTCATGGTAAGTACAAAGGTTATCGCGCACGCTACCGCGATAAGGCTGATGGTCACGCCGAGACTTACTTTTTTATTCATTGATATATTCCCTTATTTAAATTGCCGTTACGGAACATTGATGTATCCGAGCGCGTCTACCGCGTCGCCGTTTATCCTTATCTCAAAGTGGAGATGCGGACCGGTAGCCCAGCCGGTATCTCCCACGGCGCCCAGTACCTCGCCCTGTGATACCTCCTGTCCCTCGCTGACATACACCGCGCTCATGTGAGCGTACAGTGAGGTATATCCGCCGCCGTGATCCACCACGACATACTTACCGTAACCGCCGTTCCAACCGTAAGAGCCGTTCGCGATTATGACTGTACCGCCCTTGGTGGAATAAATATTCGCGCCGTATATTCCGCCGTCGCCTATATCCGTACCTCTGTGATATCTGTCCATATCGGGGTCATAACCGAAATGGCAGGTTATCATGTGGAAATTCGTGCTGAGCGGCCACATCCACTCCATGCCGTCCTGCAGCTCGCTCTCCGGAGGCTTTTGCGCCGCCAGTATCATCTGACGTACCTCTTCCTCCAGAGCGGCTATTTCCTCCTCGCTGACATTTATCATGTAGTGCAGGTCGCTTTGCTGCTGCTCAAGCTGGTCTATCGCGGACTGGTAATTGTTGTAGTCGTTCTGATAGCTGTCCGCCGCCGCCTGGCTGTCGCTTTGCAGTCCCAAAAGCTCGTCTTTTTCCGCGGTCAGCTTTTGCTCCTGCGCTATGTAATCCTCCTGCTTGGCGGAAAGCTGCTCTTTTTGCTCGGAAAGCTGCCGCTTGCTCTGTTCGAGCCGCTCGATGTCGGCTTTCAGCTCATCCATAAATTCTATGTTCTTTTCGGTGATATTATTAAGCACTTCCGCGCCGACCGACATTTCGTAAAAATCGTCCGAGCCCGCAAGTATGCTGAACAGATCGGCGTCGCTTTGCATATACATGGCGCGGACTATCTCGGCGAATTTCTCCAGATTGTCGGCGTTCTCCGCTTCAAGCTGCTCCACCTGCTTTTGCGCCTCGGCTATCTGAGCCTCGACTTCCTTTATATCCTTGTCCAGCTTTTCTATCTCGGTCTGGGTATCATCGATCTCGATCTCCTTGTAATAAACAAGGTTGTTGTAGTAATCCACCAGCTCTTTCTGGTCGTTGAGCAGCTCGGCAACATCGTCCAACGCCTGCTGATTTTCGCTTATCTTGTCGCCGAGTTGGTCCAGCTCGTCGCGCCTTTGCTCGTTTTGCTGCTCGATCTGTTCTATCGTCTGCTGTATATCATCGACAGACGGTTCTTCCTCAGCGTAAGCTCCCCCGTAGGAAAGAGCGACGCAAAGCACCGCCGCCGCGGTAAATCCGCCCGCTGCGCGTTTAAATATGCCGGAAGTTTTGAATGACGGCCTTACAATGTGAATATGTTTCATACCGAACCTCCCAAACCCGTCAGCCTTTAAGGTACTTGCCGGTGCTTATCACCGTACCCAACGCGCCGAGCAGCGCGCCGAGCAGGCAGTATGCCGCCAGCACATACCAGCTTATCACGTCAAATGCGACTATCTTGTTTATTCCGAGCGCGCTCCACATCTGGAAGCCGGAATACAGCATGTCGTATATCCTTTCATATATCAGCTTTGTCACAAACCATGACAGCACGCCGGAAAGCAATCCTATAAACATTCCCTCCACGAAGAACGGAGTTTTGATAAATCCGTTGGTCGCGCCTACCGCACGCATTATGGCTATCTCCTTGCGGCGGGCAAACACGCTGAGTCGTGTGGTGTTCGCGATTATTATAACGCTTACCGTGCCGAGCGCGGCGATAAGCACCAGTCCTATCACGGTAAAGGCGGTGCGTATATCGCGTATGAATTTTGCAAAATCCATCGGCGCGTTTACCCTGTATACCCCGTCTATCGAGGTAAGGGTAGCCGTCATCTCGCTTATGCGGTCGATGTCGTTCACCGTTACCATGTAGGTGGGCGGAACGGGATTGTACGGAAGATTCTCAAACAGCGTGCGCTGTTCCTCGTAATTTTCCATCATCTGCTCCAAGCCCTCTTCGGGTGAGATATACCGAACCGCGGCGGTGAGCGGCGAGCTTTTTATTTCCTCCCCGACCTTTTCGATGTCGGCGTCGTCGTCAAGATACACGCTTATCTCGTTTTGGTCGGAAACGTTGGAAAGGATTATCTCGCAGTCTATCATCACCAAAGCCGAAAGACCGAAAAGCAGCATACTTACGGTCAGCACACAAAGTCCGGCAAACGACATAAAACGGTTTCGCCAGACTGATTTTATTCCCTGCTTTATAAGATAACTGAAATTATTCATCTTCCGCAGTACCTCCGATATAATCGTCAAATACCACGTCTCCGGCCTTCAGACTGATTATCCGACCGCCGAAATACTCGACCAGGCTATGCTCATGCGTTACCATGATGACCGTTGTGCCGCACTTGTTTATCTCCTTGAGCAGCTTAACGATGTCATAGGAAAGAGCGGGATCGATATTCGCGGTAGGCTCGTCCGCTATTATAAGTCCGGGGTTGCTTGCGAACGCGCGCGCTATCGCCACTCTTTGCATCTCGCCGCCCGACAGCTTGCCGGGAAACATTTTCGCCCTGTCCGCCAGCTTTACGAGATTGAGCACATAAGGTACTCTGTGCCTTATCTCCCTTTTGGGACGGTTGGTGACTCTCAGTACGAACGCCACGTTCTCATATACGTTAAGATCGGGTATCAGGCGGAAATCCTGAAATATCATTCCTATGGAACGCCTGAAATACGGTATTTTCTTGTTTTTTATCTTTGAAAGATTGTAGCCGTTTACGAAAACACGGCCGGAGGTGGGAACTATTTCCCTTGTGAGCAGCTTTAACAGCGTGGACTTGCCCGCTCCGCTGTCGCCTACTATAAAAACAAATTCCCCGTCCTCTATTCTTATGTTGACGTTATTGAGCGCGTCAACGCCGCCGCCGTCCTTAAAATGGACGTCAACGTTTTTTAACTCTACCATATGCCGATGTTCTTCCTTCCTGTCCTCTCCGTATTATCGGAGCTACGGTTTGCTTCGCGTTTCGGCGGCGTGCCGAACGCCGTACATAGCCTGCGGCGGAAAAAATACTATCATCACCCGCGTTTCTCACTTTTTGCACCTATACATAAACGCGGACATAGTAAAACTCTGCCGTCTTACTATGCCGCCGTATGGATTATGCGATGACGCGGGATATTCCTCTCCCTTGCTTTAAAACTTTACCGGATCAGCCGAAAGATACTTTCTTACCATAAGCGCGATCTTGAAGATTATCGCATGGTCGAACTGTCTGAGGTCAAGTCCGGTCAGCTTTTTTATCTTATCTAATCTGTAGACCAGCGTGTTGCGGTGTACAAACAACTTTCTCGAAGTTTCCGAAACGTTAAGGTTATTTTCAAAGAAACGCTGTATGGTGAAAAGCGTTTCGTGGTCGAGCGACTCTATCGAGCCTTTCTTGAATACTTCCTTCAAAAACGTTTCGCAAAGCGTGGTGGGCAGGTGGTAAATAAGCCTTGCGATACCGAGGTTGTCATAGCTTACTATCGTCTTGTCGGTATCGAACACCTTGCCGACCTCTATGGCTATCTGCGCTTCCTTGAACGAGCGCGCAAGGTCCTTTATGCCGGTGACCGGCGTGCCTATGCCGACCGTAACGCGGGTGAAAAATTCTCCCGACAGCGTGTCGGAGATGGAACGCGCCAGCTTTTCCAGATCCTTGTTGTCTATGTTGCTCTTTATCTCTTTTACCAGAACTATTTCCGATTCGGTTATGTTGAATACGAAATCCTTGTTCTTATCGGGGAACAGATTTTGGATAACGTCGTAAGCCGACACGTCGTTGGAGGTAAGTATGCTTATCAGGAACACCACTCTGCTTATCTCCGCGTTGAAATGGAGCTCTCTCGCCTTTATGGTGATGTCGCCCGGCAAAACGTTATCAAGGATTATGTTCTTAACAAAATTATTTCTGTCATATTTCTCGTCGTAATACTGCTTTATGCTTGAAAGTGAAATGGCAAGCAGCGACGCATATTTTGCCGCCTGATCGTCGGTACCCTCGATAAACACGGCGTAATCCGGCTTGACGTGGACTCCGAACGGCTTGTAGGTGTACCCGTCGCGGATAAACACGTCATGCGAATCGCCAAGCTCAATGGTAAAAAAGTCGCTGTTGGTGCCTATCCTTGAAAGCTCGCTGCAAGCGACTATAGTCGCATTTTCGTCAATGACGCCTATGACCCGCCCGATAGTATCCCTCATCTGATGGACTATGCCTTGAAATAATCTGTTTGACATTTCGTTACCTCTTCTTTAGATAATCTGATTCTTTTCGACTAAAGCGCCCTTTTACGGACGCTGTTGTGTTCACGAAATACGCACCGTGAGATGATTGAAATAATACACCAAATATATTTTACTAGAAAAATTCAAAAAAATCAAGAGTTTTTTAGACAAAATGTAAAAAATACCTGAAATTTTTTTGCAAATTTCCCAAAAAAGCCGATTTTTTTCATATCAAACCCGCTTTTTTTACCCGAAAATTTAAAGTCGGCGGTTTTTTCGGTACGGAATATACCCAAAATTCAGCCACGCCGTCGGCGTGGCTGAACGGTATTTAATTTGCCTGTGAAGATGCTGCGCCGGAATTAAGGCCGAGCTGGCTTTCCGCTTCTTCAAGCTCCTCCACGGTGACATACTTGTCGGCGGTAGGCTCTTCCACCGGATACTTATCCTTTGAGTAGGTGTCCAGCTTAACGGAAATTATCTTTACCTCTTCCTTAGGACGCATATTCGACATATCGGATTCACGCCAAAGTATCTTGTCCAGCGTTTCAAATCCGTTTATTACCTGTCCGAATACGGTATAGCTGCCCGCCAGCGACGCAACGCTGCCGCGGTCGCGCAAAGCGTTGATAAGCGTTTCGGGTATGACCTGACGGCTGGTCTCGGTATCGGTGTATCCCCTAAGCTCGTCCATGTTGGCGTCGGTCATCTCCACCGCTCCGCAGAAGAAGAAGCGGCTGTCGCTGTAGCCCACATTCGCGGCGTAGCCGTTGGTGGCATATCCCAAAAGCGCGCCCTTGAACGGCCAGAGATCTACCGAACATTCGTTGGGGATAAACTTGCCGTCGTCGGTTATGCCCTCGGTACCTTCGTCGTCCGACGCGCCGGTAATGCCGTATATGCCGTTAAGCACCGCAAAAAACGGCTTGCCGTCATAAAAGCCCTCCTTGGCGCGCGCCTTGAAATTTCCAACGGTGTTGGGAGCGTACTCGGTATACAGCACCGCAGTCATAGTGCCCTCCGACGTTTCGAATACCGCGACGTCCATTCCCTCCGCCGGCTCTTCAAGCTGCACGAGGTTCATTTCTTCAAAATTATATGTTCCTATCGCGTTGGTGCTTTGCCCTCCGCCGAAAAGCGAACAGCCGCCCAGCAGCGAGGCGGTCAGCAGTAAGGCTGCCGCCGATATTATGGTCTTTTTCAAATCAGTATCTCCGTAAAATCAGATTTATACTTTCGGTAAAAGTATATGATAAATTATAATTCATTACTCCGAAAATGTCAAGTATCCGTATTTTTCCTAAAAGCTCACCTGCATTTTTCCGAAAGCTCGGCAATGAGCCTGAGTATCTCCTCCACCGCCTTGTCCTTCTGAGCTTTTATGTCAAAGCTCTTATCCCTTGCGGTCAGCTCGACGCAGCCGTCCTTGAGATTTCTCGGACTTACCACCGCTCTTATCGGGATACCCAGCAGGTCCGCGTCGGAGAACATTACCCCCGCGCTCACCTTTCGGTCGTCGTACATGACCTCGACGCCGCAGTTTTCCAAAGCCTCGTACAAAGCGTCGGCGGTCTGCTTTACCTGCTCGTCGTCCGAACGTACCGCGCAGATATGCACCTGCCACGGCGCTATAGATATAGGCCATATCGGACCGTAATCGTCATGGTGCGCTTCGCAGACGGCAGCCGCCAAGCGGCCTACTCCTATCCCGTAGCAGCCCATTATCGGATTGTGTATCTCGCCGTTTGCGTCCAGATAAGTCATTCCCATGGTCTTGGTGTACTTTGTGCCGAGCTGGAATATATTTCCAACCTCAATACCGCGCGATACCTTTATGCCGTGCTTTTTGCAGTTGGGGCAGATACCTCCGTCGGATATTTTGGCAAAATCCCCGTATTCCTTTATGTCGGCGTCCCGTGCGGGAGAAAATCCCACATAATGATAATCGGTCTCGTTAGCGCCGCACACAAGCCCGTTGCCTCCCTGAAGGGAACGGTCGTACAGCACCGTGCAGTTATCCGTTATCCCGACGGGGCCGATAAAGCCGGCGTGCAGTCCGCTCTCCTCGGTTATCACCGCGGGGTGGAACTCGCAGCCGAGGTGATTTCTAACCTTGGTTTCGTTCACGTCGAGGTCGCCGCGTATAAATACCACCACATACGCGTCGTCCTCGTTTTTCTGATATACCACAGCCTTGACGCTCTTTTTGGGGTCGGCTTTCAGGTAATCGCACACCTGCTCTATCGTGTGCATATCGGGTGTGTGTACCTTTTGCAGCTCGTAGTTTTCAAGAGTCACGGCTTCGTCGTAAATGCACTCCGCAGCCTCCATATTCGCGCTGTAGCCGCACTCGTCGCATATCGCTATGCTGTCCTCACCCACCGGAGTGAGCAGCATGAATTCATGCGATACGTTTCCGCCCATCATGCCGGAATCCGACGCCACCGAAATGACCTCCGGCACTCCCGCACGGCGGAAAACATTTTCGTATGCCTGATGACATTTTGCGTAATATTCCTCCAGATCCTCCTGCGAGGTATGGAAAGAATACGCGTCTTTCATGGTGAACTCCCGCACACGGATAAGCCCGCCTCTCGGACGCGCCTCATCGCGAAACTTCGTCTGTATCTGGTATATCATGAACGGGTATTTGGTGTAGCTTTGACCGTATTCCCGCACGAGCTGCACCGCAGCTTCCTCGTGTGTCATGCCCAGCACCATTCTGCTGCCGTTGCGGTCGGTAAAGCGCAAAAGCTCGCTGCCTACCGATTCGTACCTGCCGGATTCGTCCCAAAGCGAGGCGGGCAGCGCCACGGGAAACTGTACCTCCTGACCGTCTACCTTGTCCATCTCCTCGCGTATTATCTGCTCGATCTTTCGGGTTATTCGGCGCAGCGGCATATAGGACGAAAAAATACCGTTTGCCACATATTTGATGTACCCTCCCCTTACCATTATGGCATGGCTGTCTATCTGACAGTCGGAAGGCCTTTCTTTGAATCTGTCCCCTACCAGTTTTTCCAGCTTCATTTGTCATTTCCTCTCTGTGCTTTTAAGATAAAATACGCCCTGAGCCAAAGCTCAGGGCGAACAAAAACGTCCGCGGTACCACCTGTTTTCGGTATATCCGCACTCATTTGCTCTGTAACGGGAGCTTACGGCACGCCTCGTCGGCGACGGCTCAAAGACGGGTAAAGCAGCCGCTTTGAGGGTTTTCACCGTTCTCCTCTCTCTGTGAAAAGCAAGTCTGCCGTTATTTCTTTTCAAAGCCTTTGATATTATTTGTTTGCGCGTCGGCTCAGTCCTTGTCCTCTTCCTCAAGACCGCTGAGGTCCGGCTCAAGATCCGCTCCGCAGTTGGGGCAAACGATGCTGCCGCTGCTGATAACGTCATAATCCACGGTTATCGAATTGCCGCAGGCGGGGCAGGTCAGCTCGTACATATCTTCGCAGTCCTCGCAGCCGCACTCGTCGTCATCGCCGTATACGTCGTCCTCCAGCTCGTTTATGGATTCCTCCACGCTGAACATTTCATCCGCTATATCGTCAAGCTCGCCGTCGATGTCCTCTATCGCGTGTCCCATATCGTCCAACACGTCTATTATAGCGGCGAGGACTTTCCCCTCCTTGGTGGAATCGTCAAGTCCCAGCCCCTCGGCAAGACCCTTGATGTAAGAAACCTTTTCGGAAATCTTCATGTTGCACCTATCCTTTCTTTTTAAAGAACAACGTCACTTGTTGACGCGTTCCATGTACTCTCCCGTTCTGGTGTCGATACGGATAATATCGCCTATGTCGATAAACAGCGGAACGCGTATCTCCGCGCCGGTCTCCAAAGTCGCGGGCTTGGTGGCATTGGTAGCGGTATCGCCCTTAAAGCCGGGATCGGTCTGGGTGACCTCAAGCTCCACAAAGTTGGGAGGCTCTACGCCGAATACCTTGCCCTTGTAGGAAAGCACCTTGCATACCATGTTTTCCTTTACGAACTTGAAATTGTCGTCAAGCTCATTGGCGTTTATCGGCACCTGCTCGTATGTTTCGCCGTCCATAAAATAATATAACTCGCCGTCGTTGTAGGTATACTCCATATCCTTTCTTTCAACAAAAGCGGTGGGGAATTTTGCGGAAGGGTTGTAAGACTTTTCAACTACCGAACCGGTAAGAACGTTTCTAACCTTGGTCCTTACAAAAGCGGCTCCCTTGCCCGGCTTAACGTGCTGAAATTCGATAACCTGCATAACGTTGCCGTCTTCTTCAAAAGTCATTCCGTTTCTGAAATCGCCTGCTGTAACCATATAATAAACTACCTCCGTATTATCATAAGGGAAAATCCGTTGTCCCTATCTTTATTATTCTACATTATTTTTTCTCCGATTGCAACCCCTTTTTCAAAATTTTTTAGTTTTTTTCTGCGCGGGCGTGTGTTTATCCCGTCTTATGTTGACAGAAAAGGGGCGATGTGGTATACTTTCGGTAGAAAAACGATACTTGTGAGGAGCTTTATATGAAAAAACGAAACGCCGTTCTTCTCGCCGCGTTGCTGACCGCCGCAGCCGTCTGCCAACCGGCTTTATCCGCAGCAAACGAGCAGACCGTCGAAATAACCGTAAGCCCCCAAAAGGAGCTGAAAGAGATCTCCCCGATGATATACGGAGTGAACACGGGCGTTGACCTTGACGCGGTAAAGGCGGGAGCGATACGCCTCGGCGGCAACCGCCTCACCGGCTACAACTGGGAAAACAACGCGTCCAACGCCGGTTCGGACTACCGCAACATCAGCGATATGTATTTGGTACAGGGGCTTTCCGACGAGCTTAAAGACCAACCGGGCGCCGCAGCGCTGGCTCTTTCCGAGCAGGCGAAGGAACACGATATACCCTACACCCTGCTGACGCTGCAAATGGCGGGATATGTCGTATCAAACAAAAAAGGCTCTTTAAAAGAAGAAGACAAAGCGCCGAGCGAATACTGGCTGCCCGTGGTCAACCGAAAAGGCTCGGAGTTTTCCGATCTCCCCGATACCGAGGACGGCTATGTATATACCGACGAATATTTAAACTACCTTTTCGGCAAGGTCGGCAAAGCGGACAGCGAAACGGGCTTTAAGGCCTACGCGCTGGACAACGAGCCCGCCCTGTGGAACGGCACGCACAGCCTGCTCCATCCCGAAAAGACCACCTGCTCTGAGCTGATAGAGCGTTCGGTCGATCTCGCGTCGGTGGTAAAGGACATGGATCCGACGGCGGAGGTATTCGGACCCGCTCTGTACGGATATTACGCCTACGTCAGACTTCAGGACGCGACGGACTGGGCGGAAATGACGGCGGAAAACCGCGATTACAAATGGTTCATCGACTGCTACCTTGACAAAATGAAACAAGCGGGCGACAGCGCGGGAAAACGCCTGTTGGACGTACTGGACCTCCACTATTACACCGAGGCTAAGGGAGAATGTGGGGAGCGCTCGTGCAGCCATTACGACAACGACGGCTGCGTAAAGGCAAGGCTGGACAGCGTGCGTTCGCTGTTCGACCCGAATTACAAAGAAAACAGTTGGATAACCGACAGCGGAGCGGAGTTTTTCCCGCTGTTGCCCAAGCTGCAAGAGTCGATAGACAAATTCTACCCCGATACCAAGCTCGCGTTCACCGAATATAATTTCGGCGGCGGAGATCATATTTCCGGCGCGGTCGCCGAAGCGGACACGCTCGGTATATTCGCGCGGTACGGCGTATACTTCGCCTCTTTGTGGAGCTTTGACGCAAACGAATATCAGCTTTCGGCGATAAATATGTTTACCGATTACGACGGCGAGGGCTCGTCGTTCGGCGATGTCCTTACGCAAAGCGACTGCGGAGAAGCGGAGGATATTTCGGTATATTGCGCGGCGCGTTCCGACGACGAAAACTCCTTTACGGTAATAGTCACCAACCGCTCGCTGCATGACCAAACGGTCGCGAACATAACCGTTGACAGCGATAAAACGTATACCGACGCGCAGGTGTTCTCTCTGTACGGCGACGACCCGCAGATACAGGAGCTGGCGGCGGTGGAGGGGATAGAAAACAACGCCTTTTCCTACACCCTGCCCGCGCTTTCCGTCACCGAATTCGTCATAAGTAAAAACGGCGGGAACACCGCCGTGATAACGGCGCTCATCGCGGCTGCTGCCGCAATCATCGCGGTCGCGGCGGTATTTATCATCGTAAAGGTCAAAAGCAAAAAAGCCGAAAAATCCTCATGACGCCGCGCGTTGACAATCGCGGCGATTTGTGGTAGAATAATTACGCTGCCGCCAAAGCGCGGCTTTAGCGGAAAAACAGGGCAAGTCCCTTCACAAAATACAGGAACAAAAGAGGAGAGTTTATTTTGGAGCATAACGGGTTTATTTCAGGGAAACCGTCAAAGGACAACCGTCCGACCTTTCCCGAAAAAGCGGTGATAACCGGCGGAATGCCTTACGGAAATAAGGAGCTGCATTTCGGACACGTCGGGGGCGTTTTCGTTTTTGCGGACGCTTTCGCGAGATTTTTAAGGGACCGCATAGGAAAGGAAAACGTGATATTCGTTTCCGGCACCGACTGCTACGGCTCGCCGATAGCCGAGAGCTACCGTGCCAAGACCGAATTGGGAGAATTTGTCGGAAGTATCGAGGACTTTGTGCGCAAAAACCACGAGAGCCAGAAGAAAACTCTGGACGACTACGATATAAGCCTCGATCTGTTCGGGGCAAGCGCGCTGGGCGACGCGGCAAAGCATCACGCCGTCGTCAGCGAACGCCTTATAAAACGGCTGTACGAAAACGGACAGCTTGAAAAGATAACCACGTCGCAGTTTTTCGACGAGAAAGCCGGAGTATTTTTAAACGGCAGACAGGTAATAGGAAAGTGCCCCGTTATGGGCTGTCAGTCCGACAAGGCGTACGCGGACGAATGTTCGCTCGGCCATCAGTATATGCCCTCCGCGCTTATCGACCCGAAAAGCACGCTCACAGGTGAAACTCCCGTCATGAAAGACGTCGTGAACTGGTATTTCCGCCTGACCGACCACACCGACCTGCTCAACGAATACGTCGAGGAGCTGAAACGCCGACCGAACGTTCGCCAACTCGTTTCAAAAACCATAGGGGAATTTCTCGAACCGCCCGTTATCCACATCAAAAAAGAGCTTTTATCGGAATATGAGCGTATCAGCGGCTCGCTTGCGCATCATACGCTTGAAAACGACGAAAAAAAAACCTCCTTCACGATATGCTTCAATACCCTCGCCGAGCGCGACAAGGCGTGTGAAACGCTCGCTCATGCCGGTATACGCTTTAGAACAGGCAAAACGCTTGTACCGTTCCGCCTTACCGGAAATATCGAGTGGGGCGTAAAAGCCCCCGACTTGGAGGATCTGAGCGGGCTTACCGTCTGGGTTTGGCCGGAATCGCTCTGGGCGCCCATCTCCTTTACGGTGACTTATCTGGAGTCCGTCGGAAGAAACATTGAGGAATGGAAAGATTTCTGGTGCAGCAAAAATTCCATGGTGTACCAGTTTATCGGCTCGGACAACATTTATTTCTACGGAGTGGCTCAAACCGCGATGTTCGCGGCACTGCAAAGCGGCGAGATAAGCTGCGATATACCCGACGGGGAGCTACAGCAATCCACACTGGTGGCAAATCACCATATACTGTTTTTGGATAAAAAAGCAAGCAGCAGCGGAGATATAAAGCCGCCGATGGCAGCCGACCTGCTGAATCACTACACCGCCGAACAGCTCCGTATGCATTGGCTCAGTCTGGGACTGGGAAGAGGCAGCGTCAGCTTTCAGCCCAAGCCGTACAATCCCGCGGCAAAGCCTGAGGACAGCGATCCTGTCGTAAAGGAGGGCTTTTTGCTCTCCAACGTATACAACCGCGTCATACGCTCCTGCTTTTATTGCGCGCAAAAATATTTCGACGGCAAAATGCCGCTCGGAGAGCCGGACGCCGACGTCATTGCCGAAAGCGAAAAGGCTGTCCTGGAATATGAGCGTTTTATGTATAAATTCGAGTTCCATCAGGTGACCTACGTTTTGGATTCCTACATCAGAAAGTCAAACAAGGTGTGGGCAAAGAACATGACGGAGGCGGACAAAAACAACGATGATGAGCTTCGCCGCCGCACGCTGATAAACGTATTTCATTATGTGCGCACCGCCGCCGTGCTTTTGCACCCGCTCGCGCCGAACGGCACGGAAATGCTGAGAGAATACCTCGGCTTCGGCGAGGATTTCTGGAGCTGGGAGCATATTTTTGAGGGCATGGCGTACTTCTGCAAAGGCGAAAGCGAACATTCTCTCAAATTTCTTGAACCAAGAGTGGATTTCTTTACCAAGCACCCATCTCAGTTTGCCTGAGCATGATTTATAATGCAATGTATTTTTGTTAAGCGTGTTAATTAAATTTTGGGGTATAGTATGAACCATAGTATTTTTCACTAAACCGTCACAATTCTTTTTTATTTCTTTCACTTAGCGGAGTTATACTCTTGGTGTCGATAAGGAAAGCGCATCGACGCGATACAGATATCTTCAATTTTTCATATATATTTCCCCAACCGAGAAAACCCGACCGTAAGGTCGGGTTTTCTTGGCTTATGGAGCCCTATTGCTTTTCCAATCTGCATATCACGCTGCCGGCGTTTCCGTCTACGGATACCTCTTTCATACCCTGTTCAAGGTAATATTCGCGCAGCTTTTCGTAATTTTTAAAGCGTTTATCCAGCAAAGCTATATCGGCGGCGGGAGAGTTATGAGGATCGGGAGCGTCGGAGGAGGTTATGGCGTACAGCTCCTTTTGTCGGTAAAGCGCGGGAACGAAGAACGTGTCGGCGCTTATGCTGCCGCCGTTTGAGTCGAAGTTTTCAAGATAGGATACCACGGCGCGGCAGGTGTCGTCCCCCACCCTCGGAAGCTCGCTTACCAGCCCTCGGTGGCAGCAGCCGAAAATGACCGCGCAGGCGATAACGCAAAAGGCTATCGTGCCGCGCCGCGCCTTGTATTTCATATCAGAGCAGTTCATTATGAACAGCCATATCATTATCGCGCCGCTTCCGAACACATACTGGAAATTTATATCGAACTGATACACATAACCGCTCATTAAATTTATAAGCACAAACGGTATCAGCAGCAGTAAACGGCTGAATTTTCGGCATACGCAGGGGATAAATCCCAACGGGGCGAGCATTTGCAGGATAAACAGCAGCTTATTTGAGGCAAAGGAATTTCCCAGCGCGTACGCGGGATCTATAAGCACCGAGGTAATTACCGTCAGCAGTCCGCCGCCGTTATAGGAATAGTTGTCGTACCGCCACGCCATCACGCCCAGTCCGCAGCTTTCAAGATAAACGCACACCGCGATAAAATACAGCAGACCGACAGCCGCCATCGCGCCGCCCGCCAGCTTCATTTTTTTGCCCCTGTCCGAAAAGATAAGGTACAGCGCCGTCACGCAAATATATACCGCGGCGTCCTCCTTTACCGTCAGAGTAAGCAGGGTGAAAACCGCCATGTATCCGTACCTCTCCCGCTCTATCGCCCAGAACAGCCACATCAAAAACGGCACGAGCAGGCAGTTTTCGTGCATATCGTATCTGCACCCTCCGATAAAAGCGGGGTAAAAGCAGAAAATAAGCCCTATAGCCGCGCAGGAGGTCTTGGAAAGCCCGTATTTCCTCGCGATAAGAAAAGCCGGTATCACGCCGACGGTCACCGCGATCCCCTGCAGCACCTCCAGCGTCACGGGATGAGGAAACAGCATATAAAAAGGCAGCATGATATAGTATGCCGGCGAAAAATGAACGGCAAAATGCGACAGCTCATATCCGCGCTCCACGGTGGTGAGCGGGAAAAAGCCGTCTTTCATATTTTCAAACATCTGGCTGAAAATGCCGAAATCATAAGCGGGCGCGTAAAGCTGATAATATCTTGCCGCTATCGTCACGCAGGCGAAAAACACCATCACCGCTCCGCCCGCACAGATAATGATATACCACCGCTTTTTCAGCGCTTTGGGCAGCTTTAGCCCGTCCTGTACCAACGTGAAGTACACCGCCGCCGCGATGACCGGCAAAAGCGCGATACAAGCATATATATCCGCCTCGCCGAAAGCAAGGCAAAGCGCGGTCATTACCGATATAATAAGCAGCCAGCCGCTGTCCGTCTTATATCTGTACCTTACCGCAAGCGCGGCAAGCGTCATTACCGCAAAGGAAAGCAGAAATACCGCAGCCGTCAGCAAAACGCCGACCGACAGCGGATATTCCTTGGTAAAGATCCCGTGTGGCGCAAAAAAGGCGTAATTTGCGTATATTGCGGTGAGCCATGACGCGATAAGACGCTTTATCAGCGTTTGGGTATCGCGGAATATTGTTTTTGCCGCAGCCGTTATTTTTTCAAGCGTTCCTATACGATGACCTCCTTTGCGCAGATCTTTATGCCTTAACGTAAAGCGGACGCGATCCGATTTGCAGATCACGCCGCCGATAAACGATATTACATTTTCTCAATTATCTCCGCGGCATACGCCTCGGATATCTCCTTGCTGTATACGTTTTCCCCAAAGCACATCATATCGCCTATTTCCTTTTGGAACACGAAACGCAGCTTGCCGCCGCGCACCTTTTTATCGGTGTACAGCTTTTCGATAAGCTCCTTTTTGTCAATGTAGGAGGGTATAGCGACGGGCAGTCCCGCCCTGCTTATCAGATCCGTTACCCGCTGCGCATTTTTGAGGGATATATAACCCAGCCGCATACCCATCTGCACCTGCGCCGCAAGCCCTATGGCTACCGCCTCGCCGTGCAAAAGCTCGTAATCGCTCACCGTTTCGATGGCTCTGCCCACGGTATGACCGAGGTTCAGCACCTCTCTGAGCCCCGATTCGCGCTCGTCCTTCATCACGACCTTGTATTTTACCTCGCAGTTCATTTTCGCGATATACTCGCAGCAGTAATCGTCGCCGAGAAGTATTTTTTCTATATTCTCCTCCAAAAATCTGAACAGCTGTACCGAGCCTATGCACCCGTGCTTTATAGTTTCGGCAAGACCGCTGCGCAGCTCCCGCTCCGGCAGGGTGCGCCAGGTATTTATGTCTATGTAGACCTTTTTCGGCTGATAGAACAGTCCGATAAGATTTGTAGCTATCGGAGTATCCACCGCAGTCTTCCCGCCTATAGACGCGTCCGCCGCCGCAAGCAGCGTGGTGGAATATATGATGAACGGTATACCTCTTGCAAACGTTCCCGCAGTAAATCCCGCGATATCCGACACTACGCCGCCGCCTGCCGCGATAATGCAGCAATCCCTGTGGCAGCCCTTTTCCAACATGGCGTCCTCTATGTATTCTTTCATTTCGCGGGTCTTGGATCTCTCACCGGCAGGAATCACCACCATATCTGCGGTAAATCCCGCCGCCTCCAGCTTTTTCATGATGGGAACGGCGTAAAGCCCCTGAACGTTGCTGTCCGTCACCACAACGTATCTCGTGATATTTCCGACCAGTCCGTTTTTAAGGTCCTCGATAAGCATATCCGAAAGATCTCTGCCTATTTCTATATCGTAAGAATCGTCCACCGTTTTTTTAAGCTCACAATTAAATTTCATGATACTCCCCCTTTATCCGATACGCCGCTCCTGAGCTGACCGCACGCCGCGTTTATGCCGTCGCCAAATTTTCTCCTTACGGTAACGCGCAGCCCCCTCTTTTTAAGCTCGTCGTAAAACTCGAAAAAACGCTTGCTCTTGGCAAAAGCGCCGTTTTCGATATGATTGTACTCTATAAGATTTACCGTGTAGTTCCCGTCCTTTAAAAGCCGCGCAAGCTCGTCCGCGTCCTTTGTGCGGTCGTTCACCCCGTCGAGCAGTGTGTATTCGATAAGCACCCTGCGCCCCGTAAGCGCGATATAGCTTTCCGCCGCCGCTATCACCTCGGACAGCGGATATCTCGCGTTTATCGGCATAAGCTCAGTGCGCAGCGCGTCATCGGCGGCGTGCAGGCTTATCGCCAACGAGCAGGGCCGCGCCCGTTTAGCAAATCTCAGTATCCCGTCCGGTAGTCCGCAGGTCGATACCGTCACCCTTGAGGGCGGTATCGCCATACCGCTGTCACAGGTGATTATATCGCAAAACATATCCACCGCGTCAAAATTGTCCAGCGGCTCGCCTATCCCCATAACGGCGGCGTTCGCCGGTCTTACCCGCATATTTTTGGCGATATACACCACTTGCGTTACCAACTCGCCCACGGTAAGATCTCTTACCCGCCTGTGGCGGCCGCTTTCGCAAAACGCGCAGCCCATGTTACAGCCCGCCTGAGAAGAAACGCATATGCTTTCGCCGTATTTTTGGTGCATAAGCACCGTTTCTATCATATTTCCGTCGAAAAGCCGAAAAAGAAATTTCACGCTGTCGCCGCTTTCCGTTCTTTTGACCGGCTCCGGCATGATAAAGCGGTATTCCCGCGCCAGCTCGGATCTTACGGCGGCGGAGGTCTCGGTCATGTTCTCAAATCCGTCCGCCATGTTACGATAAAGGTCGTGAAAAATGTTCTCCGCTCTCGCGGCGGAATTTTTCCCTCCGAACCTTTTCAAAGCCTCGCTCGGAGTGAGGGAATATATCTCCTTCATCGGTCGAGCGCCTCGCAGATATACTTTTTCAGCACGTCTATGCCCGCGCCGCTGCGCCCCGACAACTCCAGCCTAGGTATATCCTCATACCCGACAAGCTCCGTGTCGAACGCCGCGCGGCGTGTTAAAAGCTCGGTCTTTTTCAGCTTGTCTGTTTTGGTAAGCGCTATGACAAAATCCCTGCCACTCTGCCTGAGATAATCCAACATCATCATATCGTCGGCGGAGGGCGCGTGACGGCAGTCTATAAGCTGCACCACCAGCCTCAGCCCTCTTTTGAAGGCAAAGTAGCCGTCCACCAGCTCCGACCAGCGCCGTTTCTCGTCGCGGGCGGCTTTGGCATAGCCGTAACCCGGCAGATCCACAAGATATATTCCGTCCACCTTGTAAAAATTGACGGTCACGGTCTTGCCCGGTACGCCGCTGACGCGCGCCAACGATTTGCGGTTCAGCAGCGCGTTTATCAGCGAGCTTTTACCGACGTTGCTCCGTCCCGAAAAAGCTATCTCCGCCCTGTCGGGGAGCGGCAGCTGTTTTGCCGAACCGCAGGACATGAAAAAATCCGCCTTGTTGTAATTTATTTCCATAAGCAGTTCCCTGTCCTTTATTGACGGTCGGAACGTATATCGCTCTTTCCGCCTCCGTTCACTCCGGAGCCTACCGCCGCCTGAACATGGGCGGGCAGCGCTTTCCTGCCCGGCAGGGAGTTAGTTTTTACTATCGCCGCGTCAAGCACGGTATTTATATCGTCCGCAAGCACAAAGTTGAGGTTGTTGAGTATCACCTCGTCCAGTTCTTTCATGTCGGCTTCGTTCTCTCTGGGGATTATGACCGTTTTTACGCCCGCTTTATATGCCGCCATGGTCTTTTCTCTGAGTCCCCCTATCGGCAGCACCTTGCCCCGCAGGGTTATCTCTCCCGTCATAGCGACGTCTCTGCGCACCGCCATTCCCGAAAGCGCGGAGATAAGCGCGGTCGTCATGGTAACTCCCGCCGACGGTCCGTCCTTGGGTACCGCGCCCTCCGGCGCATGGATATGTATATCCCTGTTTTTGTAAAAATCGGGGTCTATCTCATATCTGCGCGCAAGGCTTCTGGTAAGGCTCACGGCTATCTTTGCGGATTCTTTCATAACGTCGCCGAGAGAGCCGGTAAGCTCTACCTTGCCGCTGCCCTCCAGCACCAGCACCTCAAGCGGCATGATAACTCCGCCCGCCGAGGTCCACGCAAGCCCGTTCACCAGTCCCACCTCGTCAAGTTCGGGTATCTCCTCGCCGAGATATTTGGGCGCGCCGAGATATTCGGTAAGGTCCGCGGGCTTTATCGTCACTTTCGCGCCGTCGGTGACCAGCCGTTTTAACGCCATGCGGCACAGCTTTGCTATAGTGCATTCCAGCGTTCTTACGCCCGCCTCCTTGGTGTATCGGTCGATAATATCGTACAGCGCCGCGTCGGTTATCTTGAACTTATTGAGCTTTAAGCCGTGCTTTGCGTACTGCTTGGGGATAAGATGCTTTATCGCTATGTTGAATTTTTCCTCGCGCGTATAGCTGCCTAGCTCTATTACTTCCATTCTGTCGAGCAGCGGAGCGGGTATGGTGTCCATAGTGTTCGCGGTGGTAATAAACAGCACCTCGCTGAGATCTATCGGTATTTCCAGATAGTGGTCGCGGAAAGCGAAATTCTGCTCGCTGTCCAGTACCTCAAGCATAGCGCTTGCGGGGTCGCCCTTGTAGTCGTTCCCCAGCTTATCTATCTCGTCGAGCAGCATAACGGGATTCATGGATCTTGCCTGCGTCAGCGCCTTGGCGATACGCCCCGGCATAGAGCCGAGATAGGTCTTTCTGTGACCTCTTATCTCCGCCTCGTCATGTACGCCGCCCAGCGATACTCTGACATAGTTTCTCCCAAGCGCCGCCGCTATCGACCTTGCCACCGAGGTCTTTCCTACTCCCGGAGGTCCTACAAGACAGATTATCTGTCCTTTTTTGTCAGCGCCCTCCCAACGGTTGAGCGCGACGGTCTCCAGTATCCGCTCCTTTACCTTTTTAAGCCCGTAATGATCCCTGTCGAGCTGCTTTTCAGCCTTGGCGATGTCCTTGCGGGAGGTGGTGTATACGTTCCACGGAAGCTCCAATACCGCGTCGAGATATGTACGCACTACCGCCGCCTCCTGCGAGCCCGGCACCAGCCGCATCAGCTTTTCACATTCCCGTATCAGCTTATCGTGCGTGTCGGGATCGAAGCCTATCTCGTCTATCCTGTCCATGTACTCAAAGCCCTCGGTCTGCGGGTCGTCGCCCTCGCCAAGCTGACTTGAGATTATCCTCATCTGCTCGCGCAGGTAAAAATCACGCTGGTTTTTGTCGAGATTGTCCCTTACCTGTTCGCTTATCTCCTGCTCCAGCTTTATTATGCCTATCTCCTCGTTCATGACCTTGATAAGCAGCTGCGCCCGCTTTTTGAGCGTGGTGCATTGCAGCAGCTCCTGCTTATCCTCCGGTCTGAGGTAAATGTTGAATATTATAAGCTCCGTCATGCGCGCAAGGCTCTTCTCGCCGAGTATGCCCTTGTACAGCTCCTTTGGCATTTTGGGAGAAAGCTCGCCGTACCGTGCGAAAGCGTCCGCGAGCATACGGCA
This sequence comes from uncultured Ruminiclostridium sp., assembly GCA_947623915.1. Taxonomy (GTDB): domain Bacteria; phylum Bacillota; class Clostridia; order Oscillospirales; family Ruminococcaceae; genus Ruminiclostridium_E. The sequence goes on from CANQIB010000015.1 coordinate 40,782, forward strand.
CATCGCGCTTTTTTCCGTTTCGCTCATTCTGTCCGAAAGCTCCGGCAGTTCGCTCACCGACGCGAAAAGATAAGGGTCCTTTGCGTCAAGCGTTTCCAAACGCGCCGTCTTTAATCCCTGTACCAACACTCTGGTAGCGCCGTCGGGAGTGTTGAGTGTCTGGCGTATCTGCGCGATAACTCCCACGCGGTAAAGCTGGGCAGCCCCCACGTCGTCGAGCGTTTCATCTCTTTGAGTTACAAGGAAAACTCTCCTGTCGCCCTCTACCGCCGCTCTTATAGCCTCTACCGAACGTTTCCTCGAAACGTCGAAATGTAATATCATATTAGGAAAAATTACCAGTCCTCTGAGTGCAATGACAGGAAGCTGCATTACCGTGATCTCTTTTTTCATCAAACTCATTCCTTTCAGTAATTTGTTTCTACACTTTTTCTCTCTATGCTCCGACAGCTTTTGTCGGCTTATACAATTATACTATACATTCGCCGTGTTTGCAAGTGTTTTTTAACGGCATTACGGCCATTATCTGCCTGACTTTCGTCGGCTTTTGTCGCGCAAAGCCTCAGCTTTGCGCATACGGGTACGGTATAACCGTTTTCAGCAGCCGAGCAGCGCCTTAAAATGCCTGCCGCGTTCCTCGAAATTTTTGTAAAAGCCGTAGCTTGCCGCGGCAGGAGAAAGTATGCAGCGCACCGAGGTGTATTTTTTGGCAAGCTCCACCGCCTGCTCCATATTTTCGGCGTACAGCTTTCTGACGTTCGGGTCGGTCACGGTGTCGGCGGCTCTTTTGCCGCTGTCCGGCAGGATAATAAGGTTTTTGAGCCCGTATCCCGAATTCAAAAAATCTCCCAACGGCTGATAAGATATCCCTCTGTCCATTCCGCCTATTATCAGCGTATCGGTATCGGGGTAGGCTTTAAGCGCCGCCACCGCCGTTTGAGGGGTAGTGCTTATGCTGTCGTTGATATACTCCGCCCCGTCGATGGTACAGACATATTCCAGCCGATGTTCAAGCGGGGAAAATTCCGGCAGCGAATCTATGCAGGTGTCGGTATCGCAGCCGACGGTAGCCGCCGCGCAAAGCGCCGCCGCGATGTTGTACAGGTTATGCTCTCCGCGCAGGCGGGTATTTATCCTTTCGGAGGGGTAAAACCTGTCGAAAAGGAATATTCCGCCGTCCCTTGTACCTATCTGCCCGCCGTTTCCCGCAAGCACCTTTGTAACGCCGTCACGGGCGTTTATCACGCCGTCAAGCTCCGCGGCGAGCAGCAGCGTATCGCCGCTTTTTTGAAAGCGGCAGATATTCGCTTTGGCGGCGCGGTATTCCTCAAATCCGACATAATGGTCCAGATGTTCTGGGAAAACGTTCAGCAGCACCGCCGTTTTCGGGGACGCCTTGACATATTCCAACTGATGACAGGACAGCTCGCAGACCACCGCGTCCATATCGGCAAACTCCTCCGCCCGCTCCAGCGGCGGCACGCCGATATTTCCTATCAGCGCGGACTTTTTGCCGCAGGCAGACAAAAAATGATATATCAGACCCGACACGGTGGATTTTCCCTTTGTTCCCGTCACGCCTACGACCGGCACAGGACAAAAGCGCAAAAACAGATCCGCCTGACAGGTCAGCTTTGCCTTGACGGCGTCGGAAACGTCGTTTTTAAGCCCTATGCCCGGCGCTTTCATTATAATGTCATATCCCTCGCAATGCGAAAGATAATCCTCTCCGCAGAAGACCTCACAGTCGGGGCACTCCGTCAACGGCTGCCTGTCGGCTATCGCGTGGTTTTTATGCCCGAGAGTCTCCAACAGCCGCAGCGTGCTTTTCCCCTCTCTGCCAAATCCCAGTATCAGCACGCTTTTCCCGTCAAAAAAATCGCGCAGCTTTGAAATCATATCCCTGTTTTCCATTTTCAGCTCCGTTTTTCCGTGGCTCGGCGCAGCAGTTCCAGCAGCCGCTCCGGCACAAAATTATCGTTATCGAAAAAGTTCTCCGTTTGCTCCGCGTCGGCGGGAGGGTCGGGAAATTCAGCGATGTACCGTTCCAGCAGATAAGGTAGCTTTTCTCTCTCTCTGCGCTTTGCGGCGCGGTACAGCGCGTAACGCACCTCCGACTTTGTTCCGACGCACTCGAACGGCTTATCCACGCCCTCGCGGATAAGTCCGTTGAACATTTCGGTCAGCTTTTCGTCTTTGAGCATATCCCTGCCGAATATCCCTATCAGCTTTTCGTCGTCAAGAAACGCCGCCAGCAGAATATAAACATACAGGCACTTTGCGCAGTTTGCGCACCAACTGTCCGTTTTTGAGCCGAGGTTGCAGCTTTGGAACACCGAAAAATACTTTTCCTGCCGCACGAACAGCTCGGCTATGCGGTACTCGTTGAGCGGGCGCAGCAGGCTGAAATATTCCGGCCCGCCGCCGAGGTATTTTTGGGAATATTCGCGAAAATCCCGTTCAAACTCGGTGCTTTTGCTGTACTGGTGATTGACGTATCTGCCCTCGACGTAGCTTTCGTTGGCGCTGCTCTCGTTGGACAGCGCGATGTACCTTCTCCCCGTAAAATACGCGAAAAGGCAGGAGGAGAACGCGACTATCGCCGAAAACGGCGTATGCCCGTTAAGATATCCCTCGGCGTTAAGCGCGAGCAGCTCTCGGTCTATCGTTCGGCGCACTCCGACTATGCCGTCCGTGCCGAAGCCCGCGACGGCGGCGCAGTTGAGCGTAGCGCCGCGAGGATTTATGATATAGCACAGCGTATCGTCGCGGTAGTCCTTGAGCAGCTCCAAGGTAACTACGCTGTCTTTCCCGCCTCCCACCGGCACCAAAAATCCCGAAAGGGGCTTGTCTGACCTGTAGGCGGGGGCAGAGCCGTCGTCCGGCACTATGTTCATAAAGCTGTCGACGTCCGACGCTATGCCGTTTTTGTAAAAAAATTCGCCCAAGCCGTTAAAATACAGCTTTTTCCACCATTCACACTGAGCGGGAGAAAGGCTGCCGCAGCATACCCTGACGGTAGGCGGGCAGACGCATTTCCAGTAGCTGACCAGCTCCGCCATGCCTATATTGAATATCATGTATTCCGCAAGCGGGGTGACTTTCTCGCCGAGGTATCCCTCACACTTCCATGACGGGTAAAAATGATGACCGTCTATCGAAAAATGAAAGGAAAAACCGTCCGCGTCTATCTTATATCCATGATAAATAAATTCCTTATGCTTTTGTCTGAGTGTTTCGTAAAGGCTCATATTTCCTCCAAATCATGGCAGTATCACCGGCTTTGCGGTAAGATCGCCGCCGCAGGGTCTTTTTCGGGAGAACGCCAGCGCGTAAATATCCCGCGCCGCGCTTTGCAGCGTTGCCTGACGCGCCGCCGCCGGACTTTTCTCGGAAAGCGCAAAAAGCGACGTATCTATCGGAACGGAACAGCTCGACGCGGCAAGTATCTCCCTGCCTCTGCCGTTCATTCCCAGCACTCGGATATACGCGGGCGGCTCTTCCGCCGACTTCCGCGTGATACCGATAAACGCGCACATGACCGTCCTTTTTACCCATGAAAGCGTACAGCGCTTGGACTTTATCGAGGCGTAAAGCTCCTCAAGGCTCGCGGACTCCCTTACCGCGCGGTATATGCGGTTCTCCGCACCGTTGGATATATCCGGCAGCTTGGCAAAGTCCTCGGCGGTAAGCGTTCTCAGCTTTGCGAGAACGGCGACCTCCAGCCTTTTAATATCGGTCGTCTCTCCGATATTATACGGCAGAAATCCCGATACGTCAAGTCCCTCGGACAGCATTTCCCGTATTTCCCCCGCCGAGCGGAAAGTCCCGCCGCCCTTTTCGCCGTGCCGCGCGCCGTTTCTCTTTACGGCGAACGGCTTTATGCGGCTGTTCGACCTTTTTATCGCTCGGATATACTCTATCCCCAGAATATCGTTGGGGGAAGCCAGCGCCGTAAGCATTCTTTCGTCCGAGCCGCTCAAAGCCTTTGTCAACGCCGAGGGATAGCTAAGCCCCTTGCTCATATACTCCGACAGCTTTTCCTTGTCGGCGTTTTCCGCAGCGGCAGCCGCGGCGCAAAGCAGCTCGGCATCTCCCGACTCGCTGCCGAAGCTGAGCATATCCGTACAGCCCAGCATATCCAGCAGTCCCACGCCGCGGCGGGCGAACCTCTCCGCGCTGCCCAAAGCGTAAGCCGCGGGCAGCTCTATCACCAGATCTGCTCCGTTTTTCAGCGCGGCGGCGGTCCGTTCAAACTTATCCGTCACGGCTATGCCGCCGCGCTGGACGTAATCCCCGCTCATCACGCATACGATACCGTCCGCCGCGCACAGCTCGCGGGTCTTTTGTATATGATAAGCGTGCCCGTTGTGAAACGGGTCGTACTCTGCGATTATCCCGACTGTTCTCATAATACTTCCTTTTCCGTGCGCGTTCATTACGCCGACGCACATTTTCATTATACGCCCGAAAAAATCAAACGGCGATAAAGTCCCGACGGTTTTTTCCCGATAAAAGGCGATTTTGCGATAAACCCCTTGATTTTTTTTCTAATTTGGTATAAAATAGATTTGCAATCACTTAAATGAAAGGAAATGCAACAGCATGAAAATTCTTGTAGTAAACGCGGGAAGCTCCTCTCTTAAATATCAGCTCATAGATATGAAGGACGAGAGCGTTATCGCAAAAGGCAACTGTGAGAGGATAGGTATCGACGGAAAGATAACTCACAAGACCTTTGACGGCAGGACCTATGAGGAGGTCTGCGATTTCCCCACCCACACCGAGGCGTTTGAAAAGCTGGTGGAGGTAATGACCAAGGGCGACGCGGCGGTCATCTCCGACATGAGCGAGATAGCGGCGGTAGGTCACAGGATAGTGCAGGGCGCAGAGGTATTCACCGAAACCACGCTCGTTACCGACGAGGTAATAGACAAGATAGACGAGCTTAGGGATCTCGCGCCGGTACACAACCACGCTCACGCGCTCGCGCTCAGAGCCTGCAAAAAGGTCGTTCCGGCAAGCACGCCGCAGGCGGTCGTTTTCGATACCGCGTTCCATCAGACGATGCCCCCCAAGGCGTTCATGTTCGGTATGCCGTATGAGGCATACGAAAAGTTCCATGTAAGAAAATACGGTTTCCACGGCACTTCTCACCGCTATGTTTCCATGAAACTCGCGGAGGTGAAAAACGCCGATCTCAAAGACATGAAGATAGTTTCCTGTCACCTCGGCAACGGCTCTTCCATCACCGCGATAGACGGCGGCAAGTCGGTGGATACCTCGATGGGCTTTACCCCTCTTGACGGTATCATCATGGGCACGCGTTCGGGAAGCGTCGACCCCTCCGCGGTAGAATTCGTTCAGGAGAAGATGGGCTTTACCCCCTCGCAGATGAGCGATTATCTCAACAAGCAGTCGGGATTTTTGGGGCTGTCCGGTCAGTTCTCCGACAACCGCGACATAACCGACGCGGCAAGCCACGGTGACAAGCGCTCGCAGCTCGTGTCCGAAATGCTCGCTTACGAGATAAAGAAATATATCGGCTCTTACGCCGCAGTGATGAACGGCCTTGACGCGGTCATCTTTACCGGCGGTATCGGAGAAAACGCCGCAGAGGTCAGAAAAGCCGTCTGCGAGAATATGGACGTGCTGGGCATAAAGCTCGACGAGGAGCTGAACGCCGGTATACGCGGCAAACTCGAAAAAATATCTTCCGCAGACTCCAAAACCGAGGTATGGGTGATACCCACCAACGAGGAGCTGCTGATAGCACGCGATACGCTCAAGATAACGGGACTTGACAAGCAGCTTTGATCCGTATTTCTATTGTAACATATTCCGAAAGAAATTTCCATAGTAAATTTTAAATCGTGCGCCCCGCAAGAAAACAGTCGGGGCGCTGAATTTTTAATATCCTGTTTACAAATCGCTCATAAAGTGGTAAAATAAAGATAGGAAAAGCGTTTTGCGCTTTTCCGCAGCTTGTCGAAAAAGTTATTTTTCGACAAGCTGACAAACTTCGAGAAACACGCGCAGACAAGGAAAGAGCCGCGATAGGCGTACAAGGGTACGTCGAGCGGCTTTTGACGCAGGAAGAAAAATGCGTTCTCCGCGCGATTTTCAATCGCGCGGAGAAAATTAAAGCAAAGAAAAAATACTTCTAAATTTTAAATCATAATTCAAATTAAAATTTTTTGCATTTTTCGGTGCGTGGGTTTATCGACAGTCTGAGGAAAAGCGTTTTGCGCTTTTCCGACGAACCGATATGACCGAAAGGAGCAGGTCTATGATATATACGGTCACCCTGAATCCCGCGCTGGATTATGTCATGACTTTGGAAAACTGCACAGCGGGAGAGGTGAACCGCAGCACACGGGAAAGTCTGGTGTGCGGCGGCAAGGGTATCAACGTATCTGCGGTGCTTGACCGTCTGGACGCCGAAAATGTCGCTTTGGGTTTTATCGCGGGTGAAACGGGAGATATTTTTGAAAAAAAGGCTCGCGAAAGCGGGATAAACACGGAGCTTATCCGTCTTAAAAGCGGTAATACCCGCATAAACGTCAAGCTGAACGCAAAGCATACTACCGAGATAAACGCCGTCGGTCCGCCGGTCGGGCGGGAAAGCACGGATATGCTTTTTGAAAGGCTTTCGCGGCTCGCCGAGGGGGATATTCTTGTTCTTTGCGGCAGCGTGCCGCCCTCCCTGCCCGCCGACATATACCGAAAGCTGATGGAAAGCCTTGAGGGAAAAGGAATATGTACTGTGGCGGATACGTCGGGAAAAGCGCTTATGCTGTCGCTGGAGCAAAAGCCGTTTTTGATAAAGCCCAACATCAGCGAGCTGAAAGAGGTAACGGATTTTGAAATAAGCGACCGCGCGGACATTGTACGCGCAGCCGCACGGCTGCATGATAAAGGCGCGGCAAACGTGCTTGTTTCCATGGGAGCAAACGGCGCTATGTTGTACGGCGGCGACGGCGAAGTTTACTTTTGCAACGCTCCCGTCGGAAAAGCGATAAACACGGTAGGCGCGGGGGATTCGGCGTTGGCGGGATTTATCGCCGGATATTCAAAGGGCATGAGCGTCCCCGACGCCTTGCGGCTCGCGGTAGCGGCGGGCAGTGCCTCGGCGTTTTCCGACGGATTTGCAAAAAAAGAAGAAATATACGACCTGTACGGTAAACTCACGGTTCAAAAATATCCGTGTTACGACGGGTGACGAAACGCCATAGCGGCGGTTCATCTCAGCAAAGGAGGTACTCGATATGCTTAACGGTATAGCTTGTTCCGACGGATACGCCATCGGAAAAGCGGAAGTTATACGCGGCAGACCCGAAATATCGCCCCAGACAGGCAAGGTCGATCCCGAAAAAGAGCTTGCCCGCTATATCGCGGCGGTAAAGGGATTTGAGGAGCGGACGGCGCAGCGTGCCGAGCTGCTCGCCGATACGGGGGGCGACGAAAAAGAGATACTGACATGGCACACCTACATTCTGAAAGACCCGTACATGGATTCGGAAATAAAAAGGCAGATAGCCAGCGGATTCAATCTGGAAAAGGCGGTCATATCAGCCTGCGACACCTACTCCAAGCTGCTTTTGATGTCGCCGAGCGACCTTATAAGGCAGCGCGCCGCAGATATAGAGGACGTTAAAAACACCGTGCTCGATATTATAGCGGGCAATTCCTCCCCCGAACCCTTGCCGGAGGAAAGTGTGATACTTATTGCCGACACTCTCACTCCGTCTATGACCTTGGGAGCGGACAAGCGTCACGTCTGCGCGGTCGCCTCCGCGACGGGCGGAATGACCTCTCACGCGGCTATACTTTCGCGCGCCATGGGCATACCGGCAGTACTGGGTGTGGACGGTATAACCGATATAATAAGCAGCGGCGATATTGTGATAGTGGACGGCGAAAAAGGCATTATAATCCCCAATCCCGACGACGCTTTAATAGAGGAATACAAAGCAAAGGAGCGGGAATACCGCCGCCGCAAGGAGGAGCTGGCGCAGTACGCCCAAAGACCGACCGTTACCAAAAGCGGTGAAAAGATAGTCATATACGCGAACATAGTCGAACCCAACGAGGCGCAGGACGCAAAGTCGCTCGGCTGCGACGGGGTGGGACTTTTCAGGACGGAATTTCTTTATATGGACAGGCAGTTCCCGCCGAGCGAGAACGAGCAATTCTCCATATACAAAAAAGCCGCCGAGATCACCGGCGACAAGCCTATGACCGTTCGTACTCTGGACGTGGGCGCGGACAAGATACCCGCCTGTCTTGAGATGAGGGGCAGGATAGACCCTCATTCTGACGTCAGAGGGATAAGATACAGCCTAAAAAATATAGAGCTGTTCAAGGTGCAGCTTCGCGCGCTTATGAGAGCGGGGATATACGGCAACGTCCGCGTGCTGCTCCCCATGATAGATACTCCCGACGAGATACGCGAAGTGCGCGCTATAATGAAACAGATAGGCGAGGAATTTAAAAACCGCAAAATAAAATACAACAAAAGACTGCCTGTCGGGGCTATGGCGGAAACTCCGGCAGCCTGCATAACCGCCGACCTCATCGCCAAAGAGGCGGATTTTGTCAGCATAGGCACAAACGACCTTACCCACCTGATAATGGCGGCAAACCGTCAGGAAAAAGAGGTGCGTGAGCTTTGCGATACCTCGCAGCCCGCGGTGCTGCGCGCCATAAAGCATACTTTGGACACCGTTGCCGCCGCAGGAAAGCCGGTCGGTATCTGCGGAGAGGCCGCCGCAGATTTGAAGCTGCTCCCAAAGCTGGTAGAGCTTGGCGTCAGAACTTTCAGTATCTCGCCCGCCTCGGTGCTGGACGTAAGGAAAGCGCTCAGCGAGATATGAAAGCGACCCGACGGACAGACGCGGATTTACCGTAAATATCAAAATCTCTGCGGCGTTTTCGTTCCGACGGCGGTTTGCCGTTTATCAAAAAAATTTGCCTTTATTTTAAAAATTGCTTGACAAACGGTTTTTATTGTGGTAAAATAAATAAGTCGCACGGCGGAAAAGTATTCCGCCGGATATTGGGGTGTCGCCAAGCGGTAAGGCAGCGGACTCTGACTCCGTTATTTCGAGGGTTCAAATCCTTCCACCCCAGCCAAGGTTTCCCCCGCTTGCAATACAGCGGGGGAAACCATTGATTGCGGCTGTAGTTCATCGGTAGAACGCGAGCTTCCCAAGCTCGACAGGTGGGTTCGACTCCCATCAGCCGCTCCAATTCGGCAAGTGCGACGACAACGACCCGTCCCGCAGAAATCTGCGGGACGGGTCGTTTTGTCCCTTCGGAACAGCCCGCCTCTTCCGACTTTAGGTCGGGAGAGGTGGGCTGTATGCAAAGGTGTTATCTAATGCCGAACGCTTGGAATTTACACAGTCTTTAACAAACGAAACCGCCTTGATAACTCAAAGCGGTTTCTGCGATATTTTGGTCATTTGGCAGGCGTAGCACTCTCCTGCATCTCTCGGATCTCTCCTGTCGTACCATCGGCGTGTGGTCGCTACGAAATTTACCACCTCAAATGACTTGGTTTTATCGTATGTATATTATATAACTTTTATTCCCGATTGTTTTAGGCAAACGTGTTATTTAAGTTCATCTGTTTATACACGGTCGTCTGAGTATCGCGCCTTTCGGGAAAACGGCGTCGCAGCGAAAGCTGAGCTTTTCCGTCGCTTTGTTTGCTACGGTTATTTGCTCGCCCGCAGGATTTACCAGATATCCCACCGAGAGCGAAACCGGCTTTTTGCCGGGAGAAAGCACCTCCAGCTTATCCGATACGGTAAAGTGATTGCGCTGGGTGATGTAAACCGTTCCGTTTTCGCATTTGTCCACGACTCCCACAAAATCGTAAGTCCTCTCGTATCCGCTGCTTTCGTAATACTGCCGCGCATCTTCCTTGTTGAAGTAAAATCCCGTGCAATACGGACGATGGCTCACCTTTTCGACCTCCTCTGCCGCCCATTCCGGCAAAGGCTCGCCGTTTTTCAGCGCGTCGAGAGCGGCACGGTAAGCGTTGGTTATCACCGCGACATAGTAGGAGGATTTTGCTCTCCCTTCTATTTTAAAGCTCGTCACTCCCGCCTCTTTCAGCTTGTCCAGATGACGTATCATCGAAAGGTCCATGGCGTTCAGTATATAACTGCCCCGCCCGTCCTCCTCTATCGGGAAAAACTGTCCGGGGCGTTTTTCCTCCATAAGGCTGTACTTCCATCTGCACGGCTGCGCACATTCTCCCCTGTTGGCGTTTCTGCCGGTCATAAACGAGGAGAGCAGACATCTGCCCGAAAAGGAAACGCACATCGCGCCATGCACGAACACCTCTATCTCCATATCGTTCGGTATCTTATCGCGTATCCTGCGGATATTGTCTATATCCACCTCGCGGGCAAGCACAACGCGTTTCGCGCCCATTTTATACAGCTCGTTTGCCGTTACATGATTTACCACGCCGGACTGTGTGGAGATATGTATATTAAGCTCCGGCACGGTGTTTTTTATCACCGCCGCCGCGCCTATATCGCTTACTATAGCCGCGTCTATCCCGCAGGCGGCGGCGTTTTTTATATATTCCGGCAGCGCCTCTATCTCATCGTTCGAGGGGACGGTATTGCAGGTAAGATACACTCTTGCTCCGTGCGCGTGAGCAAGCTCCGTCGCTTTTTTCAAAGTATCGAAGTCGAATTTGGCGGCCGACGCGCGCATACCGTATCCCGTCCCGCCGAGATATACCGCGTCGCAGCCGTAGTTTATCGCGGCTTCAAGACATTCGGGGTCTCCCGCGGGAGATAACAGTTCCAACATATCATTTCTCCTTGGTTTTATAACAGCGCTCTGCCGCTTTACGGCAGAGCGCTGGCTATATTCGTAAAAATCAGTCCGCTATCGCGTCGTCCAGACCGCAGATCCTGAGATTCTCCTCATGCTGCTCGATGGTTTCCGCAAAGTACATCTCGGTAGTTTCCGGATCGGCACAGAAATAATAATACGAAGTTTCGTTAGGATAAAGCACCGCTTTTATCGCATCCATACCGGGATTGCATATCGGTCCGACAGGTATGCCCTCGCATTGGTAGGTGTCATACGCGTCGAACATTGCCTGATGCTTGCTTTGCTCGCTCACGGTCATATGGCTCTTGATATGCTCCTCCACATAAAGCGCGGTAACGTCCGACTCGAATTTCGGGAAGTAATCCGACGCGGCCATTCTGTTGAAGAATACCGACGCTACGTTCTTCATATTCTCGGCGCTGTCCGCCTCCTTTTGAACGATAGACGCCAGCGTGACGGTCTCGTCTAACGTAAGCCCCAGCGCGCTCATGCGGTTGTAATATCTGCCCTCCATATTCTCGTTAAAGCTCTCGTATATGGTGTTGGCAACATCGGCGGCGTTTTCCGAGGTATCCAGCGCGTTGTCGTCCTCCAATTCGGGTATGATATAAAACTCATAGGTGTTGGGGAACAAATACCCCTCCATCTGGTAGTATTTGTTGTCTTCCTCCTCCAAACGCTTTTGGAACTTGTAGGTCTTGTCCAGCTTTTTGCACTCCGCAAGGAAATCATCGGCACGGCACACCAGATTATCCTCCAAAAGCTGAGCCACCTCGTCCGCCGTCATGCCCTCGATTATCGTTATTTTCGCTATCTGATTAGCAATAGTCGCGGTCTGCATGGTCATCAGCAGCGTGCTGTAAGACATGGTGCTGTCCACGGTAAATGTGCCTGTTATAAAATCGTCGCCCTTGTCCGACATGGAAACATACATCTTGAATATCTCCGGCATTGTGATAACGCCCTGATTTGCAAGCTGCATGGCTATATCGTCGGTGGTGGAATCGTCGTCTATATATATCTGAGCCTGGCAATAGGTCTTGCCGATACCCGTAAAGTCAAACGCCGTCTTTATTATGTATACGGCAAGAAACGACGAAACGGATATTATGAACACCGACAGCAGTATGCCCGCGAAAATATGGGTAAAGGTCCGTCTGTGACGGTTCTTTTTCTTTATCTTGCTGTTGCGTTGGTGCTTGCGGCGCAGATAATCCTGATACTCCTCCTCGGTGACTTCGTCCTCGGCAGCCTCACCGTCGGTGAAATCCTCCTCGGCTATCTCGTCCTCGGAGTAGTCCTCCTGTGCAGCAGCCTGCCGTACACCGTCTGTGTCGGCATATTCCGAGGTGTTCTCCGTATAGGTATCCTCCGTAACGGAGGGCAGCTCTACCTCCTCCGTCCGTTCCTCAAGGTCGTCAAAAAAGCCGTTTTCTTTTTCGTTGTCCATACGTCCTCCCATCAATCGGTCAAAACTGCGTCAACACATACGTCGTGCTTTTCGGCAGGCAAGCTGTCGAAAATATATTCGCGGTAGCATATACCTACGGTGCGCGGTCGGGGCAAGCCGTCCGTTCCGCCGAATTTTCCGAGAAATCTGTCGTAATATCCTCCGCCGTAACCCAGTCGGCAGCCTTGCTTATCAAAGCATAAAGCCGGTACTATGCACAAAGCGTCCTCCGACGGCTCTATCTCGCCGCAATAGGCTTTCGGCTCCGATATCCCGAAAGCTCCCTTTTCGGTATCCTCAAACGAATTTATCCTGTAAAACCTTATTTCCCCGTTTTCACATTTCGGCGCTCCGACCGGAATGTGATTTTCAAAGCAAAACCGTATTATGTCCTCGGTATTCGTTTCGGCGGGCAGGGAAATATAAACCAGCACCGCCGAGGGACGGGTCATAAGGATATACGCTTTAAGTCTTTCAAACACCGCGGCGTCCTTTTTTGCTTTCTCGCCGGATGCGGCAAGCTGCTTTCTCATTCGTCCGAGCCGGACGCGCAGATTTTTCTTTTGCTCAGCCGCCGTCATATACATTGCATCGAAGCGCTTACCTTATCCGCTTTCGCTTCTCCGATAAGACTTTTTACCAGCGCGAGCCCGAACTGCACCGCTACGCCCGCGCCTGCCGCGGTGATATAATTGCCGTCGGTGCATACCTTTTTATCGCTGAGCTTTGCGCCTATCAAAAACTCCTCAAAGCCGGGAAAGCAGACAGCCTCTTTTCCGCTGAGCAGCCCCGCTTTCCCTATTATGGAGGGCGCGGCGCAGATCGCGCCTATCAGCTTTCCGTTTTCCGCGCAAAACTTCATGGCAGCCTGTACCGCCGCGCTTTTTTCAAGGTTGAGCGTGCCCGGCATACCGCCCGGCAGCACTATCATATCCACCTTGTCGGTAAGCAGTACGTCCTGCTCGGTCACGTCGGGGATAACGGTTATCCCGTGCGAGCCGGTTATCCTGTCCGAACCGACCCCGACGGTGACTACCTCCGCTCCCGCTCTTTTAAGTATATCTATGGGAGCAATAGCCTCCGTTTCCTCAAACCCGTTTGCCAAAAACACATATACCATTTTTTGTTACTTCCTTTCGTCGCAGCCGATATACACGGCTCTGTATTTTTCCAGCATATACGCGGGAGCGTATGAGCGTTTCGCCTTACGCAGATTTTCTTCGCCCATATCTTCCTCGCGGTTGATATATTCGTAACCCTCGCACAGCTCATTGGCTATCAGATAGTTTATCATCGGATATGCCCCGTCATAGTCGGTAAAAGCCTTTTCAACGTGCGTTACGAAGGTGTCGGAATTTTGCCGTTCCCCGTAAGAAAACGCCTGTACCTCTCCGTTCACCCTGATAAGTCCGCCCTCAAGTCCAAGCTCAAAAAAATGCTCCAGCCCCACTCCGACGGCGCACATCTCGTCGCTCTTTTCGGGGCAGGCGTCGCAGTTGTTCCTGCGGCACCATTCAACGCTCATCTTGCGGCAGTCGTCGATATTTTCCGGCGTGATACGCTCGAATATGTATTCCAACGCTTTGAACCTATTGACGTAATTGCGCTTGGAATGGAGCTTTTTGCCCTTCAGCGTTCTCAAGGCCTCCGCGCGGTAAATGTAATCGAACATTCCCTCGTCGAAAGAAAACTCGAACTCGTCGGGAAATTCCTTTTCCAGCAGCAGCTTTGCGCTTTTATCCATACTGGTAAATTTAAGCGGCAGCCCGTTTTCACGGCAGTACCTTTTCAGCCGCGCGATAAGCCCCTTTACGTCCCCGCGCCCCGCGGGGAACGCGAACCCGTCGCCGTATTTGCATATGTAAAAGTCCTGCCAACGTGCGACCGTAATATCGAAAATATCTTTCCAGACAAAATTGTTTGTGAAATTATACTCGCAGCCCTGATAGTCGGAAAGCTCCAACAACGGCTGTATCCATTCTTTGTCCGACAATTCTATTTCCTTAAATTTAAGGATCTCGTCATTACTGCTTATCTATACTCACCGCGCTTTCTATTATCTCCTCCAGCATTTCGCCGACCGTTTCCACAGGCAGCGGCTCATCTCCCCGCGAACACGGTATGATGCGCCAGTCCTGCTTTTCAGCGGCGTACATAGCCGCCTCGCGGCATTTTTCAAGGAAGATAACATTTTTCTCATGTATGTCTTTTTTCTGCTCATCTCCGTTGTAACGGCTGCTGAGCAGACGCTGAGATATCTCGGTAGGCATATCCAAAAACACCGTCAGCTTGGGAACGGGTATCGCAAATTTCACAAATTCCTGGTCGGTAAGCCACCGTAAAAATTCGTCCCAGTTTTCACGCGGCAGCTTTGCCATCTGATATATAGCGTTGGAGGAGGTGTAGCGCGCCGCGATAAGCGTTCTGCCGCTTTTGTAGTCTTTTTCCCAATCGGTCTTATAGCTTATATATCTGTCTATCGAATAAAAGCTGGACGCCGTGTACGCTCCCGTGAGCGGGTCGCTTTCGCCGAATCCGTCCGCCAAATACCGCTCTATTATCTCTCCGCTCGGACTGCCGTAATTCGGGAAGCTGATGAACTTCGCCCTGTCCCCGTATTTTCTTTTTAAGCGTTCGAACTGCGTGCTTTTGCCGCAGCCGTCCAAGCCCTCAATGACTATCAGCTTTCCGTCCATTATAAGCTCCTGTTAAATTAAACATCGTATATAGCTATTGTATCATAAATCGCCGTTTTAGTCAACCTTTTAATACCAAATAACGTAAATTTGAAAGTTGTTATAATTAGCTTAACAGATGTAGAACCGTTCAGGAAGCGGAACTACAGAATGTTAGGCTTATTTTTTTCACAAAAAAACATTAAAAATGGTAAATCCTGCATTTGTTTACAACAAGGCAGTATTTATACAAAAGCCTGCGGCTGCGCAAGCCGGGAGGCATTCGCAGCCGCAGGCTTCCGGCGCACAAAAACGTCGTACAAATTGAATCCCTTTGCAGACGGTGATGAAAAGACTGCACCCGTAATAACGACGCATCAGCCCGCGAACTGCTTGGCGAGTAACCTTGTAAGCGTGGGACGCCGGATCAAAACGATTCGGAGCGCGTATATATACCGACATTCGAGTTGGTTGAGCTACTTCGGGAACAATGCAAGTGTTAAGCAATGCTCGTACCAAAGCGCGAATCTGCCGGGTCTGATAGGAGGAAAAAGCTCTAAAATTTGAGGTGAGGAACTGTGTGTTTCTTGCCTCTTATCTGCAATATGCGAGGTTTCAAGTCTTGCATATTGCTCCAAAATCTTCTACATTTTGAGTGCCACCACCTGATGAAGTGAACCGAGCAAAACGGCTCGGTTCACTTCAAAATCTTTTTTGGAAAGGGTGAGAAAAACGAAGAACACGCTGGGTATTAAGCGAATGGCAGAGCTAATGCTGGCGAACATGGCAGCTTTTGGTGCGGTGAATGTACCAAAAGTGAATTGGCATCGAATTTCAAAAGAATTTGCATACCGAAAGAACACCAGCAGCGAGTGCTTGGAATACTTTCTCTCCAACAAGACGTGCGAGTTGTATGCTTGTGGCGACGGGTGCAAAAAAATAATCTTTCGGGTATACCGTGAGGCAGAACCGAGGAAATACGAAACGCTGTACTTCACCAGCGGGCGAGTGAACGATGATTTTGAACTGCTTGAAGCGGACAAAAGATTCAAGTATGTTGACATCGGGAAGCAAAGAACAAGATAGCAGCTTTCTCAGCGCAACGTTGCGCTGAGAAAGCTGCTATCAATATATTGTGACATAGCCAAGCGGAAAGGCAACGGATTTTGATTCCGTCATTCGTTGGTTCAAATCCAACTGTCACAGCCACCGGGAAATTTTGTCACCATAACACCCGGATTTGCGGACGGCGATTGCGCGTCGCTTGAGGGAGCGGTTAAAGCCTCTCCGCTCCCTTGGTCCGCATCTTAATTAAGGAAAAGAGGCAAACACGTTTAAAGTCCCGCAAAACGCGGGCAGAAAGAGGCTAAAAAATGACATTTGCGGAATTTAAAAGAACACACGACGGCGGGATATATGGAATTGCAAAAGAGGATATACCCGATTTTTGCAAAAAAGGCGATATGATATGGCAAAACTGCGATAATTTTATAGTTGTCGAAATCCTTTATCAACCGTTAAACGGAATTTACACCGTGTATCTCGAAAAGCCGAAAGGATAATTGAAAACAACGCTGCCCTATCGGCTACACGGGGAGAAAAGAGGCTAATATGTGGACAGACAGACTTGATACCGGCGTATATGAGCGCCTGTGTAATTGCAGGAGCAGAAAAAGCGACATCGAGCCGCTGACGAATGCAAAATGGGCAGCTATGAAAGAGGCTGGAAAAGACAAGCAGGGATTTACCAAAGAGGACGCGCTGATATCCGTTTTGGAACTGCTCGAATCAAACAACACACCATACGACCTTTCTTTAGACGATTACGACGCGCTGGCGCGTTAAGAAAAGGAGAGATAACAATGTTTGCAAAAGAGAAGAATGTGAACAGTCACGGGATGCGTTTTCTGTGCATCTTCGGGCAATACATAAACGGCGGATATGTCGCTATCTTGAACTGGGGCGTAGCGGCTGAACTCTCGGATAGCGGTTGCAGCGTTGCCTACAACACATCAAAGATTTTAGAAGCGTTGGAGCGTTCGCCGGACGCGGCGCTGCTGCCGACAGCACAAACGGCGCGGTCTGAAATTGCCCGCGAACTGGCGGAAATGTTTGACGATTGCATGGCGGAATAATGTTTTTTCGACATACGGGCGGTCTTTCCGCCCATACACGGAAGCGGTAGAACCGTCCGGGTGCAACTCCCGGAGCTTTCGAAAAATTCATCGGACTTCAAGTCCGATAAAAGAGGCAAACACGTTTAAAGCCCCGCAAAATGCGGGCAGAAAGAGGCTAACATGAAACAAAAGGTATTTGCAATCGCAAATCAAAAAGGCGGTGTGGGAAAGACTACTACCGCACTTAATCTGGGCGCGGCGCTGGCAAAGATGGGCAAGAGCGTTCTTCTCATCGACCTAGACCCGCAGGGCAATCTGAGCAGCTATCTCGGCTGGAACGGAGATGGCAGCACTATTGCGGATATGCTTTCTGCGGTATGCGGAAAGACCGCAAAGCCTGTCGAGTTTTCTTTTCAGACAAATGAAAGAGAAAATATCACCTACATACCGGCAGACGAAAGCCTTATCGAGCTTAACGAAAAGCTCGCATCGGTGATCGGGCGCGAAAGCGTTTTACGGCGACTGCTTATTCAAGAACCTTTTCAAGCGTTCGACATCATAATCATTGACTGTCCGCCGACGCTGAGCCTATACACGATAAACGCTCTTGCGGCTTCGTCCGGCGTTATCATACCCGTGCAGACGCAGGATTTTGCGCTGGACGGCATCAGTCAGTTTGAGGATACGTTCGGGCAAGTGAAATCATATATCAATCCGGCGCTGGAGCTTGTCGGAATTTTGCCGACAATGGCGGAACGCACGATAACTACACGCGACGTGATGGAACGGCTCGACGTGAAGTACAAAGATGAACTGTTCAAAACTCGCATCGGCAAATATACCGAAGCGACGGACAGCGTTCGGACTAAGCAGAGCATGGTAAATATGCGCGGCGGAAAGCTCGGCGAAAAGTACATAGAGCTTGCACATGAAGTTTTGACGAGAGTGGGTGAAAACTGATATGGCATTTGGAACTGCAACGGCTCAAAACCCCTCAAAGTTTTCTCTTTCGGCGTTCCTCGGCAATGTTAATGCCGGCGAAGTGAAAGAGCTGGACATAGACAGCTTGCTGAAATACAATGGCGGCAATCAGCCGTTTTCAATGTACAGTGAGGACAAAATGAACGAGCTGGTCGAAAGCATACGCGTGAACGGCTTGCTTCAGCCGATACTTGTACAGCCGTTAGATGGCGGCAAGTACGAGATTCTTGCCGGACACAACAGAGTTGAGGGCTGCCGCCGTGCGGGACTTGAGAGAGTAAAAAGTATAATCCTCGAAAATCTGAGCGAGGAGCAGGCGCAGCTTGTTGTGACCGACACCAACCTTTGCCAGCGGGAAAAGCTCAAACCCTCGGAAAGAGCAAAGGCTTATGCAATGCAAAAATCCGCACTCAAAAAAATCGGCAGAAAAGCGCCGATAACGGAGATGTCTGAGCAGTACAGCGAAACTACGAAAACGATCTCCAGATATTTAACGCTTAATAAGATAGTCGTTCCCGAACTGCTGGACGAGATAGACAGCGGACGAGTGAATATTAACGCCGGGGCAATTTTGGCAAATCTTCCTAAAGAAGCGCAAGAGGGAATGGTCAAATATTTGCAGGATGATCCGAAAAGAAAAATCAGCGAATCTTTGGCTTCTAAACTTGCTCATCGGGCGCGGGAAGAAAATTTGATACCGGCGAGGAAGAAACCTGAAAAGAAATATCTGGATATACGACTGGCAAAGCAGTACATAATCTCATCGGGCATCCCGCAGGAAAAGATACAAAATTTCATTGTATTTTGCCTGTCAAACAGCAAAATACTGGAATATTTTTTAAAAGGAGAAAATCAAAATGACGACTAAGAAGTCAAAACCTTATTACATAGTCGCACAAGACGACGGTGACATAAAAGCACTTGAGGACGCAAACATACCGTTCTCGTACAGAAAACTCGACGCAGATTACATAATATGCCTCAACACCAAGTATCAACAGGAAGCTGTGAGCATAATTCAATGCCGGAAAGAAGAAAAAAGAGGTCGATCTTCATGAAAAAATACGCATCGGTTTGGAACAAACTCTCCGATTGTATAGATATTATTCTTGTTGCCTTGCTGCTGCTTGGATTCAGCATAGCTTTAATACTCGGCAATGAAAAGTGAAAGGAAAAAGAATATGAAACTTTATGAACTACTGGAAGAAAACCCCGGCGAAGAAATAACGGTGTGGGATGAAAATTACGACCTTGAATGTTATTTTTACGGCGGCGTAATCGACGATAAAGGCAACGATGAATGGGATACAGCGATGTATCAACTGGCTAAAAAGCTAGAAGTCGTCAGCACAGAAATCAAAGACAATCGAACGATTGCGACAGTAAACCTTTCTCAAATAGTCGAAAATAACCTTGACGGACTGGAAAAGGCGGACTTATTCATCAACTGCGATATTGACGATATAATGGAAAACATGGCTAATATTCTCTCCGGGAATGTTTCGGAAAATTGGCTCACGGACTTTGTAGAAGCGCTGACGCGAACTGATGAGCGATTTTCTGAACATAGCACATTTTCCGAAGAGGAAGAAAGGTCAGACGACAAGCCTGCTCTGTTTGATATAAACGAAGAGGACGACCCAGACTACTATGAGGTACAGGAGTTAGCCGAGCAGGAAGCAGCGACAGACCGACAAACTGTCCGTGAAAAGCTGAAAAAAGAAATATTTGAAGCTATCGAACGGGCTTTTCGGGCAAGCTGGGAAAGCCCTAACTATTTTTCCGTCTACATTGATTTTGACACAGGCAGACCATATACAAACGAAGAACTTAGCTTAAGTGAAATGCCAATGTCCGTATATTTCGGCAAGGATTTCGGGATTTACAACTGCGGCGGAAATCCAGAACTGTATGATCCCGTCATCTATGACGATAATTATCTGGGAAACCTTGAATCATGGCTTAACGATTATGAGCGCTCCAAATATAATGAATGGCTACAGTCCGATGAGTTTAAGGAGCTTGAAGAAAATGACGAAAGCGAAGATAAAGACGAGTGCGAGCAAGCAAAAATCGAATGGATCAAAACAAACACAAACGCACACAAAGCATTATACGAATATGCGCGTGACGAAGAATTGGCGGAGTTTGCTTACGAAGCTGACGAGATAGCAGAGGACGCAATCAACACATGGGAAAAAGCTATTAAAGAAGAAGCCGAGGGCACAGACGAGGGCGAAGCGCCGATATTTCAACGAGCGCGATAGTTTTCTTTTCAAGATACGGGCGGTCTTTCCGCCCATATATGGAAGCGGCAGCTGTTATCCGGGTGCAACTCCCGGAGCTTCCTGATAATTCATCGGACTTGAAGTCCGATTATAGCAGACAATGAAAAAGAAAGCGAGGATGACATGAGCAAAAAAGAATATTTTGTGTACGACAAGATCGGGCTATACGATAATCCACTTAAAGTGATGAAAGGCTTGCCGATTGCAAAAGAAGCAAGCGACGTGGGCTACGATATAGTATGCGGTGCTGTTGC
>CANQIB010000016.1 GCA_947623915.1 uncultured Ruminiclostridium sp.
ACTTATCGGATTTTGTCAAGCACTTTTTTCATCTTTTTCAAAATTTTTTTCAAAGCCCCAAAAATGCTTGCCTCTAAGCAGGCTTCCCTCCGCTTTTATCCGGCGGTTTCCTGCCCCCTCTCCGAGCGTGCTTGTCTATTATAGCACTATTTACCCGGTTTGTCAACAGGTAATTTTAGACAAATGAAATCCCCAAGCCTGCCATTCAAGGGACATAATGCACAATTGCTTATATACTACTATTACCCTTTATTACCTTATTTATGCAGAAAAATCAATATTTGTCACAGTTTTTCATCACTCTGTTTCGGATATACCTCAGAGTATCGTCTTCCCCGTAAAGCATAAGCATAAGCAACAGCTTGCCCAGCAGCCTTTCGGTATCGGGGTGCATCATGTAATGACTGCGGTTTTTCATAAAATATTTGAAAGGATAGGAACAGTCATAAGTATCCGGATTATACGTCTTGCTTGCGGCGACGCGATCGCAAAACATCTCCACGACATAACGCACCGGCATTTTTATACCCTCCATAGGCGCGCCGGACTTTACGCCGTAATCTGTCCAGTACTCAAAGTGGTGGCGATTTCTCCCCTTATGGTGCAGCCACGCCTCGCTTTTTCCGGTAAGATTACGCTCGACGCTGTTAGGACTTTTGCTGCCGTCGTAATATTTCACCCCGCTCAAAAATTCGCCCGGAGTGTATTTTGACAGATCGTGCAAGAGTCCCTGACGGTAAAGTCCCACCCGAAAGCATAGCCGCATGACCTCCGCCTTGTGAGCGTTTATCGTATGTAAATGACCGAGAAAATTTTTTACCGTATCCATTTTATCCATCCTTATTTCTGATTTTTCATAAAAATAAAGCCGCAGCGGATACTGCGGCTTGCAGTTTGATAATTTATTTTGAGGCAAGCGCCGCGATCATTTCGGCGGACGTTTCCAGTCCGCAGGACGCTGTATTGACGCACAGGTCGTATATCTGCGAATCGCCCCAGTTGCGCTCGGTATAATATTTATAATGTCTGCGGCGGCCTTTGTCCTTTTGCCGGATAACGTCCAGCGCTTCTTCGGGAGTAAGGCCGTCATGCTCCACTATTCTGTCGATACGAAACTTATCGGTGGAATGAACAAACACGTTGAAGCAGTCGTAATCGTCGCGCAGGATAAAGTCGGCGCATCTTCCGACGATAACACAGGGACCTTTGTCGGCAAGCGCCTTTATCACACGACTTTCCGCAGCGAAAAGCTGATCGGTAAGCGGTTGAGCGTACAGCCCGCTCATAGCAAGATTATACAAAAAGCTGGTGGTAGTGGTCTGCTCCACCTTTTCTATGTATTTAGGGTCAAATCCGCTTTCCTTGGCGGTCACGTCGATTATAGTCTTGTCATAATAAGGTATATCCAGCAGCTTTGACACCTTTTTTCCTATAGCGCTGCCGCCGGACGCGTATTGCCTTGAAATGGTTATTATCTTTTTCATGTTTTTCCTTTCGCTTATACGTTTACCGCTCTGTCTATACTGTGACCGACGCGCATCGCGTAATCCACCAAAGTATCAAAATCGCTCAGCCGGCACGGGAATATCAGATAGCTGTCGCTGTCGATATCCAGCGCTGCGGTGCACCAACCCTTTTCTTTCCACTCTTTGTCAAGCTCTCTGCACCAATCCGGCACGGAATCTTTCTCCTTTAAGTTATTCTCATCAAAAAACAGCGAATTGCCCTTTACCTCTTTAAGCTCGCCGAAGGAATGGAGAAAATCGCTCTTTTTCTCTTTATAATCTTCCTCGCACACATAGCCGCAGCTTTCCAGTATATCCACCATGCCTATCCAGTAAAGCGTATCGTTATCGTCATTGTCGTCAAATCCGCGTTCATGGTATCTGATAATGTTGTCACTATAGTATTTTTTAATGTCGGACAGACAATCCGACATCTTACCTGCGACTATTTCATCTCCTCCGGAAATTATCCGTGATATCTCCGAGAAAATAGTCTGAGGCGATAAAACCTCCGACGCGGGTCCTTTCTGACCGAACAGGATATTGAATAATCCCATGTGTGCCTCTCTTTCAGCCGCAGCTGCGGCTATTAAAAAATGTACTATTATTATAACATAATTTCGTATCAATGTCAACGGCATTCCGCATATATTCGGAAAATTCTGGCAGATATTGCGGCCGTGATATTGACCTTATCGAAAAAATATGCTAAAATCTAAACATATCAATACATTTTTGTGAGGGAACTGAGCATGAGCAGTATAAAAGCCGCGATATTCGACCTGGACGGAACACTGTTGGATTCCATGTACGTCTGGGCCAAGGTGGACGAGCTGTTTTTGGAAAAAAGAGGACTTACTGCGCCGGATTTTTACGGGGTGGAATGCAGCAAACGGTCATTTCATGCGCTTGCGATATATACGATAGAATTGTTCGGCCTTTCGGAAACGCCGGAACAGGTGATGAACGAATGGATAGAGCTTGCCCGCGAGGAATACCGCAGCGGCGTCAAATTAAAAAGAAACGCCGCCCAAACCGTGGACAGAGCGCTTGCGCTGGGGCTTAAAACCGCGGTCTGCACCTCGCTGCTGAAAGAGCTTTACACCGTTGCAATGGAAAACAACGGGCTTTCCGAGAAATTTTCCACCATAGTCAGCGCGGAAAAAGGCATATATGAAAAAAGCGACAGCGCGATATATCTTCATACCGCCCGGCTGCTTGACGTAAAGCCGGAAGAATGTGTATTTTTCGACGACGTCGCCGCGTCGCTTAAAGCCGCAAAGTCCGTCGGAATGATCACCGTAGGGGTAAACGAGCCGCTCAGCAGTCAGATACCGAAAGAAATGATCAAATATTCCGATATTCTTGCAGACGACCTCTCCCCCGACATTTTCGACAAAATAATAAGTCTATGACAATTACAAGGAATGAACGCATAAAATTTGGGCTGCCAAGCGGCAGCCCTTTTTGTTAATCTTTTATCTCGTGACCCTCTTTTGATGTTTCCACAAGTTCATTGCGCTTGAAAAACAGCGAAATGCACCAAATCGCCGAAAGCGCAACTATTATATAAAGTATCCTGCTTATCACAGTTTCGCTTCCGCCGAATGCCCACGCGATAAGATCAAACTGGAACAGTCCGACAAGACCCCAGTTTATACCGCCTATAAGCAGAATAAAAAGTGCAATCTTATCCATCATAGCCATTTACCTTCCTTCCGTGGCGTTAAAAACGCCTTGCTTTTGCATATCGGACAGCCATTGTGTTAAACTATCCCTATATATTGTGAACCGATTTCAAACGTTTATTCAGTCCTATTCAATTGGATATTATACACAATTTCACGAAAATTTGTTGATTTTTTGCAGCATATTTTACAAAAGATAAAAAAAGAGTAAAAAACAGTTGACAAATCAGTTTAATTCGTGTAAAATATATTACTGTCAGGTCGGACAAAAGAAGTTGGTAATGTGAAGTCCGAAAATGATAAAACGGAAGTTTAGCTCAGCTGGGAGAGCATCTGCCCTACAAGCAGAGGGTCATAGGTTCGAGCCCTATAACTTCCACCATTTGGCCTGGTAGTTCAGTTGGTTAGAACGCCGCCCTGTCACGGCGGAGGTCGTGGGTTCGAGTCCCATCCAGGTCGCCATTTTTTTGTTTTCTGCCTCTGTAGCTCAGTCGGTAGAGCAGAGGACTGAAAATCCTCGTGTCGTTGGTTCGATTCCGACCGGAGGCACCATATGCGGATTTAGCTCATCCGGTAGAGCGCCACCTTGCCAAGGTGGAGGTAGCGAGTTCGAGCCTCGTAATCCGCTCCATTTCGCGTCGTGGAAATATTCACGGCGTTTTTATTTTGCCTTTTTATTTTATCGAATTTTCAAAAAATTCGTTTATACTCTCAAACATAGCCTTATCCAGCTCGCCGGAAAGGTTTTTGTCTATCTGCGAATAAAATTCTTCCTTTGCCTCGTCCGTCGGCTCCGTGCCGTATCGCTCGCAAAGCGCGAGGTATTCTTCGCCGAGGCTTTCGGCGTATTTTACCGCTCTGTCGGAGAAGAAAACGTCGTTGTGACCTCTGTTCTTTACCGTGATAAACTGAGCGTCGGGGTTTGTCACCGAATCCTTATGTGCGATTATGCCCGCGCCCGTGGGAGATACCGTAGCGTCGTTTTCTCCGTGTATCACCATTATCGGTATCTGCGAGGAATTTATGCCGTCGACGGCGGAAAGCCCCGCCTTATCTCCGAAAGCCGCGGTATTGTATATTTGTAAAAACGGCGTTTCCAACATCGCAAGCGGTGTGCTCATCAGGCGGCCGGCAAATTCTCCCAGCATTTCGGCAGGCTCGTTGTAGCCGGAAAAGCTGACGGCGGATTTTACATCGTGGTCGGTCCCCAACACCGCCGCGACCGCATATCCTCCCCAACTGTGACCGATAAGCACCTTGGGCAGGGAGGAAAGAACCGAGGAATTTTCGGCATAGGTAAGCGCGGCGTCAAGGTCAATAGCGGACTGCACAAGCCCGACCGTGCCTTTGCCGTCACTGGAGCAGCTGCCGGTGTTGTCGTAAGCCATCACGCGCCACCCGCGGTCAACGAAATATTTTATTATGCTTATATATTCCTCCGCGCCGCCGCCCAGTCCGTGGGACAATACGACCAGACCTTTATCATTCTCGCCGCCGTATATGCAGCCGCGCAGCGTGTTGCCGCCGGAACGAAAGCTGACGGGAGTTCGCGAGTATTCGCCGGATATATCCGAGTACAGGGGATATATCGAGTATTCGGGTAGCTCTCCGCGATCGAAAAACACTTTGATAAAATATCCGACGGTGACGGCGGATACGGTCACATAAAGCGTAAATATCACGGTAAAAGTAACTATCAAGGTTTTAAAAAGCATTTTATGCTGTTTTTTGTTGCCGGACATATATATCCTCTTTTCGTTCCAAAGCATATTCTGAGCCGAACGGTCTGCCATGCGGCAAAAAACGACCTCTTACAGCTATGATAACATTATATCGCCGAAAAGTCAATCACTATTTCCGTACCGTGTCCGAGGCGCGAAAACTCTTGACAAGTACGCGGCGGTTTTGGTATAATTATATCCAAGGAAAGACAGCGTTTGCAGGTCGGCTTATGCTGTTTATTTATCGTAAAAAAGGAAAAAGAGGTAATTATTATGGGTACGGCAAAAAATGCTTGGGGCAGTCACGACGGAAAGGACTGTTTCCTTATCACGCTGGACAACGGAAAGCTCACAGCGTCATTCACAAATTACGGCGGCGCGGCGGTCAGCCTTACAGTCCCCGACAAATACGGCAGCAAGACCGACGTTTTGTTGGGATACGACGACCTTGACGGATATGTAAACGGCAAAAGCTGTCAGGGCGCTCTCATCGGCAGATATGCGAACCGTATCGGCGGAGCGAAATTCACTCTCGGCGGAAAAGAGATAAAGGTAGCCGCAAACGACAACGGAGTAAATCACCTGCACGGGGGCAATATCGGCTTTGATAAAAAGGTGTGGGAGATAAAGGAAATAAAAGACGGGGAAGAGCCGTCCGTTACTTTTTCTTACACCAGCCCCGACGGTGAGGAAAACTATCCCGGCACGGTGCAGCTCGACGTGACCTACACGCTCAAAGGAAACGCGCTGGAGATAGCTTACAACGCGGTAAGCGACAAAGACACCGTTATGAACTTTACCAACCATTCCTATTTCAACCTTGCGGGCAAGGGCGATATACTGAAACATACCGCGAGGATATTCGCGGAGCAGTACACTCCCGTTGACGAATTGCTTATCCCTACCGGCGAGATCGCCGACGTAAAGGGAACGCCTTTTGATTTCACC
Organism: uncultured Ruminiclostridium sp.; assembly: GCA_947623915.1. Taxonomy (GTDB): domain Bacteria; phylum Bacillota; class Clostridia; order Oscillospirales; family Ruminococcaceae; genus Ruminiclostridium_E. Next base: position 5,863 of record CANQIB010000016.1, read on the forward strand.
GAAGAAAAACGGATAGGCGAGGATATAGACAGCGGCGCGCTTCCCGGCGGATATGACCACAACTATGTACTCGGCACTTCTTTCGGCACCAGAAAGGCGGCGGAGATATACGATCCCGTAAGCGGCAGGCTCATGACGGTCTACACCGATATGCCCGCGATACAGTTTTATATCGGCGGCGGCATAACCGAAGAACCCGGCAAGAAAGGCACTAAGCTGTTTAAGAACGCGGGACTTTGCCTTGAAAGCCAGTTTTGCCCCGATACGCCGAACAAGCCCGATTTCAAGCCCTCCTGCGTTTATAAGGCAGGGGAGAAGTACACTTCGGTGACAAGCTACATCTTTTCCGTAAAGTAAACTTACGAAACTCAAAACAACCGCCCGACGGAGTGTCCGTCGGGCGGTATTTTAATTATTAAACGCTTTGGCGTTTTTTAGTTTTTGCCGTCGCGCTTGAGCTTTCTGCTCAGCGGCATTGCCGCAGCGGCACAGCCTGAAAGTATCAGGGTGATAAGCACGGCACCGCCGATAGGACGACCCGTGTCGGGGTTTTCGTCAGGAGTGCTGTCGGGCTTGCTGTTTTCGGGCTTGCTGTTTTCGGGCTTGCTGTTTTCGGGTTTGCTGTCTTCTTGCTTGCCGGCGATCTCAGCAGCCGCCTTGTCAACTATCTCCTGCATTTGCTGTATGCCCGGGGTAAGAGAAGCGTTCAGCTTATCGTATATTGCCGCCAGTTCATCATAGTCGATATAGTCCACGCCGAAATAATCGTCGCTTAAAAGCAGCGAATACCATTCGTCGGTTGCCTCCATCTCATCCGCATATACCGATTTGAGGGAATCCAGCGAGTTTTTAAGCACCTCGTCTATCTCTTCAACGTACTTGCTCAGATCTGCGCCGGACTCTTTTTCCATATCGCTCAGCTTTGCTTTAAAGTCGGCGGCTGCGGCATTAAGACCGTTATCCGAATTGCCGGTAAACAGCCCTGTCACAGCATACAGGAACTTGTTTACGCCGTCGTAGATATATTCGTCGAGCGCATCGTCATCTATCGTTTCCTTATCCACCTCTTCGGATACACCGTCCGCGTCTTTTTGAAGAGCTTGGAGCAGTATGTCGCGCGTTTTGGCTAACTCATCCTCGCTGACATTGGACAGCTTGTCGGAATAATCCTTGATTATCTTGTCGAAAGTATCGGGAATTATCTCAAGCAGCAGCGTGAGGTTTTCGTCCTCGCAAAATGCCCGCGTTATTTCGCGTGATTTGCTGATATATTTAGATATCGCCTCTTGAGCGGCGTCAACGTCGGTGTAGTTTTGCAATACCTCAAAAATGGCGTTATACGCTTCATCGGAAAGCCTCAAATATTCTGCGGCTTCCTCGTCGGTGATGTATTTGTAGCCGCCGAGATATTTGTTATCCCACTCGTGCTGGTCGTAGGAATAAGCCTTGCTTGCCTCGACGTACATCTTGTCTTCGTAGACATCTATGTCTTCGAGAATTTCATCTGCGTCCATTCCCACTAACACGCCTGCCAGTATATGCGCAAGACTTTCAGTAGCGGCTTTAGTCACTCCCGCCTTAGCCTCTGTCTTGACTTCGTCGGGTGTGTATTTCAGCGCGTCTATCGTTTCATGGTAATACTTTCTGCTATCTTCCTGTCGGAGCGACACTTCGCCTATTTTGATCCTGCCTTCGTAGTCTTTCTTATATTCATCGACGTCCTCGGCGGTACTCAAACTTTTGAGCAATTTTTCCGCAGAAACAATAAAGTTGTCCAGACTGTTCAGATAGCTTTCTTTCCTATCGTCGTCGAGGTATTCAAAACCTTTTACGGTCTCCTTGCTTTCCTCCGCCTTTTCTTTAAGATAAGCTATCGCGTCGTCGATATAATCCTCGATTTCGGGATCGTAGGTAGGAAGATCCTCGGCGGTAAAGGAAAGGCTGTAGTTCCAGGGCTTGGTAGTAACCGTACCGGAGCCGGAATAGTTGTTGGTATATACCGGCGTACCGTCTGCGGATTCATTAAGGAAAAAGGTATGCGCGCCGCGTGATACTGTTACCGTGATATTGCCGTCCTCGTCGGTGACTAACGGCTGCGTTTCGCCGCCGTCAATGCTGAGGTTTACCTTTACATTGGGCTGCGGAGTCTTGCCGTCGGACGCCAGCACGGGTATCTTTACGGTATAGGTTTCGGGCGATTTGTCATTGTATATCTTTATGCGTTCGCCGCCGGAATTGTAGTTCAGCGTTACAGAATCCTCGGTCAGAAGGTTTATATAGTCGGTTATGAGCTGATCCTCGCCGCCGAGCTCACCCAGCTTTTGTGAGCCGAGTTTTGCAAAGGTGCCGCCGACATAGCCGTTGGTGGCAAGCAGCAGCTTGGTGGAAGTGTCGGAAAGGTCAAGCGTTTTGCCGTCATCCGTCGTTATCTCTACCACTTTGCTTCCCGCCTCGGCGGAGGGATCGTAAGTGTAGCTGAATCCGCTTACCTGCATAAAGCTGCCGCTGACGCGCTCTCTTTTGATCAATCCCGTTTCGTCCTGACCTGTCATGGTAAGACCTGTCTCCAACGCCGCTTTGAGCTGCGCGGGAGTTACCGTGTATACCTCCACCATGTTGCCGTGGTTGAAAGCGTTCAACACGTCGCCGCGTGTTACTCTGCCATAAGGGAGCGAAGCCGAAATTCCGCCGCCGTTTTCAACCGCAATGACCGGCAGGGAAAGCTCGTTCTGCTCGGCGAATTTTTTCGCGTACTCCGCAAAAGCGTCGGTGACAAAATCGCCGTAGCTAGTTTCAACTATACGCGGCTCGGAATAGTCATAATAAATGTTACCGCCCCAAAGAGGTGTTTCATTGTAGCACAGCGTCTCGCCGAGTATTTCTTCCTGCTCCGCTTTTATATCGTCCAGCGCTTTCTGCACCTTTTCGGCGGTCGCCTTGCCGTCGTCGGTAAGCTGATATTCGCTTGCCTGAGCCGCGGTGAGTACATCGCCGCTTGCGCTGACAGCTTCGCCGTCAAAGGTTATCTCCAGCTTTCCGATAGCGGTGGAATTAACTCCCGTCTGTACTATCGGCACGGAAACGTCGCCGCGCACATACGACTCATTTTCTACCGTATGGCTGTGTCCGTCGATGACCGCGTCGACCTCGGACAGCTCGCTGTCAGACAGCGCGTCCAAAAGATCCTTGCTGGTGCATTTAACGGCAGCCTCATTATTACCGAGATGGCTTATGATGACGATAGCGTCCGTCTCATCCTTTAAAGCCTCTATCTGCTCCTTGGCGGCGGCAGCCTCGTCGGTAAAGCTGACTCCCGCCAGCTTTTCGGGATTTGCGGTGGTAAGGGTGCTTACCGTGGTAAGTCCGATAAATCCGATGGTTTTTCCCGCTTTTTCCACAACGGCGGTAGCGGGGAGCAAAGGCTCGCCGTTAAGCGTTACGTTCGCGCTCAGTATCGGAAATTCCGCGGTATCCGCGTTGGCGAGCAGCTGCTCGGTGCCGTAATCGAACTCATGGTTTCCCGCAGCCATAACGTCATAGCCCGCCTCGTTCATCATGCGTATAACATCTTCGCCCTGCGATATGGTAGCGAAAGACGCGCCCTGTGTCGCGTCGCCTGCGTCCGCAAGCAGCGCGTTGGGAGTGGAGGCTTTCATTGCTGCCGCCTGCACTATCCCGACTGCTCCTTCACCGTCTACCGTACCGTGAATGTCGTTGGTGGTAAAGATGGTGACCGTTACAGCCTCTTCTTCGGCAAATGCCTGTACCGGCAGCAGCGTAAGCGCCATTGCCGCGCAGGTCACGACCGAAATTATCCTGTGTTTCAGACTCATGTTTTTATCTCCTTTTTGTAATTTATTCGGGCGCTCAAACTTATTTTCGGCGTATTTGTGAGCGTTCCCTTATATGCGATAAACGCGGGCAAATGTCCGCATCTATGCTTTGCCTTGAGTTACTCCGTCCAAGACATTTTGCAGCTGCCGCAGTAACGTTTGCCGGTATTGGCACTATACGCAGTATTGCGTGAATGACAGTAGGGACAGTCTACGCCTTGCGTGGCGTCACGGAACGCTTCGGGCACCGTTTTGGTGAAAAAGTCGCCCACCTTTTGAACGCCCTTTGCTATATCTTTCCAGAAATCAAGACAGCTGTATCCTCCCGCAACGCCCTCCAACGCGTCGTCGGAAAGCTCTCCCTCGGTGTGCAGCATATCGTACAGCTCTTTAGCTTTCTCCTCGGAAAGCTCGACGCCGTTTTCCTTTGCAAAAGCGATCATCTCCTCCAATGAGTTCGCGTTCATGAGCTTTTCCCGAAGCTCCTCTTTAGTCATTTCTATCCTCCCTTGTAAAATCTCAAACGAGAGGACGAAACGGTCCGATACGGTCGCCGCCTCCGCCTCCGAGCCAGTATCTGCCCGCAACGTTTTCAAGCGCGTCGTCAGACAACTCGCCGCCGTTTATCTGCTCGAAAAGCTCCTTTGCCTTTTCGGGAGTTATCTCCACGCCGCTTTCTTTCGCAACAGCGAGAATGTCATCGACGGACTTTACATCTTTCAGCTTGGCTAAAAACTCTTCCTTGTTCATATGTTTACTCCTTTCGAGGGTTTTACCGTTTGTAAAGCAATGCTCAGTGATACGTCCAAATGCACCTGCCGCCCGACGCCTTTTCAAGCTCCTCGTCGGTAAGCTCTTCGGCTTCGCTTTGCTTTAAAACATCGTCTTTCATGGCTTTTTCCTTTCGCTTAAAGCGGTCAGCTTATTTTAAATTTCGGGGAGATCAAAGGCTCTCCGCTTTTTTCGAACTTTATCCCTGCCTGTTCGAGCAGCGCGGCAAATCCGTCCGCAAGTGCGCTCGACGCGAAATTTTGCAGCACGGTCACACAGAATTTACCGTTGACGGCGTTTACCTCCACGATGACGTTGCTTGCCGCCGGATCGACGTAAGTGTACACCGATTTTATATAAGGCTCCAACGCGCCCAGCTCCTGTATCCTTACATAGCTTACGGTAGCGTTGACAAATTTTCTGTTCATATTTGACGATTGTATAAACGATTGCCGTATCGTGTTAAGGTCACCCGACGCAAGTATGCGGCGTTCCTTTAACAAACGGTTTTGTATCGCGCCCCGCATATACTCATCGGTGGACTGATAGTCCATCATCTGCCGCGTCTGCGCGCAAAGCTGCGGCAGGGTAAGCTCCCGCATTTGCTCCGTGTAGTTCAGTATGATGTTTCCCAGCACGTTGTTGTGTGCAAGCGGAGCGTTTACCGCCTTGCGATAGTTTTTCATCAGCACCGTCCTAAACGGACCGTCCTGCTCCTTGCTAAGCCCGAATACCGTCTGCGCCAGCAGCCCCGATACCATTATCGAGGGAGTTGCGCCGTTGGCTTTGACATACTCCATGAACGCGTCCTCGTCAAAGCTCATTTTGTATACCGTTTTTTCGCCGGAGTAGGGTATTATCTTTCCCCACTCCAAAGCGGGAACGGCAGCGCCCGCTGAGTGCTGTGCGATATTCGTATCCGATGTATCCGGCAGGGAAACGTCAAGAAACGGATCTCTCCGCTCGCCTTCGGTCACCGGCATATCCGCCGTGCGGATAGAGCCCGTGGGAAATTCCTTTCCGTATTTTTCGGTTATATAGTAGTACAGCGTGGTTTTGATAAATTCCATTATCCCCGTTTCGTCGGTGATGGAATGTACTATGTCAAAGTACACCGTGTTGCCGTCATAATTTACGGAGAGCGCGTGTTCGTTCGACTCCTCGGAAAGCAGGAGCGGCGGCTTTACGCCCTCGGTTATGACCACCTGTCGGTCGTTATGTAATACCGAATGTAAAAGCTCTCCCTTTTGAAGTACGAATTTTACAGAATAATAATCGTAACGCTTTATCGCTATGTCCACCGCCTTGCGCAAAGCAGCGGGGTCTATGCTCTCGGTTAGCTCGACCGCGGTCCTGATGGTGTGATGGTTGTTTTCGTCGCAGCGGTAAAATCCCGAAATACCTGTCGGATTGTTTTTCATTTCTTATCCCTCTTTTGTTCTTTTTTTAATTTAAGGGGTCATGAGCCCCTTTCTTATCTTTTAAAGCCGCCATATCAAAGCTCGCAGCCGACCAGTTTTTCTATATCCGATTTTTTCCAGAAGTCGTTTTCCCAGTAGAAATATTCGTTTTTACGCTTTTTAAATATTCTGAACGGCATATCGGTGTTGTCATAGATATGGCAGATGTCGCATACCTCCAGCAGCTCAGGTATAAGCGATAATGCGCGGGTGTACCTTGCTTTTATCTTTTCGACGGGTACGTCATGCCCGCCGGAGGCAAATCTCCTCATAACGCGGTGGATATTTATATTTACGTCCGCGGTAAGGACGTAAATGCAGCGTATGAAATAGCCCTCTTCCTTTGCCCGACGGAGCAGCTTTATGTTGCGGTCGGTGGACATTACCGTTTCAAAGGTGAAATTCTTGTGCATATCCAGCACATATTCCCGCATATCCTGCGCAAGCTCGGCAGCCTCTATATCCGTGCAGAGAGTCGCGCGCTTTATATCGTCCGCGTTTATGTAGGGATTAAGTATCTTTGCCGTTTTTGTCACGGTGCTTTTACCACTGCCGTTAGGTCCGGCAAAGACGATTATCTCAGGTTTTATCTCCATAAACACGCCTCCCGTCGGGATATTCTATATACGACGCTTTTTTTTCGTAGTCGTAGCCGGTAACGGGCAGCCCTTTGCTTTGGCTGTTTTCGTTTTCCTGCTCTATCGCTTTACGAAAGCGCTGCACAAGCTCGTCGTCGGTAACTCCGCAGGTCGAGTCCAGCTCGTTGGGCTTTGGCGGCTGTCCGTCCTGCGCTTTAAGCGCTTCGTGAAAATCTTTCATGATACTTTTCTTTTTTTCGTTTTGCTCTTTATCCATTATCTGCTCCTTTCTTCGCGGGCGGCTCCCGCCCTTGCGTTAAATTTCCGCCGCTTTTCGGCGGGGCAGGTCATAAAAGTCCGTTTCTTTGACCGCTCGTTTCCGTCAAAACGCCGGAAACCAAACATCGGACGCAATGTTTTTTCCGTCCCGTCCATGACCGATACCTCCCTGTGTAAATTTCTGAGCCTTATATATCTTTATACGGCGAAAACCTCTTTTTGTTAGAACGACCGTAAAAATTTTCAGCTTTTTACGCTTTGTGCGGCGACATCGTCGTCGAGCCGCTGACGGGCTACCAACTCGGCAAATTTCCCGTTTTTTGCTATAAGCTCGTCGTAAGTGCCTTCCTCCGCTATCCTGCCCTTTTCAAGATAGATGACCCTGTCGCATTGTTTTATGGTGGACAGCCTGTGCGCAATGACTATTCTCGTGCATTTGAGCTTATCCAGCGATTCCGACACCGTCTTTTGCGTGATGTTATCCAGCGCGCTGGTGGCTTCGTCAAACATAAGTATCTTGGGCTTGGGCGCGATGGCTCTCGCTATCATCAAACGCTGCCGCTGACCGCCGGATACGCCGCCGTTGCCCTCCGAAATCAGCGTATGCATACCCATCGGCATTCTGCGTATATCCTCGGCTATGCCCGCAAGCTCCGCCGCTTCCCACGCGTCGTCCATTGAGAGCCACGGCGCGGAGATGGTGATATTGGAGAATATATCGCCTTGGAACAGCTTTCCGTTTTGCATTACCGTACCGATGCTCTGACGCAGCGACTTTAGGTCGATACCCGAAATATCCTTTCCGTCATAGTATACGGAGCCTTTCTGCGGCTTTTCAAAACCCAGCATGATACGCATAAGCGTCGTTTTTCCGCAGCCGGTAGAACCGACTATCGCAACATACTGCCCCGAGCGAATTTTAAGCGAAAGATCGTCCACGACGTTCGGCATACTGTCGCTGTAGCGAAATGACACGTTGTTGAGCTCTATTCCGCCCGAAAGCCGCGTAACTACCTGTTTGCCCTCGGATATTTCCGGCACAGCGTCCATTATCGGCTTTGCCATATCCAGCACGGGCTTTATTTTAGCGGCGGTGAGCGCTATGCCAGCAAGCGACATGAACGCTCCCGAAACCATACCGTATGCCGTATCGAACGCGTAGTAATTTGCAACGGAAACGTTGTTGACCACGGCAAGGTAATATATTACGAAAGTCCCCGCAAGACTGATAAAGGTCGTGAATACTTGGTTATACTTTATTACGGCGGGCGGGTCGTAAAGGTGTTTTGCCTCCTTTGCGTACAGGCTGCCCCACCGCGCGAACGCACGCCGCTCCGCGCCGGAGAGCTTTATTTTCTGCACGCCGGTAATAAGCGCGTAATCCAATCCGCTTATCTTTGCGTCAAGCTCCATGTGTTTTTTGGAAATTTGCATCTGCGCAAGCGCGCTGACCACCGAAAACAGCACGGTCACTGTAATTATTATCAGCGCGGGCGCTACCAAGCTCGGCGCGAAATCGAATATCTGCGCGATATATACAAGAGAGAACACCGACATAAGTCCCGTGGACAGCACGGTGTCCACGAGCATGGAGCATATCATGTTTATGTACTGCGTCCTTACCGCCAGATCGCCGGAGCTGTAGTTTTTGAAAAACGACGCGGGGAGCGAGAGCATACGCGCCATAGTCGCCGCCTGCACGGTAATATCCATCTTGGTGCGTATTCTTGCCATGATAAGCGATTTTACCGTCGAAAGCAGCATCGAGGAAACGGACATACACACTATAAAAATCGCTGTGGCGACCAGCAGCCGTATATTTCGGTCGTCAACAACGGGACCGAACAACATTTGATTGAGCTTGGGGCTGAACATACCGATAAGCGTTACCGCGAGCGTGGAAATTGCCGCAAGCAGGTAATCGGATATCGAAAGTATTCCCGCTATGTACTTCAGCAGCGAGCCTATGCTTAATTTTTTGAGAGGGAAGGGCTTGTAAAAGGCTATCGCCTCCGTTTCAAACGCGCCCTCGTTCTTTTTGGTTATCTTTACGGTCTTGCCCGTGACGCGGTCAAAATAGCAGTATCCCGAAAATCCGCGAGGTATCAGCGCGACGACGTACCCGTCCTCTTTTCTGACTCCGAGCATGGCTCCGAACGCGTCCTTGTACCAGCCCTTTTCGAGAATTACCGTTCTGCGCATTATCCCGTGAGGGCGCATAAGGTATTCAAGCTGTTCGTTGGTATCCTTTATCGTGTCGGGTATATTTTGCGGTTTGACCTTGATGTGAAAGTATTTAAGTATCTCTCCGACGGCGTCCATCGCATGGCTCTTATCGTCCGCAAACGCGGCGGAAACACGCTTGCCGGTCACCGCGTCGGAGATACCTATAAACGTTTCTTCAAAGGTGTTCAGATCGTTTTCTTTTCGCTGTTTTATCTGTTCGTCGAACCAACCCATCGGAACACCCCCTTATTCGTTGGAAACGAGCTGCGTGTAGCGCCCGTTTTTAGCGTATAATTCTTCGTGAGTGCCGCGCTCCACTACTTTCCCGTTGTCCAGAACTATTATCTCGTCGCAGTCACGGATAGTGGACAGCCGGTGCGCCACGACTATGCAGGTTATGCCTCTGTCCTTTATCGAGCGCACAACGTCGTATTCGGTCTTGGCGTCGAGAGCACTGGTGGCTTCGTCCAGAATTATTATGGTGGGGTCCTGTGCCAGCACGCGCGCTATCTCCAGCCGCTGACGCTGACCGCCCGAAAAATCCTTTCCGTTCTCGGTTATAACGTAATCATACCCTCCGTCGCGCTGCATGACGTCCCCGTGTATCTGCGCGTCCTTAGCGGCAAGGATCATTTCAAAATCCTCGATGGAGGTATCCCACATCTTTATGTTGTTTCTTACGGTGTCCTCAAACAGGATTATATCCTGATCCACCACCGCAAGCGAGCCTGTGAACACGCTGCGGTCTATATCCTTTATCGGCTTTCCGTCAAACAGTATCTCTCCGCTCCACGGTTGGTAAAGACCCGAAATGAGCTTTGAAAGGGTAGACTTTCCGCAGCCGGAGCCGCCCACGAAAGCCACGCGGCTGCCGGGCTTCAGCGTAAGGTCAAAGCCCTCTATGAGCGGGTCGTCCAGTCGGGAATATCCGAAAGTCACATTTTTAAGCTCGACCGCGCCGGACAGCTTGCCGTATTCTTCGTCCTCACGAACCGCGTCGTCGTCGCTGTAGTTTACGTCGGTGGGGTATTCCATAACGTCCTCTATACGCTCCATCTCGGTGCGCATTTCCTGAATTGTCTGGCTCGCCGAAATAAGCGTCAGGGCAGGCCCGGTAAAGGAGGTCAAAAAGCCTTGGAACGCCATTACCATACCGACGGTGAAATCGCCCTGTATCGTGAACAGCACGCCGAGGATAAGCACCGCGTTGTTGGTGAGCTGAGATACGAGTCCCGGCACCATTCCGAGGTACTGGTTGAGCTTTTCGTATTTTACCTGTTGAGTATTTACGCTTGCCTGATAGCCCGACCATTTCTCAAAATAGCCGTTTTCCGCTCCGCTGGACTTTATTGTTTCTATCATTTCGATGCCCGCGACGGTAGCTCCGGCGAGCCTGCCCGCGTCGCGCATCTGTACGCGGGTTATGTTTATGCGCTTTTTTGAGATTATGCGGGACATGATAAGGTTCAGTATTATCGACACGATACCGACTACCGTAAGTATCAGGCTGTAGCGTATCATGACGATGAGGTAAAACAACATCATGGCGGTATTCAGCACCAACGGCGCGAGAGTGTTCACAAGCGTGTTTGCTATGCCGGAATTAGTGCTTTGCCTTTGCTGTATATCTCCCGCCATTCGCTGAGAAAAAATTCCATCGGCAGGCGCAGCACCTTCCACAAAAAGGAGGTGTCGCCGACTACCGCCAGCTTGCCCTGTATCAAATGGTTGGATCTCGCCTCTATGTACGCCGTCAGTATCTGTATCACAGAGAACAGAGCGAGCAGTATCATAAACGGATAAAACCACTCTATATCCTGCTTGGTGAGCAGTCTGTCCAAATATATCCTGGAAAAGACCGGCTGGATAACGCCGAGCAGCGAGGCTATCACGGTACTGAGTACGGTAAAGACGATGGCGGCGCTTGCGCCCGCAAGCCGCTTTTTCGCAAAGGAAAGCACGCTTTTGGGCTTTCCGCCCGGCTGAAAATTCTCACCCGGCTCAAACATCAGACAAATGCCGGTAAAGCCCTTATCGAACATTTCCGTCGAAACGGTATAATTCCCCCGCGCGGGGTCGTTAAGCACCGCTTTGTTTCCCTTGAAGCCGCAAAGCACGACGAAGTGATTGAAATTCCAATGTATAATGCAGGGGAATTTTCCTTTTTCTTTAAGCTGTTCCGGCTCGTAGCGGTAGCCCTTGGCGGTAAGTCCGTAGCTGCGCGCGGCTTTCAGCATATTCCTTGCGTTTGAGCCGTCGCGGGATACGCCGCAGTCCGCGCGCACCTGCTCAAGCGGTACCCATTTCCCGTAATAGGCAAGTATCATCGTGAGCGAGGCGGCGCCGCACTCCAACGCCTCCATCTGCATGACTACCGGAACTTTCGCTCGGCCTTTTGTTATAGGCTCGGGTCGTTTTTTATCGAACATTTCGGCACTCCTCAGTTTAACAGGAACATTATAGGCGAAACGCTGTCGGTAACTATGGTCGCCTTATATGTGCCCTGCGGGAGCTTCGTGTCTATTTTTATGGGGTATACCCATTCGCCCTCCATCAGATTGCAAAGGTGCATGGCGTATTCCGAAAAGGTATCGGGAGATACCGTCATAGGTTCGTCCGAGATGAGCTCTATGGGATATTCCTTTCCGTCTATCATTACCAAATCGTCCTGCGATACCTGCGATATATCCGCCTCTCTGACAAAACAGAACGTTATGTCGTTGATGCCCGTTCCCTGCAATCCCTCCAGGCCGCCTATATCCTCAAGGGATAAAACAACGCTGTCCAGCCTGGATTCTATCCTGCATGAACTGCCCCATACGATAAGCCCTATAAGCAGGATCATCACCGCACCCAGAGTTATCCATATCCCCGGATTTGTCACCTTGATATAGTCGTTGAGCTGTTCCGGAGAGGATACGCGCTGCATACTCTTTTCCCTGAAAATATTGCCTGCCATTTTGTTTTCCTCCTGTTTTGTCAAAGAGTAACGTTATAGGTTTAGAGAAGCTCCGATACGCGCGTTTTTCTGCCGTACCATATCACGGCGGCGGCATATACGACGGTCAAGACTCCCGCAGCGCTGTAGCTTATCACCCACGGCAGATTAAAGCCTATCGCGGCGTTCAGTATAAAGCTGGTTATTACGAACATATAGAACATGCCCGGCAGCAGCGCCATTATGAACGGCTGCTTATGTCTCATCATGTAAACGGATATCATAGCGAACGCGAATACCGCTATCGTCTGGTTCGCCCATGCGAAATACCGCCAGAGTATGTTGAAGCCGCCCTCGTTCACCTTTGCGAATATCAGCACCGCCGCTACCACGGCGAATATTATCAGCGATATTGTGAGCCGTTTTTTCTTGCCGGTCTGGTCTATCTTGAACGCGTCCGCTATTATCAGCCTGAGCGAACGCAGCGCGGTATCTCCCGAGGTGATGGGCAGGATTATTATGCCTATCACCGCAATTATTCCGCCCGCTCCTCCGAGCAGGTCCTTTGCGATTATCCCCACGATGTCGGTGGGAGAGGTGTCGGCGGACGCAAGTCCGAGGTTCATTACTCCCATGGCGGCAGCCGCCCATATCATGGCAATAAAGCCCTCGGCTATCATCATGTTGTAGAACGTCATGCGGCCTTCCTTTTCGCTGCTCATGGTGCGGGAGATAAGAGTAGACTGCGTTGAGTGAAAGCCGGAAACGATACCGCAGGCGACGGTCACGAAGAATATCGGAATGAAATTCAGCCCCTGCGGGTGTATCCCGAAAAGCCCGGTGTTCCAAATGTCGTCAAGCGGATAGCCCTTTACCAAAAGTCCGATAAATACGCCTATTGCCGAGATAAGCAGCAGCACGCCGAATATCGGATATACCTTTCCTATTATCTTGTCGATAGGGAACAGCGTAGCAACTATGTAATACGCAAAGATCGCACCGTATACTATCCATACCACGGGATTGGTCACGCCGCTGTCGGTGTTCAGTATCTGCGTTATGAACAGATCGCCGGGGGTATAGATAAATACCGTGCCTACCAAGAGCATTAAAAGACAAACGAAAATGTTGTATATGGGATAGGCGAATTTGCCCAGATACTTCCTTATCAGCGACGGCATCTGCGCGCCGTCGTTCCTTACGGAGATCATTCCGCACATATAGTCGTGCAGCGCTCCGCCGATTATACAGCCGATAGGTATAGTGATAAAGGCTATCGGTCCGAAAAGTATCCCCTGTATCGGACCGAGTATGGGACCCGTACCCGCGATGTTCAAAAGCTGGATAAGCGAATTTTTCCACTTTTTCATGGGTACATAATCCATGCCGTCGTTAAGGCGTACCGCGGGAGTTTCGCGGTCGTCGGGTTTGAATACCTTTTCGCATACCTTGCCGTATACCGCGCCTCCTACCACAAGAAGCGCCAAACCAATAAAAAACGTGACCATAAAGCCCGCCTCCTAAAAATTGTTCATGTCTGTTGCCGCAGCACAGCGGCTGCGGGATTTTAGGTTTACTCCTCTATTGTAAGTATATCTACGAATCCCGTTATCTCGAATACTTCCATGATGGTATCGTTCGCGTGGCAGATGACCATGCTGCCCTGCTTGTTCATGACCTTTTGCGCCGCCAGAAGCACACGCAGTCCGGCGGAGGATATGTACTCAAGTTCGGAAAAGTCCATCTTAAGAGCGGTAACGCCCTCGATGCTCTGTTTAAGCTCGCTTTCAAGCTGCGGCGCGGTCGTAGTGTCCAGACGTCCCGAAAGAGCTATCTCAAGCTCGCTGCCTTGCTGCTTTTTGCTTATTGTCATTGTTGTTTACCTCCGTATTTTATATTCGGTATTTTATTTTGAACCGACATCGGCTGCCGAGTCGGTAATATCACGGATCGGCGTGGATATTCAGCCTTATCCGTGTTGTGAACGTTTTGGTTTGCGCGTTGAACCTGAACGCGGCGCTGCCGCCGTATTCCTCGGCGGTATGGGTGATGCTGCGCAGCCCGTAGCCTCTTCCCGCGCCGTCGCTTATGAAAGCCTCGGCGGGGGAGAATCCGTCTTCCGTTGCGTATCTGCGGTCGGTATGCGCCTTATTGCAGGAGTTGGATATTTCCATGGCGAACGAGCCTTGCACCGTGCCTATCTGTATGCTTATCCATCTGTCGTCGGTACATTTTTTGCAGGATTCGATAGCGTTTTCCATGGCGTTTCCGAACAGCACCGTAAGATCTACCGGCGAAATGGAAAGCTCGTCACATTCGGCGTGTACCTCGCAGCGTATGCCGTCGTCCCTCGCAAGACCGATATAGTATTGCAGCAGCCCGTTTACCGTTATGTCCGCGCAGTATGTTTCCGAATCGTGCTTGACGGTGGTCTCTATCACCTTTGAAAGGTAGGTTTTCATCTCGTCAAGCTGCCCGCGATCCAGCATATCGTTCAGCGAATTATAGTGATGGCGCATATCGTGCCGCATACGGCGGGTGTTTTCCATATCGCTGATTATTTTTTCGTACTGGAAATGCTGTATCTCCATAGTGCGCTGCAATTCGTTTTCCCACAGCCGCCTTACCGATTCTCTGAACAAGAGCCAGTAAATGAATATCTGCTCCAGCGTAAGGAACACCACTATCGGCAGATACAGCAGGAAAAGCTCCACCTTGCCGAACTGGGTATCGCAGTACATCAGCAGAACAAAATACGCCGACGTTGAAACAATAGCGATGATAAATTCTCTCAGCATATCCTGCGGTTTTATCAAGGCAATGTATTCCTTGAGCGGGTTTATTACCGCTATCAGCATTATCGGCGCAAGTACGGCTGTCGCCGACACGAACAGTACGAGATATTTTTCGTTGTAAGGGTAGACCTCAACGTTTTGGGACACGTTAAGGAAAGAATGTAAGGTGTTGCTTGCCGCAAACACCGCCCATGCGTAGAACAGTACGATACAGAACACCAGTATCTTTTTGACGAACGATTCCCTTACCAGCCATATGTACGCCGCTAATATCAAAAGTATCGCAGCCAGCATGAAAGAGTTAGAGATAACGACGTACTGGGGGAAACGCTGGGTATCGCGCAGACACAGCACCGCGGAAAAGATTACGGACGTCACCAGCGACGCCGCCGTTATGCCTATGAATATATAACTGCGGCGAAATCGGTACGCCTCCTTGGGGAACGGCAGAAATATCATCAGCGCGCAGGGAAAGAACTGTATGAAAAATCCCAGAGCGTTTTGCAGAAAAACTATCATGCCGCGTCCTCCTATAGTTTTTTCCTGCGGGACAGCCTGTCGAACACATATTCGTCATAGCGTGCGCGTATGGCGGAGCTTTGCCGCACGGCGATAGGCAGACGGCTGCCGTCCAGCAAGGTGCAGGTGTCCGTCCCCATTCTTACAATGTAGTCCATATTGACTACTATTCCTCTGTTTATCCTTAAAAAACTGCCGTTGAGCTTGCTTTGCAGGTCGCTGAAGGACGTCCAGACCTTCAGCCGCCGCCCGTCGGAGAGCGAAACGTTTACCGCGTGGTTGTCGTTTTCCAACAGGCATATCTGATCCAGAAAGACCGTGTGCCTGTCGGGTCCTACCGCAAAGGATATCCTTTCCCTTTGGGCGGAACGTATCTCGGTGAGCCGCCTAAACGCCTCCACCACGTCTTTTGTGGTAACGGGCTTTACAAGGTAATGGAGCGCGTTGAGCGAAAACGCCTCCACCGCATGCTCCGTGCTGGTGGTAACGAACGCTATCCCAGTTTCGGGAGAGATATCCCGCAGGGCTTTCGCAATATCCATGCCGCTTTCGCCCGGCAGATAAATGTCCAAAAACACTATATCGAAATAGGGGTATTTTTTTGCCGCGTCCAGCAGGGAAGAGCCGCGCAGGAATTTTTCGGCGCTGCGCGTCGGGTCCCACCCTCGCAGAGCCTGCTCCAACTGCTCCTGTTCCCTCGGATCGTCGTCGCAGATAGCAATACGCATTTGAAAACTCCTCCTACGGTATACCGTGCTTTTTCCCAAACAGCCCGCGCTTTACGAAATAAGGCGGACCACACTAAAACCCCATAAGGATTATATCACAAAATCGTCCGATTTTCAATGATATTGACATGACTTTTACGAAATCAAACATGACTTTTGCGAAATCGCGGTATTTTTTGTTCCGTCTGTGAATTTTCGGCTCGCATGAACGGCTTTGTCAGGTCGGCTGTATCTCGTAAAAATACATCAAAAGCGGACAAATGTCCGAATTTCAAGCCGTATGCCATATGTGAAAAAATTACTTTTTGTATTTGCTCGGTTTATCGAAAATACTGACCGGCGCGCCATTTTGTATGGTGCGCCGGTCTGCGTTTACTGTCGGGAGCGGATATTTTCCGTCCGTGTCTTTATTCAAGTTCAAATGCGCCGGTATAGAGCTGATAATACTGTCCCTTTTGGGCGATAAGCTCGTCATGGTTGCCTCGTTCGATTATCCGTCCGTGGTCAAGCACTATGATAACGTCGGAGTTCTTGACCGTGGACAGGCGGTGAGCGATGACAAAGACCGTTCTGCCGTACATCAGCGCGTCCATGCCCTGCTGTACGATAGCCTCCGTCCTCGTATCTATAGAGGAGGTAGCCTCGTCGAGTATCATTACGGGCGGATCGGCGACCGCCGCGCGGGAGATGGACAAAAGCTGCCGCTGTCCCTGCGAAAGATTAGCGCCGTTGCCTGTCAGCATGGTGTCGTAACCCTCCGGCAGGCGAGTGATAAAGTCGTCCGCGCCCGCCAGCTTTGCGGCGGCTTTACATTCTTCATCGGTCGCGTCAAGATTGCCGTAGCGGATATTTTCCATTACCGTGCCGGTAAACAGGTTGGTGTCCTGAAGCACTATGCCCAACGCGCGCCTAAGATCGCTTTTCTTTATTTTGTTTATGTTTATGCCGTCATAGCGTATCTTACCGTCGGCAATATCGTAAAACCGATTGAGCAGGTTCGTGATAGTGGTCTTGCCCGCGCCGGTAGCGCCGACGAACGCGGCTTTCTGTCCCGGCTTTGCGTAAAGCGAAACATTGTGCAGCACGGGTTTGCCCTCTTCATAGGCAAAGTCCACGTCGCTTAGCACCACGTCTCCCGTCAGCTTTACATAGGTGGTAGTGCCGTCCTGATGCGGGTGTTTCCATGCCCATGTGCCGGTACGTTCTTCACATTCCGTAAGAGTACCGTCTTTTTCGGTGGCGTTGACCAAGGTAACGTACCCGTCGTCCTTTTCCGGCTCTCTGTCCATAAGGTCGAATATTCTTTCCGCGCCCGCAAGTCCCATGACCACGGAGTTTATCTGGAAAGATACCTGACTGATATTTCCCGCAAACTGCCTTGTCATATTGAGGAACGGTACTACTATGCTGAGGCTTATCGCCATGCCGGACAGGCTGAAGTTCGGAACGTTTGCGAGAAGCAGGAAACCGCCCGCTATGGCAACTATCGCGTAAAGCACGTTGCCGATGTTGTTCAGCACAGGACCGAGCATATTTGCGTACTTGTTCGCCTGGCGCGATTCCTGATACAGCTTTTCGTTATAGCGGTCAAAGTCGTTTATGCTCTCGTTTTCGTGGCAGAACACCTTAACTACCTTTTGACCGTTCATTATTTCTTCTATAAAGCCTTCCTCTTTACCGAGGGCGACCTGCTGGCTGAAAAAGTGCTTTGCCGAGCCGCCGCCGAGCTTTCCGGTAAATATCAGCATTATCGCGACTCCGACCAGCACCACCAACGTCAGCCACAGACAGTAGTATATCATGATACAGAACACCGTAAGTACGCTTATCGCGGAGATAAGCAGCTGCGGGAAGCTCTGGGAGATCATCTGCCTCAGAGTGTCTATATCGTTTGTATAGTGGCTCATGATGTCGCCGTGGTTGTTGGTGTCGAAGTATTTTATCGGCAGCCTTTGCATTCCGCCGAACATTTTTTGACGCAGCTTTTTAAGCGTGCCTTGCGTGATTATCGCCATCAACTGGTTGAACAGCGTGCCCGCGGCAAGCGACAGTATGTAGAAAAATACCAGCAGCGCGATAAATCCGAATATCTGTCCGCTTACCGCGCCCCAGTCGCCTGAGGTCGCGTTCTGCTCTATAAGCGCGATGACGTTTTGCATGAAGATGGAGGGCACCGAGCTTACCACCGCGTTGAAAATTATACAGAATATGACGAACGGGAACATAAACGGATAAAACTCCCGTATCGTTTTCAGCACGCGCAGTATCGTGCCTTTTTTTGCCTTGGGCTTTGCAGCGGGCTTACTCATCGTCATCACCCGCCTTATTCTGTGAAATGTATATCTCACGGTATATTTCGTTGCTTTCCATAAGCTCTTCGTGAGTGCCGACCGCGTTTATCATACCGCCGTCCATTACTATTATACGGTCCGCGTCCTCCACCGACGCGGTACGCTGCGCTATTATGAATTTGGTGGTTTCGGGTATGTATTCTTTCATGGCTTTGCGTATCTTTGCGTCGGTTTTCGTATCGACGGCGCTGGTCGAGTCGTCAAGAATAAGTATCTTGGGCTTTTTCAGCAAAGCGCGGGCGATACAGAGCCTTTGCTTTTGTCCGCCGGAAACGTTTGCGCCGCCCTGCTCGATATAAGTGTCATACCCGTCGGGGAACTGTGAGATAAATTCGTCTGCGCAAGCCATTTCGCAGGCGCGGCGTATCTCCTCGTCGGTAGCGTTCTTGTCGCCCCAACGCAGATTTTCCTTTATTGTGCCGGAAAACAGAATGTTCTTTTGCAGCACCACCGATACCTGATCTCTCAGGGATTCTATGTCGTACTGCTTTACGTCCAGCCCTCCGACCTTTACCGTACCCTCGGTCGCGTCGTAAAGCCGAGAGATAAGCTGTATAAGCGAGGATTTCGACGAGCCCGTACCGCCTATTATCCCTATCGTTTCTCCCGATTTTATCTCAAGGTTTATATCTTTAAGCGCCATTTTTTCCGCCGAGGGAGAATATTTGAAGCTGACGTTCTCAAAAGATACCGAGCCGT
The DNA here is from genome assembly GCA_947623915.1 of uncultured Ruminiclostridium sp. GTDB lineage: Bacteria > Bacillota > Clostridia > Oscillospirales > Ruminococcaceae > Ruminiclostridium_E. The sequence continues at coordinate 25,040 of CANQIB010000016.1, forward strand.
CCTTTACCTCGTAGACGGGGTTTTCGGGATTTTCAAGCGAGCTTTTTTCCTGCAATATCTCAACTATTCTTTTGCCGGATTCTCCCGCCATGGTTATCATGACCAGTATCATGGAAAACATCATCAGACTGCTCAGCATCATAAAGCTGTAGGTAAGCAGCGAGGAAAACTGTCCTATGTCAAGGTCAAGACCGTGAGAGGTGATTATCGTGTACGAGCCGAAAGACAGTACGAACACCATTACCGCATATATGCAGAACTGAAGCAGGGGGTTGTTCAGCGCGAGTATCCTTTCCGCTTTGGTAAAGTCGCGGCAAACGTCCTCCGCCGCTCTGTCGAACTTTTCCTGCTCGTAGCTTTCCCTTACGAAAGATTTTACCACGCGTATGCCCTTTACGTTCTCCTGAATGGAAGCGTTGAGGTTGTCGTACTTTTTAAATACCTTTCTGAACAGGGGCATGGTCTTAAAGATGACAAACGCCAGCCCCGCTCCTAGCAGCGGGAGTACCACAAGGAATATCCACGCCATTTTTCCTCCCATGATGAACGCCATCACGAACGCAAATATCAGCATCAAAGGCGCGCGTATCGCCGTGCGTATTATCATCATGTAGGCGGTCTGCACGTTGGTTACGTCGGTGGTCATTCTGGTAACGAGCGACGAGGTGAGGAATTTGTCAATGTTTTCAAATGAGTATTTTTGTATGCTCACAAACATATCCCTGCGCAAATTTTTAGCAAGACCGCAGGATGCGGTAGCGCAGGTGTTTCCCGCGATAGTGCCGAAAATGAGCGACAGTATCGCCATAAGTATCAGCAGCAGTCCGTAGCCTACCAACACCGACATTTCGCAGCCGGCCTTTACCTGGTTGACCAACTCGGCGATAACGAACGGTATCGCACATTCCATGACCACTTCCAGAGTGACCAATATCGGCGTGACAATAGTGGACATTTTATATTCTCTGATACTTTTTGCCAGTTCTTTTATCATTTACCCTTCTCCTTTCCTTTTCTTGCCGCAGCACATAAAAACAACATGCGGTCTTGCCGTGACATTTCCGCACGTTGAGCATACGGCTCTTTAAATTCTACTACTATAACTTTAACTTAATATTAAATTTTTGTCAAGGGCAATCTTGAGAATTTTTAAAAAAATCTCCGACTTTGTATCATCTCGCAGACCTTTATGAATATTTCGGGCTATTGACTTTGACCGCCGCATAGATTATAATTGATAAAAAAGGAACATATCGGCTTTTGAAAGGAGATATTGTCATGAAAGTCCTTATGCTGAACGGAAGCCCGCGTGCGGAGGGCAACACCTTCATCGCGCTAAGCGAGATGAAGAAGATATTTGACGAGCAAGGCGTGGAAAGCGAGATCATCAAGGTCGGCGGTACGGATATACGCGGCTGCGCCGCCTGCAATTACTGCTTTGACCACGGAAAGTGCGTGTTCAACGACGGGGTGAACGAGATAGCCGCAAAATTCGAGGAAAGCGACGGACTGGTAGCGGCAAGTCCCGTATACTATGCGTCGGCTAACGCCAGCCTCATAGCCGTGCTTGACAGGCTGTTTTACAGCACCCATTTCGATAAGACCATGAAAGTGGGCGCGAGCGTGGTCGCCGCACGAAGGGGCGGACTCTCCGCGACGTTCGACGAATTGAACAAGTATTTTACCATTTCGGGTATGCCGGTGGCGTCGGGTCAGTATTGGAACAGTATCCACGGCAGAGCGGCGGGCGAAGCCGCGCAGGACAAGGAGGGGCTCCAGGGTATGCGCACCCTCGCAAGGAACATGGTGTTCCTTATGAAAAGCATCGCGTTGGGTAAGGAAAAATTCGGACTTCCGCAGACCGAGCCGCCCGAACGTACTAATTTTATAAGGTGAGTCGGAATGGGAAAGTACCGATACAAAATAGACGAGATATGCGCGCTGCGTGACGGACGCCGCATTTATTGCAACGTTTATCTTCCGCTTGACGCGGGGGAAAAGCTGCCGACGGTCTTTTGCTGTCACGGTTACGGCGGGAGCTGCGCCTCCGGCGCGGTATATGCCGCCGCTATCGCCGAAAGCGGAATGATAGCCTGCTGCTTTGATTTTTGCGGCGGCGCTCCCGATTCGCTCAGCGACGGCAAAATGACCGAAATGTCCATATTTACCGAACGGCAGGATCTGCTTGCGGTCATGGATACGGTGCTTTCACGGTACGGCGATGCCGACCCCGACAGGGTGTTTTTGATGGGCAAGAGCATGGGCGGCGTGGTTTGCGCCATAACCGCCGCCGAGCTTTTAGGCAAAATAAAAGGCTTGATACTTATGTATCCCGCTTTTGTGCTGGTAGACGATATAAAGGCAAAATTCGGCAGCGTCAGCGAGATACCCGACACATTTGAACAACTGGGGCTCACGATAGGGCGGGTATTTGCGGAAAAGCTGCTGGACTATGACGTTTACAAAGCCGTATCGGCTTATCGCGGCGACGTGCTTATCATACACGGCGACAACGACGGACTTGTACCGCTTTCCTATTCCGAGAAAGCGCTGACGGTATATTCCCGCGCCGAGCTGAAGATAATACACGGCGCAGGTCACGGCTTTGAGGGCGAGGACGCAAAGAAAGCCATCGGGTACATTTCGGAATACCTTGAAAGTCATATATGAGCCCGCGCCTTACCGAAATTAAACTAGGGCAAGCCTTTTTGAACGCATATGGAGTATGCGTTTGCATTACATATTCGCAAAGCGACCGAGTTTGCATTTTTGCTTTATTTGAGCGGCTCTCGGTCGCTTTTTTGCGTTTTTAGTATAACATATGATGTAATTTTTAGATAAAGCGCTGTTTAATTTGCTTTGTGCGATTGACAACGGCGGTATGTTATGGTATAATATCCTAATATGGACAATTATGGCTTAACGGAAAGTTTTCCAAGGGTCAAAACGGGGAAACGGGTATTTTTGTATGCGTATTATAGGGATAGATCCGGGCTATGCGATAGTGGGTTACGGAGTGCTGGATTACCGAGGCGGACACTTTTCGGTAGTGGAATTCGGCGCGATAACCACCAAAAAGGACACGCCCTTTGAAAATCGGCTGTGTGAGATATACGAGGATTACTGCTATCTGTTGGATAGGCACAAGCCGGACGCGCTGTCGATGGAGCGGCTTTATTTCAACACCAACCAAAAGACCGCGATAGACGTTGCGCAGGCGAGAGGGATAATCGCGATGGCTACCGCGCAGCGAAACATCGAGATAAACGAATATACCCCGCTGCAGGTAAAGCAGGCGGTGGTAGGCTACGGACGGGCGGTAAAAAAGCAGGTGCAGGATATGACCCGCCGCATACTGGGTCTTGACAGCGTGCCTAAGCCCGACGATACCGCGGACGCGCTGGCGCTTGCGATATGTCACGCTCATGTGGGCAGCTCTTTACTTAAAGACATAAAGGCGAAAGGATAAGATATGATATACAGCGTAAAAGGTGAGGTCATCGCCATCGAACAAAATCTTGCGGTCGTGGAATGCGGCGGCGTAGGCTATGCCTGCCGCACTACCGCTTACACTCTTTCCAAGCTGAAAACCGGAACGGAGGCTATGCTGTACACCGTTTTGAAGATAAGCGAGGACGCCGCGGAGCTGTTCGGCTTTGCGGATATGAGCGAGCTGAACTGCTTTAAGATGTTGACGTCGGTCTCCGGCGTAGGGCCTAAAGCGGGGCTGTCCATTCTTTCGCAGATGACTCCGCAGGAGTTTGCGCTTTGCGTGGCGTCGGAGGACGCCAAGGCGCTGACGCGGGCTCAGGGGATAGGCAAAAAGATCGCCGACCGCATCGTGCTGGAGCTGAAAGATAAAATGGCAAAGCAGACGCAGGAAATGGTGCAGTCGGGTATAAAAAGCGGGCCGAGCGCGATGTCGAACGATATGGCGGAGGCGCTGTCGGCGCTTCAGGTGCTGGGCTACAGCAATTCCGAGGCGGCGTCGGCGCTGTCTGGTATGCCGCAGGACGCTCCGGCGGGCGAGCTTATCAAGGCGGCTCTTAAAAAACTGTCGAAATTCTGAGCGGCGAACAGTCGCATATACAAGCAATTTTTGGAGGAATACCGCATAAATGATAGAGAAAACCGATTTTTCCGATACCGGGCGGGACGAACGGATAGTTGAGCCGGTGCTTACCGAGGAGGACACCGATATAGAATTTTCTTTACGTCCCAAACGGCTCAACGAGTATATAGGTCAGGAAAACGTCAAATCCAATATGTCCGTGTATATCGAGGCTGCCAAAAGCAGGGGGGAAAATCTCGACCATGTGCTGCTTTACGGCCCTCCCGGACTGGGCAAGACGACCCTTGCCGGAATAATAGCAAACGAGATGGGCTCGAATATCAAGATAACCTCAGGTCCGGCTATAGAAAAGCCCGGCGACCTTGCGGGGCTGCTTACCGGCTTGCAGGACGGGGACGTTTTGTTCGTCGATGAGATACACCGCCTTTCGCGTCAGGTGGAGGAGGTACTGTATCCGGCGATGGAGGATTATGTGCTGGATATCATGATAGGCAAGGGCGCGTCGGTGCAGTCCATACGAGTTGACCTTAACCGCTTTACGCTGGTGGGGGCGACTACCCGCGCGGGTCAGTTGACCGGCCCGCTCAGAGACCGTTTCGGCATAGTCATGAGACTGGAGCTGTACACGGTAAAGGAGCTTACCGAGATAATACAGCGTTCTGCCGTTATCCTTGCCATACCCTGTGACAGAGAGGGCGCGGAGGAGCTTGCGCGCCGCTCTCGCGGAACTCCGCGTATAGCGAACCGCCTGCTCAAACGCGTGCGCGATTTCGCGGAGGTCATGGGCGACGGCAGGATAACAAAGGAAATGGCGGATATAGCGCTCAGCCGTTTGGATATAGACAAACTGGGACTTGACAGTCTGGACAGAAGAATGTTGACTATGATAATAAAAGGGTACGGCGGAGGCCCTGTGGGCCTGGAAACCTTGGCGTCGGCGCTGGGCGAGGAATCGGTCACGCTGGAGGACGTATGCGAGCCTTACCTTATGCAGCTCGGATTTATTTCGCGCACACCGAGGGGACGCTGTGCGACCGACCTTGCATATAAGCATCTCGGTATATTACGGGACGGACAGCAGAGATTAGACTGAAAAATACGGCGGGCAAGGAGTTTTTTATGGGCAGATTATTCGGAACGGACGGAGCCAGAGGGGTAGCGGTGACGGAGCTTACCTGCGAGCTGGCCATGAATATAGGCAGAGCGGCGGCGATGGTGCTGACAAAGCACGGTACAAAGCGCAAAAGAGCAAGGATACTTATCGGCAAGGATACCCGTATATCTTCGGATATACTGGAGGCGGCGCTGGCGGCGGGGGTTACCTCCGTCGGAGCGGATGTGGAGCTGCTCGGAGTAGTGCCCACTCCCGCCGTGGCGTATCTTGTTAAATATTACGAGGCAGACGCGGGCGTGATGATATCCGCCTCGCATAATTCCGTCGAGTACAACGGCATAAAGCTGTTTTCCTCTACCGGCTTTAAGCTGCCGGATTCGGTGGAAAACGAGATAGAGGCGCTTATACTGGACTCCCCCGAACAGATAAAGCTGTTCGACGGTAAGTCGGTAGGACGTATCAGAACGCTGTACGGAGCGGTGACGGAGTACAACGAGCATATACAGTCCACCGTAAAGGGAAAATTTCAGGGACTGCTGGTGGCGATAGACTGCGCGAACGGCAGCGCTAGCGCAACGGCGGAGTCGCTTTTTTACAAATTCGGCGCGGAGTTCATTTATATAAACAACGAGCCTAACGGTCTTAATATAAACGAGAATTGCGGTTCAACGCATATCGAACAGCTCAGAGAGCTGGTGATAAAGCGCGGCTGCGACGTAGGCTTTGCTTTCGACGGCGACGCGGACAGATGTCTTGCCGTGGACGAAAAGGGAAATGTTATCGACGGAGATAAGCTGATAGCGATAATGTCACGGTATATGAGGTCAAGAGGGATACTGAAAAACAATACCGCCGTGGTAACGGTCATGAGCAACCTCGGATTTCATAATTTCATGAAAGAAAACGACATATCCACCGTCTGCACAAAGGTGGGCGACCGCTATGTGCTGGAGGAAATGCTGGCGCACGGTTACAACATAGGCGGAGAACAGTCGGGACATATAATCTTTTTGGATCATGCGACCACGGGCGACGGACAGCTCACCGCGGCGCAGGTAATGCAGATGATGACGGACAGCAAGGAAACGCTGTCACATCTTGCGGCGGATATACCCGATTATCCCCAGAAACTGGAAAACGTAAAGATAACCGAAAACAAGCGCGGTCTGTGGGACAAGACGCCCGAGATAAACGAGATGATACGGCAGGCACAGGAAGCCCTCGGAGATGAGGGCAGGGTGCTTGTGCGGGAAAGCGGCACTGAGCCGTTGGTGAGAGTGATGATAGAGGCGTCGGACATGGCTCAGGTAGATAAATGGACGTCTATGATAGCGGATACGGTAAGGAAATGCCTGTGCGGCTGACGACAGGCGGCAAAAGAGGAGCAAGATGAGGATAGCAGACGGCTGGAAGGATTACAGCCTTATAGACGCTTCGGCGGGACGGCGGCTGGAACGTTGGGGAGATATAATACTTGTACGCCCCGACCCGCAGATAATATGGGAAAATCCCGACCCGTCGCCGCTTTGGGAAAAGGCGGACGCGGTATATCACCGTTCGTCCGGCGGGGGAGGCTCTTGGAGCTTTTCAAAAAAGCTGCCGGAAAGCTGGACGGTAGGGTATAAAGGGTTGACCTTTAAGGTAAAGCCCACCGGCTTCAAGCATACCGGCCTGTTCCCCGAACAGGCGGTGAACTGGGAGCTTTGCGGCGATCTTATTAAAGGTGCAAAGCGCGAGATAAGCGTACTTAACCTTTTCGCGTATACCGGCGCGGCGTCGCTTGCCTGCGCAAAGGCGGGCGCAAAGGTCTGCCATCTTGACGCGGTAAAGGGAATGGTGGAATGGGGACGCGAGAACGCCGCTCTCAGCGGGCTGTCCGACCGTCCGATAAGATGGATAGTTGACGACGCGATGAAGTTTCTTCGCCGTGAGATAAAAAGGCGCAGCAGTTACGACGGGATAATACTCGACCCGCCGAGCTACGGACGCGGCACCAACGGCGAGATGTGGAAGATAGAGGACTTCATATACGAGCTTATGCAGATGTGTACCGAGGTACTGTCGGACAAGCCGCTGTTCCTGCTGCTGAACAGCTACACGACGGGACTTTCCTCCAGCGCCATGACTTATCTGCTGAATATGACGGTGGGAAAAAAGTACCGCATATCAACGGATTCGCAGGAGATAGGGCTGAGGGTGGAGCATACGGGACTTGCCGTACCCGCCGGCAGCACCGCTGCCGTATTCTTTGAGTAAAGCAGAACGAAAGAGAAGATGTATTGTGAGCGATATAATAAAGGCGGAAAACGTCATATTTGAATATCCCGTTCTGGACGACGAGGGCAAAGAAATAGCCCGCAACCGTGTTTTGGACGACGTGTCACTCAGCATACCCGAAGGGCAGTTTCTTGCGGTGCTGGGGCATAACGGCAGCGGCAAATCCACGCTTGCAAAGCACTTTAACGGGATATTGCTGCCGGAGTCGGGCAAGGTGACGGTGGACGGGATAGATACCGCCGACGAAAAAAGGATATACGATATACGCCAGACCGTCGGAATGGTGTTCCAAAATCCCGACAATCAGATAGTTGCCACGATAGTTGAGGAGGACGTTGCCTTTGCGCTGGAAAATCTCGGCGTTCCGCCGGACGAGATAAGGAAAAGAGTGGACGAGGCGCTGAAAACGGTGGATATGTACGAATACCGCGAACATTCGCCGCACCAGCTTTCGGGAGGGCAAAAGCAGAGAGTCGCGATAGCTGGCATAATCGCCATGCGTCCGCGCTGCATAGTTTTGGACGAGCCGACGGCAATGCTCGACCCCAAAGGCAGAAAAGAGATAATGAAAACGGTGAAGTATCTCAACCGTGAACACGGCATAACCGCGGTGCTGATAACCCATTACATGGAGGAGGCAGCCCAGGCTGACCGAGTGGTGGTCATCGACAAGGGAAAGATACTGTTGGACGACGTGCCGAAAAAGATATTTTCACAGGTAGAATTGCTGAAGTCGGTCGGGCTGGACGTTCCACAGACCGTGGAGCTTATGTACGGCTTGAGAAAAAGCGGACTTGACGTACCCATAGACCTGCTGAGCGAGGACGAATGTGCCGATTACCTGTTCGAGATGCTGTCGGCGGGAGAGAATGGCAAATGAACATAATTGAGCTAAAAAACATCACTTATAAATACAGCGTCGGCACTCCTTTTGAGGCGGTGGCGGTGGACAATGTTACGCTCACGGTGGAAAAGGGAGAGTTTTGCGGCATAATAGGGCATACCGGCAGCGGAAAATCCACGCTTATACAACACTTGAACGGGTTGGTAAAGCCGACTCTGGGCGAGGTCTATATAGACGGACAGAATATCTGGAGCAAGGATACGGATATAAGAGAGATACGCTTTAAGGCGGGACTGGTGTTTCAGTATTCCGAACATCAGCTTTTCGAGGAGAGCGTTTATAAGGATATTGCATACGGCCCTAAGAATATGGGACTTTCGGAAGAGGAAACAGACAAGCGGGTACATTACGCGGCGCAGAGCATGGGCATAGGCGATGAGCTGCTGGAGCGTTCTCCGTTCGACCTTTCGGGCGGGCAGAAGCGTCGCGTCGCTTTGGCGGGAGTTATCGCGATGGAGCCGGAAATACTTATCCTTGACGAGCCTGCCGCGGGACTTGACCCGATAGGGCGGGAGAGCGTGCTTTCCCGTATAAGCGATTATCACAAAAAGAACGGCACTACCATACTGTTGGTGTCACATTCGATGGAGGATATAGTAAAATACGCCGAAAAGGTGTTGGTAATGAACAAGGGCAAGGTGTTTTGCCATGCGCCTACCGACGAGGTGTTCGCCCGTCAGGACGAGATAGTCGGTATCGGGCTGGACGTACCGCAGATAACTAAAGTAACGATGAAGCTGAAAGAAAAGGGCATAGACCTTGGCAGCGACATTTATACGGTAGAAAGAGCAAAAGAAAGAATACTGCAATACAAAGCAAAAGGAAGCATATGCTGAAGGATATAACCATCGGGCAGTTTTTCCCCGGAAATTCGCTGATACATCGGCTGGACAGCCGATTTAAGATAATAATGGACATAGCGTACGTCGTTATGCTGTTTTTGACCTCCAACTATATCGGTTTGGCGGCGGCGGGGCTGTTCATGATACTTATATACGTCATGTCCGGCGTAGGTCTGGGACTTGTATTTAAAAGTCTGCGTCCGATAATGCCGCTGATAGCGATAACCTGCATACTCAATCTGTTTTTTATAAAGGGCGACGGAGAGCCGCTGGTGAATTTATGGGGCTTTATCACCATATATACCGAAGGTATAACCACCTCGGTGTTTATGGCGGTAAGGATAATGTTCCTGATAATCGGTATGTCGCTGCTGACATACACCACCTCCCCCATAGCGTTGACCGACGCCATAGAAAGACTGCTGTCCCCGCTTAAAAAGCTGCACTTTCCCGTGCATGAGCTTGCAATGATGATGACTATAGCGCTGCGCTTTATCCCGACGCTTATCGAGGAGACCGACAAGATAATGGCGGCTCAGAAAGCAAGGGGCGCAAATCTCGATACCGGAGGACTGATAAAAAAAGCAAAGGCATTGATACCTGTGCTGATACCTCTTTTCGTTTCGGCGTTCAAGCGCGCTAACGAGCTTGCGCTCGCTATGGAGTGCCGCTGCTATCGCGGCGGAGAGGGGCGGACAAGAATGAAACAGCTCCACTCCGGCGCAAAGGATTATATAGCGCTGCTCATCATGGCTTTAATGATAGCGGAGCTGGTGCTTTTGAATATATACGTTCCGTATCTTGGGATACCGTATATAACGCCGTAACGGGAAAAGAGGCTGTAATGCGTAATTTTGCGGTCACAATGGCATATAACGGCACGGCTTATCACGGCTTTCAGCGGCAGGATAACGGCGCGACGGTACAGCAGACCGTGGAGACGGCGATAAAAAAGCTGACGGGCTGCGAGGCGAATATCATCGGATGTTCGAGGACCGACGCGGGGGTACACGCAAACGGTTTTGTGTTTAATCTTCCGCTGGAAAGCGGCATACCGTGCGACGGCTTTGTAAAAGGAATGAACGCGCTGCTGCCGCCGGATATGGCGATACTGGACTGCCGCGAGGAGAGCTTGGATTTTCACGCCAGATACAGCTGTAAAGGCAAGCAGTATCTGTACAGGATATATACTTCGCCGGTTAGGGACGTGTTTTTGAGGGATACCGCGCTGCATTACCCGTATCCCCTTAATACGGAGCTTATGGACCGAGCGGCGGGACTTTTTATCGGAACGCATGATTTTGCGGCGTTTTGCAAGGCGGAATCGCTGCATTTGGTAAAAACCACCGTGCGTACCGTGACCGAGGCGAGAGTCGTCACGGAGGGAAAATTTACGGATATTTATGTAAGCGGCAACGGCTTTTTGCACAATATGGTGCGGATAATAGTCGGTACGCTGATGTATATAAGCGAGGGCAAGCGCACCGAGGAGGATATTGCGGCGGCGCTGGACACGGGCGACAGAGAGCGCGCGGGAAAGACCGCGCCCGCCTGCGGTCTGTATTTAAACAGGGTGTATTATTGAAAGAGGGGATAGCATGAAGGTTCCTGCCGTTTCCGGCGATAACAGTCTTAACGATATGACTGTATACCGAAAGAAAAAGAAACGCTTTAAAATAATAAGAAATCTTATAATATTGGCGGTAATAGCGGCGATAGCCGCGGTAGTCTTTATTTTCCGCGATGATATAGCACAGTCGCTCAGAGGGATAGCCACACGCTTTGGCAGCGGCGCGGCGCAGGGGCAGGGCTTTCCGATGAAATTGCCGGGCAGCTCTCAGTATAAGCTGCTGCCGGTCGGCAACGATTTTGCGTTGGTGACAGATACATATTTGTACATATATAATTCGTCGGGAGGGGAGAACGTTTCTTTCCAGCACGGATATGTAGACCCATCCGCCTCCGCCGACGCGAATCGCGTTTTGATCTACGACAGAGGAGGGCATGATTTTGCGCTTTACTCGCCCACCGCACAGATGTATAAGCTGTCGGTCAGCGACGAGGTCATAGTTTCGGCGTATCAAAAAGGCGCGGACAGAACGGCGGTGGTGACCTCCGGCGGGCGCTATTCAAACACCGTGTATGTATATGACGGAAACGGGAAATGGCTGTACACCCGAAAGTTCATAGACGAAAACGTCATGCAGGCAGATTTTTCCGACGACGGGAAATATATGTATTTGACGCTTGTGCGTTCGGATAACGGGGATATAAAGACCGATATATGCAAATACGATATATCTTCAGAGGACGCGGAAATTTGGAAATGCACTATCAGCGACGGAATACCGCTTGGCTTTGAGGTGAACGGCAGCACGGTCACGGCGGTCGAGGATAACGCGATATACTCCGTAAACGCCGAGGACGGCTCTCAAATCGGCAGATACAGCTATAACGGCGAGCTGCTGGATTTTGACATAGGCAGCGACGCAAACGTGCTGGTAATGGATTATTATACCGGCGGCGGCAAGACGGTAAAGGTGCTGGACAAAAGCTGCGCGGAAACCGCTGGGGCTGACGGATACGACAGTATAGCGGAAATGATGATCTCCGACAGCGAGATATGTATACTTTCCGGTCGGGATATTATCCGCACGGACCTTTCCTTAAAGACGTTGGGGCAGGCTCATCTGGAGCATGACTTCACGGAGTTTATCAAAGCGGGTCCGCTGTATCTCATGCTCGGTTATGATACCATCGAGAAAGCTAATCTTTAAACGGTCAAACGAAAAGGAGAAAAAATGGGTACTGAATTTTTCTGGTTTTATGATGTTATACTTGCGGCGGTGCTTATAGGTACGCTGTTCTTGGGAGTAAAGCGCGGATTTATCCGCATGGCGCTGAGCCTTGTGGCATTTATCGCGGCGTTTCTCATATCCTTTTACGGCAGCGATTTCCTGTCGGTCAAGGTGTATGAGGGGTTTATAGAGGACGACCTCGAGGCGACTATATCCAAAACGATCGACGATACCATCGGCGAAAACATAGTCACTCAGCTTGGGAAACTGGACATTTCCAAAATGACGGTCGGCGGAAAGCCTATCGACAGTCTGGACCTTACGCCCGACAAAGCCGGCAATATAACGCTTAATCTTAACGATGTGGATATGAGCCGCACAGGACTTGCAAATATCGACCTTACGGTTTTCGGATACGATAAGACCGACCGAATTTCCGACATAGATATAGGCACGGTACAGATATATCAGGGCGATCTGCAAAACAACAGTATAGAGGATCTGCTGCTTGCAGAGGTGCTGTCGGATAAGATATTCAACTCCGAGGCGTTTTCCTCGATAAACGACGTTGTGAACAAGATAAACGAGGTGCTGCCTATGGTGGGCATATCCGAGGACGTGCTCAGTCAGGCGGATAACTCTCTTTTGAGAAATGTTATAATAAGCATACGCAACGCGAATGGTAATCCCGGCAAGGCGGTTATCGACAACGTTATAAAGCCCGTGCTGCTTATCCCGATAAGAACGTTGATTTTTATTCTGATGTTTGTTATAATAATGATAGTGCTTAATCTTATCATAACGCTCACCTCGGTAGTAAACAAGCTGCCGCTCATCGGAAAGTTCAACGAGGTGCTTGGCGGAGTGCTGGGACTGGTAAACGGCGTTGTTATCATGTTTTTGATAGTGGTCGTGCTGCATTTGGTAACAGCCATGACAAACAACACGCTGGTATTTCTCAACGACATGACGATAAATTCGTCTTATGCGTTCAGTTGGATATATAATTTTGACTTTTTACAGATACTTTGACGATACGGTTATAAAATAAAAGACGCTGCAAAGCGGCTCATTCATATTCGGAGCTTTGCGTTTTTGAATATGGTACGAAAGGAGATATGCCTTAACACAGGCACGGTTTGACTATGATTTGTTCAAGATGCAAAAAAAGAACGGCGGTCGTTTTCATTTCCACCATGCAGGGAAATGAAAAGAGAGACGAGGGCTTATGCCTTATCTGCGCAAAAGAATTGGGCGTACCGCAGGTAAACGACTATTTAAAGCAGATGGGTATAAGCGACGAGGACCTTGAAGAAAGCTATAAGCTGATGTTCGGCGACGAGGAGGCGTCAGACGACGACTCCGACGAGAACGACGACGATTTCGTTCCGGGAGGGGCGGGGACGATGCCTCCGCTGTTCCAACGTCTGTTCGGAGGAACGCCGCCGTCGGACGGCGCGGCTAAGCAAAACGGCGGACAGCCCGCCGGAGAGGACAAAAAGCGCAACAAGAAAAAAGAGGATAAAAAGCGCCGCTTTCTGGATACCTACTGCACCAACCTTACCGACAAGGCAAGGCGGGGAGAGCTGGACAGGATAATAGGCAGGGATAAGGAGATATACCGCGTGACGCAGATACTTTCCCGCCGCACCAAAAACAATCCCTGTATCATAGGCGAACCCGGCGTAGGTAAAACCGCGATAGCCGAGGGTATAGCGCAGAAGATAGTAAGCGGGGACGTTCCGTTCAGACTTCAGGATAAGGAGCTGTATCTGCTGGACCTTACCGCGTTGGTCGCCGGTACACAGTTCAGAGGGCAGTTCGAGAGCAGGGCAAAATCGCTCATCGAGGAGATAAAAAACGCCGGAAATATAATCCTGTTCATTGACGAGGTACACAATCTGGTCGGGACGGGGGATTCCGAGGGAACGATGAACGCCGCTAATATCTTCAAGCCCGCTTTGTCACGCGGAGAGATGCAGGTCATAGGCGCGACCACGTTCGACGAATACAGAAAGTATATCGAAAAGGACGCGGCGCTGGAGCGGCGTTTTCAGCCGGTAACGGTAAACGAGCCTACGATAGACGAAACGGTAGAGCTGCTGCGCGGCATAAAGTCATATTACGAAGAACATCACAAGATAAAAATAAGCGAGGACGTGCTGAAAAGCTGCGCGGTGCTGAGCGAGAGATACATCACCGACCGTTTTCTGCCTGACAAGGCGATAGACTTGTTGGACGAATCCGCGGCGTGCGCAAGCATAAACAGCGACGACCTCACCGAGTACGAAAAGCTGATAAAGGAGAACAAAAAGCTGGAAGCGGAAGAAAGCGAGCTTTCCTCCGATACCGAAAACGTAAATTATCAGCGTATCGCCGAGATAAAGACCCGTATCGCAAAAAATCAGGAAACGATAGCTCAGTTAGAGCCTAAGGTGAACACCATAAACGTATCCGTTCAGGACGTTTGTAAGGTGATAGAGCTTTGGACGGGCATACCCGCAAGCAAGATAATGGAAACGGAATACGTCAAGATAGCCAAGCTGGAAGAGGTGCTGAAAAGCAAGATAGTCGGACAGGATGAGGCTTGCGAACTGGTGGCAGCCGCGATAAAGCGCACCCGCGTGCAGCTTTCCTCGCGCAGACGTCCCGCGTCTTTCATTTTCGTAGGACCTACCGGCGTAGGAAAGACCGAGCTTGTCAAGGTGCTTGCGGCGGAGCTGTTTGATACCGTAGACCCGCTCATAAGGCTGGATATGTCGGAATTTATGGAAAAGCACAGCGTATCGCGCATAATAGGTTCGCCTCCGGGATATGTGGGTTACGACGAGGCGGGACAGCTTACCGAAAAGGTAAGGAGAAAGCCGTATTCGGTAATACTTTTCGACGAGATAGAAAAAGCGCACCCCGACGTTCTCAATATCCTTTTGCAGATACTTGACGAGGGCAAGGTCAACGACGCGCACGGGCGCACGGTCAGCTTTGAAAACACCGTCATCGCCATGACGTCGAACGCGGGTTCTTCGCTGAAAAGCTCCGGCATGGGCTTTGCGAAGACCGAGTCCGATATTTCCCGCGAAAAGGCGATGAAGGCGCTGAACGAATTTCTGCGGCCGGAGTTTATAAGCCGTATCGACGAGATAGTGGTATTTGAGCCGCTGTCGCAGCAGGCGTACTGCGATATAGCAAAGCTGATGATAAACGAGATGACCGCGCCGCTTGAGGAAAAGAATATCTCCCTCGACGTAACGCAGGCGGCTTATGATTATATAGGCAAGAAGGCTTACGGCGGCAAATACGGCGGCAGAGACGTCCGCCGCATAATCCGCAAAGAGGTGGAGGATAAGATAGCCGACATCATCGTGGATAACGACGGCAATATCACCTCTATAAGCATAGATTCCGACGGGGAAGCTCTGAAGATATCAGGCAAATAAATAATTCGACGTCAGCCGAAAAACGTTGACCGCGACAAGGTGTTGCGCAGTCGGCTTATGCCCGACTGCGCAATGATTATATGCGGTTTTTGCGGATTTCGCGCAGTATCAGGGAGGAAGTATGGCGGTAATCATAACCGGCGGAACGGGAGCCGTGGGCGGCGCTTTGGTAAAGGCGTTTTCCGCTCAGTATGACGTGGCGGTTATATACAAAAGCTCCGACGGCAAGGCAAAGGAGCTTGAAAAGGAATACGGGTGCAGGTGCTTTAAGGCGGACATAACCTCGGCTGATTCCGCAAAACGCGCCGTGGAGGATATACATAAACTGTACGGCAAGACGGAGATACTCGTAAACAACGCGGGTATCTCTCAGATACGGCTTTTTACCGATATTACCGAGGAGGACTGGCGAAATATGCTGGACGTGAATTTGACGGGAATGTTCAATGTTACGCAGGCTGCGGTAAAGCATATGATCTCGGCAAAGCGCGGCAGCATAGTTAATCTGTCGTCGGTTTGGGGAGTGCACGGAGCGTCCTGCGAAGTGCATTACTCCGCGGCAAAGGCGGGGGTCATCGGCTTTACAAAGGCGCTTGCAAAGGAGCTTGCCCCCTCCGGCATAACGGTGAACTGCGTCGCTCCGGGAGTGATAGACAGTCCGATGAACAAAAACGCGCTGTCGGCCGAGGAGCTGGCGCAGCTTGAAAAAGAGATACCGCTCGGCAGGCAGGGAACGCCGGAGGAAACCGCGCAATGTGTAAAATTCCTCGCCGAAGCAAAATACATTACCGGACAGGTCGTCGGGATAGACGGAGGATTTTATTGATATTTAGCGTCGGCGGGTATTTTTGCGATATGCCGCGAAATATCTTCAAAAAGGTAAAAATTTTTCCGCTTATCTATTGAATTTTTGTAAATTGTGTTGTATAATTAGGAATATGAATAAAAAAGGCGGCAGGACAGCCGCGCGAAAGAGGAATATATGAATAATATTTGGCATGATATTGACAGCGACAGGGTAGCTCCCGACGATTTTCTTGCCGTTATAGAAATATCCAAGGGCAGCAAATCCAAATACGAGCTGGATAAAAAGAGCGGTATGCTAATTCTTGACAGGATACTGTATACTTCCACGCATTATCCCGCAAATTACGGCTTTATACCCAAAACGCTTGCCGACGACGGAGATCCGCTGGACGTTCTGGTGCTTTGCAACGAGCCGCTCGTACCACTGGTGCTGGTGGAATGTTACCCCATCGGCGTTATCAATATGATGGATAACGGCAGAATGGATCAGAAGATAATCGCGATACCGTATGAAGACCCGAATTATAATTCTTACCGCAGCATAGAGGGACTTCCCAGTCATATTTTTGAGGAAATGCAGCATTTCTTTAGAGTATATAAGCAGCTTGAGGGCAAGGACACCGCCGTCAACGAGGTCATGGGACATAAGCAGGCGGTGCAGATAATCAAAGAATGTATCGACAACTATTCCGAGATATACGGAGAGAAAAATGCTGATATTGGCAAGCAGATCGCCGAGAAGGTGTGAGCTGCTGAAGCTCGCAGGACTTGAATTCAAGTCGGTACCGTCCGAGGGGGAGGAGATACTTCCCAAGGGAACATCACCGCAGGACGCGGTAGTGCTGCTCGCAAGGCAAAAGGCAAAGGAAGTAGCCGAAAAATTCCCCGACGACACCGTACTCGGCGCGGACACCGTGGTCGCGGCAAACGGCAGGATACTCGGAAAGCCCAAGGACAGCGCAGACGCATATGATATGCTCAGGATGCTGTCCGGCAAGATACACAGCGTATATACAGGCGTATGTATAAAGCGCGGGGAAAAGGAATCCTCTTTTTTCCAAAAGACCGACGTGGAGTTTTACCCGCTTACCGACGACGAGATATACGAGTATATCGCGACGGGAGAGCCGATGGACAAAGCCGGAGCATACGGTATCCAGGAAAAAGGCTTTTTCATGGTAAAGCGGATAAACGGGGATTATTATAACGTTGTTGGCTTGCCTGTCGCCGAAACCGTGCGCAGGCTGAAGAAATTTTAATTACTCATCTCGGCGGCTGCCGGAAAGGAGAACATCATGCTTTTTGTAACAAATCCTTTTGATAAACAAGTGACAGAGCTTGAGGGAGATTATTATACCGTCGTGCGCGAGAACGACGGAAAACTGTACCTGTCAAACGGCGCGATAATCAGACAGACCAACGAAGGAAAATATTTTGACATTTCTACCGGCGAAAAATACGGCGCGGTGTATGAGGCGGACAATATCAATGAGATAAATTACATCGTGGGTTACGCGCTCGTTCAGGGAAATACCGGCCCCGATTATCTGGGCTTTTGATCAAAGCACCAAAGACAGGGCGTTTACCGTAAAACACAGAAGAACACCGACGGCGGTCGGCAGTATTACTGCGGCTGCCGTCCATTTTATGCTTTTTGTTTCCTTATATATGGTCAAACAGGTCGTGGAGCAGGGAAAATGGAACAATGAAAACAGAATCACACATACTGCGGTAGTAAGCGTCCAGCCGTTTGCGGTCAGCAGCTCCGCCAAGCGTGCGATATCCGACACGTCGGTAAGGGAGGAAGCGGCGGCATAGGACATTATTATTATGGGAACGACCGTTTCGTTTGCGGGAAATCCCAAAATAAACGCAAAAAGTATCACACCGTCCATGCCGAGCGCTCTGCCCAGCGGGTCAAGGAAGCCCGTGCAAATATCCAGCAGGGTATCTCCTCCGACCGATACGTTTGCCGTTATCCAGATGATAAGCCCCGCGGGCGCGGCTACCATGACCGCTCTGCCCAACACGAACAGCGTTCTGTCCAGAAACGAGCGCAGCAGCACCTTGCCTATCTGCGGGCGTCGGTAAGAGGGCAGTTCTATGGTAAAGGACGACGGCTCGCCCCTTAAAAGCGTAACGGACAGCAGCTTTGAGCAAAGCAGAGTTGCGGCTACCCCGACGATAAGTACCAGCATAAGGCATACGGCGGAGCGGATATTTCCGAGTATACCTGCTCCCGTGCCTATTATGAAAATGGTGATAAGACTTATCATGGTGGGAAATTTCCCGTTGCAAGGCACCATGGAGGAGGTGATTATCGCTATCAGACGTTCCCGACTGCTGTCGATTATCCTTGCCCCCGTAACTCCGCAGGCGTTGCAGCCCAGACTCATGCACATACTCAGCGCCTGCTTGCCGCAGGCTCCGGCTTTCTTAAAGTATTTATCCAGATTGAAAGCTATTCTCGGCAAAACGCCGAAATCCTCCAGCAGGGTAAACAGCGGGAAGAATATCGCCATGGGCGGCAGCATAACGGCGACTACCCATGCCGCTACTCTGAACACGCCCTCGGTCAGCATGGAATTTATAACGTCCGGCACTCCTATTCGGCTCATTGCGGAAGAAAGAATATTTTCCAAGCTGCCGAACCAGTCCGACAGCACCGCCGAGGGGTAATTCGCGCCGGTGACGGTTATCCAAAGCACGGCGGTGAGCATAAGTATCATTATAGGCACGGCGGTAAACCGTCCGGTAAGTATGCGGTCTATCCTGCTGTCGCGACGCTGCTTGCGGCTGCTCTTTTCGGATACCGCCTGACAGCATACGGATTCGGCGTTCAGTACGGTGCAGGAGGAAATTTTATCCTCGGCGTTTTCGATATTCAGTTCGTGCGCGCTTAAAGCGTCCCACACCTCGTCGGCAAGCTGTGAGCTTTTTATTTTGTCAAGCCCCGCGTGTTCGCACATTTCTTTTATAAAATCCGCGTTGTTTTCGGCGAGCCGCAGCGCCGCAAATCTGACGGGCAGCAAATCGCCGAAATATTTTTCGGCGATGGGGGAGAGAACTTTTATCGCCTCTTCTATATCCTGAGTGTATGTAATGTCGCAGCAATCCCGACAGGGGGAGTCCGCGGCTTTTTCTATAGCGTCCGCAAGCTCGTCGAGCCCCTTTTTCCTTGTAGCCGAGGTCTTTATTATAGGAATTTTTAACTCCTCGCTCAGCTTTTCGCAGTCTATTGTGATGTTTTTCTTTTCTGCCTCGTCTATAAGGTTTACGCAAAGTATGACGTTTTGCGTTATTTCCATGGTCTGAAGTGCAAGTATGAGATTGCGTTCAAGACAGGAGGCGTCGCACACGACTACCGTTACATCGGTCTTTTCAAACGCTATGAACCCTCTTGCCGCTTTTTCTTCGGGAGAGCTTGCCATCAGGGAGTATGTGCCGGGCAGATCGTAAAGTACCACCTTGCGTCCGTTTCGTATGTATTCGCCCTTTGCGTTGCTGACGGTTTTTCCCGCCCAGTTTCCCGTATGCTGTTTCAGACCCGTCAGGGCGTTGAATACCGTGCTTTTTCCGACATTCGGATTCCCGACAAGAGCCGCTCTTATCACGCGTTTTTCGTTCATCGTCCACCCTCCGATCCTTTTGTTAAAATATATGCCTTTTTGGTAAAGAGGGTGAAAAAAAGCCTGTGAACTAAACATTCACAGGCTTAATATTTATCTGTCCCTTGGCGGGAAATCGTCTTCGTTTCGGTCGTTGTTTTGATCGTTATTATTATTTCTATTGTTGTTATTGTTGTTATTGTTGTTATTGTTATTGTTGTTGTTCGAGTTTGAAACTCCCTCCGACAGGATAACAACGTCGCCTTCGTTTATCCCGCTGAGTATTTCGGTGTACCCTCCGGCGGTAACGCCTATCTCTACGGGCATATCGTACTTTTCTTCGCCGCTGAGTATGCTGCAATAATTAGTCGAGCCGTCGAGCTTTACCGCCGATTCCGGCACGGCAAGCACGTTCGTTCTTTTGACCGTTACCGCATAGATGGTCGCCCAACCCGCGGCGGCTTGGGAAGCGCCCTTTTCGTCGCTCAGCAGACGGTTTAAGTCCTCGTCTTTCAACTCCACTGCGGAAAAATTCAAAGAGGCTTTTCCGGCGTCGGACGGAGCTGTATCGGGAGCGGCTATCACCGTACCCTCGTATTCGTCGTTATTTATCACAAGGTCAACGTCCATGCCGAATCTGAGGTTTGAGCCGCCGCCGTTCGCATTATAAACATATATCGTGTCTGGAACGGAAACGGTGCATATAGACTCTCCTTCGTTCAACTTGCTGCCCTCGGATAAGAAAGTCATGGCGGTTATCAGACCGTCATACGGCGCTACGATGTCCGCCTTTTCGCGCAATTCCGTCAGCTTGTCAAGCTCTATCTGCTCCAGCTCTTTGTCCGAGCCGGACGCCTGCGCTACCTTTATTTTCTGCTCGTTTATCTGAAAATCAAGATCCGAGGTGTCCAGCTCCACCAAGACTTCGCCCGCTTTTACCGTGCGGTTTTGGGAAACGTTTACCTTTTTGACTTTTACGTCGAACGGCGCGGTAAACTCCGTGGCGGTGCGAAAACCTACCTCCGCCGGTATCTTTTCTTCGTTCTCTATCGTCATGTACTGCGCCGAAGCGGTCTTGTAGGTGAGCTTGGTCTCGCCGTTTATCGGCTGTACTATCTCGTCCTCAACGCCGGGTGCGCAGCCGCTTAACGATGTGATGAGCAAAGCCGCCGCTGCCGATAATCCGATGAATGATTTGATTGCTGCTCGGAACATGATCTTTCCTTTCGCTGAAATTACATACGGGTGATTATTTCCAGACACATACGTCCGTTGTGATAGGGACATTTCCATGGGTCTGTAACAGGTTTGCTTTCGTCGGGGCGTTCGTCGTCAAATACCTGAGAATACCATTCTCCGCCTTCGCGCTTGTCGATGATATGTTCTTTGATATACTCCCACAGGCTTCTCGCTATATCCAGATACCGCGCGTCGTCATATCTGCGGTAAGCGTTGTAAAAGCCTACCACGCCTTCCGCCTGTACCCACCATATGTGCATGGTGTTGACAACGCCTTTTTCCACCTCGTTGTTGAGCCGTCCTTTGACAAACGCCCTGTCCGCGATATTGCAAACGATGGTGCGGTTCATTTCGGATACGCGCTTTGAAAGGTGTTCGTCTCCGATAACGTCGCACGCTCTGTCCATAAGCCATGTAGCTTCTATATCGTGACCGTAGGAGTATATATCTCCTATCTCGTTCAGCTCCTTATCGAAGAATACCAACAGCTTGCCGTTTTTTCGGTCGTATATCCTGTCTAGCATAAGCTCAAGCAGGAAGTACAGCGATTTCAGCACGCTCTTGTCGCCGGACACCCGATACAGCTCGGTGTACGCCTCCAACAAGTGCAGCGTAGTGTTCATCGTCTTGTCCGCCATCAGCCCGTTTTCGGACAGCGCGTCGTTTTCGATAAGCTGCCAGTCCTTGGAAAACGCTTCACGGTAGGCTACCTCGTCGCGGCATTTTTCCTCCACGACGTCGTATATGCTCTTTGCCAGCGCGAGCGCCGCGGCGTCTTTCGACGCGTCGTAGTACGACGAAAGAGCGTATATGAAAAACGCCTGACAGTATGTATGCTTCATGCTGTCCTTTACGCTGCCGTCGGCGTTCATCATCCAGTATACGCCGCCGTTCTCGCCGTCAACGCAATACTTTGACAAAAATTCGTAAGCGTGCCTTGCTTTTTTGAGATGTTCGGGGTTCTTGAATACAAGAAAGCAGTTTGAATAAAACCACAGTATCCTTGAGTGCAGGATAACGCCCTTTTCCGCGTTCCTGTCTACCGAAAGATCATATCCCACATAGCCGTAAAATCCCCCGTTTTCGCTGTCCTCCAGCTTATCCCAAAACGGGACGATGTGGTCTAAAAGTTCCTTTTTACATTCTCGTGCGAGCATTTTAATTATCTCCGTATATCAAAATATTTTGTTCATTACAAGTCCTGTAGCGAGCTTGGGATAAAAATAGGTGGATTTCTGCGGCATTTTTTCTCCTGCCGCCGCAACGTCGCGTATCTCGCTCACGCGGGTGGGATTAAGCAAAAAGCAGCAGTTTGCTCTTTTGCCGTCCACCGCCGCCAGCGCCTCGTCCGCGCTGCGCGTATAGGTAAGATTTATCTGTTCCGCCATGTTTTGCTTATCTATGCCGAATATCCTTTCCAGCACCAGAGTGTGCAGGACGCTGACGTCCAGTTCCCTGAGCGCCTTGCTCGCGTTCGGCATAAGGCTTTCCATAAGCGCGGCGTCTTTAAGCACCATGAGCGTGTAGTTGTTGTCGCCGGTAAACAGCACGAACGCCTTTTTGTTTTCCGAATAGGCTTTTTCCAGCCCTATCTCTCCCTTTTCGCGGTTAAGGTAGGGGGTTATCTCAAAATATTCCGAGCATTTTTCCGTCAACGCGCCGAGGTCGAAGTTCGGAAGATCCCTTACTATCCTGTGAGTGGGGAACACCGTCAGCCCGTCGTTTTCGATATTTACCATCATCATGGTGACATATTCGGAGCTGCCGAGCTTTTCCGGCTGCGTATTTGCGATATGGTCGCGATATTTGAGCGCGGTCTCATATCTGTGATGACCGTCGGCGATATACAGCTTTTTATCCGCCATGCCGCGTACCAGCGCGTCGATGACGTTACCGTCATAAACGCACCACAGACTGTGAGTTACTCCGTCGCGGTCGGTATAGCTGCTGTCCGGCTCTTTAGAGCTGCACTCGTCTATCAATTTGAACATTGAGCCGTTTGGGTCGGAGTACAGCGAGTATATCTGGCTGAAGTTGCAGCCTGTTGCACACATGAGTTCAAATCTGTCGGCTTTGGCTTTAGAAAGCGTTTCCTCGTGGGGGAGAATAACGCCTTTGGAAAAGTCCTCCAGCTTTACCAGAGAGATAAAGCCTTTTACCGCACGGGTAACGCCGTGCAGCGAGAATTTCATTTCATAGACGTATATCCCCGCTTTTTCGTCGCGGGCGAGTATATCGTCTTTAAGCCAGCCGTCAAGGCATTTTGCGGCGTCGGAATAGGCGTTGTCGCCGTCCTGTGCCGACGCTTTCGGCAATTCCAGCCTTATAATGTTGTGCGGATTTTTCTCCGTGTAGCTTTGCTTTTCCTCCGCGCTCACGATGTCATACGGGGGACAGCACAGGTCTTCGGTGCGTCCCGCCTTTTCGGTAAAGCGCAGACCGTTAAACGGTTTTATTTCGGCCATGGGGTCTCCTTTCGGTTTGCTCAGTCATTTGCGCCGCAGCATTTTTTGTATTTCTTTCCGCTGCCGCAGGGACAGGGGTCGTTGCGTCCCACCTTTTGCTTTGCGTCTTTCTTAAATGTTGTTCTTGCGCCGGAATTTTCGGGGTGGGGCTTGAGTACCTGCTCGCGCTCCGGAGGAGCTTCCGTCCTTACCTTTACCGTCAGCACAAGACGCGCGGTATCCTCGCGGATAGCCGCTATCATCTCGTCGAACATCGCAAAGCCCTCTATCCTGTATTCTACTACGGGATCGCGCTGCGCGTAGCTTCTGAGCGCAATACCGCGTTTTAGCTCTTCCATGGCGTCGATGTGATCCATCCACTTTGTATCAACGACCTTGAGCATAACGACGCGTTCCAGTTCTCTCATTATTTCGGGTCCGAATTCTTCTTCACGCTGCTTGTACAGAGTGTCGGCGCGTTCCTTCAGCATCTCGGTGATGTCCTTTTTGTCAAGGTTGTTGAGATCGTCCACCGTGTAGTTGAAATCGTCCTCTTTGGTGAGCATACCCATAAAATGCTCTCTCAGACCTACAAAATTCCAGCTTTCGGGATAATCGCCGGAGCAGTAGGTATTGACGTTTTCGTCTATCGTTTCGTTTATCATGCTGTGAATGTATTCGCTGACGTCCTCACCGTCCAATACCTTGGAACGCTGAGTGTATATCGTCATACGCTGCTGCGACATAACGTCGTCGTAATCGAGGACGTTTTTGCGTATTGAGAAGTTCCTGCCCTCGACCTTTCTCTGGGAGGATTCTATCGTGTTGGTGAGGAATTTGTTTTCTATCGGGATATCGTCGTCTATGCCGAGCGTCTGCATGATGCTCTGTACTCTTTCGCCGCCGAACATACGCATAAGGTCGTCCTCAAGCGATATGAAAAATCTGCTTTCGCCGGGGTCGCCCTGACGTCCCGCACGACCTCTGAGCTGGTTGTCGATACGCCTTGATTCATGGCGCTCCGTACCGAGTATGAACAGTCCGCCCAGCTCGCGCACTTCCTCCGCTTCCTTGGATATCTGTTCTTTAAATTCGGCGTTGTATTTTTTAAACGTTTCCCTTGCTTGGAGTATCTGTTCGTCGTCGGTCTCCGCAAAGCCGGTCGATTCGTTTATAAGATCCTCTTCTATGCCTTCTTTTCTCATTCTCGCTTTGGCGAGATATTCGGCGTTACCGCCAAGCATAATATCGGTACCACGGCCCGCCATGTTGGTGGCGATGGTAACGGCGCCTTTTTTGCCCGCCTGTGCGACTATCTCAGCCTCGCGTTCGTGATTTTTCGCGTTCAGTACCTCGTGCTTTATGCCTTTTTTCTTCAGCATGGAGGACAAAAGCTCGGATTTCTCAATGGTTATCGTGCCGACCAGCACCGGCTGTCCCTTTGCGTGACACTCCTCGATCTGGCGTATCACCGCGTCGAATTTGCCCTTGGTATTCTTGTAGACCTGATCCTGATGATCCTGCCTTATGACGGGCTTGTTGGTAGGTATCTCGATAACGTCCAGTGAATATATCTCTCTAAATTCGCTTTCCTCGGTCATGGCGGTACCCGTCATGCCGGAGAGCTTGTCGTAAAGTCTGAAAAAGTTCTGGAAAGTTATGGTCGCGAGAGTTTTGCTCTCGTTCTTTACCTTTACTCCCTCTTTTGCCTCTATCGCCTGATGAAGTCCCTCGTTGAAACGGCGTCCGAACATCAGTCGCCCTGTAAATTCATCGACGATGATTATCTCGCCGTCCTTTACCACATAGTCAACGTCGCGCTTCATGACTCCCTGCGCCTTTATCGCCTGATTTACATGGTGCAGCAGCGTCATGTTCTCCGCGTCCATGAGGTTTTCTACGCCGAAATACGCCTCGGCTTTTTTAACGCCGCGCTGGGTAAGGGTAGCGTTCTTGGCTTTTTCGTCTATGATATAATCTCCGTCGTAGGTGTCCTGATCCTCCTTGCTGTCCAGCTCTACCACCTTGTAGGGACGCAAGCTCCTTGCCAGCTTGTCGGCTTTCATATAAAGGTCGGTGGATTTATCGCCGGGGCCGGAAATGATAAGCGGCGTTCTCGCCTCGTCTATCAGTATCGAGTCCACCTCGTCCACTATCGCGAAATTATGCTCGCGCTGTACCTTGTCGGCTTTGCGTATGCACATATTGTCACGCAGATAGTCAAAGCCGAATTCGTTGTTCGTGCCGTAGGTGATGTCGCAGTTGTAGGATCTGCGCCTTTGGTCGTTGGTCATGTCGTGCAGGATAAGCCCGACGGAAAGTCCCAAAAATCTGTGTACACGTCCTATCATCTCGCCGTCACGCTTTGCCAGATAGTCGTTTACCGTGACGACGTGTACGCCCTTTCCGCTCAATGCTACCAAGTAGCTGGGCAGCGCCGCTACGAAGGTTTTACCTTCACCTGTCCTCATCTCGGCTATTCTGCCTTGGAAGAGTATTATTCCGCCCAGTATCTGCACGGGGTAGGGCTTTATGGCGAGGACTCTCCACATTGCCTCACGGCAGACGGCGAACGCTTCGGGAAGTATATCCTCCAGCGTTTCTCCGCCGGCAAGCCTGTCCTTTAGCACGGCGGTTTGCCCTTTCAGCTCGGAGTCGGTCATGGAGGAATATCTGCTTTCAAGCTCCAGTACCTTATCCTTGAGCGGGATTATCCTTTTTATCTCTTTTTCAGAGTAGTTTCCGAATATCTTTGTAAGAATACTCATGTATTATGTCGTCCTTTCGCTTTTCATACACTCATTATCGTTGATCGAAGATCCTGCGATCTGATTTTTACATACTCTTTTATTATACACCCCGAATAAGATTTTGTCAATAAAAATGTAATTTATTTGTGACTGTGTCTGCCGCCTTTTTCCGCTTGACATAACAAAGGTTTTGTGGTAAAATCATAATATCACATCAAGGTGCGGCGCAAGGCTTACTTCCGCCAAACCTTAACTGTAAAGCTACCGACTTCAAAGTTTTCTGAGAAGAAAGGCGATCAAATGTGCTGCCGCGCCTTTCGGTGCGGTTTATTTTTTTGGAAAGTGCGGGTGAAAAGATGTCAGACGCCGGTACGAGAGTCGCTCTCATAGGCATAGTGGTATCCGATAAGGAAAGCGTAGCGCGGCTCAACGAGCTGCTCCATGACAGCGGAGAGTACATTATAGGACGAATGGGTATCCCGTATGAAAAAGCGGGTGTGTCCATCATAAGCGTGGCGATAGACGCGCCGCAGGACGTTATAAGCGCGTTATCCGGCAGGCTCGGAGCGCTCAAGGGCGTGACGGCGAAAACGGTTTACCAAAAGCTGCCCGAAAAGCAGCAATAAAAGAAAACGGAAAGGAAAAAGACAATGTACAAATACGACCCTTCATCTCTCAAGGCAGAGGAATTTATCAATCACGAGGAGATAACGGAAACTCTGGCATATGCCGAGCAAAACAAGCATAACGAGCCGCTGATAAGCGAGATAATCGAAAAAGCCAAGAAACGCAAGGGCTTATCACACAGGGACGCTCTCGTGCTTTTGGATTGCGATATTCCCGAAAAGAACGAAGAAATATATGCTCTTGCCGAGCAGATAAAAAAGGACTTTTACGGAAACAGGATAGTCATGTTCGCTCCGCTGTATCTGTCGAATTACTGCGTCAACGGCTGTCTTTACTGTCCCTACCACGCAAAAAACAAGCATATCTGCCGCAAAAAGCTGACGCAGGACGAGATACGCGCCGAGGTCATAGCTTTGCAGGATATGGGACATAAAAGACTTGCGATAGAGGCGGGGGAAGACCCCGTCAACAACCCGCTGGAATATATCCTCGAAAGCATAAAGACGATATATTCCATCAAGTACAAAAACGGAGCTATACGCAGGGTAAACGTGAATATCGCCGCAACGACGGTGGAAAATTACCGCAAGCTCAAAGAGGCGGGGATAGGGACGTATATCCTGTTCCAGGAGACCTATCACAAGGAGAGCTACGAGCGGCTGCATCCTACCGGCCCAAAGCACGATTACGCTTATCATACCGAGGCGATGGACAGAGCCATGGAGGGCGGTATAGACGACGTCGGAATAGGCGCGCTGTTCGGACTGGAGCTTTACAGATATGAGTTTGCAGGTCTGCTCATGCACGCGGAACATTTGGAGGCGGTACACGGAGTCGGCCCGCACACCATATCCGTGCCAAGGGTACGCCGCGCGGACGATATAGATCCCGACGAATTTGACAACGGCATCAGCGACGACACCTTTGCAAAGATAGTCGCCTGCCTGAGGATAAGCGTTCCGTATACGGGACTTATCGTTTCCACCCGCGAAAGCCAAAAATCGCGCGAGCGCGTGCTGAAGCTGGGCATTTCCCAGATAAGCGGCGGCTCTCGCACCAGCGTCGGCGGCTACGCCGAGCCGGAAACGGAGGAGGAGAACTCCGCGCAGTTCGACGTTTCGGACAACCGAACCCTCGACGAGGTGGTAAACTGGCTTATGAAGCTGGGGTATATACCGTCGTTTTGCACCGCCTGCTACCGCGAGGGCAGAACGGGCGACCGTTTTATGAGCCTTTGCAAGGCGGGTCAGATACAAAACTGCTGCCACCCCAACGCGCTTATGACGCTTAAAGAATATCTTGAGGATTACGCGAGCGAGGAAACAAAGGCGATAGGCGAAAAGCTGATAGAAAAGGAATTGCTGAATATCCCCAAGGAAAAGGTCCGCAAGATCGCGCAGGAGTATATAGACAATATCCACAACGGACAGAGAGATTTCAGATTTTAAGTCAAAGGAGAGGTCATGGGACTTAACGATACACCTAATTCCGAAAGGATACACATAGGGCTGTTCGGCAGGAGGAACGTAGGCAAGTCGAGCCTTATAAACGCCATAACGGGGCAGTCGCTCGCCGTGGTGTCGGACGTTGCGGGAACTACCACCGACCCGGTATCCAAGGCGATGGAGCTGCTGCCGCTGGGTCCTGTGCTTATCACCGATACCGCCGGACTGGACGACGAGGGAGAGCTCGGCGGGCTGAGAGTGGATAAAAGCTACCGAGTCCTTGCCAAAACCGATATAGCGCTTGTGGTAACGGACGGCTCGTCGGACGGCGGGTACGACGGGGAGATAGTCAAGCGGCTGAAAGAGCGCGATATTCCGTATATCATCGTACACAACAAGTCCGACCTTTCCGAAAAGGAAACTCCGACCGCCGAAAACGAGATATATGTCAGCGCGCTTACGGGCAAAAATATATATGAGCTTAAAGAGCTTATGGCAAAGCTGCTCGACAGCGGCGACAGCGGCAGGCGTATCTGCGCCGACCTGCTAAAGCCGAACGATACGGCGGTGCTGGTCGTTCCCATCGACAGCGCCGCGCCTAAGGGCAGGCTGATACTTCCGCAGCAGCAGACGATACGCGATATACTGGAGGCGGGCGCTGTCGCCGCGGTGTGCCGCGATACGGAGCTGACGGCGGCGCTTTCGCGGCTTGGCGGAAAGCCGCGCTTGGTGATAACCGACAGCCAGGCTTTTAAGAGAGTTGCAAAAGAAGTGCCGGAGGATATACCGCTGACCTCTTTTTCGATACTTTTCGCAAGGTACAAGGGCGGACTGGAGTTTTATGTTCGCGGAGTGACCGCGCTCGGCAAGCTGCAAGACGGGGATAGGGTACTTATTTCCGAGGGCTGCACACATCACAGACAATGCGACGATATAGGCACGGTAAAGCTGCCCGCATGGATAAGAGAGTTTACCGGAAAGAATGTGGAGTTTGAGTTCACCTCCGGCGGAGAGTTTCCCCAAAAGCCGGATAAGTACAGCCTGATAGTGCATTGCGGCGGCTGTACATTAAACGAGCGCGAGATGAAATATCGCAGGGAGTGCGCTGCCGCGGCGGGCGTACCCATGACGAATTACGGTATCGCCATCGCCTATATGAACGGCATTTTAAAGCGCAGCATCGAGCCGCTCGGCATCGGTTCACTTCTTGAGCGACATATGAACAAATAAAACGGAGCGATATAATGGCAAAAGAGCAGAAAACCAACGCTATGCGTATTCTGGACAGGCTGAAAATAAAGTACGAGGTATTATATTACGAATGCGATGAGTTTATAGACGGGGTGCATATCGCCGATATGCTCGGTCAGCCGTACGACAGCACTTTTAAGACCTTGGTTGCGGCAGGCAGGTCGGGCGAATATTATGTTTTCGCGATACCGATACATCTGGAGCTTGATTTAAAGAAAGCGGCTCAGGCGGTCGGGGAAAAGTCGGTGGAAATGCTCCATGTGAAGGATATAAATTCCGTTACCGGCTATATTCGCGGAGGCTGCAGCCCTATAGGAATGAAAAAGAATTATCCTACCGTCTTTCATTCGTCGGTCACCGCTTTGGAAAAAGTGGTGGTAAGCGGCGGAAAGCTCGGCACGCAGATCATCCTTGCGCCG
This sequence comes from uncultured Ruminiclostridium sp., assembly GCA_947623915.1. Classification (GTDB taxonomy): domain Bacteria; phylum Bacillota; class Clostridia; order Oscillospirales; family Ruminococcaceae; genus Ruminiclostridium_E. The sequence continues at coordinate 55,074 of CANQIB010000016.1, forward strand.
AACGACCTTTTAAAAGCCGTTTCGGCGCAGGTCGCGGATATAGTAAAGTAAGCCGAGCTTTGCAGCCGAGCGGTGCAAAGCTCGGCTTTTTTAAATCGGCTTGTCCCATAAGACCCGTTCGGGTGCGGCTCCCGTATGCCTAAAACATCAGTCTTACCGCAGCGGCGGCGGCTATCCAGCAGGTAAGATCCGCCGACAGGGCGGGCAAAAGCGCGTAGCGGGTGTTTTTTATCCGCACCGCTCCGAAATATACCGCCAAGGTGTAAAACGTGGTTTCGCTTGAACCCATCATGGTGGACGCCACGCGGCCGATAAAGCTGTCCGGCCCGTATTGCGCTATTATATCCTCGTAAAACGCCAAAGCTCCGCTGCCGGAAAGCGGTCTTATGAATATCAGCGAAGCCGCCTCCGACGGAAATCCGAAAATATCCGTGACAGGCTTTACCAGCGAGCCGAGCAAATCTATCCCGCCCGCCGCTTTGAACATACCTATGCAGGTCATAAGACAGATGAGCGCGGGGAGTATGTCGGCGGTGGTTTTCAGCCCCTGCGCCGCGCCCTCTACAAAGACTTCAAATATATCCGTCTTTGTCAAAATACCGTAAAACAGTATCAAAAGTATCACGCAGGGGACGAACATATCCGTAAAGCTCATTTTACGTTCGCACTCCTTTTCGCATTCTTTTTCGTCTGTACAGCGCGGCGAGCAGCTTTGCGACGATTAGCGCGGTCGCCAGCGCCGCGACAGAAACTATCCATACGCAGGGAAGTATTTCAAGCGGAGCGCCGCTGCCGTTGTTTGCCCTTATCGCGGCTACCGTCGCGGGGAACAGCTGAAGGCTCGCGGTATTCATTACGGTGAAGATTATCATGTTGTCTGTGGCGCTCTCCTCGGCGTTTTCCTCGGCTTTAAGCTCCTCCATGGCTTTGATTCCGAGCGGAGTTGCAGCATTTGCAAGTCCGAGAAGATTTGACACCAAATTAAGAACTATGTAATTCATCGCTCTGCCGCTGCGGTCTATTCCCGAAAACAGTTTGCCGAGCAGGGGAGAAACCAGCGCGGACAGCTTGGCGGTAAGTCCCGATCTTTCCGCTATATTCATTATCCCGCTCCAAAAACATATCGTTCCGCATAGCGAAACGGCTAAGGTCACGGCGGCGGTACATTCGGTGAGAGCCGCCTGCGATACCTTATCCATGCTGCCGTTTGCCGTTCCTAAAATTACCGAGAATAATACAATAATAAAAAAGAAAACTTTCATTTTTTTACATTTTCTCCTTGGATTATTTCAAAAATTTAAACAGTCTCTCAAATTTTATACAGTTTTCGCAAGATTTGGATATTTCTGTATGTCATAATGCACAAATTAAATTTTGCAAAGTCGTCATTTTTTTGTAAAAAATATAGATTTTTTTCCTGTAAAATAAGGAAAAATTTAGCATTTTATTTAAGCAAATTTTTTACGCCGAGGGATTAGTTAATTTTAACCGTATAATGACGGCGTTTTTAATAATATCGTTTTGTTTGTCCGAAAAAACCGAGCGGAAATTTGCGGGGATTTTTTCTTTTTCCTTCATTCGGCGGATTTGACAAATTAAAGTAATTGTTGTAAAATATAGTTGCCGAATTGATGACGGACTTTTCGGCAAAGTAAAAATTACATTTCGGGTGTAGGAAAGGTTGGGATAGTATGAAATCTACCGGTATAGTAAGAATGGTCGATTCTCTGGGCCGCATCGTTATACCGATCGAACTGAGGAGGACGCTTGATATTGATTTTAAGGATTCACTTGAAATCTATGTCGAGGATGATAAAATTATTCTGAAGAAGTACGCGCCCGCGTGCTCTTTCTGCAATAACGCGAGCGATATTCAGCAGTTCAAGGGAAAAAATATATGCGCCGAATGTCTGGCGGATCTGAAAAAGGTAATGTAAATACATATTAAATAAAAATAACGGGTAGCTTTGCTACCCGTTACAGTTTGTAGAAAAACCCCTGATTTGCAGCAAATCAGGGGTAAAATTTTTAAAAGTAAGCGATTTTTCTGATAGG
>CANQIB010000017.1 GCA_947623915.1 uncultured Ruminiclostridium sp.
ACTGCTTAGGCAGTCTAGCCGATTTTTTGGCAGCTTGTCGGGAAATCCGACCGTAGGGAGGGTTTTTCGACAAGCTGCCGCTCCCGCTTTAAACGCGGGAGCGAAAAAACTATTTCTTCGCGGCTTTCGGCACGCTGAACGCCGTCTCCGCGCTTTTTACGGTAATATCCTTTCCTATGTACATTTCGATATACGCGGTATATTTTTCGGTGGAATAAAACGTCAGCGACTGCTGCTTATCGGTGCCCATGCTGCGGCGGTACACCTCTTTCCCGTTTTTGTCCTTTACCACCAGTGCGCTGTCGGAATACAGAAAATCCGCCGTCCAGTTGAAATACGCCTTGCTGTCCTTGGTCTTGACGTTGAGCACGGGAGGTTCGTCCGGCTGTTTCATTATTTCGGGATTGCGATACCAGCAAAACAGCGCCAGATTGTCGATGTCCGCTCCGCAGCCGTCGGGACAAAAGCTGAAATACCACAGCGCCTCCTGTCCGTCGTTGGCAAGATTATGCGCGTATGCTTTCGCTCTGCCGTCTTTAGTGCAGCCGTTATATACCAATGTATGCACCATACATTTTTCCTTGGGGCAGTAAAACAGCATTATATCCCCGGGGAACGCGTAATCGGGTACTTTTATGTACCCCTCCTCGTCGCGCCCTATCTCCACCGCAAAGCCGAGTCCTGAAGCTAAAAGCTGATTATACAGCGGAGTCGCGCCGAGGTCGGTAAGCCCGTGTATTCCTCCCGCCGCTATGCACGCCTCGCCGAACGCCGCACAATGCCCCATGCCGCTGTCCCAGTTGGCGGCGGCGAACGCCAGTGCCTTTTCGGGGTTGTAATATTCGCAGGTCTTGTCGGTATTTGCAGGCGGCTGCTTGGGTATCGGGGCAGCCTCGTATTTTGACGAGGTGGTGTTGAACGTCACATAATACCCGCCGCTGAGGTATTCCTGATGGATATATTCGCCGTTATCCAGCTTATAATAACCCGTATCCGTCACGGCGACTACATTCAGCTTTTGATTTGTATAATATTGATTTACCGCGGCCGCTCCTATCTCCGCTCTGGCTCGGCTGACGCAATAGGTGTTTACATAAAGCTGCTCGTTGCAGGCGGTCTCTTTCCACGGCTTTGTCTGCTGTACCGGCGCCGCCGTAGGCGCGGCGGTAGTTTCGGGTACGGTCGCGGCGGCAGTCGCGGCAGTCGTAACGGCGGACGTTGTTGAAGAAGTCGCGGGAGACGTAGTCGAAACGGTAGTTTTCGGTACGGTAGTTTTAGGCGCTGTAGCGGAAGCCGTCGTATATGTTGTCGAACCGTCGGTCGTTTTCTCCGCATCCGACCCGCTCTGAGCGGTCGATGTTGAGCCCGCGGCGCAGGACGCCATAAGCCCGACGAAAACGGCGGCAAATATGCACAGTATGATATTGCACAAAGAACTTTTCATCTATACCCTCTGATATTAAGCTAAAGGAAAATTGCGGCACTCAAGATGCCGCCGATTTTGCAAACAAAGTATATCACAATAAAAAGCCAATGTCAAGACAAAATTCACCCTCCGCTCGGCTGTTTTTCAGCAGCCTTAGGCACGCTGAACGTCACTTCCGCGCTTTTTACCGTAATTTTCTCCCCTATGTACATTTCGACATAAGCGGTATATTTTTCGGTGGAATAAAACGTGAGGTTGAATTTACGGTCGCTGCCCATGTTGCGGCGGTACACTTCCCTGCCCAGGCTGTCTTTTACGACAAGCGCGCTGTCCGAATAGAGAAAATCCGCGTTCCATTCAAAGGTACAGCCGCTGTCCTTTACCGTCGTTTTTACGGTCGGCACGCTGCTCGGCTTTTTCATAGTGTTGGGATCACGGTAAAAGCAAAACAGCGCCACGTTGTTTATCCGCGCCCCGCAGTCGTCGGGACACTTTTCAAAATATTTCAGCATATATTGCCCGTCGTTCGCGGGATTGTGGGAATATGCCTTGACAAAGCCGCTCGCGTCGCTGCCGTTATATACCACGACATGTACCATTCTTTTGTCTTTCGGGCAGTAGTAAAACAGCAGATCCCCCGGAAAAGCGTACTCCTCCGCGCGGATACAGCCGTCCTTATCTCTAGTAAGCTGCACGGCGTACCCCAAGCCGGACGCCATGAGCTGATTGTATAATGTGGTAGCGCCTATATTGCTTAACCCGTATACTCCTCCCGCCTCAAGGCACACCTCGGCAAACTCCGCACAATGACCTATGCCGTTGTCCCAGTTTTCCTCGGCATAAGCCAAGGCTTTGGCGGGGTCGTAAAAGTCGAGGGTCTTATCCGTATTCGCGGGCGGTTGTTTGGGTATGGCTACCGCGTCGCTTTGCGAGGTCGATGTGGTAAACACCACGGACTTGCCGGGACTTAGAAATTTCTTTAATGTGTAACCGCCGCTTTTCAGCTTGTAAAAACCGTTGTCGTTAGCCGCGGCTATCTCCGTAAGCTCGTTCACGCCCAATTTTTTAAGTACCTCGGAGCTTGCGTCCGCCTTTTTGTAAACGCTGCATGCCGCATTGGTATACAGCTTTGCGGGATACTCCGTCTCCTTTACGGGACGGGTAGTCTGCACCGTGGCGCGAGTAGTCGTGCTTTCCCGCGTCGTTTGGGGAGCTTGCGGCATATTTGCCGACTGCGTGGGCGCGGTTTTGGAAGAAGCGGGCGTGTTTGCCGCAGCGGTAGTCGTTGTAGTTTGCAGCGGCACAGGCGGCGATGCAGTCTGCGAAACTGTAGTCTTAACGGTCGCAGTCGTTTCGGGCGCGGCAGTCGTCGCAGCCGCCTGTGCCGCCTCGGTTTCCGTCAAAGAAACAGTTCCGTCTTTGTTTCCGACGGAACAGGATGTTATCAACAGCGCGATACACGTCGCACATATTAAAATGCCGCAAAAAGATACTTTCATTATTACCCTCATAATTCGGTTTTAGCCTCACGGCATGACAGCCGTCCATTTCATATTACCATATTCGACAAAACCTGTCAATATATGACGGATAATTTTCATTTATCTTTTATTTTCTGTGCGCAGTCATGTTTTTTTGTCGCCCGCAATGCGTCGCCGCTCCTGGGACTATCGTCGGACGTTTCTCCCATGGCTGAACTGAGGGAGAAACGAGCCCAAAAGCCGCCGAGCATCAAAACAGGTCGCTGTGCGTTCCCGTTCGGGTAAGATAAAGAAAAAGCTCGCCGTCCGAGATCTCATAGATCAATATCCAATCAGGTGTGATGTGACATTCTCGGCAGCCTTTATAGTTTCCTATCAAGCTGTGGTCTTTGTACTTCTCGGCTAACGGCTGCCCCATCGCGAGCGTATTAACTACATTATTGAGCAAGGATAAGTCATATCCTCGCTTTTTAGCTGATTTCAGGTCTTTTTTGAACATCGACGTCAGAACGATGCCGTACTTTGGTGCGTTACTCACTATCCGCTAACTCCTCCAAAACCTCGTTAAATGAGTTGTAAACTCGCTTGTTCGGGTCTTTTTTTAACGCTTCTACTTCCTGTATGGCTAATATTGTATCGGCGTTCGGGGTATCATACCGAATAACGCTCTGCATATACCGCACAATGTTCCCTTTGACGTTCTCTCCGTTCTTACTCACAATGCTCTTGAACGTGTTGTACATGTTCCTATCCATAACGAACGAGCAAGTGATCATATCTGACTTCATAAAAACGTTCCTTTCTAATTTTTACTTAGTAAACATAGTAAGTTTACTAAGTTTATTATACCAAATTCTTTCCGTTTGTCAAGCCCGATATATAAATTGACATAAATTTCCTTTATCTTCTATGCGCAGTCATGTTTTTTTGCCGCCCGCAATACGTCGACGTAATAGGATAAGCCTGATTTTCAGTTATCCTTTATCTTTTCCTGTGCGCGGCCGGGATTCGACTTCCACATTCCTAAGCAGTCTGTATATAGGCACTATCTTTTTAAAGTCGCCCGCTATGTGCTTATACAGCAGCGGGTCAAATATTATATCTTTGTCGGCGGTGGAATAGGACAAAAAGATGTTTCGGCGGTTGAGCCAGTCGCGCTTTTCCTCGCTGTATTCTCCGTATCTCTCGCGTTTGAACTTATCGCCGTTCAGCTTGAATATCTTCTGTTTTTTGTAAGCCGCCAGCGCAGCTAGGGCGGTCGGGTCGTCCGCGATGATCATATCGCGCATCGCCTGCATCGCCGCCGCGGGAGCGGCATAGTAGCCGCAGCCGTATTCCAGCTTTCCCCTGCCTATCACGATGTAAAAGGTCGGCGATACGTCGCTGCCCACACAGCGCGAAAAATTATACCATACTTCATCGCGGAAAACGCTGTCGTGAGAATACCGCGCATCTTTATATATGCGGGAGATCTTTTTCGGGTCACATATTATGGAAGGATCTATCTTTTCCATCGTCGGCGCAAGCTCCGTCAACAGCTCGCCGAACGGCGCGAGCACCTTCTGTCTGTATTCCTCCTTATGCTCCGCGAACCACGCTTTATCGTCATGCAGCCGATTTTCAAACAGAAAATCCAAAGTCCTTTGAGAAAAATTCATAAATGCTCCTCACAAAACCGACGGGACTGCCAAACGGCAGTCCCGAAGAGTCTTTACTTGCTGAAAATTACTTGTTGTCCTTGATAGCCGCCTGTGCTGCCGCAAGTCTTGCGATAGGCACACGGAACGGCGAGCAGGATACATAGGTAAGACCGAGGCTGTGGCAGAACTCAACAGAGGTCGGGTCGCCGCCATGCTCGCCGCAGATACCTACATGGAGCTCAGGACGGGTAGCCTTGCCCATCTTGATAGCCATTTCCATCAGCTTGCCGACGCCGGTCTGGTCCAGCTTGGCAAACGGATCGTTCTCGAATATCTTCTTGTCGTAGTATGCGTTGAGGAACTTGCCCGCGTCGTCACGGGAGAATCCGTAAGTCATCTGCGTAAGGTCGTTGGTACCGAAGCAGAAGAACTCGGCTTCCTTAGCTATCTCGTCTGCCGTAAGAGCGGCACGCGGGATCTCTATCATGGTACCTACCTCGTACTTGAGGTCGGCGCCTGCCTGAGCGATGACCTCGTCGGCGGTCTCAACAACTATCTTCTTAACGAACTGAAGCTCCTTGACGTCGCCTACCAGCGGTATCATTATCTCGGGAACGATGTTCCAGTCGGGATGAGCTTTCTTAACGTTTATCGCAGCCTTGATAACAGCCTTGGTCTGCATCTTTGCTATCTCGGGATAAGTTACCGCAAGACGGCAGCCTCTGTGACCCATCATCGGGTTGAACTCATGCAGAGAAGCGATAATGTTCTTTATCGTTTCAACGGGCTTGCCCTGAGTCTTTGCGAGCAGCTCTATGTCGGCTTCCTCGGTGGGAACGAACTCGTGCAGCGGAGGATCAAGGAAACGAATGGTAACGGGGTTGCCCTCCAGAGCCTCGTACAGCTTCTCGAAGTCGCCCTGCTGCATAGGCTCTATCTTATCCAACGCAGCTTCTCTTTCTTCAACGGTGTCGGAGCATATCATCTCGCGGAACGCCGCTATTCTGTCAGCCTCAAAGAACATATGCTCGGTACGGCAAAGACCGATACCCTCCGCTCCAAGCTCTCTTGCTTTCTTAGCGTCGGCGGGAGTGTCCGCATTAGTCCTTACCTTGAGGACTCTGTACTTGTCAGCCCAAGCCATTATCCTGCCGAATTCGCCCGCGATGGTAGCGTCAACGGTGGGGATAAGCCCGTCATAGATATTGCCGGTAGAACCGTCTATCGAGATGCAGTCGCCCTCGTGGTAGGTCTTGCCCGCCAGCTCGAACTTCTTGTTCTCTTCGTCCATCTTGATGTCGCCGCAGCCGGATACACAGCAAGTACCCATACCGCGCGCAACGACTGCCGCGTGAGAAGTCATACCGCCGCGAACGGTAAGTATGCCCTGTGCGGCCTTCATGCCGGTTATATCTTCGGGAGAGGTTTCAAGACGTACAAGTACGACCTTTTCTCCTCTTTCGTTCCATGCTACCGCGTCGTCTGCGGAGAACACTATCTTACCGCAGGCAGCTCCGGGAGAAGCGCCGAGGCCCTTGCCCACGGGAGTGGCAGCCTTGAGTGCCTTTGCGTCGAACTGCGGATGGAGCAGAGTGTCAAGGTTTCTGGGGTCTATCATCAGAACGGCTTCCTGCTCGGTCCTCATACCCTCGTCAACGAGGTCGCAGGCTATCTTGAGAGCAGCCTGAGCCGTTCTCTTACCGTTACGGGTCTGGAGCATATAAAGATGTCCGTGTTCAACGGTGAATTCCATATCCTGCATATCTCTGTAGTGATTTTCCAGAGTGGAGCAAACCTGCTTGAACTGCTCGAATGCTTCGGGGAACAGCTTAGCCATCTCGTCGATGTGCATAGGAGTACGAACGCCCGCAACAACGTCCTCGCCCTGAGCGTTGGTCAAAAACTCGCCCATCAGCTTCTTTTCGCCGGTAGCGGGGTCACGGGTGAACGCAACGCCGGTGCCGCAGTCGTCGCCCATATTACCGAATGCCATGGACTGTACGTTTACCGCAGTACCCCATGAATACGGTATATCATTGTCACGTCTGTAAACATTTGCTCTGGGGTTGTCCCATGAACGGAACACCGCCTTGATAGCGCCCATGAGCTGCTCCTTGGGATCGGTCGGGAAGTCAACGCCTATCTTAGCCTTGTACTCTGCCTTGAACTGTCCCGCAAGCTCTTTAAGATCCTCGGCGGTAAGCTCTACGTCCTGAGTAACGCCCTTCTTGGCTTTCATCTGATCGATAAGCTCTTCAAAATATTTCTTGCCGACTTCCATAACAACGTCGGAGTACATCTGGATAAATCTTCTGTAGCAGTCCCATGCCCATCTGGGGTTCTTGGACTTCTCGGCGATGACCTCTACAACGTCCTCGTTAAGACCGAGGTTAAGAATGGTATCCATCATGCCCGGCATAGACGCTCTCGCGCCGGAACGTACCGATACCAGCAACGGGTTCTCCTTGTCGCCGAACTTTTTGCCGGTTATCTCTTCCATCTTTACGATGTATTCGTTGATCTCTGCCATGATCTCCGGATTTATCTCACGTCCGTCTTCATAGTACTGCGTACAAGCCTCTGTAGTGATAGTGAATCCCTGAGGAACTCTGTCGGCGCCGAAGATCTTGGTCATCTCCGCAAGGTTAGCACCTTTACCGCCCAGAAGCTCTCTCATATCAGCATTGCCCTCTGAAAAAAGATAACAATACTTTTTTGCCATTTGGATTTTCCTCCTAAAAAATATATTTGACCGACTTGTCCGCTACTTCCGAAAACGACACACAGACTTGTCAACCATAACAATAATATTATAACAGATTGCAGAAAGATTTTCCAGTATATTTTTAAAAATTTCACTTTTTTTCTATAGAAATTTTGAGAAAAATTTTGTTAAAAATGACTATATTTTCAGCGGCAGCCACACTCTCATCTGATTTTCGCCGCGATTTCCCCAAGTGTAATACGGAACGGCGACCGCGGCGCAGCCATTACGTTGTGGCGCGCGGGAGCTGTACAGCTCGTCGCCGTCCTCCGTTCTTATCGCCTTTACCGCCAGCTTTACCGCTCCGCCGAGCGAGCCGTCCTCGCCCTGTACCGTGATATCCCCGTCTGCGTCTATCGAGAGGGAGCGCACGTCGCCGCCGTTATCGACCCCCTCAAAGCAGTACACCAGCGGACCGCGGCAAACCGCCGCCATGCCGGTAAGCGACGGTATCTTCACCGACGGATAGTACAGCTTGGGCGTACCGTCCAGCGTCAGCACAAGCTCGTCGCCGTCGTTCACGCCGAGGTAAACATACCCGTCCGACAGCTTTTCCGACAGCTCCGCCCCGTTTTTCTCAAGGCGGCAGCTTTCGCTCCAACCCGCTATCCTTATCGCCAGTCTGCCGCCTTTCACCACCGTGTACTTTATCTCAAAGGAGTATGGATACCCCGTTCGGCAGATAAGCCGCACACCGTTATCAAACGTCACCTCTCCGTCCGCGTACATATGACAGTAAGCGGTATCTCCGCTCTCCCCGTAAGCGTACCGTCCGAACGAGGAGATGAGCCGCGCGATATTCGGCGGGCAGCAGGCGCAGGCATACCAGCCCGGCCGCTGCGGGAGGTCATGGCGTTTATCCGGCGAGATACCCGATATTCCGGGGTCTACCTCCAGCGGGTTGACGTAAAAGAACCGTTTTCCGTCAAGCTGCATCCCCGCCAGCACGGTATTGTAAAACGCACGCTCCATAACGTCGGCGTATTCTCCTTTGACCTCGTATTCCAACATTCTCGACGCGAAAAATATCAGCCCCACCGACGCGCAGCTCTCGGCATACGCCGTGTCCGACGGCAGGTCGTAATCGACGCTGAACGCCTCTCCCCGTACCGTCGAGCCTATCCCGCCGGTAATGTACATTCTGCGCTTGGTCATGCTGTCCCATAACCTGACGCAGGCGTCATGCAGCTCGACGTCGCCGGTTTCTCCCGCGAGATCCGCCATTCCCGTATAAAGATACACCGCGCGCACCGCATGGCCCGTCGCGTCGCTCTGCTCTCTGACGGGTCGGCCGCTTTGCTGATAATCGCCGTCCTCGCCGTTGTTTCCCCATACCGTCCAGTTTCTGCGTTCCCGCTCCTTTTTGAAAAATTCGGCGTCAACTCCGCGTCGGTCGATAAAATGCCGCGCAAGCTCAAGACAGCGCTCGTCGCCGCTCGTTCGGTACAGCTTTAACAGCGCAAGCTCTATTTCGGGATGTCCGGGATAGCCCTCCCGCCCCTCGGTAATGAAATGCCGGTATATATGTTCGACATTTTTCAGCATTACGTCCAGCAGCCTGCGCTTGCCGGTGACCTCGTAATACGCGCACGCCGCCTCCGCCATATGTCCGGCGCAGTAAAGCTCATGCCCCTCCAGCAGATTTGTCCAGCGTTTGTCCCTGTCGGTCACGGTAAAGCGGGTGTTCAGATACCCGTCGTCGTCCTGAGCCGCCGCTATCTTCTCTATCAGCGTATCCACTGTCTTTTCAAGCTCGCCGTCCGAAAAACACGCGAGAGAATACGCCGCCGCTTCTATCCACTTTGCCGCGTCGCTGTCCTGAAATACCATGCCGTAAAATCCGTCGCCCGCGTCCTCTTTGCGAAGAGCTTTCGCCGCGTTTTCAAAATTCCGTATCACATGGCTTTTTTCCGCACCCTCGGCTTTATCGCACAGCACGTCGTACTGATACGGTATCACCGTATCCTTTACCAATCGCTGATACTTCCCGATAAATCCGCCGGAGCGGTAATTTTTCACATTCAACTGCCTTTGACGTTTCATTTTAGTCCCCCCCCGCGCCGTTCATTGTTTTATAAAAATGTGAAATATGAACAAAAATTCCGCCGTAATAATTTACATTATGTAAATTATTACGGCTTTTTGTCTAAAAGTATATTATTTTTTGCCGTCAAGATAGCTTTCCGCCTTGCGGAAGATCTCTTTGTCCTGCTCCCAGTTCAGCATTTCGCGCACGCCGTCACCGTCGAGCAGCCAGTCGCCGATGACCTCCTCACGCTGTATCTTCACCGCGTCGGAGATGTCAAACTTTCCGAGGAAGAACACGCTCGTCTTTATCGTGTCCTCCAAAGTGGTAAAGGTGTATTCCTCTCTGAAATCCCGTTCCAACGTCACTTTCAGCCCACATTCCTCGTACACCTCGCGCAAAGCGGTCTGCCGCTCGTCCTCGCCGTACTCGATATGCCCTTTGGGAAAGCCGATATGTCCGCTTTTATTCTTGATGAGAAAGTACCGTCTGCCCCTGTCGGTATCACAGTACAAAACCGCGCCGCAGGTCTTTTCGTATTTTGCATATATCCTGTGCTTAAAACAGCGCTCCACAAAATCAACTGCGCGCTCGATATTGCATTTGCAGCACAGCTCGCTGCCTACCAGCTCTTCGGGTACTCCCACCCATTTGTCCTCTTTGTCGTCGTCGCGCAGTATCACCGCGATTATCACGACCTCGGCGGTTTGCAGCGGCTTATCCGTTCCGAGGATATACACGTCCTGCTCCGCTCCGTCCCCCGCAAAAAGCCCCTTTACATAGCCGTAATTTATTGGGTAGATATTTTCGGGTCGGCGCGGATGAGCCGAGCCTGCCGGTCGATCGACGGTGACGGTAACTTTTTTTCCGATATAGGACAGGTCGTTCTTCGGTATTGTCATTTTTACCTCCCTACTGCTTTCTTGCCAGAAAATAATCGTCGCCGTCCGAATAATACGGGCAGTCCGCGCTGTCGCCGCTTATAAAGCGGCTCATCTCGTCCTCGTCAAGGTCCATGGCGCATATATAGTAATCGTAATACTCGTCATACTGATAGTAGCGGCAGTTTTCACAGTTAGTCATCAGGCCGTCTGCCATTTCATGGAAATATCCAGCGCGGTAACGCTGTGGGTCAGCGCGCCGAGGCTGATTATATCCACTCCCGTTTCCGCGACCGCGCGAATGTTGTCCAGCGTTACGTTGCCGCTCGCCTCCAGCTTTGCGCGTCCCGCCGTCAGCCGTACCGCCTCCGCCATTTCCTCCACGCTCATGTTGTCCAGCATTACGACGTCCGCGCCGACTCCCAGCGCCTCTTCAAGCTCGGCAAAGTCGCGCACCTCCACCTCGATTTTGAGCATATGCCCCGCTTTCTCCCTCAAAGCCGCCACCGCGGCCGTGATAGAGCCGTAAGCGTCGATGTGGTTGTCCTTTATCATCGCCGCGTCGCTTAGATTGTATCTGTGATTGCGCCCACCGCCCATAACGACGGAATATTTTTGCAGCGCCCTCAGTCCGGGCAGAGTCTTTCTCGTATCGCATACCGACGCGCCGGTACCCTCCACCGCCCGTACGCATTTTGCGGTGTAGGTGGCTATCCCGCTCATATGCTGCAAAATGTTCAGCGCGGTGCGTTCCGCTTTCAGCATAGCGGCGGTATGTCCGTGAAAACGCGCTATAACGTCGCCGCTGTATATCTCGGCTCCATCGGGATAAAGCAGGTCCGTCTGTATTTCGGGGTCGAGCAGCGTAAACGCGCGCGCCGCCACCTCCAAGCCGGAAAGAACTCCGTCCGCTTTCGCCACAAAATACGCGTCGCTCAGCCCTTCGGGGTTTATCAGCAGGTCAACGGTGCTGTCGATATAGTTGATGTCCTCGCTGAGCGCGGTCTTGACCACTCTGTCGATGTAGATGGGTAAGAGCTTCATGATAATTTCCCGTTTTCCTTTCCCTCGGCAACGACCTCTCCGAGAATGATATATGCCACCGTCGTAAGCGATTTTGCCTCGATATAATCGGGAGTTACCTCATATCCGCCGTTGTACAGCATATCTTTAAGCTCCCCTACCCTTACGAGGTTTTTCTGCGCCTGCTCATAGTCCGGCACGACGAAATACGACCTTTGCATGATGTGGCGTATCTCCGTGCGTATGCCGGAGGGCAGCGGCTTCCCGTCGGGAGCGGGATAGTCAAATTCCCTCTCCCCGCACTCCGAATGGGTGTAGTTTTTGTTTATATCCTCCGCGATGAGTCGGCTGAAAACCAACGCCTCCAGCAGCGAATTGCTGGCAAGTCGGTTTATGCCGTGTACGCCGGTATGCGCACATTCTCCCGCAGCGTACAGCCCCTTTACGGTGGTAGCTCCGTGCCCGTTCACCGCGATGCCGCCCATAAGATAATGCTGACAGGGATATATCGGTATCGGCTCGACGGTCATGTCGTAGCCTTTCTCCAACACCTTTTGGTATATCATGGGAAAACGGTTCTTGATAAAATCCGCCCCCTTATGCGAAATATCCAGGAAAAACTCGTCGCTGCCGGTCGCCTCCTGCTCTTTCAGGATACATTTGGAAACTACGTCGCGCGGCGCAAGCTCCTTGCGCTCCGGCTCATATTTGTCCATGAACCGCTGCTTATGACAATTAAGCAGGTACGCGCCCTCTCCTCTTACCGCCTCGGACACCAGGAAACATTCGCGGTTCTTACGGTCGGCAAACGCCGTCGGGTGGAACTGCACATAGCTCAAATGCTTTATCTGAGCGCCCATATTGTAGGCGAACTGTATCCCGTCGCCGGTCGCTATCGCGGAATTTGTGGTATAATCGTACACTCTGCCTATCCCGCCTGTTGCAAGTACGGCGGCCTTTGTGGTATAATAACGGTGTTCCCCCTCGTGGAAAACATCCGCAAGGAACACGCCGTCCCTTTTTTCAAGACCCAGCAGGTGGCTGTTTTCAAGTATCGTTACATTTTTCAGCTTTTGCACCCGCTCGATGAGCGAGGTGACTATCTCATAGCCGGTGCTGTCCTTGTGATGGGCTATCCTGCGGCGGCTGTGTCCTCCCTCAAGGGTAAGGTCGATGCTGCCGTCCTCCTTGCGGTCAAATTCCACCCCGCAGGACAAAAGGTTCTTTACGTCCTTAGGTCCTTGCTCGACAAGTATCTTGAGGTTGTCGCGGTCGTTTTTGTAGCCTCCCGCGACCAGGGTATCCTTGATATGCAGCTCAAAGCTGTCGTGGTCGGTGTCCATCACCGCGGCGACTCCGCCCTGAGCCAGCGCCGAATTGCACAGCGTAAGCTCCCGCTTTGACAGCATAAGCACCTTCATGCTGCTGTCAAGATTGAGCGCCGCATACAGTCCGGACACTCCCGACCCTACGATCATCACATCGTATTCGGTAAATTTCATTATATACCAGTCCTTTCATTAAAGGAAAATATCGTCTGTAAGGAGAAAAAATGAACACATCGCAAAACGACTTTGAATATACCCGCGCAATACTTGCGGGCGCGGATACCGGAGAATATGACGCCGAGGCGTCGATGGACGAGCTGGAGGAGCTCGCAAAGACCGCCGGAGCCAAAACCGTCTGCCGTATCCTGCAAAAGCGTCCCGCTCCCGACCCCGCCTCCGTAATAGGCGGAGGTAAGCTAACGGAGCTTGCCGAAGCCGCAAAGGCTCTCGACGCCGAGCTTATAATTTTCGATACCGAGCTGTCAGCCGCCCAGATACGCTGTATAGAGGACGCAGCCGACACCCGCGTCATCGACCGCACCACGCTGATATTGGATATATTCGCCATGCGCGCCGTCACCAACGAGGGCAAGCTGCAAGTAGAGGCGGCTCAGCTTAAATACCGCCTTTCCCGCCTTGCCGGACAGGGAACGTCGTTATCCCGCCTGGGCGGAGGTATCGGAACGCGCGGCCCCGGTGAGACCAAGCTGGAGACCGACCGCCGTCATATCCGCCGCCGACTGGAAAAGCTCGGCAGAGAGCTTGACGAACTGGAAAAGCGGCGTTCGTTCGCAAGAGGCCGCCGCAAAAAGGACAACGTTATCACCGCCGCGATAGTGGGCTACACCAACGCCGGAAAATCCACGCTGCTGAACGCGCTCACCGACGCCGGCGTGCTTGCGGAAAACAAGCTGTTCGCCACGCTGGATCTCACCTCGCGCGCTTTGGAGCTGCCGGACGGCAGGCGCGTGATACTTACCGATACCGTGGGCTTTATCCGTCGGCTGCCGCACCATTTGGTAGAGGCTTTCCGCTCCACTCTGGAGGAAGCCGCGTCGGCAGACCTGATACTTCACGTCTGCGACATCTCCGACGAACAGCTCGCGGATAAGCTGAAAACAGCGGAAAAGCTGCTCGGAGAGCTTGGCTGCGGGGATATCCCCACTATAAACGTGCTTAATAAATGCGATAAATTCTTCGGCGGAGCGCCGGAGGACGAAAGCACCGTCAAAGTATCCGCGCTGACGGGAGAGGGTCTTGACCGGCTCAAACGGCTGATATGCGAAAAGCTGTCCGACCGAATGACCGACGCCGTCCTGCTGTTTCCCTACGACAAAGCCGCCGACGCTGCCGCGCTGCGAAATTTCGGCAAGGTCGTAAGCGAGGAATATTCGGACAGCGGGATAAAGATCAAAGCCGTGATGGAGAAAAAATACCTCGGTCGCTTTTCGGACTATCTGCAAAAGGAATAATATCAGTTTTCCGGCAAAACCTCCGTACCGCCGACGGAGCGTATCGTAAGTATATGACAGCTTCCCGCGCCGAATACCTTTTCCATGTCCATCTTGAACGCCTGCAAAAGGTCCAGCGGCACGAACGCTTGTATCGTTCCCGCAAATCCGCCGCCGTGTACGCGGCAGGCTCCCTTGCGGCAAAGCGCGTGTTCCGCGACGTTTAAGGCTATGCCTATCGCCTGGCTCTTGTGGTCGGATACGGCGAATATGTTTTGCAGATACTTGTAGCTTGAGTTGCCGCTTTCGTTTATGGATTCGAGGAACGCTCCGAAATCCCCGCTCTTGAGCGAATGTGCCAGCTTGTCCACTCTGTCGTTCTCGTCAAAGAAATGAAGCGCTCTCAGCACCGCTCTGTCGCCGAACTCCTCGCGGAGCTGATTGATGTTGAGTATCACGTCCTGACGGCATATCTCTCTGAGGTAATCCACCGAGAAAAAATTGGCTATCTGTTTCATCTCATTGGGTATTGCGGCATATTCCGCCGTAAGGTCGGCGTGATCCGCCTTGGTGTCTATTATGCAAAGCGCGTGCCCGTATTTTTCAAATTTCAGCGGTATGTTCTCTATAAGCGGCGCTTTGGTGTTTTTAAAGTCTATCGCGGTAAACCCGCCCACCGAGCTTGCCATCTGATCCATAAGTCCGCTGGGCTTGCCGAAATACACGTTCTCCGCGAGCTGAGCTATCTGCGCTATCGTAACGGGGCTTATCGCGCCTCTGTTGAACAGTCCCGAAAGTATCGTGCCGGTCAATACCTCGAACGCCGCCGAGGAGGACAGCCCCGAACCTTTCAGCACGTCCGAAAAGGTATACGCCTGAAAACCGCCTATCGCCAGCCCCTGCGCGGCAAAGCCCGCGGCGACGCCCCGTATCAGAGCGGCGGAGGTGTTTTTTTCGCTTTCGCGCGCCGCGAGGTCGTCTATGCTTATCTCATCTACGGGAAATCCGTCGGATTTTATCGTTATCTTACCGTCGCCGGTCTCCTTTACCACCGCGATAACGTCAAGGTTCACGCTGGCGGCAAGCACCTTGCCGTGATTATGGTCGGTATGGTTTCCGCCTACCTCGGTACGCCCCGGCGCGGAAAAATACCGCAGCCCGCTCTCGTCGGTCTTGAAATACTCGCAAAAAGCCGCGGTCGCCTTTTTATACCTCTGCTTTTGCGCCTCAAGCTCGTTTTGAGGATAAATCTCGCTCAAACCGGAAATTATCTGCTTTGCCATATTTTTTGTTTCCTTTCAGTTTATGCAAATATATTCACGGGTACCCGCCCGAAAAAAAGTTCAGCTCAATCGGCTTCGGAATAAAACATATGGTATTTTCGCATATTATGGGAATTGACGCTCAGTACGAGCCCTATCCCGATAAACAGACAGACGGTGGAAGTACCGCCCGCGCTGAAAAACGGCAGCGGTATGCCTATTACCGGCGCTACTCCCAGCACCATGCCTATATTCACCGTAGAATGGAAAAGTATCATGGCGAATACTCCGACGCATATCAGCCTGCCGAGGGTGTCCTTGGCGGTAGAGCCGTCCGACAGCACCTTTATCGACAGCGCCGCCAGCAGTCCCACTACCAGCAGACAGCCCAGCAGTCCCATGGTCATGCCTATATACGAAAAAATGAAATCGTTGTGTATCTCCGGCACATAGGTGTAATTTCCGCCGCTGAGGCCCTGACCTGTCAGTCCTCCCGACCCCAGTGCTATCTTCCCCAGCCGCTGCTGCATATAGTCGCCTATCGCCTCCTGCTCCTGAAGCTCGGCGTCCCATAATATCTGAAAGCGCTGCCGCTGATGCGGCTGCATCAGATAATTCCAAAAAACATATACGGCGGGCGGTATCGCCACGGCAAAAAGCACCATGTATTTCCAGGACAGTCCCGCCGCGAACATCATGCAGAAAAAGATGAACAAAAACACCATCGCCGAGCCGTCGTCCCCCGTTTCCCGTATTATGACGGTGGGAACGGCGCCGTGTATGCACAGCAGGATAAAATGCAAAGGCTCGTTCATTCTGTCCTCGACCTTGGATAAATGCCACGCAAAGGACAAAATAAACGCCAGCTTCAGCACCTCCGACGGCTGGAACTGTATAACGCCCAGCTCCAACCAGCCTATATCGTCCGCGCCCTCTCTCTGCACGCCCAGCGACGTGAACAGCAGCAAAGTCAGCACTATCGCGACGGGAGCGTAGATATACCACAGCTTGGCTATGAATTTGTAATTTATTCCGGCTATAATAAGCGCCGCTACCAGTCCCACCACCGAGGCGGCAAGCTGCGTCTTGTACTGCGCGTCGCTGACCGCCGCGCTTATATTGTTTTCGTTCAGGGTGTAAAGTATGAATATGCCGAACGCGCTTATCGCCATACAAAGCAACAGCAGCAGCTTATCCATTTTGACAAAATAGTCTTTGACTTTTGATAAAACGTATTTCATATCCCGTTCGTGTTTATCTCCCACGTTTTTCAAAAAGGTATATATATATCAATTATAAACCGTTTTCCGTAAATTTTCAAGTCCATTTGCAATAAATATCTTCTTTGCGGGATTTTTTAAAAGAAAATACAAAAAAGCCGAAAAACGTCAAATATTCTTCGGCTTTTTTAACAATTACGGTAAAGCCCGCCGCTTTTCGGCACGACTGAAAAGCGCTCTCTCCATCTGCTCCGAGTCCAGCGGCTTAGAGCAGAAATAGCCCTGCACCCTGTCGGCTCCGCTCTTTTTAGCCGCCAAAAGCTGCTCCTCGTTCTCTATCCCTTTTACGCATATTTTCAAATCGTTGCAGTGGGCGAGCGAGATGACCGATTCGGCAAGGATACGGTCAAATTCGTCGCCTATCCCGCTGAGCAGCTGCTGCGGTATGCTGATAACGTCCACATACGGATTTTTCAACATTTTGAGCGATATGCTCTCGCTGCCGTAGCTGTCTATCCCTATCCTGACCCCCAGCTTTTTAAGGTCGGACAGCACTCCCGCGCTGTCGTTGTACGGAAGATTTGCTTTGACGGGTATCTCCAAGACCAAACAGTCGGGATCCGCGCCGCTCGCCTTTAGCGCGCGCTCGGTCTGCTGTATCACCGCCTCAGACTGTAATTCCTCCGACGTAAGATTTACGCTTACCTTCAGCTCCTCAAAGCCCGCCTCCCGCATGGCTCTGCAAAAGCCGCACGCCTTTTCCGTCACCCAGCCGTCTATCACGGGCGAAAGCCCAAGGCTCTCCGCCAGCGGGAAAAGGGTGGAATTAGGTATGTTCCCGTACAGCGGATCTTGAAATCTTACCAGACATTCACAGCAGGCTATCTCCCCGCTGTCCGAATAAAATATCGGCTGGAATCTCAGGGAAAAGCCCTCCATGCCGTTGTTTATGCTTTCCGTTATGCGGCGCTCCATACTGCCCGCCGCCGTTCGGGAGCTTTCCAGCGTGCCGGAATAAAAGGTGTAGCTGTTCTTTCTAAACTCCCGCGCGCGGTACATCGCCACGCTCGCCGCCTTGCATACGTCGTCGGCGCTTTTCCCGTTGGCGGGATAAAACGCTATCCCCATACTGCATTTTAAAGAATGAAGCCCGCCGCGAAATTCCCACGGGGAGGAAAAACGGCATATCAGCATCTCCGCCAGCTTTTTCGCGCCCTCGCTCCCGCAGTCGGGAAGATTTATCATAAATATCGCGTTGGAGTAATAATATACCCCTATATTTTTTACCGGAAGCCGCGACAGATATTCCGCCACGCTGCGCAGCAGCATATCGGAATAAGCGTGCCCGTACAGAGCGGAAAGCTCGCGCGTATTCGCTATCTTAAAGGCGATGAGCACGCCGCTTTTGCCCTTTTCCAGAAGTTGGGAAAGGTCACCGCTCAGCTTTGCGCGGTTGGGCGTATTGAAAATGGAATCGTAAAACGCCAGACGGTTCAGCTCCCGTCGGGATTCATCCAGCTTTTCCTGCGCCGAGATACGCATAAGTATCGACGAGATTATCTGGGATATGTTCCTTAGCTGCTTGCGCTCCCGCTGAGTCCAGACGTGCTCGTTCTCCAACATCTCGAAGGATATAACGCTGTCGCTGTCGCCGCTGTCGAACAGCGAAAAAAGCGCGTAAGCCTTTACCCCGTATTCGGCAAGCTCGTTCACCGTATCCGATGAAAAGCTGGCGTCATAGCTGCGCAGGTCCTTGGCTATATTCGCAAAAAAGCTGCGGGTGCGCTTTTCCTTTTCCGCCATCGCCCTTTGGGTAAAATTATCCCGACACCATATCCTGTCGCTGCCGTCGTTTTGCGCCAGTCCGCCGATAAATATCCTGTCCAGCCGAAAATAGTCGCCGGTAAGCTCCACCACTCCCTCCAGCGCCTTGACCGCCGTCGGGCTTTCGGTGATTATCGCGTATATGTTGTTGAGAAGTATCTGCTCCTCCATGTTCTGTCCGAGCAGCTTGTTAGCGCTGCGGGAATTTTCCATCTCCTCCAGCAGCGCGGCAAACGCGTTCGCCATCTGCGACAGCGTAAGCACCAGCGTATCCCAAAACTGCGTGTTGTCCCGCAGCAGTTCCTCGGTCTTTGCTCCAAGCACCCAATATCCGCATTCCTGATGGTTCATGCGGATATTCTGCCGCTTGACGTACGGAAAATCCGACAGCTTCTTTTTGCCGCCCCGCCCCTTCGCCGAGCAGATGAGCCTGCCGTCAGGCGTATATATGCCGGAAAAAACGTTCGCGCCGGAAAATGGTTTTTGCAGACTCAGCAGATACTCCCTGCCGAATATGTCCTCCACGCTCTCGCCGCTTTTGAGCGCCGCATAGCCGTTATCGGCAGGCGGCAAAGGCAATTCCCCTCCGTCCGCGCCGTAAGCGGTCAGATCCAGCATAGAGCCCTCAAAGCCCGTCAGCCGCCCGTTTTCCGCGGTAAGCGCACGGCAGCTTATAAAAAAGCGGTGATAACCCCCGTCGACCGCAAATCGGCAGTGAGTTTCAAGGAAATCGTATCCGTTTCCGCTAAAATCGGAAAACATCTTAGTTATATCCGGCATATCGTCGGGATGGATAAGTCCGCCAAGCTCGGCGTACCTCTTTTCCTCGTCTGTGTCGGGATTTATCACGAGCGGAAAGCTCTCGGAAAATTCTATCTTTATATTGGTTATCTTTTTGTTGCGGGTTTCAAGCTCCATATAAGCCGTCACCTCCAAAGTGAGATTTTTTTGACGCGAAAATATTCTTTTATTAAATTTTACCATATGTTTTTATAAAAATCAAGTGCTTTTTATTTATTTTCACAATAAGTTTCTTTTTCGCCGAATTTATTGTAAAATTTTCGGCGGTTTTATGTTTACAAAATACCCAAAATAGGTTATACTTAAGTCATGTACGCCGTAATTTTAACGCGGCGCAGCTTCGCCACAAAGCATTTTCAGGAAAGGATCGGCAATGAAAGACTCAAAATCAAAAGATATTCTTTATATCGTCATACCCTGCTACAACGAAGAGCCGGTACTGGGAGAGACCTCCTCGCGGCTCAAGGTAAAAATGACCGCGCTCATCGACGGCGGACGTATCTCGGAAAACAGCCGCGTGCTGTTCGTGGACGACGGCAGCCGCGACAAAACATGGGAAATAATAGAAAGCCTGCACGCTTCCGACTCTCTTTTCGCGGGAGTAAAGCTGAGCCGCAACCGCGGTCATCAAAACGCTTTGCTTGCGGGACTTATGACCGCCAAGGACAAAGCGGACGCGGTAATATCCATGGACGCGGACCTTCAGGACGACATAGAGGCGATAGACGCATTTTTGGATAAATACGCGGAGGGCTGCGACATAGTGTACGGCGTGCGTTCCTCCAGAAAAAAAGACACCGCGTTCAAGCGCGGTACTGCAAATATGTTTTACGGCTTTATGAGGCTGCTGGGAGTGGATATAATCAACAATCACGCCGACTATCGTCTTATCTCCAAACGCGCGTTGGAGGCGCTGTCGGAATATAAAGAGGTAAATATATTCCTGCGCGGCATCGTCCGCCAGATAGGCTTTAAAAGCGACGTTGTATATTACGAGCGCAGCGAGCGTTTCGCGGGGGAATCCAAGTACCCGCTTAAAAAGATGATGTCCTTTGCGTTTGACGGCGTGACCAGCTTTTCAATAAAGCCCATAAGAATGGTAACGGTAGTCGGCTTTCTGATATTCCTTGTCAGTCTGGGATTTATCGTCTACGCCATAGTTCAGGGACTGATGGGAAATTCCGAGGCGGGTTGGAGCTCGCTGTTCTGCTCGCTTTGGTTTTTGAGCGGGATACAGATAATGGCGATAGGCATCGTCGGAGAATATATCGGCAAGATATATATCGAAGTCAAAGCGCGCCCCAGATACATTATCGACAAGTACATCGACGACATTCCGAACGAACAGTAAACGGCGGCAAAATTTTGTCACGCAAACTCTGTCGCTATATATTTCGACGCTCCCTCGGCGGAATATACCCATTTGTCTATCCTGCCGGAGGTAATGTAATAATCCAGCTGCCCCGCCGCGCTCTCGGCACGGTAGGAGCTTACGATTATCAGCTTTATTTTCATTTTTTCGGGTATCATCGCTTTTATGTAAACGCTGGCGCAGTCGCCCGCAAGAACGCCCGGCTTTAATTCGGCAAGTCCCGCCAGATTCGGGGCAAGCTCTACGAATATACCGTAATCCTCCACCGAGCGGACTATCCCCGGCACGGTCTGCCCCGCGGAAAATCTCTCGGCGTTTTGGCTCCACGTTCCGAGCAGCTCTTTATGGGTAAGGCACACCTTTTCGCCCTCTATGCCCTTTACCGCGGCAAAAATATCCTGTCCCACCGTGAAACGGTCGGACGGGTGGGTTATGCGGGATACCGAAATGGCGTCTATCGGTATCATAGAGGGTATGCCGCAGCCTATATCCACAAAACAGCCGAATTGCTCAAGATGTGTGACTCTGGCGGGTATGACCTCTCCCGCCGGCAGCAATGAGATATATTCGTCCCACGCACGGCGCTGCGCTTCCTTTCTGGAAAGCAGCGCTATATTTTCCGCGCCCGTTCGGTCTATCCCGTCTATGACAAAGCAGACGGGCTTGCTGACTCTCGAAATGAGCGCGATGTCCCGCGTTCTGCCGTCATCTATCCCGACAGCCCCCTCGCTGCGCTTTATTATCCCTTTCATGCAGCCGAGATCGACTATCATGTTATGTTCGGCGTCGCATACCATGCACACGGCCTCGTATATCCCACGGCTTTTTGCCGCCCGTTCAAGCGAACGTATATCGCGCAGCGCCGACCTGTTTTCCTTATCGTTTATCTTCCTGCCCTCAGGCAAAAATTCCGTCATTTGCAGTACCATTCCTTTCTACAAAGCGCTGTGCGCGAATGCCGAACGGCGTTTGCGCATCATATCGCCGCTTACTAAACATATTTATGACAAAGAACGGTCTTTTATTCGGGCGGACGCAACTAAAGCGAAAGCGCAAATATATCGGATAATTTTTAAAAATATATTGATTTCGGGCGGAAATTCTGCTACAATGTAAAAAAAGACGATACGGCAGCTTTGCGTTCCGTACGGAACGCCGTCAAAAGAAAGGTGTACGATATGTTTTCTTCATCTACCGTAAAAAGAATATCGTTTATCGCGGCGCTTGCGGTCTTGGGCGCGGGCGCGGCTTGGGGACTTTCGTACTCCATAGGAGAGGGCGGCTCGCAGGAGATATTGCAGCCCGTGCAGCCTCCGCTGACCGTCGACCCGACGGTCCCCGTGCTGCCGGTATCTTTCTCGCATACCGACACGTTTTACAGCGAGAGCATCGAGGTGGAGCTTACCCCCAAGGAGGAGGGCGCGGCGATATACTACACCACCGACGGCAGCGACCCCGACAGGACCTCCGACCGCTACACCAAGCCGATAAAAATACGTTCGGGCACCGAAGTCACCTCTTTCACCATAAAAGCCGTGGCGGACGGCGAGGACGGGCTGTCCGAGGTCATCACCAAAAGCTATGTGACAGGGAAAAACGTTTTCAGCAGATTTGACGAGGACACTTATGTTTTTGTGCTTTCCGCCGATCC
This sequence comes from uncultured Ruminiclostridium sp., assembly GCA_947623915.1. Taxonomy (GTDB): domain Bacteria; phylum Bacillota; class Clostridia; order Oscillospirales; family Ruminococcaceae; genus Ruminiclostridium_E. The sequence goes on from CANQIB010000017.1 coordinate 22,151, forward strand.
CGACGATCTGTACGACTACAACGACGGTATAGCCGTCGAGGGCGCGATACGCGACAACTGGCTCGAAAACGAATATGACGGCGTATCCGAGATAAAGCCGACCGACCCCGCAAACTGGAATCAGGAGGGCATGGCGGGGGAACGTCCGATGTACATGGAGGTATACGACAACAAGGGCAACAAGCTGATAGAGCAGCAGGCGGGCGCGAGAGTAGCGGGCGCTTACTCCCGCAGCGTCAGCCAAAAATCATGGAAGCTCATCGCCCGCAGAATGTACACCCCTGACACGGGTATGTTCCACTTTGAGTTTTTTGACGACGCCACCGACAGCGACGGTGTGCTGTTGACCGAATACGACAGGATAGTTTTGCGCAACGGCGCGAACGACCGCGAATTTGCGGGAGTACGCGACGAGCTGTCCGCGACGCTCGCGGGACAGTCGGGATTTCCCGACGTGCAGGCGGTCGCTCCAGCGGCGGTGTTCCTGAACGGGGAATATTACGGCTTCGCGTGGCTGCACCAGAATTTCTGCAAGGGCTATCTTGAGAGTAGATACGGCGGCAACAAGGACAATTTTCAGATAGTCGGCAAGGCGGAGGGCTCGATAGACGAGGAAGAAACGCCGGAATCCGAGGATTATGTAAAGGTGCTTGAGCTGGCGGAGGGCGGACTTACCGACGACAAGAGATTTGAGGAATTTTGCGCGCAGGTGGATATAGATAATTATATGCACTACCTTGCGATGCAGCTTTTTATAGATAACCGCGACTGGCCGGGCAACAACTACAAAGCATGGAGGTATGTAGCGTCGGAGGGCGAAGAGGTAAACTCGGAATATCTCGACGGAAAATGGCGGTATCTTTTCTATGACGCGGAATTTGCGTGGGGACTGTACTCCGACGGATTCAGAAACGCCACGCTCAGCAAGATACTTGACGGCACCCACCCATCGGGCGGCTCGGTGATAGTCACCGCGCTGATGGAGCGTGAAGATATGCGTGAAAAGCTCGCCAACAACATCTGCGACCTTATCGGCGGCGCGTTCAGCGCGGAAAACGTGCTTGAAGTGCTGCAGCAAAAGCTGGATATAAGCGACAGCGAACAGTTTTACGCTCTTGACCGCAAGGTCACCTCGGAATGGGCGAACAGGGACACCTTTGCCAACAGCAGACAGGAGATAAGAGCGTTCGCTCAGCACCGCCCCACCATAATACTGAATGACCTCAAAAAGGTGTTCGGGCTTGAAAACGACACGATGTACACCGTGAACGTCACCGGCTCCAAAGGAGCTAAAACAAAGCTGAACCTTCAGGCCTCCGTCGCGGGAGAATCGCTGACGGCACAGTATTTTTCCTCCTATTCCGTTGCGCTCAGCGCACAAAGCTATTCGGGGTGGGAATTTACCGGCTTTGAGATAAACAGCGAGAAATACACCGACAGCGAGTTGGTATTGTCCTCGGATATGGCGGACGAAAACGGCGAGATAAACGTCACCGTCTACGCCGAAAGGACCACTTCCGATGCGCCGATATACATAAGTCGTGTATACACCGGCGGCAACGCCGACTGGATAGAGCTGTACAATCCCAACGGTTCCGCAATCACGCTAAAGGATATGTACCTTACCGACGACGAGGCCGTCCTCAATATGTGGAAGCTGCCTACCGTTACCGTTGCGGGCGAAGATACGATACGCATAGTATGCAAAAACAACAAGGACTCCGACTCCCTGCTTAAGCTGCAAACCAATTTCAGCTTAAAGACAGGCGAAACGCTGGTGCTGTCCGACAGCTCCGGCGAGATATACGGAAAGGTCGCGATAGCCGACTGCTCCAAGGAAGAAGCGCAGGTCCGCCAAGAAAACGGAACATACGTCACTATGCAGATATGAGGAAAACTCCCGTTAAACAAAAACTGCGCACCGAAACGGTGCGCAGTTTAGCTTGTCGAAAAAGTTATTTTTCGACAAGCTGGCAGACTTCGAGAAACACGCGCAGACAAGGAAAGAGCCGCGATAGGCGTACAAGGGTACTAGACGTTGCGGAGTCGGACACAAGTCGGTTTTTACAGGCATATTTCCGCCAATACTGCGTTGACCTCGCTAGGCATACGCAAGTATGCCGTCGTTCGGTCGCCTTGTCTTGACGAAAATCTGCTCTGTAAAAACGAACCTCACGCCGAGAGATTTTGGAGATAGTTTTGGCTCTTGCGACGCAGGCAGGCTTGCGCCTGCCGAGGAACAAGGGGCAAAAATAGCCCAAAAGAATCGGCGTGAGGCGGCTTGTGTCCGACTCCGCAACGTCTGTGAGCGGCTCTTGACGCAGGAAGAAAAATGCGTTCTCCGCGCGATTTTCAATCGTGCGGAGAAAATTAAAGCAAAGAAACAATACTTCTAAATTTTAAATCATAATTCAAATTAAAATTTTTTGCATTTTTCGGTGCGTGGGTTTATCGACAGCCTGAACTGCGCACCGTTTCGGTGCGCAGTTTTATGTTTTACATCATATATCCAGCGTTTTGAGATATTCTCTGAAATCATTTCCTATTTCGGGGTGCTTCAGCGCCACCTCGACGCACGCTTTCATTATGCCGAGCTTGTTGCCCATGTCATAACGCGTACCGGTAAAGTCAACGCCTATCATTCCCTCCGTGGTCGCAAGCTGTTTCATGGCGTCGGTGAGCTGATACTCGCCGCCCGCTCCCGTAGGAAGCGTTTCCAGTATATCAAACACCTTGGCGGGCAATACGCAGCGTCCGAGTATGGAAAAGTTGGAAATGACCTGTTCGGGCTTGGGTTTTTCTATCATATCGGAGATATGATAAACGTTCCCCTCCGCCTTGCTTACGTCCAGCGTGCAGTATTTAAGCACCATTTCAAACGGAACTTCTTTCATGGAAACTACCGCTTTGCCGTATTTTTCGTAAGCGCGGCAGCATTGCGCGGTGCAGGGGTCGTCGCCGATTATAACGTCATCGCCGTATACCACAACGAACGGCTCGTCCCCGACAAAGCTCTTAGCGTACATGACCGCGCCGCCCGTGCCGTTTTGCTCCTGCTGGCGCACGAACTGTATCCCTTTGCCCATCTCGGCAATGTCGGTGACTACCTTGTAAAACTCCGTCTTGTTGCTCTTTTGGAGCTGCGCCTCAAGATCCGGCTTGCGGTCGAAATGGTCCTCTATCTCGTGCTTGCCTCTTGATACGACTATAAGTATATCGGTAATGCCGGAATTTACCACTTCCTCCACGATATACTGTATAGCGGGCTTGTCTACTATATTCAGCATCTCCTTGGGGATAGCCTTGCTCGCCGGTAAAACTCTGGTCCCGTATCCGGCGGCGAGAATGACCGCCTTTCTTACCTTCTGCATAATAAAACCTGCCTTTATCATTTTTTACAAAGCCGCACAAAGCCGTATAAACGTACTTTGTGCGGTGATCTGCTTTATTCGGGTAGGCATACGGGAGTCGAACCCTAGTCGGTTTTTACGGGCATATTTCCGCCAATCCCGCGTCAACCTCACTCGACATACGCGAGTATGCCATCGTTCGGTTTCCTTGTCTTGACGAAAATCTGCTCCGTAAAAACTGCTATGCACCCCACGGTGAATGAATTTGAGGTGATTTTTGTTTCTTGAGGCGCAGGCAGGCTGACGCCTGTCAAGCCGAAAGGGACGAAAAGCGCCCAAAAGCATCGCCGTGGGGCGGCTTGGGTTCGATTCCCGTATGCCTAAGCATTACGGCAAGCCGCCGTAATGCTTATATCCGAAACCTATGGATATTTTTGCTCCTTAAACGCTTATGCTGCGATCAAAAGAGCGCTTCTTTTACCTTGAGCATCTTTGTAAGAGGACCTACAGCGTAGAAATCTCCCGAAAGAGCCTTTGCCTTGAAGTCGTAATCGCCCTTGATGATAGCAAGCGCGTCGTCGATGGGAAGATCGATGTGAATGTCATGATCGGTGTAGCCGTAAGGCTTAACGTCTACCTTGCCGTCGTCTATAAGCACATAAAGATAGCTTTCATATTCTCCGTATACCTTTACCTCAACGGCTATACGCTCGTTTATCTTGGATACGTTCTTCTTGCCTATCTTCTTGAGCAGCTTTTCGGCGATCTCGTTTACATCGGGAACAGCCTTTTCTGCGACCTTCTTTGCTGCGGGCTTCTTTGCGGCAGCTTTCTTTGCTGCGGGCTTTGCAGCCGGCTTCTTAGCCGCGGTCTTCTTCTCAGCCGCAGGCTTTGCTGCGGGCTTTGCAGCCGCGGGCTTCTCTGCTTTTACTTCTGTTTTCTTTTCAACAGCCTCAGCTACGGGAGTTTTTACCTCTTCTGTCTTGGTGGTGTTTTTAGCAGCCATTGTTATATTTCCTTTCTCAATTACGATTCGGAAAGCGTTTCTTTCCGACGATGCCGAAAGACCGAACCGTCCCGATCTTTCTGCAATAATAATATCACATCTTTTCCGAAAATACAATAGATAAAATGAATAATTCGCCTTTTTTCATAAAAAACCGCCGCCAACTACCGCATATGATATGAAAATTGATATAAATTCGGCAATTTTTTTCTGTTTTTCAGTCAGATTTTTCCTCCTGCGGGGCAAATTTTCCGCAAATATACGATACAGCCGCGCCCGCAAGCAGCGCAATTATTCCCGCCAGCGTTTCAAAATTCAAGCCTATACCCTCCGGCAGCACAGCGTAAAACGAGCCTATCACCAGTCCGAGTATCGCGCTGTATACCATAAGCGAATATTTTTTCAGCAGCGCGGATATTATCTTTGCGCCGACCACTATCCCTATGACTACCCCCAGCGCCGTGGGTATGAGTATCAGTATATCCAGACTTTTTATCGCTCCTATGACCGTTGAATATATCCCCAGCAGCACCATGACGAAAGAGCCCGACACTCCCGGTATTATCATCGCCACCGCCGCCAGCGTAACTCCGCCCAGCAGCGTCAAAAACAGCAGCGGATTCATCTTATAGGTATAGGAAAACTCCAGGCTCTCCGCCGTTATCTCGGACTCGGTGAGCAGCCCTATATCCAGCGTTTCCCCCGCCTTTATTACGCCCGTGTCGCCGCCGGTAAGCACCGTTCTGCCGCCGCCTGAGCTTTTTATCACGCAGTTCACCGCCTCGTTTTCGGACAGCTCCGTCGGCACGGTAAGCCGCCAGTCCGACTTTATGTCGTATCCGCCGTTGTTGGACAGCGTAACGGTATATCCCCCGCTTACGCGGTCAAGCTCGGCGGAATAGTTTTCGGCGGAATTTTTATCCAGCACCGTCATTCCCACCACCAGCGCCAGCGCGGGTATAAACGCCAAAAGACAGCTCGGTCGGAATTTCTCCTTTACCGTGGCGGTACGCACTATAAGCGGTATACTTCCGGCTATAAGTCCCATAAAGAACATATTTACCGCTACCGCAAAATTATCGAACAGCCAGCTTATAACAAACGAAAATCCCAGTATCCCCACTGCCGCGCCCACTCCGAAAAACGCGAGGAAAACAAGATTTTTCTTTATCGCGGACAGCTTAAAGGACAGCACCTCGATAAGGCGGTCGTATATGCCGAACACCACCATCATAGTGCCGCCGCTGACGCCCGGTATCACGTTCGCTATCCCAAAGACGGCGCCGTATACCGTATTGAGAAGATTTTTCAGCATACGCTCTCCTTTTTCAGAAAAATTTTCTAAGCTCGTGCCAGCCGTTGCATACTATGCCGAGTACCAACGCGGCAAGCTCCGCTACCAGTCCGGGATATTCCAGCCCCAGCGCGCCGTTCACCGTGCCTATCGCGCCGACAAGTATCATCACCACCAACGCCGCTATGCACGCCAAAGCCCGCTTTACGTTCACCGCGCCGCTTTGTATCAAAGAATATATGCCCGCTCTGCTGCCGGAATTGAACAGCGTGTAGGAGCAAAGCGCGCAGGAGATCAGCACCAGCGTTGCCGCCGCGGTCTGTCCCACGGTCATTATGCCGGAGCATATCACCATGAACAGCGCCGCTACAACGCCGGTCACGGCTCCGCTGATTATTCGCGGAAGATAAAATCCGCCTCCGACCGAGCCTCTGCCCAAAAATCCCGACGGCCGCATTTCCACCCGCATTTCGGCGGTATTGTCGATATAGCTGAGCGCGCAAAGCGGCAGTACCACCGCCGAAACGAGCGCGGTAAACATGGGAGTCACCGCTCCCACACCGAACAGCATATCCGCGACCGATACCGATACAAGCACCGTAAGCGTTACCAAAAGCACCGAGAGCAGCTTTTTGATGTTTCGGTGGAGCTGCCGCGCCTCCTTGAACACCTCGACGATGCTCCCGAAGCTGTCGTCGCTCATCACCAGCCCGCACGCCTCGTAAAGGCTGCCGGTGGTGCTGTCCAGCGAGGTTATCCCCAGATCGGAACGGGTAACGGTATCATACTGGGAATCGTCAAATCCTATGCAGGCAACGGTCTCGCCCGCTTTACGCAGTCCGTCTATTATCATCGGCTTTTGGGAAAGCGTTATATTGCTGAATATCTCCGCATGGGAGAAATCCGGCTCGCTGCCGCTGAGCTCCGCCTCCCGCAGCATATCGCCCGTTATCATGCCCTGCGGGTCTATGCCTAACTTTTTGCCCATGGCTATGGCGGTCTCCGCACTGTCGGAGGATACCAGTATCGGCTTTACGCCGGAACGGCGGCAGCCCTGCACCGCAAGCGGTATTATGTCGCGCGTCGCGCTCATGTACGCCGTAAGTCCCATAAAACGGTAGCTTGCCGCGTAAAGGCTCTTGGGCAGCTCGCTGTCCGAATGATATATCGCGTAAGCGCTCGCCCAGACCTCCAAACCGCGCTTTGCAAGCACGGCGGCACGCTGCTGCACCTTGTAAAAGCTGTCCGGCTCCATGCTGCACAGTCCGGTTATCTTCTCCACCGAGCCCTGAACGCACAGCAGATACCTGTCCTCTATCTTGTAAATGTTGCCGCCTATTTTGTCGTTCTCGTTATACGGGAAGGACGCGGCGGGTTCGCTCTCTCTTATCTTTTTTATATCCGAGCCGGCAAGCTGCACACTGAGCAAAAACGCCTGTTCCGTCGGCAGCACGCCCGGCTTTGCACAGGCAAGCGCGGTAACGGTGTTCATAAGCTCGGTGTTCTTGCTGTATACGCCCGCCACCTCAAGCAGATTAGGGGATACCACGGTGCTTTTGTCAATGACCAGCGCGGTAAGCCCGTTGAGCTTTTCGATGTCTTTAAGGCTCTTTACGGCGGCTCCCTTGCGCTCGATACGCTTGATGCCGCGCAGACAGTAAAGCCGTATGAAAATACCGGCGGAGGCGGGAACAAAACACATTACCTGCCCGATAGCCGAAATTATCAGAATAAGCGGCTGCGCGGCAGCCCCCGCCGCGACGAGCCTTATCACGAACGTAAGCGCGGCAAGCAGCGTTCCCGCCGCGATAAGCGGGATAAACAGCCTGTTAGCGGCGCGTTCGTACTCGGTGTAATTCGGGTCGGGCTGCTTTTCTATCCCCGCGCGCCGTACTCTGGCGGTATCCTCGCCGGTGGCGAATATCCTCGACACCGCGCTGCCCGATATTATGCGTGTTCCGGCGTAAAGGCAGCTTGCTTTAAGCTCCTTGCCGCCGCTGTCCGTGCCGGAGTGCTTTTCCGCAGACTCGGTTTTTCCCGAAAGCAGACTTTCGTCCGCGCAAAGCCCCGTACATTCAAGTATATGCGCGTCCGCGGGCACTATTTCCCCCGCCTGCAATATTATTATGTCGTCAGGCACAAGGCTGCGCGCCGCGATAAGCTCCAGCTTTTCCTCTCTTATGACGCGGTATTTCATCTCCGACGCCATCATTCGTCCGTACAGCCGCCTGTTGCAGTAACGGCACAGCGGTATCTTCAGCGCCGCGTCCGCCGCCGCAAGCACAATGCAGGCTATCGCGCAGGCTATGTTGTCCTGCGCCCCGTAAATGACCGCCGCCGCGATAAGCAGCAGAAAAACCGGACCGAGCAGCGTTTCCTTTACGCCCAGCCTGCGTGAACGGGTATCGGTAAACAGATTTTCTCCGTACATGATAAGGTTCTTCTCCGCCGCGGCGGAGCTGAGCCCCTTGTAATCCCCTTTAAAATTTAAAAATCCGGACATATGTCTCCTTTTTCTCCCATCGTACCTTCCTATTGAAACATTATCGCATAATTCACAAAAAAAATCAAGTCCGTATCGTATATAAATAAAATTTATTTTAAGGGTGGAAAAAAAAGCCGTTTTATGCTACAATATATCTTGAAAGTATTTTACGGCGGTCGGACGGGGAAAAACCTCCGACGGCGAACGGAGGAAATGCCATGCTTAGTCTTTTGCTGGGCGGTTCCGGCACGGGAAAGACCCGCGAGATATATAAAAGGATAGGTTCATCAAATGGGAACGTCCTGTTCTTCGTTCCCGACCAGTTCACGTTCGAGGCGGAAAAGCTGGTTTCCGCCGCCTTTGACGAAAGAACGGCGAACGTTAAGGTGAGCGGCTTTTCCGCGCTGTCGGAGGAGATCCTGAAAAAATATCTCCCCCGAAAAAGCTATGCCGACAGCAGCGCAAAGCTGATAATAATGATGAGGGCGGTGCGCGCTTTGCGGGGTTCGCTGCGTTTTTACGGCGACGCGTCCGGCAGGAGCGGTTTTCCCTCTTTCATGCTGGAGGCGGCGGAACTGCTCAAAACGGCGGGAGTTTCCCCCGACGAGCTTTTGCGGGCGGCTCCGCTCAGCAGCTTCGGCGACAAGCTGACCGACATCTGCACCGTCTGCTCACTGTACGACAGTATGTTGAAAGAGCTGTACGACGACCGCCTTGACAACCTCGTGCTTGCCGCGCGGGCGGCCGACGAACACCGCTGTTTTGACGGATACGACGTATTCATAGACGGATTCGACAGCTTTTCCGGCTCACAGCTAAGATTTTTACAGCCGCTCGTCACTCAGAGCAAAAACTGCTGCGCCGCGCTCACGCTTGAAAAGCACGACAAAAGCTCCTGCTTTTTCTCGGTGCTGAAAACAAAGCGCGCGCTTGAGCGCTTTGCGGCGGACGGCTTTATAAGCGTAAAGGAAGAATGGTTCGACATGCCCGACCGATATAAAAGCGCCGAGCTTGCGGCGCTGCAAGGCGGGCTGTTCTCCGACTTTGCAAACGCCGAACCGCCCTCCCCCGAAAACACGGTGTTTTTAGCCTCCGCTCCCGACGCGGAAAGCGAGGCGGACTATGTATGCTCGCAGATAAAAAAGCTGATGAGAAAAGGGTATAAATGCTCGGATACGGCGGTGCTGTGCGCCGAGCCTCAAAAATATCTCGAAACGGTAAAAAGCGCGTTTTTGCGGTACGGCATACCGCTGTTTGCCGATATCCCCGCACCGATAAGCGAAAAGCCGCTGATAAAATACATCGAGGCTTTGCTGACTGCCGCCGACGAACCCGTCGGGGAAAATATGCTCAGGTACATAAAAAGCGGCTTTGTCAGGATCAAACGGCCGGAGGGCGGCACGCGTCCGCTGTCCCTGCGCGAGATAAGCGATATAGAGGAATTTTCCGACCGCTGGGATCTCGGAAAAAGAAACTGGGACAGACCTTTTTATAAATGCGTCACCCCTGCGGAAAAGCGGGTGGAAAGCCTCAGAGCGATACTCACGGGAACGCTCGCAAAGCTGCGCAAGGCGTGCGCCGACGCCGACGGCAGAAAGCTGACGGAGGAGCTGACAAAATTTTTGTTCGACCAAGCGGATATTTCCGCCGCCATACAGGGAAAATGTCAGGATCGCACCACCCGCAGTCTGCGTTACGACAAGGCGATGACCGAGGAATACAACAGTCTTTGGGAGATGACCTCCAAGCTGCTGACCGAAATATGGGAAACCACGGAGGGTATGCGGCTTACGCTGAAAGAGTACGCCTCGCTGGTAAAGACCTGCGCGGCGCAGATAACCATGTCCCTGCCGCCGCAGGTACTGGACAGCGTTATATTCGGCGACCCGTCAAGGACAAGGACGACGGGCGCGCGCGCTGTGTTCGTTATCGGCGTGTCGGACGGCAGCTTTCCCGATTATTCCGACAAAAACGCGGCGGTGTTCACCCGCTCGGAAAACGCCGAGCTTGCAAAGCTGAACATAAACATAGCGCAGGGCGACGAAAGCGACTACTCGGCGGCTCAGCTCGCGGTATATAAGGCTTTGACCTTGCCTAAGGAGCTGCTGTACGTCACCCGCACCGCGGCAGTCGGGAGCGAATGTGAGGCGTTCACGCTTATCACCGACATACTCCCCTATCTTGAAGATACCGACATATCCTCTCTGCCCGTGGAATTTTTCTGTGAAAGCAAAGATTCCGCCCGCGCAAGGCTTGCGGGCACAAGGCTCACCGACCCGTCGGCAAGCGCGACGGTGCAGCTTGCGCTGGAGCTTATCGGCGACAATGAATTTCCCGAACTGGTCCGCAGAGCGGAAAACGCGCAGTCAGACACCTCCTACCGCCATTCCGCAGGGTCGGCGGCGCGGCTGATATTCCGCAGGGAAATGCTTTCGCCTACCGGCATAGAGCTGCTGGATTCCTGCCGATTCGCGTATTTTTGCCGCTACGGGCTGAAGCTGCGCCCGCCGGTATCCAACACCATAAATCCGCAAAGCTACGGCGAAACGGTCCATTACGTCATGAAATACTGCTTTGAAAAGATATATTCCGGCGAAAAGCCGCCCGCGGAATACACCTCCGAGGAGATAGCTCAAACGGTCAAAAACGCCATGGACAGCTTTCTGGAGGAAAAATTCCTGCCGGAAGAGGAAGAGGGACGGCGTTTTTCGGTGATATACCGCAGTATAGCGCCGCTTTGCCGTATGCTGATGACCTACATGAGGGACGAGCTGGAAAACAGCGAATTTTCTCCCAAGTATTTTGAACTTTCGCTTAAAAAGGACAAGATACTTGACGACGGCTTTAAAGCCGAGCCGTTCAGTCTGGACGTGCCGCTTGCCGACGGCAGCGTGCGCAGGATAGGCATATACGGCACGGTGGACAGGGTGGATATCGCCAACGCGCAAAACGGAGAGCATTGGCTCAGAGTTATAGATTACAAGACGGGCGAAAAGGATTTTTCGGTGGAAAAGGTGTATTACGGGCTGGATCTTCAGCTGCTGCTGTATCTCTTTACGCTGTGTGAAAACAACCGCAGCTTTCTCCCCTCCTCCGCCACCTACTACCCCGCGGGAGATAAGCGGTTCGGCGTGACCGAAGAAGAGCTCGACGACGAGCTTAAACGCGGGCTGTGGCTGGAAAATCACAAGGAACACGGCTTTGTCACCCAAGGCTCGCAGAGCGAAAAGGAAAGCGCGCTTTACAACGGCAGGACGTTTGATAATAAAACGGGCGAGATAAAAGACAAAAACTTTTTCTGCGCCAAGCGGGTGAGCAAAGAGTCTTTGGATAAGATAAAACGCCGAATGACCGAGCTTTTGTGCGAAAACGTCGCCGCCGTTTCCGAAGGAGACGTATCCGCCGTTCCCATAGCGGAGCGCGGCAGCCTTGTTTCCTGCGAATATTGCGGATATTCCGACGTGTGCGGCAGACGTCCCGACCTTGAACAGGCGGTAAGAAACGCTTCGGGCGACGAGGCACGGCGATTTAAAGAAAGCGTAACGGCAGGAAAGGAGGGGGTCGGCAATGACTGACTGGACAAAAGAACAGCGCGACGCGCTGGAGCATACCGACGGCGGCGCGATAGTGTCCGCCTCCGCAGGCAGCGGAAAGACCGCCGTACTGACCGAACGCGTGGTGCGGCTGATAACCGAGAGCAAAGCCGACCCCGCCGACATCGCCGTCGTCACCTTTACCGAAAAAGCGGCGGCGGAGCTGAAAGCGCGCCTTAACCGCAAGATGAGAGAACAAACGGCGCTGCACCCCGAAAGCGCGGAGTTTTTGCGCAGACAGACGGCGCGGCTGCAAAACGCCAAAATATCCACCATAAGCTCCTTTTGCTTTAAGCTGCTGAGAGAAAACTCCCACCTTACGGGACTTTCCGCAGGATTTACGGTAATGGACGAACAAAGGTCGGATATACTAAAACGCGCAGTGCTGGACGGCGTTTTGGACGATTTTTACCTTTCCGCCGACGAAGAAGAGCTTGCCGTAGTACAGAAAAATTTCATCTCCCGCAGCGACAAGGACCTTGCGGAGCTGATACTTAAAGTATACGCTTTCTGCGTGAATATGCCGGATTATGAGTCGTGGCTGGACAGCCTTACCGGCGAGGGCTTTCTGCAAGCTCTGAAAAAACGCGCGCGGGACGCGCAGATACCCGCGGCAAAGTCCGCTTTGGAGGCGTACCGCCTGTTTTATTCGGCGGCAAGCGCCATACCGTCGCAGGAGAATTATCTCAAACAGACGGAACGCGGCAGGGTCGCGGCTTTGGAGCATATAGCGGCTTACGGCGGAATAACGCGCGAGGAATTGAAGAGTTATATCGCGCAGGGTCCCGCAAAAAAATCTCAGCTGCGCGACGCAAAAGCAAAGGAACTGCGTGAAAAATTCCTCGCTCTTTCCGACAGCGCGCTGGAGCAGGCGGACAAGCTGGCGGAGCTTGAGAGCGACAGCCGCAGATACCTGCCGGTGCAGGAGCTTGTCGTAAAGCTGACCAAACGGTTCGCCGAACGCTACCGCCTTGAAAAACGCGCGCAGAACACCGCGGATTTTGCCGACGGCGAGCAGGAGTGCTTTCGTCTGCTTAAAGAGCATCCCGAAGCGGTTAAAAACGCGGCGCCTGAATACATAATAGTGGACGAATTTCAGGACAGCAACGAGATACAGTACGAGATATTCCGCCGCCTGTCCGACGACGAAAAGAACCTTTATTTCGTGGGGGATCTCAAGCAGTCGATATACTCCTTTCGCGGCGCGCAGCCGGAGGTATTCGCCTCGGTAGCCGCAGACGAAAGATATACCCTTTATCCCCTTAATTCAAACTTCCGCAGCCGCAAGAACGTAATAGACGGCGTAAACGCGATATTTTCCGCGATAATGACCGAAAAGTTGGGCGGAGCGAATTACGCGCGGGACAGTATGCTGGTCTGCTCCCGCACGGACGGATATACCGACGAGGACGTCACCGAGCTGGTGGCGGTAAAGTCCGACGATAACGGCGGCGAGGCGGAATATGTCGCCGAAAGGATAAAGGAGATGCTGGACAGCCGATACGAGGTAAAGGGCAGACCCTGTCGGGAGGAGGACTTCGTGATACTGCTGCGCTCTCCCCGCTCCGTGGCGGCAAATTACGTCCGCGCACTTAAAGAAAGAGGGCTGAAGTCCTGCACCGATACCGAGGAGGTATTTACCGAGCGACCCGAAATACGGCTGATGACGGACTACCTCACGGTACTGGACGACCCGTATAACGATATTGCGCTCGCAAGGCTGCTGATGTCCTCCGCGTTCGGATTTGACGCGGAGAATATGTCGCGGCTGCGCACCGGCACCTGCGGAGTTTCCGATTTAGACGGACTTATAAAGGCTTGCCCCGACGAGATGTACCGCTACTCCGACGAATATTCCGAAAAGCGGCTGTTCACCTGCCTTACCGCCACCGCGAACGGCGGATTTTCCCCCGACAGGGAAAAATATCCGCAGCTTGCGCGGCTTGCCGCCGAGGGAAAATTCGGTATCGTCGACCGACCCGATGAAAAATGTCTGGAATTTTTAAACGAGCTGTACCGTCTGCGCGGCTTTATGGCGGGAAGCTCCCCCGCCGCGCTGATACAAAAGATATACGATTCCACGCAGGTAAAAAATCTGCTGATGATATGCGAAGACCCCGATAACCGCGCCGCAGGACTGCGCAGGCTGACAGCCGCCGCCAAGGACTGCGAGGAGCAGGGCGGTCTGCTGAGCGACTTTTTACACCGACTGGAGGATAACGCCCGCTTTATGGGCAAAACGGGCGACAATTCCCGCAGCGCGGGGGTGCGCATCATGTCAGTACACGGAGCGAAAGGGCTGCAATTCCCGATATGCTTTGTCAGCGGCTGCTCCAAAATGTTCAATACCGAGGATCTTAAACACGGCTTTATAATAAGCAGAAATTTCGGTATCGCGGGACAGATCGTCGATAGGGAGCTTATGCTCCGCCGTCCGTCCCCCGCGCATACCTTCGCCAAAAACGAACAGGAGGAAAAGCTGCGCAGCGAGGAAATGCGGCTGCTTTACGTCGCGGCGACCCGCGCCGAGGAAAAGCTGATATTTACCGGCTCGGCAGACAGGATATATAACGATTCTTATATGGGTTGGCTGCGGTCGGCAAATTCGGACGACGGCAAGCCGCTTGACTTTAAAGACGTAAACAGCGTTATGTGCTACGGCGGAAAGGTAAAATTCTCCTGCGTCAAACCGAACGCCAGCGAGATAAGCGAGCCTGAACGGGAGGAGTGGGAAGCCGTCGCCGACCGCGAACAGGCGGAGCGTATCGCAAAGCGGCTGGAATATAAATATCCCTTTGCCGCTTTGTGCTCGATAGCCGCGAAATACACCGCCACCGAGCTTGTGCAGAACCGCCGCGTACAAAACGGCACAAGCGAATACTGTGAGCTTTACATATCGCGGCCGCCGTTTTTGACGGATACGGGCAAGCTCAGCGGAAAGCGGCGCGGCGACGCTTACCACAAGGTAATGCAGTATCTTCCGATGGAAAAGGCATTGGACGAGGAGGAGGTACAAGCCGAGATTGACCGTCTCGGCGACCTGCTGGATAAAAAGGAGCGGGAGTGCGTCGTTCCCGCCGATATCGCAAAATTTTACCGTACCGAGCAAGCCGAGCGCATGATAAAAAGCGGCAGGATATACCGCGAACAGCCGATATTCCACAAGCTGGACGTATCTAAGCTGACCGCCGCGGAGCTGGGCGTTTCCGAGGAGGAAAAAGCCGCCTGCGCCGACGCTGAGCCGTACGTTCAGGGAATAGCCGACCTGTTCTTTATAGAAAACGATAAAATAATACTGATAGACTACAAATCCGACAGCTTTTCGGACGAGGAAAAACTGTCGGCGGATTACGGCTTTCAGCTTGAGATATACGCCGACGCATTGGAAAAAATGTACCGTATGCCCGTTACCGAAAAATATATCTACTCGTTCAGGCTGGGCAAGATGATAAATATTGCAGATACGGAGGGAGAAAAATGAGCGGCTGCGTCGCATATACCAAAACCCCCGCGACGATACGGCAGCAGATAGAAACGTTACAAAAACGCGGCTGTATCATAAACGACAGGGAGTACGCCGAACAATGCCTTACCAGGATAAGCTACTACCGTTTGGCGCATTACTTCGCGCCGTTCCGTCAGGGGAAGAACCGTTACGCCGAGGGGACGACCTTTGAGGCGGTGATGAAGATATATGACTTTGACAGAGCGATAAGGCGGCTGATAATGACCTATCTTGAGGAGACCGAGATATATTTTCGCGCCATAGTGTCGAATTACCATTCCATAAAATACGGGGCGCTGGGCTATCTCAACGCTTCGGGATTTGACAACAGGCACAACCACGCCTCCTTTATCGGCAAGATAGACAGACTTATAGAAAGCAACGCCAAAGAAGATTTTATAATCCACCACAAGAAAAAATACGGCGGCGTAATGCCGCTGTGGGCGGTGACGGAGCTGTTCAGCTTCGGGACGCTGGCGTATTTTTACGCGGATATGAAAGAATGCGACCAAAAGGAGATAGCCGACAGATATTTCGGGCTGAATTATCGCTGTATCGAGGATCGCCTGATGTGTATGTCCGATCTGCGCAATGCCTGTGCACATTACAGCAGGCTGTATGACAATCCTTTCAAAGCCGCTCCGAAGCTCGCCTCGGACTTTTCCTTTACCCCCGACGGAACGCTGAAAAGCTACCTTGTGGCGGCTCGCAGCCTTTATCCCGACAAGGAAAAATGGGACGATGAATTTATCGGCTCATTCAACGCTCTGATAGAAAAATACGGCATGAGAGAACGTATGTACGCTTACGGCTTTTAAAAAATACTGGACATATAAAAGCGCATATGGTAAAATTATCATATGACAAACAAAAAGGAGAAAAAGGTATGGAAAACAACAAGAACTACGGTATAGACACTCTCGCGGTACACGCGGGATACGAAACGGACAAGGCGACCATGTCGGTAACTCCGCCGCTGTATCAGACCAACGCCTATGTGTTTGAAAACGTCGACCACGCGCGGGAGCTTTTCGAGCTGAAAAAACCCGGCAACATATACTCAAGGCTCCAAAATCCCACCTCCGAGATGTTCGAGCGCAGGGTAGCGGCGTTGGACGGAGGTTATGCGGCGCTGTCGTTCTCTTCGGGTCACGCCGCCATCTTCAACACCGTCATAAACCTATGCGTACAGGGCGACGAGGTGGTATCCTCCATAAACATTTACGGCGGCGCGATAAACCTGCTAGGCATTACGCTGGGAAGAATGGGGATCAAGGTGACGTTCGTCGACCCCGACGACCTTGACGCTTGGGAAAACGCGGTCACGGACAAGACGCGTCTTTTCTTCACCGAGCTTATAGGCAACCCTAACGCCAACGTTTCCGATATCGCCGCGATAGCCGAGATAGCGCACCGTCACGGGATACCGTTCATGGTGGACAGCACCTTTACCACGCCTTACCTCTGCCGCCCGATAGAATGGGGCGCGGATCTTGTGATACATTCCGCCACTAAATTCCTGAGCGGTCACGGTCAGGTGATGGCGGGCGTGATAGTGGACAGCGGCAAATTCCGATACAAGGACAACCCGCGTTTCCCGCTGTTCAACCAGCCGGATCAGTCCTATCACGGAGTAGTGTTCGCCGACCTCGGAGAAGCGGCGTTCATCTCGCGGCTGCGCGCGCTGGTAATGAGAGATCTCGGCGCGTGCCTTGCTCCCTACAACGCGATGAGCTGTCTTACCGGCATACAGACTTTGTCGCTGCGTATGCAGCGCCATTGTGAAAACGCTTTGGCGGTGGCGGAATATCTCGAATCTCATCCCAAGGTAAGCAGGGTAAACTATCCCGCGTTAAGCTCCAGCCCGTATCACGAGCTGGCGATGAAATACTCTCCCAAAGGCTGCGGAGGTGTGTTCACCTTTGAGCTGAAAGACGGAAAGCAGGCGGGGATACGGTTCATGAACAGCCTTGAACTGCTGCAAATAGTCGCGAACGTCGGTGACGTGCGCAGCCAGGTGATACACCCCGCCTCCACCACCCACAGCCAGTTGTCGGCGCAGCAGCTTGCCGACGCGGGGATAACCGAAGGCACTATCCGCCTAAGCATAGGAATAGAGGACAAAAACGATATAATAGCCGATATAGCCCAGGCTCTTGATAAAGCCTAAAAACTAACTCGCCCCGTTCAAAACGGGGCGAGTAGTTTTAGGCTGTAGAAAAAGGTCAATATAACTTAGGCAAGATTTTCACCGCCGCGTATAGCGGCGGGAAAAATTTCGTAATCAGCAGGTGGACACAATCCCCCTGCTGATTACTTAGTGCGGCTGTTGCCGCACCTTGCCACGTTAAATGACGGGGCAAGCCCCTTATTGAAAGCGGAAGGAAAGAGTTGAGTTTAAAACTGTCCGCCGTTCGGCGGAAAGTTCACGGGGAAAACCATCAGGGTTTTCACCCTCAAGTTTGATAAGAGCCGCGCAAAGCGCGGCAAAAATCGAGCGATACCGCTTATGCGGTATCGCCGATTTTTTGTCAGCTTGTCGGAAAATCCGACCATAGGGAGGGTTTTTCGACAAGCTGTTATATGCCGCAGTCGTCGTAATCTTTCCACTTGTCGCGGTACATCTGCTCCTGCTGGGATATTTTCATCACGATAAACGCGACGCTCGCTACCAGCAGAACCAACGCGCCGATGATCGCGGGAATGGTGTAATTTTTTCCGCCGTCGTTACATTTTTTGCACATGGTAATCTTCCTTTCAGTCTTTTTCGGTTTCACCGTGAGCTTTAAGATATTCCTTATATATTTCGGATTTTTTATACGGAGTGCCTACCGCCGCTTTCCTGCACGCGTCGGAGGGTTTTTCCCCCTGCTCTACCAGCTTTGCCGCCGTCAGCGCGGCGTCGGCGAGCGTCGTTTCATTTCGCTCGGCCGCGCCTCTGCGCCCCTGCACTATTATGACGTATTCCCCTCGCGGGGTCTTATCCTCGTAATATTCTTTAAGCTGTGACAGGGTGGAGCGTATCACTTCCTCGTGCAGCTTGGTAAGCTCCCTGCACAGCGCGGCGGGTCTGTCGCCAAGCGTTTCTAAAAGATCATTCAACGTGTTTTTCAGCTTATGCGGCGCTTCGTAAAATATCAGCGTATGCGGCATATCCTTTATCTCGTTTAAATGCCGTTCGCGCTGTTTTTTTGTAACGCTCAAAAATCCCTCGAAAGAAAATCTTGCCGTGTCCATGCCGCTTATGCTCAGTGCGGTTATCAGCGCGGACGGTCCAGGTACGGACTCCACCTCTACCCCGCAGTCGCGGCACAGCTTTACGAGCTGTTCGCCGGGGTCGGAAATGCAAGGCATCCCCGCGTCGGTTATCACCGCGCAGTTTTCCCCCGCGAGTATCCTGTCCACGATCTCCCGCTCGCGCTGCTCGGTGCTGAACTTATGATAACTGACCATAGGCGTTTTTATGCCGAAATGCGCCAGCAGTCCCGCGCTCACGCGGGTGTCCTCGGCTGCGATGAAATCCGCCTGTTCGAGGGCTTTTACCGCCCTTTCGGACATATCCGAGAGATTGCCGATGGGAGTGCCTACAACATACAGCCTGCCCGCCATCACTCCACGTCCTTTATCATATACATTTTCTTCATCTCCGAAGTATACTCCATATTGCCGTCGTACACCGCAAGCTCCGGCAGTATCTCCATCCCCGATCTTGCGCCGCGCTTGCCGCTTATCAAAAACAGCCAAGGCTTATCGCCCTGCTTTTTCACCACAAAGCGCAATACCTTCGGCTCTATCCCGACCGCGCGCATGGCGGCTATCACATCCGCAAGCCGCGACGGTATATGGCACATTTTAAGACTTCCGCCGTATTTCAGCAGCTTTGCCGCGCAGCCCGTGACGTCGTTTATATCGCACAGCAGCTCGGTGCGCGCCGCCGCCCGTGCGGCCGCCGCCTTGACGTCGCCGCTGTCCTTTTTGAAGTACGGCGGATTGACCGTGACCATATCGCAGCTTTCCCTGTCTATGACGGACATAGCCCTGACGTCGCCGACTATCGGCACTACCCTGCCGTCAAGTCCGTTACGCTCTATGCTTTTTTCAAACAAATTTATCGCGTCTTCGTTTATATCTGCCCCGTATACCTTGCGGGGAGGTTTTTCCCGACAGAAAAGCAAGGGTATTATCCCGCAGCCGGTGCAAAGGTCGCACACGGTCTGATTTGGCAGCGGAGCGGCGAAATCCGCCAGTAAAAACGCGTCCGTGCCGAACCTGTGGTCGTTGGAAACAAATATCTCTATCCCGCCGAGGCGAAAGCTCTCGGCGGCGTTTTCCGTTTCGCTCAACAAGCCCTCTCCTTTCGTCACGCCTCCGGCAAAACGACGGATTCGCCATTTTCCGTATCCGAGCCGGTATAAAGCAAGGTCTCCGCGCCCTTTACATATATGTTTATCCCATTTTCGCGGCCTACCAGCACGCACAGTCCCTGTCCGTCCACCGACTCCTCCGTTACCACAAAGCAGTCGTCGGGTATGCGGCTCTCCTCGCTGACATATATCACTTCGCAGCCTTGGTTGAAGTATTGCAAATTCATCGCCAGTTTTTTATCCGTGCGGTAAACCGCCACCAGCGGACGGCTGTCCTCCGGCGAGCCGCTCTCGATATATTCGCTTACCGCCGCCGAAAGCTCCGCGCTCTGCTCGGTCAGCACCGCCGCCTGCGGCAATACCGCCGCGGCGAGATACACCGCGCTGTACGCTATCAGCCCCGAACAGATATAGGTGACTATGCTGCCCGCGTATTTCTTCGCGCAGCACACCACCGCCGTCATCGCGGCAAACGCGGTGAGTATCAGACAAACGGGGAATATTATCGAATCCTCGGTAAAAGGCTCGGTCAGCGGCGTACCTATCCTAAGCGCGCTCATATCGCCGCACGCCGCCGTCACCTGTTCGGTGAAAGTCTGCGGAGCAAAGCAGGACAGCAGCAGCGCCGCCGCCGCTCCCGACGCGCCTATCGCCGCTATTGCGAGCATAAGTCTGCCGTAGGTTATTTGATATTTTATCAGATGTATGAACAGCAAAAACACCGTCGGAGCTGCCACCAGCGCGGATACCGACGAGGATATCACCGTCGGCTCGGTCGTGCCGCCGCCCATCGCCAGCAGAGAATCCCCCGCCGCCAGCAGCAGTATCGAAAGCAGGCAGAACATTATCCCCGACGTATAGGCAGGGGAAAACGGCAGTTCTTCATTCCCGCGGTATTTTATACAGCGTATCAGCGCAAATATCCCCAGCGCGGCGGAGGTCACCACCAGTCCCCACGAGGACACCATTATGTGATACAGCCGTCCCGAGATGAGCGCGACAAATTCAGCGGGGTCGTTCAACAAAGCGGAGAGCGCGCCCGCAAGTACGCCGTAAAGTCCGCCGTCCGCGCCTCCCGGCACGGCAAAATCCATTATAAAGGTCAGCGCTATATCTCCCGCGAACAGCAGCAGATACACCGTAACGTACACCGATACGAATATCCCGCAGCGTCCGCTTAGCGCTTTTTGCAGCAGCAGCGCGGCTATAACGGCGGGAAACAGCACAAAGCACGCGGGGCTGAAGAAATAAGCCGCCGCGGTAAATACCGCCGCCGCCGCCGATACATAAAATCGGCGCGCTCTGCCGCGTTCGCTCTCGTCGCGGAGGATAAACAGCAGCAGCAGCCATATCATCACCGACGCAAATCCGTCGGAAAGCAGCAGATGCGCGTGTATCAGCAAAGTCGGGAACAGTCCGCAGACCGCCGCCGCCAACATTCTCAAAAGCGGCTTTTCTACTCCGAGATGGAGCGTCAGCCTGTATGCTATCACAGGTATAAAGGAATATACCACCGCGTTGGTAAGCAAAAACAGCTTATACTGTATGCCCGGGTCGGGGCAAAGCAGCATGGCGGGCAGATATATCAGCCCTTGCAGCAGTCCGCCCGCACCGTTTGCCGCAGGCATCGCCGAGAACCAGTCGCGCCCCGTCAGCAGCGCCGCCGACGCCGCGCCGGAATATTCCTGCTCCAGCGACATATTCTGTAAAAATAAATTTGCCGTGCAGTTTATAAGCGCGAACAAAAGAAAAATAAACAGACATATACCTTTATCGGATACTTTCCGCTCTTTAAGGATATTCAAATGCTCACGCTCCTTTCCTCAAAGGCGTTTTAAGTCTACAGACCCAGCCAGAAATTCAACATTCTGAACAGTATAGCCACCAAGAAAAATATACACAGCGGATAGACCACCGCGTTGAACATACTCGGTCTGCCCTCGGCGCAAAGCCGCACGGTAAGCTCTTCGGGAGAGGCGGTCTCCGACTTTATGTGCTTTATCTTCTTTATCACGGTTTTAAGATAAAAATAATTGAAAAACAGCAGTAAAAAGAACAGCAGTCCGCAAAATCCTATCCAGACGGCGGTTATTATCATCTCCGCCTGCCCCGCCGATATTTCCGAGGAGCTTTTCACCATGGCGGAAAGCATAAGCCGCAGCTCATACACCAGCGCTATCACCAGAGTTATCACCGTGCCAAAAAGGTTCATTCGCCGATAAAAACAATGGAACGGCGAAAAGAAAAACGAGGCGTAGTTTGGTTTTATCACCTTTTTGTTTTTCAGTATATCCACAAACGTCGGAAGATAGTACAGGGCGTTTTTCCCCAAAAACTGTTTCATATCCCGACCCGTCACGCCGTCGCTTTCGGGTATGTCGCCGGACAGCTTATCCAGCCGTTTATCCACGGCCTCCTGAAATTCCTCGTATGTTTCGGACTTTCTTATCTGCTCATTAAGGATAAAATCCTCGTCCTCGTCGGAGCTTTGCTCCGTTTCAGCGGCGGACTGTTCGCTTTGTATACGCGCCTCCTCCATGTTTTGGAGGTGTTCTCTCAGCGCCTGCTTTTCGCCCTTCCACTCAAAATCGGGGGCGTGTTCCTTTTCAAACTTACAATGTCCGACGGCGGCAAAGCACTCCCGATGGTACGGCGCGCCACATTCGGGGCATACCACTATGTCGCTGTTCGCGTCAAAGGTCTTTTCGCAGACCGGACATTTTTCATCTATAAAATTATCGTGCATTTTTATTCCTCTGTACTTATTCGGCGAGCCTGTTTTCCCGCCGTAAAGTCCGTCCGACGGCAAAGCCGTCATGTCTTTGTCCCGACAGGGACGTCTTTTTAAAATATTTTATCATAAAAAGGAATATCTGTCAAGATTGACGGAACGGGTGTTTTTTTGCATAAATCGGGGAAAATACCGTTCGGGGGTGAAAAAATGACCTTTCGCAGATCGCATATACTTACGGTGTTCTTTTCCCTTAAAAGGAATTTTTGGGTACTGCTGCTGCCGGTGATACGCGCCGTCCTGCTGTACGGAACGCCGCCGGAAAAGGCTTTGGCGGGATTTGCCGCCGACCTTATCCCCGCGGGGCTCATACTGCTCGGCGGGATAGTAAAGCACCGCCGCTCCTATCTTGCCGTGACCGACGACGAGGTAGCGTACAAAAGCGGTCTTATCCTCAAAAAGTCCCTGCGTTTGAAAATGTCGGAGCTTAGCTGCATAAGGCTCACCGTTACGCCGTTTACCTCCCTGTTCGGCTGCTGCAAGGCGGAATTGTACACCGAAGCCGCCAAAGCGCCCGCGATAGTATTTTATGCCGATGAAAGGACCGCCGCTCCGCTTGCCGCAAGGCGGGGCAAGACCGTGCTGAGATCCAACGCACGGCAAAATCTGCTGTACTCGTTTCTCAATGCAAACGGAGCAAACGGGCTGCTGAAAATGTCCGCGCTGCTTTCCGCGGCGTGCGTTATAATGGGTAAGGGTATGCGCGACCTTATAGAGGAAAACGCCGCTTTGCTGCCGGAACGGCTTACGGATATACCGCCGCTCACCGCGGCGGCTGCGGCGGTGCTGTTCCTCGGCTGGCTGGTGTCAGCTGCGGCGGCGGTGCTGGAAAACGCGGATTTTTCGGTAAAAAAGGCGGCGGACAGCGCCGTGATACGGCGCGGGATATTTCTGCGGCGGCGCTGCGTCATAACCGACGACCCCGCGTTCGTGGTGTTTTCCCAAAATTATCTCGCGGGAGGAACGTCGGTGTATGCCTTTGCCTGCGGAACTTCAAACGACAGGGAAAGCAGCCCGTTGATACCCTATGCGGGCAGGCTGACTGTGCCGCGAAAAGGGAAAAAGCGGCTTTTTGCGGGGTGCAAAAAACAACCGCTGCGGTGTTTTATACTTGCTCCCGCCTGTTTTTTCGCGGCGGCGGTGCCTGCGGCTGCCGCCGCCTTGGCTCTGGGGCTTTTCGGCGGGCTCAACTTCGTGGCGCTGCTGCTCCCTTTGCCGTTTTTAAGGCAGATGTTATGCGGTATGCTGGAACGGCGTTCCTCCGGCGTGAGCATTTCAACGGGAGAAAGCCGTCCCGCGCTTTTGGACTGCTTTGACCCGCCGACCGGCGGATACGCGGACAGGCGTGACCGCCGCGCCGCCTTTGATAACGCTCCGTCAAGGGCGTTTGAGCGCATGAGCGAAAGCGGCGGGATAGTTACCGCAGTTTACCGCAGCGGCTCAAAAAAACGCACCGCCGTTTTTTCAAAGGAGCGCTGCGGAATGATAACGCTGTCGCAGAACCTTTTCCAAAAGCGAGCCGAACGCTGCGGGCTCAGGTTTTTCCTCCCCGCGTCCGGCAAGGAAAAAATTAAACTGCGGCAGCTCCCCGTTAAGGAGCTTACGGGGTTATTCTCCGCTATGCAGACGGATTTTTAAAAATTTTAGGCATAATATAAAAATAACAGTAGACAATCCGAAAAAAATATGTTAAAATAGTACTGATAATCCAGCGTATGCTGACCATTGAAAGGAATGAAAATTATGAACAACATACCTCAGGTAAAGCTGGGAATAGCGGCGGTAAGCCGTGACTGCTTCCCTATGAGCCTTTCGGAATCAAGGTGTGCCGCAGTAGTGGAAGAATGCGGCAAAAAGGGAATAGATATATTCAAATGTCCCACCACCATCGAAAATGAAAAGCATATGCTTGCGGCTCTCGACGAGCTTAAAAAAGCAGGCTGCAACGCTTTGGTGGTATATCTGGGCAACTTTGGGCCGGAAAGCTCCGAAACATTGCTCGCAAAATATTTTGACGGCCCCGTGATGTTTGTCGCCGCAGCGGAGGAAAGCGGCAGCAATCTGGTCGGAGGGCGCGGCGACGCATACTGCGGCGTGCTGAACGCAAGCTACAACCTCGATTTGAGGAACGTAAAGGCGTACATACCCGAATATCCCGTCGGCACGGCGGAGGAAGTTGCCGGCATGATAGAGGGATTTATCCCGATAGCAAGGGCGATAATAGGTTTAAGAAAGCTGAAGGTCATCTCTTTCGGCCCGCGTCCGCAGGACTTCCTTGCCTGCAACGCTCCCATCAAGCAGCTTTACAACCTCGGCGTCGAGATAGAGGAAAACTCCGAGCTTGACCTTTTTGAAGCGTTCAACAATCACAAGGACGATCCCAGGATACCCGACGTTGTGGCGGATATGGAAAAAGAGCTGGGAGCGGGCAACAAGATGCCCGGTATACTTTCCAGACTCGCACAGCTTGAGATAACCCTGCTCGACTGGATGGAAGCGCATAAGGGCAGCAGAGAATACGTCGTATTCGCCAACAAGTGCTGGCCCGCGTTCCAGACCCAGTTCGGCTGCGTTCCCTGCTATGTAAACTCCCGCCTTACCGCACGCGGCATACCCGTTTCCTGCGAGGTGGACATATACGGCGCGGTGAGCGAATATATCGGTACCTGTGTATCAAACGACGTGGTAACGCTGCTTGACATAAACAACTCCGTACCCGCCGATATATACAACGACGACATCAAGGGCAAATTCGACTACACGCATAAGGACGTGTTCATGGGCTTCCATTGCGGTAACACCGCTTCCTGCAAGCTGACCAGCTCCACCATGAAGTATCAGCTTATAATGCACCGCGGACTTGAGCCGGACAAAGAGCCGGACATCACCAGAGGTACGCTGGAGGGCGACATAGTTCCCGGCGATATCACCTTCTTCCGCCTGCAAAGCACCGCTGACGCAAAGCTGCAAAGCTATGTTGCGCAAGGCGAGGTACTCCCCGTTGCGACCAGATCCTTTGGCGGTATCGGCATATTCGCAATACCCGAAATGGGAAGATTTTACCGCAACGTGCTTATCAAAAAGCATTATCCGCACCACGGCGCGGTAGCGTTCGGTCATTACGGCAAGGCGATATTCGAGGTAATGCGTTACCTCGGTGTAGAGGATATACAGTTCAACCGTCCCAAGGGCGTCCTTTACGACGGCGAGAACCCCTACGCGGAATATTAAGATATTTTCCTGCGCGGATCACTAAAATATTACGAATATCCCCGTCCGATTTTCGGACGGGGATCAGTTTGTCAAAAAACCTCCCTACGGTCGGTTTTTCCGTCTAGCTCTTTGCGCTTTTTTCTTCTGACTCGGTTTATGTGGCGTTCAAAGTCGCCTCCCGCGATAAGCTCGGCAAGCACCAGCTGTTCAAAGGTCGGCACGGTGCAGGAGTAAAAGCCGAGCTTTCGCTCAAACTCCGCCGTCAGCTTTTTCGGAAGTATCATATATCCGACTCTGAGGGAACGCGACACCGTTCGGGTAAAGGTGTTCATGTATATAACGTTATCGTTGGCGGTAAGGGAAAACAGCGTATCCTCCGGCTTTTGGGAAACGGAAAATTCCGACTCGAAATCGTCCTCTATTATTATACGCCTTTCGCCTGCCCAGCGCAGATATTCGTGGCGTTTTGACGCGTCGGCGCTTATCCCGCTGGGAAAGCTGCGGTATGGGGAGATGTGCAGCACGTCCGCTCCGCTCGACCACAGCGCGGCGCTTTCTATCCCGTTCGTCCCCATCGCCAGCTTTTCATACTTTATCTCAAGAGCGTTGTATAACTGCTCTATTTTTTTATAGGTCGGCGACTCTACCGCATACAGCAGCTCCTTGCCCAAAAGCTCCGTAACAAGGCCGTAAAGGTACTCCGAGCCTGAGCCTATCACTATCTGTTCGACGTCGGCGGTTATCCCTCTGCTTGCGGCAAGATAACGTTTCAGTGCCTCTCTCAGCTCCGTCCTCCCCTTGTTGGGAGAACGCTCCATAACGGTCTGCGCACACTCGGATATTACCCGCCGCATCGTTCTTGCCAGCACGCCGAACGGCAGCTCCGTACCGTCGTTTCGGCTCTTTGGCGCCGCTTCGACTTGCAGCACGCTTTCCCCACCTCCGACAAAGCCGTCCGAGGTGCGAAACACCACGAAATACCCGCTGCGCTCTCTCGGTTCGATATACCCCTCGTCCGTCAAAAGCTCGTAAGCGCGTTCCACCGTTATGGTGCTTACGCCTGTTTCCGCCGCCGTCACCCTTTTTGAGGGCAATTTTGTCCCGTATAAGTACACCCCGCCTACTATATCCTCGCGCAGCCTGCGATAAAGCTGCAAATATGCGGGGGTCTTTTCTTTTCCGTCTATCCTATATTGCATAATTCCTCCATCTGGTCATATAAAAAACTCATAAACTGGCTATTTTAATATGCCAAGATTTATTATATACTGATATTGTCAAAAAGTCAAGGAGGAGCTTATGTCTCACAACAACCAGAAAAAAATCGCGGTGATAAACGATTTCTGCGGATTCGGGAAATGCTCTATCGCGGTATCGCTGCCTATCATTTCCGCGATGAAGATACAATGCTGTCCGCTGCCGACCGCGCTGTTTTCCAACCACACGGGATTTCCCCACTTTTACAGCTCGGACTTTACCGCGCATATGGACGAATATATGGACGAATGGGCTAAGCTGGAGCTGCGCTTTAACGGGATACTTACCGGCTTTCTCGGCTCTGCCGACCAGATAGAAAAGGTAAAACGCTTTATGCGGCTGTTTGACAGCGAGAACGCCGTTACGGTCATAGACCCTGTCATGGGGGACTACGGCAGGCTTTATCCCACCTATCCCGAAGAGCTTGCAAGAAAAATGCGGGAGCTGCTGCCATACGCGGATATACTTACTCCTAATCTGACCGAGGCGTGTATACTTACCGATACCGAATATCGGCCTGACATTACCGATACCGAGCTGGAGGCGCTGTGCCGCCGCTTATGCGACAGCGGCGCGAAAAGCGTCGTTATTTCGGGGCTGGATCGCGGCGACAGCTTGGAAAACTTTATATACGAGCCGAATTGCCCGCCGCAGACAGTGACGGAGCATAAGGCGGGATCCTGCCGCTCCGGCACGGGGGATATTTTTTCGTCGATACTGTGTGCCGACGCGGTGAACGGGAAAAGCCTCACCGATTCGGTACGGCACGCGTCGTCGTTTATTGCAAAGGCGCTCAGACTTACCGTCGAGATGGAGATACCCGCAACGGACGGCATATGCTTTGAGCAGCTGCTGACCGAGCTTTGAAAGGAGAAATTATGAAAAGCAAAACAGTCAAAATGATGTGTGCTGCGGGGATATTTACCGCTATGATATTTGTGTTTACCGCATACGTCCATATCCCCTCGCATACGGGATACACCCATATAGGGGACGGATTTATCTATCTTGCCGCCGCGATGCTGCCCACGCCCTATGCCGTGTTTGCGGGAGCGTGCGGCGCCGTGTTGGCGGACTGCCTTACGGGATTTGCCGTGTGGGCGCCGGCAAGCGCGCTGATAAAAGCCGCCGCCGTGCTGTTCTTCACCTATAAACGCGACCGTATCATCTGCGTGAGAAACGTTGTCGCGCTGCTGCCCGCCTGGGCGATATGTATAGGCGGATATTACCTTTACGAATCCCTTATAACCGCAAACTTTGTCGCTCCCTTAGCGGGAATAGTGGGCTACGTTACCCAATGCGCGTTGAGCTCCGCGCTGTTTTTGGCGGTCGGCGCGGCGTTGGATAAAATATCCTTTAAGAAAAAGGCGGCGCTGTTCAACACGGAGCAAAAAAGCGTGCAGAGCAGATAAGCGGCAGAACGTATCTTGAAAAAATCAAGCGAATAAAACAACAACGACGGACGAAAGTCCGCCGTTCAGACTGTCGAAAAAGCCAAGCGAATGCTTGGCTTTTTCAAATAAATATGGTATAATAAAAAGGGCGGTGATGA
>CANQIB010000018.1 GCA_947623915.1 uncultured Ruminiclostridium sp.
GGCTCAAATTCGCGGCATAAAGCCGTCACAATTTAATATTTCCCCGTCCTCATCGGTTTTTCGCAAAAGGATAAATTCACGAAATTTTGCCCCCGATGTTTTCATCGGGGGCTTTGAGTTGTAGGTGGCGGAGCAAAAACGGCGGTAAAGGTTTTGACTTTACCGCCGAAGAGTATTTAATTTTGAGCCGTGAATTCCAACGGGTCTATCCACTTTTCGCTGAATTTTACACCGAAGTGCAGGTGCGGCGGCAGCTTTGCCTCACAGTCGAACGGCGCGGTAACGCCTATCGCCTCGCCCGCCTCGACCTCCTGCTGCTCGTTTACCTCAAGCTGCTTATCCAGTCCGTAATAGAAGCCCTGATACCCGTCATAATGGTCGATGACCACGCATACTCCCCACAGCGGGTCGCTGCGTATCTCGGTGACTTTACCCGCGGCGGCGGCTTTTACCGTGCTGCCCTCGTCGCAGGCTATGTCTATGCCGTCATGGGTCTTCCACACTCCCAGCGTTTCGCTTTTCACCAGCTCCCCGTTGCTGAAAGGATTTATCGTTTCCCCCTCGACCGGCATCATTCTCACCGGCTTGGTGCTGACAAAATTATTCGTCTTTTCGTCCTCCGGCACAGAGGAAGAATTATCAGGCGCCGTGCTTTGTACGACCGAGCTGCCGTCCGTACTTTCCGCGACGTCCGAGCTGTCCTCGTCGTCCTTCGGCAGGTCGGAAACTTCATTCCCCGCCGGCTTGTCGGGAGTAAAGCTCTGCTGCGCGGCTATCTCCCTGAGCGTGTTGTCATAGGCGATATATGTTGCTATCCCGACCGCCGCGACGCTCAGACATAAGGCGGCGATAAACCCTCTGCCTTTCATAAAGCTCTTAAATCCCGCGAATTTTATTTTTTTCATCGTGTGCTTCCTTTCACTTTGATTTTCCGCGCCGCAGTCCGGTCCCGTTCCGAACACGGCAGACTTTTGCGCTAAGGATATTTTTAACACTTTTTCCCTGTTTATGCACACAATGCCGAAAATCGTCCGAGAAACTGACTACAGGCTCAACATTGTATAACTTTTTGATAAAATATTCCCTCTTTTTTGTAAAATAGGCAGAAAAAACCGCGCCGTTACTTGACGAAACGGCGGTTATGTTGTATCATTAGTATGTATAGGTATGCGGGAACCGAACCCAAGTCGGTTTTTACGGGCATATTAAAAAGGAGTCGAAAGCCGCAGCTTTGACATAAGGGATTTGGGTACTTTTACCGCGCGGCTTTTAACGAAAGGCGGAATACAATGGACGTTATCATCTCTGCGTCTATGCTGGCGAGCGATCTTGCAAGGCTCTCCGACGAGCTGGAACGCACGGCGAACGCCGGCGTCGAATGGCTTCATATAGACGTCATGGACGGAGTTTTCGTTGATAATATAACCTACGGCAACAACGTCGTAAAGGCGCTGCGCCCGATAAGCGGATTATTCTTTGACACACATCTTATGGTATCCGACCCCACCCGCCTTATCCCGCGTTTTGCCGAGGCGGGGAGCGATATGCTCACCATACACGCCGAGAGTGGGGGAGATACCGCCGCAAATCTTGCCGAAATAAGGCGGCTGGGTATGCGCGCGGGACTGGCTGTAAAGCCGAACACCCCGACGGAAAGCATATACCGTTATCTTCCGCTGTGCGACATGGTGCTGATAATGACCGTCGAGCCGGGCTACGGCGGACAGAGCTTCCGCACGGAATGTGCCGAAAAGGTGCGCGCCCTTAAAGAACGCTGCGACAGGGACGGGATAAAAATGCAAATAGAGGTGGACGGCGGCATAAACGCCGAGACCGCCCGTATCGCAAAAGCCGCCGGAGCGAACGTGCTGGTAGCGGGGACGTATCTCTTTCGCGCTCAGGATATGAAAATCGCCGCCGACGCGCTGAGATAAGACCGATATACGCAAAATAAAGGATGGTGTAAGTTTCTCGTGAAAAACGATGAGCTTCTCAAAAAAATAGATGACGCGCCGCTGCTCATGACGACCGAGG
This sequence comes from uncultured Ruminiclostridium sp., assembly GCA_947623915.1. Lineage (GTDB taxonomy): Bacteria > Bacillota > Clostridia > Oscillospirales > Ruminococcaceae > Ruminiclostridium_E. The sequence goes on from CANQIB010000018.1 coordinate 2,035, forward strand.
CGGCACGCAAAAAGCTGCGAAAGCCGCGCAGCGTTTACGGCGACCAGATAATACTTATGCTCGCCGTTACCGTGATGGCTTTTTGCCGCTACGGCGTGCGTTCGCTGGCGGTATGCGCCGTGTCGGTGCTGTGCTGTGTGCTTACCGACATGATAGGCTGTTTTCTTTCCAAAAAAGAATACGGTCTTAAAGACCTGTCCACCATCGCTTACGGGCTCGCGCTCTCTTTGATGCTGCCCGCAAGTGTGCCTTACCATATAATAGCGATAGGCTCGGTGCTTGCGATAACCGTCAAGCATATTTTCGGCGGAAAGGACAACTATATATTTAATCCCGCCGCGGTCTCGATAGCCTTTCTTATAATGTGCTATCCGCAGGAGGTGCTGCTTTATCCCACCTCTTCCGCGGGACTGGAGCTGTTCGACACGAGCGGCGCGGTGCTTTCAAACGGCATAGAGAGTTATTTTATAAAGACGGGAGCTATCCCCGCGCTGACCCCGCTGGAAATACTTATGGGTAATTTTGCCGGACCGATGGGCACGACGCATATCCTTGTGCTTGCGGTAAGCGCCGTTTGCCTTATCTGCCGCAGGAGCGTTTCTCTTGCCGCGACGGTAGGCGGACTCAGCATGATGGCGGCGGTCTCCTATCTGCTCGACCCCTCTGTAGACGCGCTGGCGTTCCAGTTTATAAGCGGGTTCGTGCTGTTCGGATTTATCTTCCTTGCCAACGACCCGCAGACGCTCCCACTGACTAACGGCGGCAGGCTGCTGTACGGGCTGTCGCTCGGACTGATAACCTCGATATTCCGACAGACCGCGCAGATAGAGGGAGTTTTCGTATTCGCGCTGCTGATAGTAAACGCGCTGGCGCTGTACTTCGACCGACTGGCATTTAACATCACGGTCGGTATAAAACGGCTCATCTCTTATCTGAGAGAAAATCTCGGCTCTTACGAACGAATATCGAAAAACGTCAAGCAGGGCAAAACGCCGGAGCTTACCGACACGCAGGAAATACTTATCGAGCCGGTAAACTACAATATGCCGCCCATTGACAGCAAGGTGACAAAGATAAAACGGAAAAAGCATATCAGTATAAAAGATTCCGTAAGCGACTTGAAAAAGCGTCTGAAACGCAAGGAGAAAGGAAAGGAGGCGGACAGCGTTGGCACAGCAGATGCCGAAAATGAAAAAGCTGAGGGAGAAAAAACCGATACGATTTGACCGCAGCCTGCTGGACGGACTGGCAAAGCAAAACGTCGTGCTGATGACAGGAATAGTGAACGCCCCCGTGGTAATAGCCGCCACCACCTTTAAAAAAGGCACGGTAATAGCGCTGGCGTTCGCCTTTATCTCCATGCTCACGATATTTATCTGTTCGTTCGTCCCCAAAAAGATAGTATACACCCTCAGAGTAATAATATATGCTCTGGTAGGCTCGGTGATATATATACCCACCGTACTTGCGCTGGAGGAGATATTCCCCCGCACGGTCGGGCTGATAGGCATATATATGCCGCTGATAATCACAAACGCGCTCATATTTTCCAAGACCGAAAGCCGCTTTTATCTTAGAAAGCGCGGGGAAATGATGATAGACGTTTTCTTCTTCTCGGTGGGATTCGGCGCGGTGTCCGTCATCGTGGGAATGCTGCGCGAGCTTATAACCATGGGCAGCATCGCGGACGTAAAGCTGGCGGAGCTGAACATTTCCGCGTTTGAAGCGCCGTTCGGCGGATTTATCATGGTGGGCATAATGGCGGGGGCGTTCCGCGCTCTTTATAATTACGCCCGAAACCGCCGCATAAAACAAAACCAACTGCAAAAAGATAAAAACGGGGAGGCGTAAAAATGGATATACTCGTCGCCTTCATCACCACCGCAATGACGGCAATGTTCGTCGAAAACGCCATATTTGCACGCGCGCTCGGCACAAGCGTGGCGTTCTACGCCTCGCGCAAGACCGACAACATGATAGGTCTCGGACTGGGCATATTGTACGTCACCACCGTTTCCTGCTTTATCACCTACTGGATAGACTGCCTGATGTATGAAAACGAATGGTACTGGATAGTAATGCCGCTTATCTATACCGTCGTGATAAGTATAGTATACACCGGCACCTTGCTGCTTATCTGGAGATTTTTGCCCAAGCTGTTCAAAAGCATAAAAAAATACGTTCATCTTTCGGTGTTCAACGCCGCCGTACTGGGCGCGCTGTTTTTGAACGAGGTCTATCACGGCAGCCTTATAGAATATCTCGGCTTCGGAGTCGGTCTGTCTGCGGGCTTTATGATAGCCGTGTTTTTCCTGCATATCGCCAACGAGCGGCTCAATTCCGAGCTTGTACCGGCGGCGTTTCGCGGTATGCCGATAATGATGGTGTTCATCGGTATACTGTCGCTGGCTTTTTACGCGCTGACCGGATATAATACCAGCGCCTGACAAAAAACATCAGAATATCATCAAAGGAGCGTATCATGAAACGAAAAGGCATCAAGATCAAACGTAATCACAAAAATCTATACGGCAAGCGCAAGAGCAAGGGCAGAAAAGTCGCCGAGGTCATACTGCTCATAATCATCGTGGGCGGACTGATATTTTTGGGCTATTCCGTCGCGCCCACCGTCATAAATTTCTTCAAAACGCAGGCGGAGGAAAGCCAAACGGAAAGCGAGCCCGCATGGACTCCTCCCGTATCCTCCGAGCCGCAGACCACGCCGCCTCAGACCTCAGGCACGCCCGCCTCCGACCCGTCGGAAAGCAGCGTTCCCGAAGAGCAGGCGCAGCTCGTGCTGTACGCGCCGGACGGCACTCTGAAATCGGCGGATACGCTTAAAAAATACCTCGACTCGGTAAAGGGCAAATGCAGCGAAGTGATATTCACGCTTAAAGCGCCCTCCGGCGAACTGCTGTATAAGTCCTCGGTCAAGACCATATCCGACATTTCGGAAATAAACACAGGCACGCTGACGCTCACCCAGATAGCCGACGCCTGCAAAGCCGCGAATATACGCCCCTGCGCCGCGATAAGCACGCTTATGGACAACTTAGCGCCGCGCTGGCTGGATAACGTGGGCTACCACGCGACGGCGGGCTGGATGTGGCTGGATAACTACGCCGACAGGGGGGGCAAGCCGTGGGCGGATCCCATGTCGGAGGAGGCGCGGGATTATCTTTCCGCCGTTGCGGCAGAGGCGGCAAAAGCCGGATTTGAAAGCGTAATACTTCAAAACACCATATACCCGCCGTTTAGGGCTTATGATTACGGTCTGCTTCCGTCACGGGTACAGGCGAACGACCGCAGCGACTACCTTGCGCAGACCGCCTCGGAATGTGCGGCGGCGGCAAAAGGCTCACAGACTTATATCGAGATAGAAGCCGACGAGCTTATCGCCGCGGCGGCGACGGATTATGACGCGAGCGCCGAGATATGGCAGAGCGCGGCAAAAGCCGAGAACTGCGAAATAATAATAAAGATCGACTCCGAGCTGTTCGGCTCAGAGATAACACTTTCCTCCGGCAAGACGCTCAAGGTGCAAAAAGCCGCCGATAAGGCGATAACTCAGCTTGCGGGCGAAATAAAGAAGATAACCGGCAGCACCCCGATAAGTCTGCGCATAAGCGGCATTACCGAAAAGGACACGGCCGCCGTCGCGGCGGCGGAAAGCGCCGGCTGCGATGCCGTTATCGTCGGCTGATTCGGTCGGGTTGACAACGTCGGAAAAATATGGTATACTGTAAGCTGTCGGGGAACAGACGCGTACCCCGCTTAAAGCAAAGAAAGGACGAATAAATATATGACAGAATTATTGACCTTGATGTCGAGCGGACAGACCGCTACCGGCGCGGCAAACGGACAGGGCAATCCAATGAGTATGCTGGTTATGCTGATACCGCTCGTGCTTATGATAGTTATTTTCTATTTCCTTATCATAAGACCCGAAAAAAAACGCTCCAAGAAAATGAAAGAGATGCTGGATAATCTTGAGGTAGCCGACGAGATAGTCACCGCGGGCGGTATAATCGGACGTGTGCTGAGCGTTAAAGAAGATACCGTACTTATCGAAACCGGCAGCGACAGAACAAAGATAAGAGTGCTGAAAAGCAGCATAGCCGAAAACAGAACGGTACACGATACCCAGGAAGAAAGCAAATAAACCGTCAAAAACACAAATACCGTGCCGAACGGACACAAGTCCCGCGACACGGTATTTTTATTTTGTCTGTCTTATTTATCGCAGGCGGCGTTGAGCCTGCCGAGCGTTTCCTCTTTACCGATGAGCTGCATTATGGTATACAGGTCGGGGGAATTTCTTTTTCCCGTGACCGCCGCGCGGAGTATGCCGCAGGCGTCCGCCACCGAGCCGACGTAGGATTCGGGAGCTGCCTTGTACTCCTTGATATTCGGGCAAAAGCCTAACGGCTCGCCCACCTGCTTTACCCGCTCGAACCATTGCGAGCTGTCGTCGTTATGGTCGTATTCCTTTATATACGCTTTCAAAAACTCCGTCCGTTTTTCACAAGATATCTTTTCGTCGAAATCCAAACTTTTCGGCGCTCCGCAGTAAAGATAGTCAAACATATCGGTAAGCTCGCTCCACTTCGCGACGTCTTTTCTTACCTTTTTGCCGTTATATCTCCACAGCTTTATGCTTTCGGCAAATTTTTCGGGGGAAGCCGCGATGTACTCCTTTAATATCGGGTCGTGCTCCCGCGCCCATTCGGTTATCTGCGCGGCTATCTCCTCCTCGCTCATTTTGGCGATAACGTCGCGGCTGACGCTGTTCAGCTTATCGGTATCGAACAGCGCGCCGCTGACCGGCATTTTTTCCAGCTTGAACCGATATTCCGAAATATCCGCGTCGGGGTTTTTCATTCGCCATTCCTCAAAGCCTGAGCTTGCCACGGTCATAAGATACTCCATGACCGAGCGGACGGGGTACCCCTGCTTGGAATAATGACTCACGCTCGCCTCGGGGTCTTTGCGCTTGCTCAGCTTGCGCTTTTTGTTTTCACCGCCGTCCAGCTTCATTATCGGCGCGATATGGGCGTAACGCGGCAATTTCAGCCCGCTGACCTCAAAAAGCTGATGATGTATCGGGTAGGAGCTTATCCACTCGTCCCCGCGTATAACGGTGGTAGTTCCCATAAGAAAATCGTCCACCACATGAGCGTAATGATAAGTGGGTATGCCGTCGCTTTTAAGCAGCACAACGTCGGTGATGTTCTCCGGCATTTCGATATTGCCGCGTATGATGTCACGACATACTATCTTGTTTCCGACCTTTCCCGGGGAACGCAGCCTGAGCACATACTCTTTGCCCTCGGCAAGTCTTTGCTTTATCTCCTCCAAAGTCAGCCCGCGGCATTTGGCATATTCGCCGTAATACCCCATATCCAGCTTTTCGGCCTCCTGCCTGCGGCGTATCTCCTCCAGCTCCTCGGCGGTGCAAAAGCAGGGGTATGCCAGACCCTTTTCCACAAGGTCTTTGGCGAACACGCGGTATATCTCCCTCCTCGCGCTCTGGCGGTAAGGCCCGTATTCTCCGCGCTCCGACTCGCCGTCCGCCGCCGCACCTTCGTCAAATTCCACGCCGAAGCCCTTTAACGACTCGATTATCTCGTCCGTGCCGTGCTCGACCTCGCGCTTTTTGTCGGTGTCCTCTATGCGCAGGTAAAACACACCGCCGCTCTGGCGCGCCAGCTTTGACGAGATCATAGCCGCATACAGCCCTCCGATGTGCATATATCCCGTAGGGCTGGGGGAAAATCTCGTCACCTCCGCCTTATCGGGAAGCGCACGGCGGGGATATTTTTCGATAATATCGCTTACCGTGGCTTTTATATCGCCGAATAGCAGTTCGGCGAGCAGCTTGTTGTCCATTTTATTTCTCCTTTTTTTGCGCGTCCAAGACGGGAGCCGCCTTTTGATATATAATGTACAGTCCCTCAAGTACAAGATGGTCGAATACCGTTATTTCCCGACGGCAAAGCGGCGCGACATAACCCGAAAAATCGCCGGTCACTACAAGCGTTATCTTTTCGCCGAGTATCTCCTCATATCTTTCGATCAATCCGTCTATCATGCACGCCATACCCGTTATAACGCCGGAGCGCATACATTCCAAGGTGTCCTTTCCTATCACCGAGGCGGTGGGCTGCGCGTCTATCAGCGGCAGCATCGCCGTCCCTTTTGACAGCGCCTCAAAGGACATACTTATTCCGGGAGCCAGCGCCCCGCCGAGCATCGCGCCGTTTGCGTCCAGCACGCCTATCTTCAGGCAGGTATCTATATCCGCGAAAACGCAGGGCAGCGGGAATTTCTCCTTTGCCGCTACCGCGGCGCAGAGCAGGTCGCCGCCAAGCTGCGACGGGTCGTATAGCTTTATCTCCAGTCCGACGTTTATATCGGGTGAAACGGTCAGCGCTTTAACGCCGCATATCTTTTCTATGCCGCGTTCCAGTCTGTCTGTGACCGGCGGCACTACCGACGATACCGCGCACCCCGTCACCGAATCGGGCAGTACCCCGTGCAGCTCCAACGCGTCCTTTATCATCACCGCGTACTGGTCCTCGGTACGGGACACTCTCGTGTCAAAGCTCGAAGTAAAGCATAACTTGTCGTCCTCAAATCCTCCGAGCGTTATATTCGTGTTTCCTATGTCAACCGTCAGTATCATAGTTTTTTTCCTCCTTTTCGCCGCTAAACGGCATATTCTCTGTTTCGCCGTCCTCGTCGAACGGCATAACCTCTGTTCCGCCGTCATCATCAAACGGCATATCCTCCGCCAAAACCGGTTTTTCTCTGTCGGAGCTTTTGGAAAGCACCACCGGCGCGGATATTTTGCGGTATATCACTATCATCGCAATAAACAGCGCGATACCCGCGAGTGTAGCAATAAGCGCGGCGGGATAACCCGCAGGCGTGAACCTTAATTCTATCCTGTGCCGCCCCGCGCTTATATCAAACGCCATGAGCGAACCGTTCAGCACCGGCACGCACTCCGCCTTTTCCCCGTCTATTCTCACCTCCCAACCTTTTTCGTAAGGCACGGTGGTAAACAGTGTTCTGTCCGCGTCGGCGTTTACCTCAACGTCTATCGCCGTTGAGGATACGCGCTCCACCACCGTTTCGGCGTTCATCGCGCCGAGCGCGGCTATCGCTTCTTTCTCGGCGTTTTCGTCAAACACCGCGAACTGCGGCTGCTTATAGTAAAGGTCGCTGCGGTTGAGCGCCAGCTTTACGTTTATGCTTTCCCCCGCGGAAAAGCTGCCGAGCAGCTTGATATTGTGGTTGTCCGATTCAAACAGCACGTCCTTATATTCACCGTTGACATATACATATACCTCCCGCTCATAGTCGGTGGGGATATACATATATACCTCCCCGTCCTTGGGCGTGGTGATATTGTACGATACCGACGCGTCCTCTCCCGCATCGGTAAAGCCGATATGTCCGTCCGCAAAATTTCCCTGCGTGCAGCCTATCGCTATCGGCTCTCCGGCGGGTATATCGGTATATATACCCGAACAGTCCGTGCCGGTAAGCGCGCTTAAAAGCGCGGTCTGGTTTGCAAATGGGGTATATTTATCCAACTCCAGTCCCTTTACCTCGGAGGAGGAAAGGTACATTATCGGCAGCGCGTCGGGGTTTTCCTCAACGGTTATCTTGGAGGGGTCGCCCTTTATCTCGTCGCGGCCGTACGGCGCGTCAAGTATGTACTTTACGCCGAAAATATCGGCGGTGAGCGGCGTATAGCCGGAAAATCTGGTGTAATGTCCGTTTGAAGTAAAGCCGAAACAGCCCAGCATATCTATCGCCGCCGCGTTAAGCGTGCTGCTGGAATGGGACAGCCCGTACATTCCGGTAGCTATAGGATCGTTCACGGTGCGGTAGAATTTCTTTTCTATTCGGTAAAAGCCGTCGTCCTGCCGCTTTATCTCCGCTACCTTTTCCCTTAAAGGCACTATCACGTCCACATAGCTTTCCTTAGTGGAAAAAACTATATCCTCGTGCATCTTGTTAAGGGTGTTGGAGGTGTTGAAGCTCATCTCTCCGCCTATCACCGCCGTCAGGATTATTACGGCGGCGGTGCCTATCTCACCGCGCTTTTTTTGCTTGCAGACCCAAGCTGCCGCGACGGCGGCCGCCGTTACGAATATTATCGCGGGCAGCGCCACGGTAACGGAATCGAATACCTCCCGTCCCGATTCGCCCAGCGTTTCTATAAAAGTATCTCCGCCCTCGATAAGGATTATCGTCCCGATAAACACCAGCGCGGATATTGCGACCGCGCGCGTGCGCACCCGCCCCAGCTTTTCAAACATAACGGCGGCGGCGGTTATCATTACGAGCGACAGCATAAAGGAATAACGGTACGGCAGCCAGTTAGGCACTTGTCCGCCGTGCCAAAGCATATCCACCGGCTTTATATACATGCAAAGCGTCAGCACCGCCAGCAGTCCCGCGGTGGAAAGCCGTCTTGCGGCGGGTATTTTTCGGCAAAAGAAGTATACCCCTATCAGCACCAGCGTAAGCGAGCCGCAGAAGATAAACGGCATACCCTCCATTCGCACGGTGTCATAGCTGTTCACAAACAGCTTGCGCAGCATATCCTGAATTACAAAATTCCCCGTAAGCGAATAATCCGGCACGGTAAAATCAAATTTTCCGTTTTGCAGCGAATGGTATACGGGCACCAACATAAAGCTGCTGCACAGCGCCGCCGTAATGCCGGACGCTCCCACCAACGCGCCTTTTGCGAAAAACCGCGCCGCGTTCTTTTTAACGCCGGCTTTATAATCGGCGCAGGCGAAAAACTCCGCGATATAGTACAGCACCGTAAATATCGCTATCATGAAGCCTATATAAAAATTGCTTACAAAAGCATATATCAGCGAGCCGGTCAGCAGGCGAAAACGGTTATGCTTTACCGCCGATTCCACTCCCCAGCATACCAGAGGCAGCACCATCACTCCGTCCAGCCACATCGGATTTACCGTCTGTACGACGGAATACGCGCACAGCGCGTACATCAGCGAAAACATTATCGCCGTGCCCTTTTCCGTGCCGCGCCCTTTGTGAAGATAAAGCGCCGTGATACAGCCGCAGGAGGCGAGCTTTGCAAGTATCATGCACATAAGCCCGTCGGTTATCATCTCACGCGGGAACAGCCAAACGATGATATTGAACGGACTTGCCAGATAATACCCGATTATCCCGAAAAATTCCCCCGAAAGATTCCGGCTCCAGGAATAAAACAAGCTCTCCCCGTTGTGTATAACGTCGTACATATAGTCGTAATAATATACATACTGTGCGTTCAGGTCAAGAGCCAGCACCGACCTTTCGCCGAAAGGCTGTATCTGAAAAACGGCATAGCAGCCGAACATCAGCAGCGCGGGTATGAAAAACGCCGCGAACAGGTACCCGTTATTGTAAAGCGACGACCTGATGTTTCTCAGGCGGTCGGCAGCAGTATTTGTCAACGCGTTTTTTCCTTTCCTTTTACGCCGACGCGCTGTGAAACGATATAGCGCGGTCGGCACTTTATCTCCTCGTATATCTTACTTATATAATATCCGATTATCCCTATTCCTAGCATAAGTATGCCGCCTATTATCAAAAGCAGCAATATCACCGTCGTAAATCCGTCCGCGGCGTTGCCCGCGCAGAAATTGACCAGAGTGTTTATCCCCAGTATCACGGCAAACACAAAAAACAGCAGTCCCGACCAGGTGATTATGTGCATAGGCAGGTCGGTAAAGCCGGTAATGGAGCTTATCGCGTATTTGAACAGCTTGGAAAACGACCATTTGCTCTTTCCCGCGTTTCGCGGGGCAACATCGAACTCTATGCGCTCGCTGCGAAAGCCTACCCAGCCGGACAGCGCACGAAAAAACGTCTGCCGCTCCGGCAGCTCGTTCAGCGCGTCCGCAACTTTTCTGTCCAGCAGCTTGTAGTCGCTGGTACGGTCAAGGTCCATGCCGGAGCTTTTTTTCATGACCGAGTAAAAAAACTTTGCGAACAGCCTATATATAAAGCTCTCCTTGCCGCGCGTCGCCTTGACCGCCTCTACCACCTCGGCTCCGTCCCGCCACGCCGCGTACATCTCGCCAAGCAGCTTAGGCGGGTGCTGAAGGTCGCAGTCCATCACCGCTACCGCGTCGCCCTCCGCCTCTTTAAGTCCGGCGAAAATGGCGCTCTCCTTGCCGAAGTTGCGTGAAAAGCGAAGCCCGCGTATATGCGGGTCTTGAGCGGACAGCTGTGAAATTTCCTCCCATGTGCCGTCGTCCGAGCCGTCGTCCACAAAAATAAGCTCGTAATCGTCGCACAGGCTTGCCGCCGCTCCTATCTCGCGAACGGCGGCATTTATATTTTCCCGTTCATTGTAAGCAGGTATTACAACAGATAACATATACAGTCCTTTTAAAGGCGGCGCGCCCCTCAAAGGGGCGCAATGCCGTTATTCTCCGAGAATGTTTATAGATACGGTCTTGTCCCTTTGACCGTCAAAGTCCATATAAATTATGTACTGGGAAAGTCCCAGCTCCAGTTCGCCGCCGTCTATCGTTACAGTGACCGAGCCGCCCGCCATCTGGTGCAGCAGCGCGGGGCGGAGCTGTTCCTCCGCAAGCGTGGACAGCTTGCCGTAAAATTTCATATATCCGTCCAGCAGCTCCGGATCGTTAGACGCGGTGACGACCGACGCGCTGGTGTGCATGGTGCTGACCGTGCATATCCCCGTTCTTATATTGGCGCGGCGCACACATTCCATAACGTCGTCGGTAAGATCCATATAACCCTTTTCGTCCGGTATTTTTACCGTAAAAGTCTGTCTGTAGCTTTTCATGTGTTTGTCCTTTCAGATATTTTCGATGTACAAGGTCTATTCAGATTTAGTATACCACACTTTTTGACGGCTGTCAATCGCATTTTCGCCCGCTCAGGCAAATTGCAGCAGCATTATCAGCATACCCGCGATAAGCGTCGGACAGAACACCGTCCGCAGCTTTTTGTATCTGTCCTCGCCGCTTACCCTGTCCAGCTTCGCCGTGCCGGTAACTATAAGCAGCAGCGCTATGAGCGGCCCGCCGTAATACGTCAGCAGCACGATAAAATCCCCCAGCCGCGCCAAAAATACAAATATCGCGGCTATAATGCCGCCCGGCTCGCTCAGCGCGGGCAGATAGGTGACCGCCGTCACAATAAGATTGTGTATTATATGCAGCGCGACGCTGTATTTTATTGAGCCGAAGCGTATTGCCGTCAGCCCGAAAATTATCCCTCCGAAAAAGCTGTAGCAAAACTGGTCAAAATTCCCGTGCGCCAAGCCGAATATCAGCGCACCGACCACCACCGCAGGCACGTCGCCGAGAACGCGCAGCGGAGTAAGCAGCATTTTGCGGTATATTATCTCCTCCGCTATCGGAGCAACGAAAACGGTAAATATTATCACCACTACGCCGTCCGCAAATCCCGATGGAGCCATCTGCTCCATCACGTTCGGTATCTCGCCCGCTCCGAAAAGTATTTGCAGCGTGTAGTTCACCACTCTCGTTATCATCGAGCCCCACGTTCCGAAGGTAAACAACGCGAGCAGCATTATCGGAAGTATATACAGCTTGGTATCATAGCGCGTGTACAACACATTCGCCTTTTTATAATAATGATACAGCACGCCGAACGCCGCCAGCTTAGGCAGATAGGACACCGTGACTCCGTACAGATTATTCACCACGGTCATTATAATATCATATGAGCCGTCGAAAGCGGGAATGTTGATAAAAAAAGACGCCGCGTAAATAAAAACGTAGTAAAAAATATAGGAAAAGATCACCGTCAAAACGGCGACCGCGATGAGCGCGATCCCGACGTCCAGCATGGCTTTGCGGACCGTCTGCACCGTAAGCTGCGACCTGTCCGTCAGCTCTTCGAGCTTTTGCGCACCGTACCTTTCGCGCAGTAAGTCGTACAGCTTCATCATGCTCCTCCCACCGAAAGCAGGATCATGCCCCAAATGCCGAACATATAGATAAAGCACAGCGCCGCTCCGAGCAGAAATTCCGAGGTGGTGAGCAGTCCGAGCAGCTTTTTGCCCTTACCGAGTTCGGGGTAGTTGTTTATCGGTATATATAGCCGACGGCGCTTTAATCTGCCGATGGCGGCGCATATCCCGACCAGTATAAATATGATTATAAAAATCGCATATATTATGAACGCCGCGGCGCACGCGCCCTCGCTTGGGGAAAGCGCCGCCCCCGTTTGCAGCTTTACCATCGCGGGGACAAAATCCGTCTGCGACATTATCACCAGCATTACCGTCGCGATGAGGTTTATTATGGAATGTATTATAGTCGTGGGCAGAAGGCTGTCGGTCGCGTATCTTACATAACCCAGTACCAGCGCCATTACGAAAGTATAGCAAAACTGCTGGATATTTCCGTGCGCCAGTCCGAAAGCAAACGACGATACCAGTATCGCAAAGCCGTGTCCGCAGTCGGAAAGGGAGGTCTGTATTATCCCGCGAAACCATATCTCCTCCAGTATCGGCGCGGCAATTACCGCCAGCACCGCCTGAAATATCAGCCCTATCGCGCTGTTTCCTCCGCCGGACGCTATCGGGTAGTATTGCAGCGCCTGCATATCGGTATTTTTAAATAAAAACAGAATGACGAAGACTATCGTGATGTTTACCGCCTGCGCCGCGCCGTACCCCGGCACTACCCACGCCACCGCTTTACCGAGCCGCTCCGGCTTTCGGTAAAGCTCGGCGAGCTTTCTTTTCTTAAAGCCCAGCGCCCATGCGGTGGCGGCGATACAGCCGCCGTACAATACCAGCGCGGACGTCATTCTTACGGCAACGGAGATAAGCTCGATGTTTTCCTCGGCGTCGGGCAGCGAGATAAGCGCCAGCGTAAGGCGGCTGCTTATAAACTCGCTCAATATCCTGAAAACAAAGATAAGGATAAGAGCAAGCCCCGCCCGCGAACAGCCCTGTTTGAATTTTGCCGGTACGGTCATTGCTCTTTGCCTCCGCCCAACCGCTCGATAACGTAATTCGGCAGGGCAAAACAACCCCTGTGAAGCTCCGTATTATAATATCTCGTCTTTATTCCGAGACTTTCCCAATACTCGGCGTCAAGATCCTTTATCGGGTCAAGTCCCTTGCTTGCAAAGCCGAACAGCCAATGTCCGCTCGCATAGGTAGGTATATGCGCCTGATATACCCTGTGCACCTCGAATACCGAGCGCAGCCGCTCGTGCGCGCGGCACATGGCTTTAGCGTCGTTCTCGTAAAAAGCGCTCTCGTGCTGATTTACCAACACCCCGTCGTCGGTCAGCGCGTTGTAGCAGTTTCCGTAAAATTCTCTGGTGAACAGTCCCTCTCCCGGACCGAACGGGTCGGTGGAATCCACTATGATAAGGTCGTATTCGTTCTTTTTGTGACGGACGAACCGCAGCCCGTCCTCTATGTTGACCGTCACCCTTTCGTCGTCCAGCGACGCGGTCATTTCGGGGAAAAACTCGCGGCAGACGCGTATCACCGCCCCGTCTATCTCAACAAGGTCGATGTGCTTTACCGAACCGTACCTGCACAGCTCTCTTATCGTACCGCCGTCACCCGCTCCTATCACCAGCACCTTTTCGACGTTTTTCTTTACCGCCATCGGAACATGGACTATCATATCGTGGTATATAAATTCGTCCTTTTGGGTTATCATGACGTAACCGTCCAACGTCAGCATACGTCCGAATTCGGGCGTTTCAAATACGTCTATCCGCTGATAGGGGCTTTGCTCGCTGTACAACGGCTTATCTATCCTGACAGAAAATCTCACGTTCTCGCTGTGATTTTCCGTGAACCATAGCTCCATTTTCTTTCCTTTCTTCGCTGCCCGCTCAAAACGTCACACGGGGAACTGCTGTCCCTCGTCCATTACCATGATGTACTTTATCTCCAGATCCTGCGTGCCGGTGAGAAAGCACCCTTTTTCTCCCGCGTAACGTATATAATCCAGTATCTCCGGCGTTATCTCCTCTCCGGGGGCAAGTATCGGTATCCCAGGCGGATAGCACATTACAAATTCGCCGCATATCCTGCCCGCGCTCTTTTCCACGGGAACGGCTATACGGCTGCCGTAAAACGCCTGCTGCGGCGATACCCTCACCACGGGATCGATATACTCCACGTTGAGCATACCCGTCTTGTCTTTTGAGCAGACCCGCTTTATATCGTTGAGCGCGCCGATGAGCCGGTCAAGATACAGCTCTCGGTCGCCTATCGAAACATAAGCAAGGATATTGCCGATATCGCCGAACTCTATCTGTATGCCGTAACGGTCGCGCAGTATGTCGTACACCTCTATCCCCGCAAGTCCTATCTCGCGGGTATGCACGGACAGCTTGGTCACGTCGAAATCGTATATCGCCCCGCCGTCGCACAGCTCCTTGGAAAAGGCGTAATACCCGCCGATGTCGTTTATCTCGCTGCGCATATACTCGGCATAGCCGCGCACCTTGGCGAATATTTCCCTGCCGTGCAGCGCAAGGTTGCGGCGGGAAATGTCAAGGCTGGACATCAGCAGATAGCTGCCGCTGGTGGTCTGCATGAGGTTTATTATCTGACGGACGTACCCCTCGTTCACTCCCGCGGCGGTAAGCAAAAAGCTGCTTTGCGTCAGCGAACCGCCGCTTTTGTGCATACTCACCGCCGACATATCCGCGCCCGCAGCCATGCCGGATATGGGAAGTCCGTCGCCGAAATAAAAATGCGTGCCGTGCGCCTCGTCGGCAAGCAGCAGCATACCGTGCGCGTGGGCAAGCTCGGCTATCCTCTTTATATCGGAGCAAATGCCGTAATAGGTCGGGTTGTTGACAAACACCGCTTTAGCGTCGGGGTGACGCTTTATGGCGTCCTCGACGTTTTCGGGAGTCATGCCCAGCGGTATGCCCAGCTCGCGGTTGACTTCGGGATTTACATATACGGGTATCGCTCCCGACAGTATCAAAGCGTTTATCGCGCTGCGGTGAACGTTTCGCGGCATGATTATCTTGTCGCCGCGCTTTGCCGCCGCAAGTATCATCGCCTGCACGGCGGCGGTAGTGCCGTTTACTATCAAAAAAGCGTTCCCCGCGCCGAATGCCTCCGCCGCAAGGCTCTCCGCCTCCTTTATCACCGATACGGGGTGGCACAGATTGTCCAGCGGCTTGGAGGAATTGACGTCCGCGCTCATGCAGTTTTTGCCTAAAAACTCGGTAAGCTCGGGATTTCCTCTGCCCATCTTATGACCGGGCACGTCGAACGGCACTATCCTGTCCGCCCGGTATTTTTTCAGCGCCTCATATATCGGGGCGCGGGTCTGATCCGCCATCTCCGCTGATTCCTCGCTCTCGCTAATATACGTTCCTGCCGGAATATATCTCTATCATCTCACGACGCAGATTTTCGGTTATCCTGAGCCGCTCCTTGGGCGGTATGTCGTAAATGTCGCTGTTGAAAAGATAATTTTTAAGGTCCATTTCCTTTACCATGAGCCTGGTGTGAAAAATGTTCGCCTGATATACGTTTATATCGGTCGCGTTGTATTTTGTCAAGGTGTATTCGTTTATGAAATCCTGTATCGAGGTTATGTCGTGGTCCATAAACAGCTTTCGTCCGCCCAGATCCCTGGTAAAGCCGCGCACGCGGTAATCTATTGCTATTATGTCCGAATCGAAGCTGCCTATAAGGTAATCCAGCGCGTTGAGCGGTGATATCTCCCCGCAGGTGGACACGTCTATATCCACTCTGAAGGTGGAAATGCTGTTGCCGGGGTGATATTCGGGATAGGTATGCACGGTAACGTGCGATTTGTCAAGGTGCGCCGCTATTATCTGTCCCTGCGGCGGACGCATGGACTTGCCGTTTACTATACCCCTGTTGCAGGAGCTGTCTATCTCCATGCCCTCGGTGGCTTTCTCCGAGATGAGCAAAGATACGCTCGCTCCCTGCGGGTCGTAATCCTGCTTGGATATGTTCAGCACGTTTGCCCCGATTATATCGGTGACTTTGCAAAGTATGCCCGTAAGTCGCTCGGAGTTGTACTGCTCGTCTATATATTTTATATAATCCCTTTTTTCGGCGGCGGTCTTGGCGTAACAAATGTCGTATATATTAAAGCTGAGAGTCTTGGTCAGATTGTTAAAGCCGTACAGTCTTATCTTCTTCTCCACAGAGCTGCACCGTCCTTTCACCGTTGTCATCACTAACTATAATAATATAGTAAAATCGTGTATTTGTCAATAAAAACGGGGAAATTTTAAGAAATTAAACTTTCGTATCCCTTATCGGCAAAACAAAAATCAAGCATACAAAAAGAGCGGTACCGCTTAATTGAAGTACCGCTCCGTTTTATTTTCATATCCTGTGCCCTTTCGGCGAAATTTCGGGATATCAGTTCATATATTCTCCGTTGTATTCCAGCAGCGTTACGCTGTCCACGCCGTTTATCGCCTTAAATCTCGAAAGCTGCGCCGTATCGTTGTTCTTCATTTTTATCTCGATGGTAAGCTCCAGCTTATCCGCTACCTGCGTTTTATTTTTCAGACGGTAGCGTATCGTGCCGAGCAGAGCGTTTACGTTATCCTCCGCGCCGACTCCGTATCTTACCACCAGCAGATAGCAGCGGCGCTCCGTTTTAAGCAGCGTCAGTATTATGTACAGCGCGGCTATAAATACCGAACCTATCAGCGCGGGGAAATAAAGTCCCGCGCCCGCGGTAAGTCCCGCGGCTATGCCCCAGAACAAAAATCCCACGTCCAGCGGGTCTTTTATCGCCGAACGGAACCTCACGATGGACAGCGCGCCGACCATACCTAACGACAGCACCACGTTCACGCTGATGGTCATTATAATGAATGCGGTGACTACCGTTACCAGTAAAACAAGTATGTTGAAGTTGTCGCTGTATACGACGCCGCGATAAAACATACGGTATACCCAATAAATTATCAGTCCGCAGACCGTCGCGGTCAGCATAGCAAGCAATATCCTCGGCAGCGAAAGGTCGCTGAGCTGTACCGACAGGTCTAAGCTCTGCGCTATCACCGACCAGAAATCATCGGAGGCGTTTTCCGCCGTCACCGTTAAAAATTCAGTCATTGTAACCTCCTTAATATACGCTTTTATTCAGCCGCGTAAGCATATCACGGCAGATAAGGAACTTTGAGAACGCGGCGCGTTCCAGCTTTACTCCGCCCAAAAGCTCCACCAGATGTCCCGGCAGCAGCTCATCGTACTTTACCTCTATCACCGCGGGGCTGTCGTTCACGGGTATGAATCTCACCGACGGCGAAAACATATCGTAGGAAAATACCCCCACTTTAAATCCGCTGTCCACGGTAAATCGCACGTTTCCCTCACGGCAAACGAACGCCTCCCGCCGATAATCCACTATGACCGACGGTCTGAGCATATCCAACGCATTGCTCACCGACGCGTCCCATAAAACGCTGCCCTCGAACTCCGGCGCACCCGCAAAGAAAAGATCCCCCGCGATTATGCGGTCGTACTGCTCCTTGGTTATCCACATACCGCGCTTTGAGGTCATGTCGCGGTCTTTATATTTACATTCAAATCTTATACGCCCCTCGTCCAGTCCGTAGGTGCGTATGCGGTACTTTTTGCGAACGTCGCCGCCAAGCAGCTTGTCGTTGTACGCGCTCATATAAATATCGTCAAGATACAGGCTGGTGACGCGATAGCTCCCGCCGTGCTCGTCCGGCGCCATCACCGAGGAAAAACGCTGCCGTAAGATCTCGCATTGTGCCGCCGTCGCCGGATATTTCAGCTCAAAGCGCAGCTTTCTGTCCTTGTATTGCAAAGCGCCCTCCTTCGCCCTTTTCACATAGCTTTCTCCGTTTTTTGTAAGTATAACATAAAGTTATTCACCTGTCAAGAGATATTGCGCCAAGCCGCGCTTTATTACCGCGAAAATTCAACGTCGTTCCCGCAAACGCCGAGCATTGTGTAAAACGCTGTGATTTCAGGCGTTAAAGGCGTGATTTTTTGTAAAATTTGACGGCGGAAAAGTCGGGGCGGATTTTTGGCAAAAATGACAAGAGAGGTTACAATTTTTTACTTTATATCGCACATTTTAACAAGTTACAAAACGGTAACAAAAAGGTTACAAAACGGTAACAAAATAATTTTTGTGCAGTTTCCACAAAAATACGCCTGCGGAATTATTTGACATCTACAAAAGAAAAAATTATAATGATTATGGTTTCAAAAAACCGACCATAATTTTTTTGCAGGCTTACTGCGCTGTGCGCGAGATCAGGCGCACGGAAACAAAAAAATCGGAAAACGAACGACACTATATATAAATACAGCAAACGGGCGACGCCCAAAACAAGACACCAACCAAAACACCAAACCGATTTTTTCAAAACAAAGGATTTTCAAAAAAAATCCCAAGTGCGAAAGGATAGGGTATAATGTTTACTTCATTCAGGAAAAACGCGTTAAAGCTGCGCGTATCAAAAAAAGCGATACTTAAACTGGCGCTGATATTCACAAGTATATTCAGCGTATTTCTGCTCACGGGTCTGGTATATTTCAGATACGACGTTGTTATAAAGGACGGCGACAAGGAGCTTACGGTATACACCATGCAGTCCGACCCCTACGGCGTTTTATCGGAAAACGGCATCCACGTCGGGACTTACGACCGCGTGGACTTCAGCGGATTTGACTCCGAGCCTACCGCGGAGCTGGTCATCTCGCGCGCATTTGAAGTGCCGGTGACCGTCAACGGCGAGGTACATCCTCCCGTATACAACATCGACAGCACCACCGAAGAGCTTTTGGAGCAATTCTCGATAGAGCTCGGCGAGTACGATTCCGTTGTTCCGGCTCTTGACCAGACGGTAAAGAAAGGCGATACCATAGTTATAAAAAGAGCGTTCGATGTAAACGTGACCGCCGACGGCAAGACCTCTACGGTCGTATGCAATGGCGACACGGTAGGCGAGCTGCTTAAAAGAGCCGGCGTGACGCTCGGCGAATACGATATAGTTTCGCCCGACGTGAATGAGGTCATAACCTCTCCCTGCGAGATAACGGTATCCCGCGTGGAGAAAAAGATAAAGACCAGCCGCGAGGTAGACCCGCACGGCACCAAAACGGTAGCCGACAATCTTTCGGTGATAGGCACCAGCCATGTTGTTACCGAGGGCGTTGACGGAATAAAGGAGACCGTTGTTACCGATACCTACATCGACGGCAAAAAGGTGGATTCCTTTACCGAGACCAAGGTGATAAGCGAGAAGGTAGACGAGGTGATCGCGCAGGGCGCTGCGGTAGCCGAGCCTTACTGCAAGAAGGACGATCCCGCCATCGTGCTGGAAAACGGCAGACCTGTAAATTACGAATACATCATATCGGGACCCGCCACCGCCTACACCGCCTATGACGGCGCGATGACCGCGAGCGGCAGACCCGCCGAGATAGGAACGGTAGCGGTAAACCCCAACGTTATCCCTTACGGTTCGCTGCTCTACATCGTCGGACAGAACGACGAGATATGCTACGGCTACGCCATAGCGGCGGATACCGGCAACGGTATGATGGACGGCACGATACCGGTAGACGTGTACATGGGCGACAGCGCAAATCACTACAACGACGCCTGCGCATGGGGCTGGCATATGGTAGATATATATGTAATAGAAGTCGGCAACGGCTGATACAAACCCCGCCCTTGGAAAATTCTTTCCCAAGGGCGGGGTAATTTTTTGTACTGCGTTTAATCAAAGACCCGAAGTCTTTTAGATAGACTTTGGGTTTGTCTGTAGAAAAAGGTCAATATAAAGCGGAAGGAAAGAGTTGAGTTTAAAACTGTCCGCCGTTCGGCGGAAAGTTCACGGGGAAAACCATCAGGGTTTTCACCCTCAAGTTTGATAAGAGCCGCGCAAAGCGCGGCAAAAATCGAGCAATACCGCTATACGGTATTGCCGATTTTTTTCAGCTTGTCGGAAAATCCGACCGTAGGGAGGGTTTTTCGACAAGCTGACCCGAAGTCCAAAGGACTTCGGGTCTTTATAATATACTCCTTATTATTCTCCGTTGTTGCAATAGGTTTTAAGGATATCCTCCGCTATCTCGCGCTGGCTTTTTCGCATATCCATCGCCTGTTTTTGGATATGGCGGTGAGCCTGCTCCTCGGTAAGTTTAAGATATTCCATCAGCGTTTCCTTAGCTCTCGCCACCAGCTTTGTGTCCGACAGCCTGCGGTTAAGCTCCTGATTTTCTTCTTCCAGACGGCTGACGTTCTGCATGGCTATCGCGGAATTTTTCAGCGTTTGGATAAGCACCGCCTTGGTGAACGGTCTTGCGATAACAAACGCGCCCGTAAACCTTATCTTTTTCTGCACCTCGTCGGCAAGCTCGCTTTTGGCAAGCACCACGATACCCGCGTGTGAGCGGCGCGAAAACTCCGCTACAAGGTCCAGCCCGAACTCATCGCCGAGCGGGGTGGAGATTATCACCGAATCGTATCTGCTCGGATCCTCCTTTCGCGCGTCGCTGCCGGAGGTCACGGCGGTAAGACAGCACTCCGATTCTCGGTTGAGCAGCTGGGCTATCCCGTCGCATACGTCTTGCGTCTTGGCGACGATAAGTATGTTTTTCACGGCAGTCACCGCCTTTTCTCTTTGCTATATATAATTATATATATTTTTTTGCCGTTTGTCTATATTCCGTCGGAAAAATTCCGCCCACGGCGCAAAAATCAAAGATTTTCGGTGTAAAGCTGCTTATACGGGCTCGCCGTGTTGGGGGTCAGCTTGTAGAACCGCGAGGAGAGCAATTCCTTGGCGTTATAGCCGAAGTTTGCGCAAAACTCCTCCACATACTCCTTTATCAATTCCTTATCGGAGTCGTCGGCGGTTTCACAGCATACCTGTATCGGAAGTCCGCGAGGCGGCTGGTCGCTGCGGATAAAGATATATCCGCCGTGCATTCCCGTCCCGCAGAACGAACCTACGGGAACGTCGTTTTCACAGCCTATCCCCAGCACCACTATAATGCCGCCCGCCTGATATTCTCCGAGAAAATCCCCGACCTTGCCGCCGATGATTATTTTGGGATACAGCTCCTTGTATTCCTTCATATGGATACCGACGCGGTAGCCCGCGTTGCCCTTTATGTATATCTTGCCGGAACGCATGGCGTAGCCGGTGGTATCTCCGCAGCTGCCGTGTACTATTATCTCGCCGTCGTTCATGGTATCGCCTATCGCGTCCTGCGCGTTGCCGTATACCGTTATGGTGCTGCCGTCAAGATAAGCGCCCAACGCGTTGCCGGGTATCCCCTCGACGGTTATCTTCTTTCCCGACGCTCCGCAGCCGACGTACCGCTGTCCCATGACGTTTTCCACCTTTATCTCGTCGTCATCGCAGCCTATTATCTTTCTGTTGAGGTCGAAATATCCTACTTCTTCAGCATTTATTACCATATCTGCCGCTCCTTTCGCAGTACCGCGTTATTCCTGTGTAATGCCGCCCAGCTTTTCCAGCCGTCTTGCCCTGCCAAACATCATCATCTGCGGTCTGGTCTTGAGCAGTTCGACGTCCACATCGGCAAGCGGTATGCGTTCCTTTATCATCGAGGTGTATATACCGGCTCTCGCCACATCTCCCATAAGTATGTAGCCCTTCAGCAGACCGTCCTTGAATACCAGCTTCTTATATACCTCTTTTTCTGCGTCCTGCTCGGTAAACGCCTCGCCGTCATAGCTTCCCGCGGTGATGATATGCAGCCCGTAAAAGCCTATCGCGTTCATCGGTATGGCGTTGACGTAATGCGCCTCGACGCCCGCCATATTCTTTCCCGCGACCTCGCCCTGCATAAAAGCGTTGGGCAGCAGCGCAAGTATCCTGTCGGTATCGCTCGAACAATCGTGGCTCACCGTGCAGTCGCCCGCCGCATAAACGTTTTTCAGCGTGGTGAGCTGGGTGTCGTCGGTGATTATCCCCTTATCGACCTTGCCGCCCGCCTGAGAGATAAGCTCGGTGTTGGGTCGTACTCCGACCGCCACTATCAGCAGGTCAAAATCCACGCTGTCCCCGTTGGTCAGCTTGGCGGACTTTTCGGAAAACTCCTCCACGCTCGTGCCGAGAATGAATTTCGTGCCCTTGCTCTCGATGTGCTTTTGCATTATCCTGCCGGCGTCCTCGTCAAGTATGCTGGGAAGTATCCTGTCCGCAAGGTCTACCACCGTTATATCCGCGTCGAGATGATAAAGCGCCTCCGCGGCTTTAAGCCCGATAAGACCCGCCCCGACGATAAGCACCTTAGTGTGCTTTTTCACCTTTTTCTTTATTGCCTTTACGCTGTCCCAGGTCATAAAGGTGAAGCTGTTTTTCACCTTATCCAGTCCTTTCATGGGAGGAACGAACGGCTTTGAGCCGGTCGCCGCAAGCAGCTTGTCGAACGGCAGCTTTTCCCCTCCGTCCAGCGTAACATGGCTTTTTCCTATCTTTTCCGCCCGACGGGAATAAAGCACCTCGACGTTGTTGTCGGTGTAAAAATTCTTGTCGCGGTAGTACATATTTTCGTCCGCGACCTTACCCTCCAGCCAGTAGCTTATCAGCGGGCGGGAATAGGTGTGATACGGCTCGTCGGTGATAACGGTTATGCTTCCCTCCGTATCGGCGGAGCGTATTCCCTGTATCGCCCCTATCGCCGCGGCGGAATTTCCGATTATTACATATCTGTTCATAAAGCGCACACCTCCGTTATCTTTCTTCCAGCACGATAGCGCCGTTCGGGCAGCCCTTTACGCAGGCGGGGTCGCCGTTGTTGTTCTTTATGCAAAGGTCGCATTTCTGTATCACCTTTGACTCGTCGGAGATAACTATGCAGCCGTACGGGCAGGACAGCACGCAGGTGTAGCAGCCTACGCAGCGGCTCTCGTCGCAGGAGATGACTCCGTCCTTTACCGACAGCGCGCCGGTTATGCAGCCCTTTACGCAGGCAGGCTCGTCACAATGACGGCATTGTACCGCGAAATTTATCGCGCTGCCCTCCTCCACCTTTATTCTGGGTATCGGCTTTTTCCCGCCGGAAAACGCCTTTATCATATTTTCCGCTCCGCTGTTTGCGGCGGCGCAGTAATATTCGCAGAGGTGGCAGGCAAGACACCAATCCTCGTTTACATATACTTTTTTCACTTGTATACCCCCTTACGGCTTATTGACCCGCGTGCCGGATACCCAGCACCTCAAGCTCCGTATCGGTAAGACCGATGCCGCGCAGCATCAGCCTGTTCCCGCGCAGCGCCTCGACGGAATTTATTCCCATTCCGCCCATCATTTCCTTTATCTCGTGATCCCATGCGTGTACAAGATTTACCAGCCGCTTGTAGCCTATTTCGGGGTTAAGCCGCTTTACAAGGTCCGGCCGCTGGGTAGCTATGCCCCAGTTGCACTTGCCCGTCTGACAGCTCCGACAGAGATGACAGCCCAGCGCGAGCAGCGCCGCCGTTCCTATGTATACGGCGTCCGCGCCGAGCGCTATCGCCTTTACCACGTCCGCGCTGGAACGTACCGAACCCGCTATCACTATCGACACCTCGTTGCGTATTCCTTCGTCGCGCAGCCGCTGGTCGACGCTCGCAAGCGCAAGCTCTATCGGAATACCGACGTTATCGCGTATTCTGGTGGGCGCAGCGCCCGTGCCTCCGCGATAACCGTCTATCGCGATGATGTCCGCGCCGGAACGCGCTATACCCGAAGCTATCGCCGCTACGTTATGCACCGCCGCTATCTTGACGATTATCGGTTTTTTGTAGCCGGTCGCCTCTTTAAGAGAAAATACCAACTGCCGCAGATCCTCTATCGAATATATGTCGTGATGCGGCGCGGGGGAGATGGCGTCCGTTCCCATCGGTATCATTCTCGTTCTGGAAATGTCCTCAAGTATCTTCGCGCCGGGCAGGTGTCCGCCTATGCCGGGCTTTGCGCCCTGTCCCATCTTTATTTCTACCGCCGCGCCCGCATCCAGATAATCGCGGAACACGCCGAACCGTCCCGAAGCGACCTGTACTATCGTATTCGGTCCGTATTTGTAAAAATCCTTATGCAGACCGCCCTCGCCGGTATTGTAGCATATCCCCAGCTCGGTAGCCGCCCTCGCAAGGCTCTCGTGCGCGTTCTTGCTGATTGAACCGTAAGACATCGCCGAGAACATTATCGGGGTGGAAAGCTCCAATGTCGGCGGCAGGTCGGTGTTTACCGAGCCGTCCTTGTTGAATTTCACGTTCTTGGGCTTTTTACCCAAAAACACCTTGGTCTCCATCGGCTCTCTCAGCGGGTCTATCGGCGGGTTGGTGACCTGCGACGCGTTGAGCAGTATCTTATCCCAGTAGACGGGGTATTCCTTGGGGTTTCCCATCGCCGAGAGCAGCACGCCGCCGGTTTCCGCCTGCTTGTACACCTCGGTCATTATCTGGCTGCTCCAGTTGGCGTTCTCGCGAAAAGTGTTGGGATTGTTCGCTATCTTGAGCGCGCCGGTAGGGCAGATAGCCACGCACCGCTGACAATCGACGCAGCTTTTGCTGTCGGAGATCATCACGTCGTACTCCCCGTCGTACCTATGCACCTCGTTGGCGCATTGTCTGGCGCAAGCCTGACATTTTATACAGCGGTCTTTATCTCTTATTACCTCATAAAGAGGCTGATAATAATTCAAAGCCATTTTGCACAATCACTCCGATTAAGAGTGTTCCTCCTTTGCTTGTTCATAGCGCCCTGCTGTTTTGTTAAGGCAAAGCGGCTCGCGGACGGGTCTAAGCCCGCGTCATTTGTCGTTGAGCGTTATTATCACCGGCTCGCCGCCTTTGGGCGACCATACCCTGTCCGCGTCGGGACAAATGGCGCGTATCGCACATTCCTCGCTGGCAAGATATACCATATCGTCCTTTTCCGCGGCCACCATCGACCTCAGCTTGAGTCGGTCGTTCAGCGCCATTATGCCGCCGTCAAATCCGAGTATTATCGAAAACGGTCCTGTCACCAGCAGGCTGGAAAAAACATTGCGGAAATATTTCAGCTTCTTCTTCTCGGTCTCGGAATATTTGCCGGAATCTATCTCCGACCAGAACGGCGCGGCGATTATCCGCGCTATATCCTCCAAGGAAAGATTTTGTTTGCGGTTCAGAAAATCAAATATGTAGGTTATTACCTCGGTATCGGTGAGCAGATTGCATTTATAGCCGTACATTTCTATATAGCGGCGGTTCGCGTCGTAGGAGGATATCTCTCCGTTATGGACTATGGTGTAATCCAGCAGCGCGAACGGATGCGCTCCGCCCCACCAGCCGGGGGTGTTGGTAGGATAGCGCCCGTGCGCCGTCCAAGCGTAACCCGCGTATTCGTCCAGTCTGTAAAACTCTCCCACGTCCTCGGGATAACCGACCGCCTTAAATACGCCCATGTTTTTGCCGCTGGAAAAAACATATGAACCGTCGATACGGTCGTTGATGTTGATGACGCACTGCGCCACGAACTCCCTCTCGTCAAGCTGGCTGGAAGCGAGCTTGGTGGGCAGGGGCGTAAGGAAATATCTCCATATCAGCGGCTCGTTTACGATATTCGGGTGCTTTTTGGTGGGTATTCTCGACAAATTCACCACGTCGAAATGGCGGTCGAGAAATCTCTCGGTCTCCACCCTCGCGTCGTTGGAATTGTAGAAAATGTGAAAAGCGTACTGCTCCTTGTATTCGGGATATATCCCGTACCCCGCAAAGCCGCCGCCCAAGCCGTTGGATCTGTCGTGCATATAAGATATGGACTTCACTATCTTATCGCCGCCTATCCGCCTGCCGTCACGGCTGATGAATCCCGAAATGGCACAGCCTGACGGTATCCTTACCTGACCTTCTTTTTGAAGCATAAGCTCACTCCTTTATTGAATATATTTTATTATCCGATAAAAAAATCGGGCGCAGACCGAAAGGTTTCCAGCTTTTGATGAATTTTCTGCATAAATTTGCATTTTAATAATTCAAAAACTTCACAATCGGTCAGAAACCGCGCTGTTTCATTTTCCGCCCGTTATCAGCAAAGCTGACGAATTTATTATAACACCGACATTCTCCGTTGTCAATACTTTTTTGCAAGAAAATTTTTTAAATCTTGCATTTTTTGATATTTCGGGCAACTCCGTACAGGTTTTAAGACGATTTTTCCCATGTCAAAAAACAAAAAAGCCCGTCGAATAACTTCGACAGACATAAAAAAAGACCGGCATGATAGTGCCGGTCGTGTTTGTTCAATTCTCTCTGATACCGTGGGAATCCCCGATGAAAGGCTCTTTTATCTCGTCCGAGCCCGCCCAATGCGTTAAATGCTCGCTCTCTTATTCATAGGCGGTATCGGGAACGGTGAAATCGTCCTCCGGGAACGTATCGCCGCTTTCCACCAGATATATCTCGCCGTTATCCTGCAATTTTCTGTACAGATTCGCGGGACACATTATCTTTACCGCGTCGATGTTCTCCTCGTCGTATTCAAAAAGCTGCTGTATATTGCCGCTGCCCGTTATGGCGCTCCTGTCATCGAGATAAACCGATATTACCTTTATATCTCCCGCTCCGCTGACCGAAAGCAGTATATTCTGCATATCCGTCGGAGTTTCAGTGTCCTTAAAGGTAACATACATATACTGTTCTTCGGTATTTTCGTCCTGCGCATCCTCATATGCCTGAGCCGCAAGCTCGAAGCGTTCCTGCTCGGTCATGGAGGAGGGCGCTACCGATACGGGATTTCCTCTGCCGGTCACTACCGCGATTCCCGCAACGGCTACTACCGCAGCGGCAGCCGCGGAGCAGGCGGTCACGGCGATACGCAGGCGTTTCTTACCGCCGCGCTCGACCGATCGACCCATGGCGGCTTTTTTGATTTTTTCGTGATCGAACGCATACTCGCTCATAAGCTGCTTGTAAAATTCGTTCGTATTCACTTAAAAGCCCCCTTTCCCAAACGGCAGTTTAAAGTTTGAATTTCTTTTTCTGGCGCTCTATCGTGCGGTAGAGTTTGTTTTTCACCGTGGACAGGCTGATCTCAAGCTGTTCGGCTATGTCCTCCAGCTTCATGTCGCACGCGAAATACAGATAAAATATCTGCCCCGTCAGCTTATCCGACTTCATTATATCGTCAAATATCTGCTTAGCAAGCAGTTTATCCGCCATGACGTCCTCCAACCGTTTCTGCGGTCGGGACATTTCCTCTTCTATTTTTACCATTTCTTCCTCGGTATAATCCGAAAAAGATGTAACTTTATCATTCTTTTTTTTGCCGGAAAAATACGTCCGACACTCAAATTTCGCTATATTTATCAAAAACGCCTCCGGGCTTTCGATGTCCTCATAGCCCTTTTGCGTGATCCTGCGATAAAAGCGGGTGTATATATTCTGGATAATATCCTCCGCGTCCTGAAAATCGCCGCATTTGCTGACGACGTAACGTGAAACGGACTTGTTGGTCTGCTCATACACGCGGTTGAAATATTCTTCGTGACTTGCGCCGCCCATCGGCTCACCTCGCTTTGTCACCTACTTTAGAAGTAGGACGTTTCTTTCAAAAAGTTTCAATGCTCGCAAAAACTAAACAAAAATATCCACTAAAAATACGAAGATGTTTTTGTGTAAAATCACAACATATTGTGTTTGCCGCCAAAAATCGACACAAAACGTCTGTCCTTGTTTTCAGGCGGACGGCATATGCGCTAAGGTTATTATACATTAAACCGACCGACAAGTCAACTTATATTTTAACACGGGGATAGATCCGCTTAGGCATACGGGAGTCGAACCCAAGTCGGTTTTTACGGGCATATTTCCGCCAATACTGCGTCAACCTCTCTTGACATACGCGAGTATGCCTGCGCTCGGTTTCCTTGTCTTGACGAAAATCTGCTCCGTAAAAACTGCTGCGCACCCCACGGCGAATGAATTTGAGGTGATTTTTGTTTCTTGAGGCGCAGGCAGGCTGGCGCCTGTCAAGCCGAAAGGAACGAAAATGCGCCTGCATCGTCGTGGGGCGGCTTGGGTTCGATTCCCGTATGCCTATCTCTGCTTTGCAAATTTGTTTACCCCTATAACGCCGCCTGCGGCGGAGCATACCGCGCAAAGCAGCAGCTTCCAAAGCGCCGCCGTGCCGTCGAGATTTCCCGCTGTCAGCGCGCCCAAAAACAACACCGCGAACAGCTCAAGTCCCGCGAACGCTCCCCACAGCAGCCCGTCCCTGCCGTGCGCCGCCGCGCAGAACATCCCTCCCGTCAGCGCCGCGCCTCCCGCCGCGATATACGACAGGATAACGTCGGTGCCCTCCGGCGCGCCCGCCGCATAGCAGCACAGCGCCGAAAGCGGAGCGAGCAGCACGAGCGCGCACAGCCCTGCGGCTCCTCCCTTTATCAGCGGCATTATCCGCCTGAGCATAAGTTTTCCGTTGTTTTGCTTTATCATACGCTTTTCTCCTTTCGCAGCTTTCGCGGCTTTACTCTATCCCATTGAATAAATATGTCCGCCGCGTCAAATTCATTCCCGCGCCGCGGTCATACCGTCCGAAAGACATTTGTCGGTGTGAAAATTTTCACATAATTTTTACTTTTATCTGTTGCAAAAAAATTTTTAATGTGATATAATGACGATAGCTGTAAGCTGCGGAGGATACACACGGCGGCGACCTATTCCGAAATGAGCTTTACCGCCGTATCACCGCCGAAAGGGGAATAACGATATGAACATAGCCGTTGCGATAGACGGACCGGTAGGAGCGGGCAAGAGCACCATAGCGAGAGAATGTGCGGGGCGGCTCGGCTTCGTTTACGTTGACACCGGCGCTATGTACAGAGGGATAGGGCTTTACTGCACGCGGCTCGGCATAGACCCGACCGACGCGCGGAGAGTTACCGCCGTACTGCCGGATATAAAGCTGGAGATAAAGCTGACCGACGGCGTGCAGCATATCATACTCAACGGCGACGACGTTTCCGACGAGATACGCCTTCCCGATATAAGCATGGCGGCGTCTAACGTTTCGGCGATACCCGCCGTAAGGGAGTTTTTGCTGGAGCTTCAGCGCGGTTTCGCGCGCAAAGGCAGCGTGATAATGGACGGACGGGATATAGGCACGGTGGTGCTGCCCGACGCGCAGGTAAAAATATATCTCACCGCAAAGGACGAGATACGCGCAAAGCGTAGATATGACGAGCTTATCGCAAAGGGGAGCGGCGTTTCCTACGAGGAGGTGCTCGCCGATCTGCGGCAGCGCGACCACAACGATATGAACCGCGCGACCGCTCCACTCAAACAGGCGGACGACGCGGTGCTGGCAGATACCTCCGAGCTTGATTTTGAGGGTTCGGTCGCACTTGTCGAGAAAATAATAAAAAGCAAGGCGGGCATATAATGGTATACGAGTTTTTCCGCAAGTTCGTGTGGATAGGGATGCACATAAAGCACCGTATAACCGTTATCGGCGGGGATAACCGCCCCTATCGGCATAAAATAAAGGGCGGCTATATAATAGCCTGCAACCATCAGGAATACAGCGACCCTCCGCTTATCGCGGCGGTGAACCGCGCGAAATTTTCCTTTATGGCAAAATCCGAGCTGTTTGAAAAAAACAAGCTGTTCGCATGGCTGATAAGGCGCTGCGGCGCGTTTCCCGTAGTAAGGGGCGCTGGGGACGATTCCGCGATAGACCACGCGGTAAAGGACCTTGAGAGCGGACGCGCGTTCGTGATATTTCCCGAAGGCACGCGTTCCAAGGACGGAAACATCGGCAGAGCCAGATCCGGCATCGCCGTTATCGCGGGAAAATCCGGCGCGCCGGTATTGCCCATGTGCATCAAATACGGCAAAAAAGGCTTTAGGCGCAGAGCGTATATCTCGATAGGGGAAATGATACCCGCCGAGGAGATAAAAATGAAAAGCGACGACAGAGCGGAGCTCAGACGGGTATCCGAGCTGATAATCAACAATATAAAGCAGCTTATGGACGGCATGAGCGAATACGGAGAGCCGCTGCCGACGCAGTACCGACCGAAAGACAACGGCACGGACGGTCGATGAGCCTGTCCGATTTTACGCTGAAAACGGCAAAGACCGCGGGATTTTGTTTCGGCGTAAGGCGCGCGGTGGAGATAGCCGAGCGCGAGGCGGCAGCACACGGGCGCTGCTCGACGCTGGGTCCGCTGATACACAACGAGGCGGAGATAAGCCGTTTGGAAAAGCTGGGCGTTACGGTCACGCAAGAACCCGACAAAGCCTTAGGCACGCTGATAATACGCTCCCACGGCGTCGGCGCGGACGTGCTGCGATATGTTAAGGAAAAGGATATCCCGTATATCGACGCTACCTGTCCGTTCGTCGCGAAAATACACGGAATAGTGTCCAAAGCGGACGGCGCGGTCATAATAGCGGGAGATCCCGAACATCCCGAAGTACAAGGCATCGTCGGGCATTGCCCCGACAGAACGCGGGCGTACACTGTCCAAACGGAGGACGAGCTTGAAAAAATCCTTTTGCGGCTTAAATCGGTTGGGCAAAATGC
The DNA here is from genome assembly GCA_947623915.1 of uncultured Ruminiclostridium sp. GTDB lineage: Bacteria > Bacillota > Clostridia > Oscillospirales > Ruminococcaceae > Ruminiclostridium_E. The sequence continues at coordinate 32,644 of CANQIB010000018.1, forward strand.
ACTAACAATGGTTGCTCAAACCACGTTTAATTCGGCAAAATGGCAATCTTTTCAAGAAATTGCAAGAAAACACTATACAAATATCGGGATTTTTGATACAATATGTAATGCAACGGCAGAACGTCAGGAGGAGGCGAAAAGGCTCGCCTGCGAAGCGGCGCTGATGATAGTTGCGGGCGGAAAACACTCCAGCAATACCCAAAAGCTGGTTGACATATGTCAAGAACATTGTCCGGTCCTTTTTGTCGGGAACGGCGATGCTATTGATAAAGCCGATGTGCGGCGGATTTTGACCGATGCCGGTCAAAACGGCAAAAAACGCACGGTCGGCATAACGGCAGGGGCATCTACGCCTGCCTACATAATAAAGGAGGTTCATAGTATTATGAGCGAAATCATCAAAGATGAAGACATTGACTTCATGGCGGAGGTCGACAAGACCTTCAAAAAAGTATATATAGGGAACAGGGTCAAGGCCGTTGTCGTTGCCGTCAACAGCAACGAGGCCGTAGTCGATCTGGGCACTAAGCACTCCGGCTACATTCCGGCAGACGAGCTTTCGCAAAATCCCGCCGACAAGCCTGAGGACGTTGTTAAGGTAGGCGACGAGATAGACGCGATAGTCACCTCGATAAACGACGCGGAGGGCGTTGTCATGCTTTCCAAGAAAAAGGTGGACAGCGTGCTGGGCGTTGAGAAAATGGCAGCCGCAATGGAGGCGAACGAGACCGTCGAGGGCGACGTTACCGCCGTGGTAAAGGGCGGCATAATCGTTGCGGCAAACGGCACGAGGGTATTTATCCCCGCGTCCCAGACCGGCGTTCCGCGTGACGGCAAGCTGGAGAGCCTGCTCAAGACCAAGGTACGTTTCAAAGTCATCGAAGTGACCGAGGCAAGAGGAAGAGTGGTCGGCTCGATACGCATGGTCAAAAAAGAGGAGAGAGAGGCGGCACGCGCCGCATTCTGGGAGAATATCGAGGTCGGACAGAAGTTCACCGGCGAAGTCAAGTCCATCGAGAGCTACGGCGTGTTTGTGGATCTCGGCGGAGTGGACGGAATGGTACATTCCAGCGAGCTTACCTGGAACCGTATCAAGCACCCCAAGGAGATAGTCAGCATAGGCGACAAGCTGGACGTATTCGTAAAGAGCTTCGACCCCGACAAGAAGAGAGTTTCTCTCGGCTGCAAAAAGGACGAGGACAACCCGTGGATAAAGTTTGAAAGTCAGTACAACGAAGGCGACGTTATCGACGCTAAGATAGTCAGCATAACTCCTTTCGGCGCATTCGCTCAGATAATCCCCGGCGTTGACGGTCTTATCCATATCTCTCAGGTATCCACCGAGAGGATAAACAACGTCGCACAGGTACTGTCGGTTGGCGACGAGGTAAAGGTAAAGATAATCGAGATAAACAACGAAGCGAACCGCGTAAGCCTTTCCATACGCGCTCTGGCTGAAAACGCCCCCGCGGAGGAGGACGCTCCCGTTGAGGAAGTTCCCGCCGAGGCTGCTCCTGTTGAGGAAGCTCCTGTTGAGGAAACTCCCGCTGAGGAAACTCCCGCAGAGGTAAAACCCAAGAGGACTCGCAAGAAAAAAGAGACGACTCCCGCAGAGGACGCTCCCGCTGAGGAAACCCCCGCAGAGACTGCTCCCGCTGAGGAAACCCCCGCAGAGGCTGCTCCCGTTGAGGAAGCGCCCGCCGAGGTTAAGCCCAAGAGAACTCGCAAGAAAAAAGAAACGGCTCCCGCCGAGGACGCTCCCGTTGAGGAAACGCCGGACGCTCCCGCAGAAGAATAAACATATCACGAAGCTGTCGCTCTGTCGGCGGCTTCGTTCACTTTAAAAGCCGTTTTTAGATTGACAATAACGCCCGAATATGATACAATGAATTTCAGCAAAGCCGCGCGCCATCATGTAACGACAGGACGGCGAGATCCGAATAAGCGCGCGTTTGCTCCGTATCAAAAAAATTTCACCATGCGTTTTAAAGGAATGGAAATTATGAAGAAATCACCGCGTATTTTTGCCGCCGCAGTTTGTCTGTCGGTCATAGCGTCGGTCATCTCCCTTACGGCGTTTGCCGAGGAGGGCAGCAGTTCCGACTTCGATCCCGCCTCCGACACCGTATGGAGCGAGGCCGTTTATATGGTCAACACCGACACCGGCGACGTAGTTTATAAAAAGAACGAAAACAAGAAGATGTACCCCGCCTCCACCGCCAAGATAATGACCGCCATCATCGCTTTGGAATCGGTGCGCGACTGGTACGAAAAGGTGGAAGTGCCTTACGAATGTTTTGATGAATTTTACAGCGGCGACCCGAATAAAACGGACGTGTCGAACGCCGCGATAGAGCCGTTGCAGGACAATCTGACCTATCGGGACGTCATATACGGACTTATGCTGCCATCCGGCTGCGAGGCGGCTAATATCCTCGCGTACAATATCGGTGGCGGGGATATGAACAAATTTTTCGACATGATGAACGCAAAGGCAAAGGAGCTGGGCTGCACCGGCACGCATTTTTCCGACGCGCACGGTCTGTTTGAGGAGGAGACCTACACCACCGCAAAGGACCTGTACCTTATCACGGAATATGCCTTGACGCAAGTGCCGCATTTTACCGAGGTATGCAGCACCTACGAATACGAGATGCCCGCAAACAGCACCTATCCCGACGGTTACTACATTTACAGCACGGTATCGCTGATAAACCCCGGAAACCCGTATTATTACTATGAAGGCGCATACGGAGTAAAGACGGGTACTACCGACCAGTCCGGCAGATGTCTGGTAAGCGCGGTGCGCAGGCAGTTCAACTATGTGCTGGTAACGCTCGGCGCTCCGCAGTATGACAAGGACGGTGAGCCGTACGAATATTCCTACAACATGGTGGATCACGTCAATCTGTATAACTGGGCGTTCGATACCTTTGCGATGATGACGGTGGTCAACAAGGAGGAGCGGATAACCGAGGTGGAAGTGGACTACGGCGAGAACGCGTCGCACGTCGTACTTACCCCTAAGGACGATTATACCGCCCTGCTGCCAAAGGATATAGACAAAAGCAATATCCAAAAGACCTTTAAGAAATACGACCATATCACCGCTCCCGTAAATAAAGGCGACGTTCTGGGAGTAATGGACGTAAAATACCGCGGCGAAACGATAGCCACCATGAATCTTATCGCAGACAGCGACGTTTCGCTGTCGCAGATAGATTTTTATATAGAACGCATAAAAAGTCAGCTGGGTCAAACGTGGTTCAAGCTGTCACTGGCGCTGTTCGTGATACTCGTTATCTGCTTTATAGTTACCCACACCGTTGAAAATTCCAAGCGGCGCAAGGCCGCCGAAAACGAGAAAAAGCGGTTCGAGAATTACGCGGCGCACAGAAAGCATTGATACGCCGTGCTTACGCTGAATATAGTCTGCGTCGGCGGACTTAGGGAGGAATATTTTCGCGCCGCCTCCTCGGAATACGAAAAAAGGCTGAACGCCATGTGTAAGCTCACCGTCTGCGAGCTGCCGGCGGTAAATCTTCCGCAGGAGCCGTCCGACGCTCAGATAGCCGCCGCGCTGGAAAAGGAATCGGGACTTATCAAGAAAAAGCTGCTGCCCAACGCCGTCACCTACGCTTTGTGCATCGAGGGAAAGCAGCGTTCCAGCGAGGTCTTGGCAAAAGAGCTGGAAAGCAGCGCGGTATTCGGGAAAAGCGCGTTCAACTTTATAATAGGCAGCTCCTATGGGCTGTCACCGCGGATAAAATCCGCGGCGGACGTAAAAATGTCCATGTCCGAAATGACGTTCCCCCACCGACTCGCAAGGATAATGCTGCTGGAGCAGCTTTACCGCGCGCTGTCGATAAACTCCGGCGGGAAATATCACAAGTGACCAAAATTTTATCGGAAACTCTTGAATTTTCACATTTAATGTAGTATAATAAATCATGTACGTTGATACCGGCAACTTTAAACCGTATCATGTCGGTATTCAAGCTGAAAGGAAAGGATCGACCGATGAGCAGAAAAAACACGGCGGCGACGATAATAACTATAGTAATAGCCGCTTTGGCTATCGCCACCACGCTGTTTTTATTATATCAGATGTCGCAGACCGAGGTGCAGGAAAACACCCCCGGCTCGTTTATACCGAGCGACGAGGTAAACGACGAAATGAACGAGAACGCCACCCGTCTTGTAAAAAACAACTGCGAGGTGTTCAGAGTGTTCTTGCAGTACGGGCTTACCCATGAAGCTGAGCCGTACAACAACAAGCCGGACGACGGGTACTACACCGTATCGGCGGACACCTACAAGGATATGGCGTCACTTAAAAAGCTGGTAGAAGAAACCTTCGTTGAGAAAGAGGCCGAACGCATACTTACCGACGTCGGAGGAAACGGCGCGGTATATGCCGAGCAGGAGGACGGCACTCTCGGAATATCCGAAAAGTGCATAGACGAAAAAGGCAATTTCAAAGGCATGGAATACGGTTATTCCTGGACCAACGCCACCGTTACGCTGCTCCCCGTTTCCAACACCGAATGTGACATTACCATAGAGCTTGCCGCGGAGGACGGCACGGGCGGCTCGGCGGCGGTAGGCTCGCCGAACAGCACACAGAGCAGTCCCACGTCGGCAGACAGCTCGGCGGACAGCTCGGCGCAAAGCGCCGCGAGCGCCGCTCCCAAGACCTTTACCGTCACCATGATAAAGGCAAACGGCACATGGCTGCTTGAAAAGCTCGCTTATTGATGGATAAAAAGGACAGCCCGCTCAGGGTCTATGCGGTCGTCGGGCAGATAGGCTTTCTCGTGATAGTTCCGCTGTTGGTGTTCATATGGGGCGGCAGCGCGCTGATAAACGCGCTGGGACTTCCCAAGCAGCTTATGATAGTATGCGTGCTGCTGGGACTGCTGACAATGATCTCCGGCACGGCAAATTACCTTATGAAAGTGGTCAAAATGTACGCCCGCGACGATAAGGAAAAGATATCCGTTCACAGACGCCGCGACGACGATTACTACGACGACGGGCGAAGCTGACTGAAATATGAGTAAATTTTTAAAAAGATATAATATTGCGGCAAAGGAGCTGAAGGCACTTTTGCCGTATTATGTCATAATATCGGGACTTACGGCGGTCGTTTGCGCTGTCATATGTCTGGTGCGCGGATTTGACTTTACCCTGTTCACGGGAGTGGCGGCAGGTACGCTGCTGTCGGCCGCCAGCTTCTTTACGCTGGCGGTAAGCTGCCAGAACGCCGCCCGAATGAATGAAAAAACGGCTCGGCTGTCCATGAACGGAATATATGCCGCAAGGTATATACTGCTGTTTATTATACTCGGAGTATTGATGTTTTTCAAACTTGTAAATCCCCTGACGGCGGTGATACCGCTGTTTGTGCCTAAGATAGGCTATACTGTCGGAGCGATTTTTTTCGACAAAGAGAAAAAGAAAGAAAGGAACGACTGATATGCAGGAAATAAGCGGACTTATCAAAAACGCCGCCGAATTTACCGTCAAAGGACCGCTGCAATCGCTGAAATTCAATATCGGCGGTATCGAGGTGGTCATAAGCGAGAGCATCGTGGTGCAATGGCTGGTCATCATAATACTTGCGGTGATATTCTTTATACTCGGGCGCAACCTGAAGCTGAAGCCCACCTCGCGGCGGCAGATGGCGGCGGAATATATCGTGGGATTTTTCCGCAACATGGTAAACGACACGATGGGCGTAAAATACAAAAAGTACACCGTATACATCGGAGCGCTGTTCTGTATGTCGCTGCTGTCCAGTCTTATGGGGCTGCTGGGGCTGCGCGCGCCTACCTCCGACTTGTCGGTAGTGGCGACGTGGGGCGCGATAACCTTTATACTTACCCAGCGCAACAAGATAAAGACCGGCGGAATAAAGGGCTTTTTCAAGGGCTTTGTCGAGCCGATGCCGTTCATGCTGCCGTTCAACATAATCGGCGAGGTAGCGAACCCCGTATCTCAGTCGCTGCGTCACTTTGCCAACATATTGGCGGGCTCGGTCGTGGGCGGACTGATATACTTCGCGCTCGGACAGATAGCGGGCGGTTTGGCGTCGATAGGCGTACCGGCGATACTGTCGCTGTATTTTGACCTGTTCTCGTCGTTCATACAGGCGTATATATTCTGCACTTTGACCATGGCATATGTGTCCATGGCGGAATGCGACTAGTTTTGATTTTCTCCCCAAAAGGGATAAAATATAAGGATAAACAAACAAATCCGCGATAAGCGGAGCTTTATCAAGGAGGCATTATCATGGAGAATTTATCACAGGCGATAGTATTAGGTGCATCGGCTATCGGCGCCGGTCTTGCAATGATAGCGGGTCTTGGCCCCGGTATCGGCGAAGGTATATGCGGCAGCAAGGCGGTAGAGGCTATCGGCAGACAGCCAGAAGCGTCCGGCGCAATAACAAGAACAATGATAATCGGTGACGCGCTGGCGGAAACCACGGGTCTTTACTCGCTGGTCATCGCACTTCTTCTGATGTTCGCAAATCCGTTTATCGGACAGCTTTGATCTGCAATACATCTGGAAGGGGGAAAGGAGCATGGATCTTCTTTCTTTTATAACGGCGGCGTCGGAAGCGGCGGAACAGCCTACCTTTTCGTTGGTGGACATAAACGCGGACACGATAATCTTTACGCTGATAAACACGGGGATAATCGTACTTATATACTTCTTTTTCCTGCATAAGCCCGTCTGCGCGATACTGGACAAGCGCGCTCAAGCGGTAAACAAGGACATGGAGGATGCGGAAAAAGCCCGCACCGAGGCTCAGGCGGTAAAAGCGGAATATGAGGAGCGTCTTGAGCAGTCCAAGGAGGAGGCGGGGCGCATCTTATCCGAAGCGACCAAACGCGCACAGCAGCGCGGCGACGAAATAGTGTCCGAAGCCAACGCGGAGGCCGCCAACATCAAGCAGCGCGCCGAGGAAAGCATAGAACGCGAGAAAAAGCGCGCGGTCAACGAGATAAAAGAAGAGATAGCGGATATGGTCATAGCTGCGGCGTCAAAGGTCGCGGAAAAAGAGATAAGCGCGGAGGACAACGAACGCATAATCTCCGCGGAGCTTGAACGCATAGGAAAGGAGAGCTGATATGGCGTCGGTCGAAAAGGTATACGGCGACGCTCTGTTTGCTCTTGCCGCTGAGGAAAGCGACGATACGCTAAAGGAGATATTCGGTCAGCTCAAAAGCGTGCGCGGGATATTTGACGGCGCGCCGGAATTTATCAAGCTGCTGAAAGCTCCCACGGTAAGCGGCGCGGACAAGTGCAATATCATCGACGAGGCTTTCAGGGGTCGGATACACGAATATCTGTACAATTTTCTGTCGGTGCTGGTTGAAAACGGCAGGGCGGAATATATCGGCAAGATAACGGAATATTTCACGCTGCTGTACAACGAGCATTTCGGGCTTGCCGACGTGGAGGTCGTGTCGGCGGCGGGGCTTTCCGACGAAACCACCGAAAAAATAAAGCGTAAGATGGAGCAGGTCACCGGCAAAAAGGTGACGCTGCGCCTCAGAACAGACCCCTCTATTATCGGCGGAGTTATGATAAACTACGACGGCACTCGCATAGATGGGAGCATAAGATCCCGTCTGGAGCAGCTTCGCGGAGAGATAGCCGGTCTGATCGAATGATATATCGAAAAAACACAGAAAGGAAGAGCTTGAAGTGGATTTAAGACCCGATGAGATTACCGGTATAATAAAATCCCGTATAAAAGATTTCAGTTCCAAGCTCCGTTTGGAGGATACCGGCACGGTAGTTACCGTCGGCGACGGTATCGTCCGCATACACGGATTGGAAAAGTGTATGCTCAACGAGCTGCTGGAATTTGAAAACGGCGTTCGCTGCATGGCGATGAACCTTGAACAGGATTTCGTCGGCGCGGTAATGCTGGGCGACGACGGGGACATAAAGGAAGGCGACACCGTAAAGCGCACGGGTACGGTCGTATCGGTGCCGGTCGGCGACGAGCTGCTCGGCAGAGTGGTAAACGCGCTGGGTCAGCCGATAGACGGACGCGGTCCGGTGCTTTCCAAGCAAACGCGCCCGATAGAAAAAATAGCTCCCGGAATAATCACCAGAGAGCCGGTAAACGTGCCTTTACAGACGGGTATCAAGGCGATAGACTCCATGATACCGATAGGAAGAGGACAGCGTGAGCTTATCATAGGCGACCGTCAGACGGGCAAAACGGCGATCGCGATAGACACCATAATAAATCAGAGGAAAACCGACGTTATCTGTATATACGTCGCGATAGGACAAAAAGCCTCCACCGTTGCAAACGTTGTGGAGCAGCTCAAATCCGAGGGCGCGATGGAATATACCGTGGTAGTTTCCGCGTCGGCAAGCGAGCTTGCGCCGCTGCAATATATCGCGCCGTATTCCGGCTGCGCGATGGGCGAATATTTTATGGAGCAGGGCAAGGACGTGCTGGTCGTATACGACGACCTGTCCAAGCACGCGGTAGCATACCGCGCACTCTCTTTGCTGCTCAAGCGTCCGCCCGGACGTGAAGCATACCCCGGCGACGTGTTCTACCTGCATTCAAGACTGCTTGAGCGTGCGGCAAACCTCAACGCCGAATACGGCGGAGGCTCGCTCACCGCATTACCGATAATCGAAACCCAAGCGGGCGACGTATCGGCGTATATCCCGACAAACGTTATCTCCATAACCGACGGACAGATATTCCTTGAAACGGAGCTGTTCCATTCCGGCGTTCGCCCCGCGGTGAACCCCGGTATCTCGGTATCCCGTGTCGGCGGCAACGCGCAGATAAAGGCGATGAAAAAGGTCGCCGGTACTCTGAAGCTGGATTACTCGCAGTTCAGAGAATTACAGGCGTTCTCGCAGTTCGGCTCGGATCTGGACAAGGACACCAAGGAGCGTCTTGCCAAGGGCGAAAGGATAGTCGAAGTGCTTAAACAGCCTCAAAATTCTCCCGTCGCGGTGGAAAATCAGGTCATTATCATTTACGCGGTCATAAACAACTACCTTAAAGATATAAAGCTGTCCGAGGTCGCGGAGTATGAAAAGGCACTTTATAAACATATAGACGAAAAGTATCCCGAAATTACCGAGAGTCTACGAAAAGAAAAGGCGCTGACTCCCGAAAATGAGGAAAAGCTGAAAGAAGTTTTAACAAACTTTTCCAAGAGCTTCGTGGGTTAAGGAGCTGCTATGTGGGTAATGTCATACGACAAAAAGCAGCTGTTGGACGCGGAACGCTTTTCCGTTCAGAAGAACATAGGCGGAGGGCAGGATAAGAAATGGACCGTTGTCGCCTGCAAGCGCACTATCGAGTATATTATCGGATTTTATCCGAACGAAGAAGGTGCGAAGGCGGAGCTGGAAAATATCTTTGCCGCCATCGAAGCGGGGAAGGACCATTACCGTTTTGAAAAATAAAACCTTATTCACAAAGGAGAACGACCATGAAAAAAGCCGCTTTGGTATTGAGTATAATTGCTGTCTGCATATCGGCGCTCACCATGGCGCTGACGGTGCTGGAGCTGCTGTTCAAACGGACGAAATACATTGACGGAGATGAATTTTGATCTTCGGTCTTTGAAAGGAGAACGGTAGGCATGGCTTCCGGAAACATGAAAGAAATAAAACGCCGAGTCAAGAGCGTGGAATCCACCATGCAGATAACCAAGGCGATGGAGCTGGTGGCGTCCTCAAAGCTGAGAAAGGCTAAGATGAGGGCGGAGGAGGCTCGCCCGTTCTTTGACGAGCTTTACGCGCTGATGTGCCGTACCGCGGGCGAAACGCGCGGGCTGGACACCGTCTATGCCGTAAAGCGCGAGGTAAAAAACCGCCTGTACATCGTCATAGCGGGAGATCGCGGGCTTGCCGGCGGTTACAATTCCAACATTCTGAAAATGGCGGATACGGCGTGGGTCGGCGGAACAAAGCCCAAGATAATCGCCATCGGCAAAAAGTCCGTGGAATTTTTTTCCAAGCGCGACTATGAGCTTATCGGGGAATATCCCGGGCTTGCGGAAATGATAAAGGTCGCGGACGCCGCCGATATAGCGCAGACTGCGGTGGATATGTTCCTGTCCCATGAAACGGACGAGATAAAGATATTCTTTACACAGTTTGTTTCGCCGCTGGTGCAAAATCCGGTCGCTATGTCGGTTTTGCCGATAATCGCGCCGGTGGGGAATCTTGACCGTCCCAATCGTCGGACGGTGGATTACGACCCCTCTCCCGAAGCGGTGTTCGGCAGAATAATCCCGCGCATGATAACCAGCCTTATCGTATGTGCGGTGAACGAATCCTATGCGTCGGAGCTGGGCGCACGCCGCACGGCTATGGAGAACGCCACCGACAACGCGCAGGAGATGATAGACACGTTGTCGCTTGCTTATAACAGAGCAAGACAGGAAAAGATAACCAACGAGCTGAATGAAATAGTATCCGGCGCGAACGCGCTGTAAAACAAGGAAAGGAACGGTAGATCCGATGGAACGGAACACAGGAACGGTCGTGCAGATAATCGGTGCGGTGCTTGATATACGCTTTGACCCCGAACATCTGCCCAACCTGCTAAACGCCATAGAGATCGAGCATGACGGAAAAAAGCTGGTCGCTGAAGTCGCTCAGCATATCGGCGACGACACCGTGCGCTGCATCGCGATGGGCAGCACGGACGGACTTATACGCGGTATACCCGCTGTTGACACCGGCGCGTCGATAAAAGTGCCTGTCGGACGGCAGACGCTTGGCAGGATCTTCAATCTTCTGGGTGAGGCGGTGGACAACAAGCCGCAGCCCGAAACGGAGGAAAAGTGGGAGATCCACCGCAAAGCTCCGGGATTTGAGGAGCAGGAAGGCTCGACACAGGTGCTGGAAACGGGAATAAAGGTGGTAGACCTTATCGCACCGTATCTTAAAGGCGGAAAGATAGGTCTGTTCGGCGGCGCGGGCGTCGGCAAGACCGTGCTTATCATGGAGCTTATCAACAACATCGCAAAGCAGCACGGCGGTCTTTCGGTATTCACCGGCGTCGGCGAGCGTACCCGTGAGGGCAACGACCTGTACAATGAAATGAAAGAATCCGGCGTTATCGAAAAGACTACGCTGGTATACGGACAGATGAACGAGCCGCCCGGAGCGAGAATGAGAGTCGCGCTTTCGGGGCTTACCATGGCGGAATATTTCCGTGACAAAGAGGGGCAGGACGTTCTGCTGTTCATAGACAACATATTCAGATTTACCCAAGCGGGCTCGGAAGTTTCGGCGCTGCTCGGACGTATGCCGTCGGCGGTGGGCTATCAGCCGACGCTTGCTACCGAGATGGGCGCTTTGCAGGAGCGTATAACCTCCACCAAGAAAGGTTCTATAACCTCGGTGCAGGCGGTATATGTGCCTGCGGACGACCTTACCGACCCCGCGCCCGCTACTACATTCGCGCATCTTGACGCGACGACGGTGCTTTCGAGAAGTATCTCCTCTATGGGAATATTCCCTGCGGTAGACCCGCTGGATTCCACCTCAAGAATACTTACCCCCGAAATAGTCGGGCAGGAGCATTATCAGGTAGCGCGCGAGGTGCAGTCAATCCTCCAGCGTTATAACGAATTGCAGGATATAATCGCGATACTAGGTATGGACGAGCTGGACGACAACGACAAGCTGACCGTTGCAAGAGCGAGAAAGATACAGCGTTTCCTGTCGCAGCCGTTCTCGGTGGCTCAGCAGTTTACCGGTATGGAGGGCAAATATGTACCGCTCAAGGAAACCATACGCGGCTTTAAAGAGATAATCGAAGGCAAGCACGACGATCTGCCCGAATCCGCTTTTCTGTTTGTCGGCACGATAGACGAGGCGGTCGAAAAGGCAAAACGCGAAAGCAACTAAGCGCGCTGCCGTGATCTATTTGAAAGGTATAGCTGTATGACTTTATTCAGACTGAAGATATTGACGCCGGAGCGGGTGCTGTTCGACGGCGAGGTCCAGAGCGTTATCGTGCGTACCACCGTCGGAGATAAGGGAATACTGGCACATCACGAGCCGTATGTCGCCGCGTTGGGTATAGGTCAGGCCAAGGTCAAGAACGGCGACGGAGCCGAAAGGATAGGCGCGGTCTCCTCCGGTATTATAGAAGTTACCGAGGAAAAGACCACGATACTGGCTCAATCCTTTGAGTGGGCGGACGAAATAGACGTCGAACGCGCACAAAAGGCTCGCGAGCTTGCCGAAGAAAATATCCGCCGCTGGAAAGACGACCAGCGTAAGCTGGATATTTCGGAATACAAGCTGAAAAGAGCCATCAACCGTATTTCCACCGCAACAAGGAAGTAAACGGGGGCTCCGCTCCGATTTTGTGACGAAGTCACCAAATCATAACCCCTGCTGGGGGAAATATTTTCCCCCAGACCCCCCTAAGATAACAAACCCTCCGATACCTAAAGGTATCGGAGGGTTTGTATATTCCTACGGAATATGGAGAACATCACCCATAGCGGAGATTTAGGAACGGAACGCCCAAAAAGCCGTTATCCCCCTCTTTAGAAATAAAAAACTCCATTCCCACAAAGGGAATGGAGTTTAATAAACTTAATGAGTAATTATATCTTACGCTTTCTTTTTCTTCATTACCACAACTACAGCCACGATAACAATTACCACTACTACAGCCGCGATAACGATACCTACGATAAGGCCGGTGTTGTCGCCGGAGTTAGCTGCGGCGCTTGTGGTGGAAGATGCAGCCTCGGTCGCGGGAGCGGAAGATTCGGGAGCGGAAGATTCTTCTGCGGAGGATTCCTCAACGGAGGACTCTTCTGCTGCGGAGCTTTCCTCTGCCGCGGAGGATTCTTCCTTGGAAGTATCTCCGCCGCTGGTCATACCCTCAACAACGGGGGTGTCGGGGTCAACTTCGTTGCCCAGAGTATCGTAAGCTACTATAACGTTGCCGTCAGCGTCGAGCAGTTCGCATCTCAGCACGTCATACAGAGAAATGGAGTTGCCCCAGTCGTCCAGAGCTATCTGGAAGTAACCTACATCTTCGGTAAGACCTTCGGTAACATAGGGGTTACGGAAGCCCGTAGCCTCAAGCTGATAAGTGTAATCCGCGATCTTGGTAGCGGAAACGGGGTTAACCGGCTCTGCCTTTTCACCGTTGGTGTTGGGGTCGGTCATTATCTCAAGTTCGGGATCGGTAACGCCCCAGAAGCCCTGAGATACCCAGTTGTAATCATATCCGTCCGCTATCTCGACGTTTTCAAGTCCGCCGCCGCCGCAGGAGAAGATGATAGCGCCGCCGATACCGCCGTCCCAGCTCTCACGGGAAATGCCGTCGTCGCATACCGAAATGGTAAATCTTGCGCCGTCCAGCTTGGAAAGGTCAACACCGCGGTCGATAGCTTCGGTATCGTCTACATGAAGTTTTAAGAACCATCTTGAGTTATCAATGGTAACGCCGGGAGCAAATTCGCCGGAAACGTCCTTATTGATACAAGTCGCGTTTGCCGCAATGGTCATTGTTGCCGCCATGGAAGCCGCAACAACACCGGCAAAAATTTTTTTAAGTTTCATTTTGTTCCTCCGAAATAATTCATTCGGCTGTCTACTAGCCGTTACATAAAGTATAACACCGATTTCGTTTTAAATCAATGAACATATTATCCAAAAAATTAACCTGTTTTTATGTTTTTTGCATAAACTTTACGCGACCGTTAAGTAAAATTAACTAAAAAACATAAAAATCCGTCGAAACCGCAAATTTCCCGCCGTCGCTCGGTCGGAAAACGCCGTACCAAATTAAACTTGACATTCACCTGAAAAGCGTGTATAATACTATTGCAAGGCAATAATCCTCGCTGCTGAAAACACAGCCGCCGCGGCGGAGTTCCCGTTATCGGACGGCGCATAAGGCAAAGCGGTCTTATGCCGTTGAGATGTGCGGCGCACGGATCGTAACGGCAACACGGTCATGCTCGTCTTCTTTGTCGGGGCGGGCGTTTATTTTTTCGGAAAGGATAAGTATAATGAGCGAGAGCAAATATGATTTTTCCGCCATTGAGAAAAAGTGGCAGAGCTACTGGGAGGAACACGGCACGTTTCGGGCAAGCAACAACAGCGATAAGCCCAAGTTTTACGCGCTGGTGGAATTTCCCTATCCCTCCGGCGCGGGTATGCACATAGGTCATATCAAGGCGTATTCGGGACTGGAGGTAGTCAGCCGCAAGCGCAGGCTGCAAGGGTACAACGTACTGTTTCCGATAGGCTTCGACGCATACGGTCTGCCCACCGAGAACACCGCGATAAAGACCGGCGTACATCCGCGTCAGGTGACTGACCGCAACATAGTCAAATTTACCGACCAGCTCAAGCGCGCGGGATTTTCCTTTGACTGGTCGCGCACGATAGACACGACCGAAGAGGGATATTATAAATGGACTCAATGGATATTCCTCAAGATGTTCGAGCATGGGCTGGTGTTCCGCGACAAGACGCTGGTCAACTACTGTCCGAGCTGTAAGGTAGTGTTGTCCAACGAGGATTCTCAAGGCGGACATTGTGACATTTGCCACAGCGAGATAGTGCAAAAGACCAAGGAAGTGTGGTATCTCAGGATAACCGAGTATGCCGAAAAGCTGTTGGAGGGGTTGGAAAAGGTAGATTATCTGCCGAATATCAAATTACAGCAGCAAAACTGGATAGGAAAATCGGTAGGCGCGTTCGTGAATTTCAAGCTGAAAGAGGCGGACGAGCAGCTCAGGATATACACCACCAGACCCGATACGCTGTACGGCGTTACCTTTATGGTAATAGCGCCTGAACATCCGATAATCGAAAAATACAAGGACATTATCGCGAACCGTGAGGAGCTTGCGGCGTACAAGGCGGAATGTGCGAAAAAGAGCGAATTTGAGCGCACCCAGCTTGTCAAGGACAAGACCGGCGTAAAAATAGACGGGCTTACCGCGATAAATCCCGTGAACGGCAAGGAGATACCGATATATATTTCCGACTATGTAATGATGGGCTACGGCACGGGCGCTATAATGGCGGTACCCGCTCATGATACGCGCGACTATGAGTTTGCAAAAAAATTCGGTATCGACATTATAGAAGTCATCAAGGGCGGAGATATTTCCAAGGAGGCGTATACCGGCGACGGAGAGATGGTAAACTCAGGACCGCTTGACGGTATCACCACCAAAAAAGAGGCTATCGACAAGATGCTGGAGGAGCTGAAAAGGCTGGGCTGCGGTGAAAAGGGCGTACAGTACAAGATGAAAGACTGGGCGTTCAACCGTCAGAGATACTGGGGCGAGCCTATCCCGATAGTGCATTGTCCTCAATGCGGAATGGTAGCCGTTCCGTATGACGAGCTGCCGTTAAAGCTGCCGCCGGTGGATAATTTTGCGCCCGGCTCGGACGGAGAAAGCCCGCTCGCGAAGATAGATTCGTTTGTCAACTGCAAGTGTCCGAAGTGCGGACATGACGCAAAGCGTGAAACGGACACCATGCCGCAATGGGCAGGTTCGAGCTGGTACTTTTTGAGATACTGCGACCCGCACAACGACGAGCGTTTTGCATCACCCGAGGCGTTAAAATACTGGCTGCCGGTAGACTGGTACAACGGCGGCATGGAACACGTCACCCGCCACATGATATATTCGAGATTTTGGCACAGATTTTTGTATGACATCGGGGAAGTTCCCACCGAAGAGCCGTACGCCAAGAGAACTGCTCAGGGCATGGTGCTTGGTCCTGACGGCGAGAAGATGAGCAAGTCCAAAGGCAACGTGGTAGACCCCAACGACGTGGTAGACGTTTACGGGGCGGACGTTTTGAGGGTATATGTGCTGTTCATGGGAGATTATGAGCAGGCAGCTCCTTGGAGCGAGAGCAGCGTTAAGGGCTGCAAGCGTTTCCTTGACCGCATATGGGCGCTTCAGGACATACTTGTTGAGGGCGAGGAGTATTCGCCGGAGCTTACCGCAAGTATGCACCGCACCGTGAAAAAGGTCAGCGAGGACATCGAAGCGATGAAGTTCAACACCGCGATAGCCGCGATGATGACTTTGCTAAATGAGATAACCGCGCTGGGCAGAATAAACCGCGCCGAGCTTAAAAGCCTGCTTACCGTACTGTATCCGTTTGCTCCGCATATTACCGAAGAAATGTACAGCAAGCTCGGATTCGGCATACTCAGCGAGTCCGAATGGGCGCAGTACGACGAGGCACTGTGCGTACAGCAGACCGTCGAAATAGCCGTTCAGATATGCGGCAAGATAAAGGCGAGAATAAACGTACCCGCCGCCGCGGAAAAGGACGAGCTGCTCGCGCTTGCCAAAGATGCGGTCGCTGACCAGCTTGCGGGCAAGCAGATCAAAAAGGAGATCGTCGTTCCCGGCAAACTGGTGAATATAGTAGCGGTATAAGGACGAAGTCCCAAGGCACGGAAAGTTATCCCCTCCATTCCCGTAAAGGGTATGGAGGGGGTTATTTTTATAGGCTGTTAAAAATATCACTTAAATTCGGACGGGAGCAAAAGCCTTGCCGTCACGGCACATGCGCAGCAAGGCTGCGGCGCGGCGCGCAGCGCCGCGATGCCCCGCCGCAGGCGGGGCACATGTGCCTATGGCGGGGAGTCTGCAGCACATGGTAAAAGGGCGAGGGAAAACATCTAAAAAGGAATGAAACCCGCAAAGAGCGCTACCGTTTAGACGTTCAAACTTTAGCATGGCAAGCGGGGACTTCGTCTTTTGACAGGAATATCACAAAAAATAAGGGATAAGGCACAAAAACAGCAAAGTGAGTGTCCCCAAAACGAATTATAAGAGGTAGTGCGTATCCCTTTTACGGATGGAAAAGGGACGGAAAAGGTGGGGGCGGGAAGGAAAGTCCGAGAAGGAATTAAGTACCGAACTTATACCGTGGGGAGGGAAAGGAACCGCTAGGTCGCCTTTCCCCCTTCCTTGGGGTCCCTTTCGGGAACCAACGGAGGGTCAAAATCGGAATAAGGTCCATCAATCGCACCCTTAAAAGCTCTGATAATACTAAAAAATAGAGCGGGGGCGAAGCCCCCGCAAAGGTGATTTTGTGACCTCGTCACCAAATCGAGGTGCTAGGGGACGAAGTCCCCGCATAAGGGGCGCGGGGACGAAGTCCCCGCATAAGGGGTGCAGGGGACGAAGTCCCCGCATAAGGGGTGCAGGGGACGAAGTCCCCGCAT
>CANQIB010000019.1 GCA_947623915.1 uncultured Ruminiclostridium sp.
TTTCATCACCGCCCTTTTTATTATACCATATTTATTTGAAAAAGCCAAGCATTCGCTTGGCTTTTTCGACAGTCTGACAGCCGCGCTTAATGTAAGCGCGGCTGTTTTATTTTATTGCAAAAAAATATAAAAAAGGTTAAAAAAGCGATATAACAAAACCCGCCGAAACGGTATAATCAAAACGTAAGGACGCAAAGTTCCTCACACAAACTGTTAGGAGGCTATGAAATGAAAAGAATAAATATCTGCTGTATGCTTGCGATATGTCTGAGCTTTATGCTCTCCGCTTGTTCCGAACAGGCGGACACGCAGTCCGCGCAGGGCGGCGAAAGCGCAACATCTGCGACCGAAACGGAGAGCTTTGTTGACGACGGAAATGTGAACGCCGATTTTTCAAAGGGCGAATCCCCCTTGTTTGAAAAGTCCAACGGCTGGAGCAACGGCGGAATGTTCAACTGCACCTGGCGCGACTACAACGTGGCGTTTGAAAACGGCACTATGCAGCTCACCATAGACACCGACGGCGAGGAGGACACATACTCCGGCGCGGAATACCGCTCAAAGCAATTTTACGGCTACGGTATGTACGAGGTGTCCATGAAGCCGATAAAGAACGACGGCGTGGTTTCCTCATTCTTCACCTATACCGGCCCGTCGGACAACAACCCGTGGGACGAGATAGACATTGAATTTTTGGGCAAGGACACCACAACGGTACAGTTCAATTACTTTACCGACGGAGAGGGAAATCACGAAAAGGTATACGATCTCGGCTTTGACGCTACCGAGGATTTCCACACCTACGGCTTTAAGTGGGCAAAGGACAGCATCACATGGTATGTCGACGGAAAAGAAGTACATAAAGTCACCGAGGATATACCCGTCACCGAAAGCAAGATAATGATGAACGTCTGGAACGGTCTTGGCGTTGACGAATGGCTGAAAGAATACGACGGCACCACTCCCCTCACCGCCGAATATCAATGGGTAAAATTCACAAAGGAATGACATAAAGCACAAAAAGAGCCGCTTGCGGCTCTTTTTTTATTACTTGCTTGCGTATTACTTGCTTGCGGCGTATGACCTGACATACTCGCCGTCGGCATCTTTATATTCCAATCTGAACACATAATCTGTTTCGCCGTCTATCATGGGATATACCGACCGTTGCTTTACAACGTCGCCGGGGTGGATATCTTCCTCGCTCTTGCCTAAAGTATCCTCCGTTACGTCGGTAGTAGAGCCTACGCCGAGATATAAAGTGCCGTCCTTTTCAAAGCCGCCTCCGTTCGGCTTTTCCGCATACAGCGTAAGGCTGCTTACTCTTATTCCCGTATCAGACTCGGTGTAATCTTCGGGGTACTTTATCTCGTAATCCACCGCATAGTATTTGATAAAATCCTCCTCCGGCTGCTCTAATATCCAGAAGTTCCCGCCGTCGTTGTACGCGTCTACCGAGGGCTGTCCGTCAGGGTCAACGCTTAATATACGCCAGTAGATGACCTCCTGCTCGTCCGATTCGTAATTATGTACCATAGATTTTACCCATTCTCCCAAGGGCGCGGGCGAGTACGGGTCGGTGTACTGCTCTTTATCGGCGTTTGCCGCTCCGCCCGACTCTTCCGCGCCGCTTTCCTGAACGGACGCGTCGGACGTTTCGCCTCCCTCGCTTATCTCACCGCCGCTTTCGATATTGCCTTGCTCCGACTGTACGTCGGTACTGTTTATATCGCTCGGTTCGTTCGATACCGTGCCTGTGCTTTCGGAGCAAGCGCACAGTCCGAAGCATACAGCGCCGCAAAGCAACGCCGCAAGGATATGTTTTGACCTCATTGTGGTTATCCTCCCAAAAAAATTTTGTAAGAAGATAATAACATATCGTTTCGGCAAGGTCAACGGATTTCGCGTATTCGGTCAAACGGCTTGGATATTCGGCAGGAATATGCTTAGTTCAAAATATCCGTCCTGCTCCGAGATGACCATATCGCCGCCGTATTTTTCGCAGACGGCTTTCATGTTTTCTATACCGAAACCGTGTAAAAAGACGTTGTCCTTTGCGCCCTTTGCCGCCTTTTTTTCTTTCGCGGTGCTGTTTTTTACATAGACGGAGATACCGCCCGCCACGGGAAGAACGCGTATCTCCAGCGCGCGGGCTTTCCTGTCGTCTATACGGCGACATTCTTCTATAGCGTTGTCTATCGCGTTTCCGAGCAGTATGCAGAAATCTATCTCATCTACTCCGCCGAGGCTGTCCAGCACCACCGAAACGTATCTGCTGTCGCAAAGACCGTTTATTTCCTCCAGCTTAGCTTTAAGCAAAGCGTCCACCGTCGGTATCCCCGACGAACGTTCGGACGAGCCGGCTATTTTCTCGGTATATTCGCGCAGCTTTTGCTGTGCTTCTTCTATCCTGCCCTGTTCAAGATAAGAGTTTACCGCCAGCGAGAAATTTTTCACGTCATGGATATTTTTGCCCGCGAGCCTTGCGTTGTCCCTTATATTCTCGTACTCCTTGACCTTGAGCTTGTATTGCAGTTCAAGCTCTTTGAGCCGCCGCTGGTATTCCTTATATTTCGTCTGACGGTCGTTTAGGATAAACACGGATATGACCGCCGCCGCCATTATCACTATAGCGATGACCGACAGGAAAGCGTTGTTCCTGTCATCTCCCGTGAACATACCGTCTATCAAAAAGACCATATAGAATATTATCAGCACAAAAATTATCAGCAGCGCCGCCGAAAAGCCGCTGTCTACCTCTCCGCGCGGCTTTTTCGCGCCGACAAACAGCTTTACCGCGATAAAGGCAATTAGCTTGCTTATCACTATGTCGATGATATACGTCATATCCGTTCCTATTACGCTGCCGACGTTCGTGCCGAGCAGCGCGGCGGTCGCCACGCCGGTGATAATTTCCGCAGCACACATCAATATAAAGGTTATCAGCGCGGTATAGGCTCTTTTCAGCAGCCCGCAGTCGTTGCGGTATGATATTATTATAATGGCAAGTATGCTGATACCCGCGTTCAGCGGAAATATATCTATAAACAGCGAGTTCACCGACAATAGGACAAACGCCGCGCAGCTCAGTATCGTTTTAAGGCGGCGGTCGCTTTTCGGCGTTGTAAAAACGCTGTAAAACAGCGAATATATATACACCTCCGCGGCACAGCCCGCAATTACCGTGATGATCCGTAATATCTCCATGTCACGCCCCCGAAAGATAAAGATTAAGCTCCGATAAAAACGACTTGTATGCCCGCCTGCTGATATACTTTGTTTCTCCGTTATCCAGCTCCACGGCGGAGGAGGTAACGCGCCTTACATGGCAGAGATTTACGATGATACCCTGCTCTATCTTGGAAAATCCCAGCTTTGACAGCTTCTTTTCCGCCTCCTTTACGGTATCGTTGTACAGATATTCTTTGTCGGCGGTCTTTACCGAAAGATGCCTGCCGCTGGTCTCTATATAAATTATGTCGGAGGACCTTAATATCACCTTTTCATGTCCGTAATTTATCTCAAACGCGCTTTGTCTTAAAGCTATCGTCTTTATCGCTCTGTTCAGCTCGTGGCGCAGGTCGTCGTACTCTATGGGCTTGAACATATACTGAAACGCGTTGATATAAAACGCCTCGCTCACATACTTTTTATGAGCGGTAGTAAAAATTATAAGAGGACTTCCGCCGACGGCGCAGATACGCTTTGCCGCCTCTATCCCGCTTATCCCGTCCAGCTCTATATCAAGAAATACAATATCGAATCTTTCGCCCTTGTCGTACTTTTCCAGCAGCAGCTCCGCGCTTTGCGCGTAAAACGTTTCCGTCTTGTATTCGCTCATGCCGTTAAAATAATGTTTTATCTTTTCGATACATTCTCTTTCATCGTCAACGACCGCTATGCGTATCATGCCATCACCCGTTTTAATAATGTTTTATGCTATTTTATCACAAGTTTCCTTTTTTGTCCAGTCATCTCCCTTTTTTGTCCGGTCCCTGACATAAAAACCGACCCGCACTGGTTTATAGTGCGGGTCGGCTCCATTTAAGGAGGAGAAACAATGAAATTTACTTTTTTATTTTTTCAAGCTCTTGATTTACCTTGTCTATCTCCGCCTGTACCGCGGGCTTCATGGATTCCTTGGTCTGAGTCCAGGATACACCGTTGTTAAAGGTCTCTTTCATGGGGTTATTTACAAGGTCGGACAGCTTAGCCGATACAGCGTTGTAGAATTCAAATACAGGATGTTCAGCGGTCATGTCGACTATCTTCTGCTGCATCTCGTACATATCTTCGTTCCAATGATAATCCTCAAATATCTGAGTTCTGCTTATCTCCTTAGCGGTCTCGTCGTCTCTTGCGAGCATCGCGCATTTAAGGTAAGCGCCCACGCCCTCGGGGTTCTTTGCGCCCGCGCAAAGCGAGAAGCCGGTTATTGCCGCGGGCAGATAATAATCGTCTACATAAGGACATTTGGGCATCGGCACGAACATGATGTCCTCATAATCGCCGTAATCCTCGTTGAAAGTGGAGGTGTACAGCGCCCAGATACCTACGGGATAGAACAGCGTTTTGCCCGCCTTTACCGCGGAGGGATTTACCTGCCAGCCGTTTACCGCCTTATCTACCGGCAGCTTTTCGTTTTTGAGCTGGAGCATATAGTTCTGAGCCTTTTCTATAAGCGGATCGTCAAGGTTCTGTACTATCTCGCCGTCTACCACGTCTATATAAGGTACGCCCGTGGTGAGCGAGATGGCGCTTTCAAACCACCAGCCGTCCAGCGCCGCCTGATCCTCGGCGTTGTCGCAGAACTTTTTCATCATATCATAGAGGGTATCCCAGTTCCAGTTGCCCTCTTCGAGCAAGTCGGCGGGATCGTCAAGGTTGTTTTCCTCTACTCTTCTTCTGTTGTATATCATTACAACTCCGGCGTCAGCCGAAACGGCGGCGACATAATGTCCGTTGTTGAACATGAATTTGTCGTTTATCGTTTTCATGGGAGCCCAAAGCTCGCTGTCAAACTCCACATAATCGTCCATGGGCTGGAATATGTTTTTGTAAACTCCCATCGGGAATACGTCGAGGTCGCCCGCGCTGAACATATCGGGCGCTTCGTCGGAGGCTATAAGCGTGGACAGCCTGGTGAAACGCTCGTCAAACGTGCAGTTTATGTTCTCTATCTTGCCGCCGTACACGTTCTCAAACATTTGCAGCTCGACTGATTTGGGCTTGCCCTTTTGAGGGTTAAGGTCCCAGTCCGCCAACAGAGTAGTCACCAGAGGATTTTCCAGCTTCTCCGCTCCCTCTATCTCTATCTCTTCGATCTTGGACTGCTCTTCCTCGTTGAAAGTCGCGGGCGGCTCCGAAGAAACGACGTCATTCCCGCTCTCACCGCTGCTGCTGCACGCAGTCACGCTTGTCAGGCAGGCTGCCGCCGCCAACGCAAGCGCGGTTATCTTTTTAACCTTGGTCGTCATGTTATTTCTTTCCTTTCGATTATTTTTCCGGCCGATTTAGCTTTCGGTCGGGAGATCATCTATATTTTAACGCTTTTTTGCCCCGTTTCGTATCATTTTTTTAAGTTAAATGTCAAAAGTTTATTGCTAATTTCCGCAAAAAGTGTTATACTTAAAAAAACGAACGCGCGACAGGGGGAAAGCTGTATGAAGATAAACGACCAACTCAGCCAAACGATGTTCGACAGCCGCGAAAATATGGAAAGTCATCTCGCTTACGAACGCGAAATGAAATTTTTCGAGGCGATAAAAAACGGCGACGCCGACGAGGCAAAACGCCTGTTCAAGCCCCTGTCGGGGGAGGGCTTCGGAAAGCTGAGCCGCGACCCGCTCACCGACCGCAAATACCACCTTATAATAACGGTCGCTTTCATTACAAGATATGTGATAGAGGGCGGCATGGATATGGAGACCGCCTACAGCCTCAGCGACATCTATATAAATCAGGTGGACAAATGCACCTGCGTAGACGAAGTGGACCTTATCCACCGAAATCTGATAGACGATTACATAGAACGTATGCGGGTCATTTCCAAAAAGGGGCTGTACTCAAAGCCCGTCACGCTTTGCCTTGACCACATAACCAAAAATCTCCACGGAAAGATAACGCTGGAGGAGCTGGCGCAGGTGTCGGGACTCAGCGCGCCGTACCTGTCAAAGCTGTTCCACAGCGAAACGGGAATGACCGTATCGCATTATATTTCCGAAAAACGGACGGAGGCGGCGGAAAATCTTCTGAAATTCTCGGAATATTCCAACATAGAAATTTCCAACTACCTCGGTTTCAGCTCCGAGAGCCACTTTATCCAGACCTTTAAAAAGAATACCGGCTACACCCCCAAGGAGTACCGAAAAAAATATTTCCGCGTCCATTGGGGCGAAAAATAAGTTGTGATTTTTATAAAAAAATTAAAATCATGATATGTTTGGACTTCCGATTGTGATATTATATAGCCGTAAGGAGAAAGACCTCTCCGAAAATAATACCATGAAAGGAAAATTATCATGAAATCTTTAAAAGTTTTAGCAGGTGTGACCGCAGCGGCAGCTGCAATATCCGCAATGGCGGTAGGAGCGTTCGCTTATGACATCAACACCGACCTTATGACCGGCTGGTCCGCATCGGTAGTTATTCCCGCATCGGAATTTGAGAATGTTACCGAGGACACCACTATCACCATTACCTACAAGACCGACGATACCCTTTCCGGCAACGAAGCATACTGGTGCATCAAGCCCCATCGTCAGGATCTTGAAACATGGCAGTTTATGGCCGACTGGAAAGGCGTTACCCTCTCCGACGCGGGCGACAGCTATTCGGTAGATGTTGACAGCAGCGAAATAAAGTTCAGACTTTCCGCAGACCCCGTTACCATCAACGGCGAGGAAGTTTGCGGCAGCCTTGAGGCGGCAAAGATAAACGGTATCGCATTTATGGGACACGGCTTGGAGCTGCTCACGATGACCTTCTCCGACGAGCCTCTTGACGATCCCGCCGACACGAATACCGACGCTACCGACGAAGACAACGTTTCCGACGACGCTGATACTCAGGACACCCCCACCGCGGGCGATTGCGACTCCAAGCCTAACACCAACACCGGCGCAGAGAGCATAGCAATAGCGGCAGGCGTTGCTGTTATCGCAGCGGGCGCGGCAGTTGTCAGCAGAAAAAGAAAGTAATCAGCAGTAAGAAAGACAAAACGGCGATACGATTCAAAGTTAGAACGGAAAGAAGATAATGATGCCCCTATCCTTTAGGATAGGGGCATAATACAGTCTGTAGAAAAAGGTCAATATAAAGCGGAAGGAAAGAGGAGTTTGAGGGGAAAACCATCAGGGTTTTCACCCTCAAGTTTGATAAGAGCCGCGCAAAGCGCGGCAAAAATCGAGCGATACCGCTTATGCGGTATTGCCGATTTTTTCAGCTTGTCGGAAAATCCGACCATAGGGAGGGTTTTTCGACAAGCTGATATTATGCTTTAAGCGGCGCTTTCGCATTTTCCAACAGGTCGCATATATCGGACACGGAATCTGCGGAGATGACCCGCCGCTGATTTTGCAGCATTTTTTCTCGGACGTCTTTTCTGAGCAGCTTTTCGCAGGCGGCGATAAGCTGTTTTTCGGAGGAGCTTACGGATATGCACATACCGTTTTTGCGGAAAAATTCCATATTTTTTATCTCGCAGCCGGAGATAGGCGCTAAATGTATCAGCGGTGTGCCTACCGCCGCAGCCTCGGTCGAGGACAGACCGCCCGGCTTTGATAAAAACAGATCGCACGCTTTCATATAATCCGCCATTCGGGAGGTGTACTCCAAAACCGTACACTGTCCGTCGCCCGCTTCTTTCATGCTTCGGTAAAGAGCGCGGTTATTCCCGCATATTACGATAAGTCGGGCGCTGTCGCCGAAATGCCGCAGCAGCAGCGGCACTATCTGCTTTATTTGTCCCGCGCCTATGCTACCTCCCGCTATCAGGATATACTTCTTTTCATTATCAAAGCCCAGCCTTTTTCTCGCGGCGGAGCGGTCGGGGTCTTGGCGGAATTTTCGGCGGACGGGTATCCCCAGCGGGAAAAGCCTGTCGCGGGCTATCCCCCTCGCCGTATATTCGCCTATAAGCTGTTCCGACGGTATGACGTAATAATCGCAGGCGGTCTCTTCGGTAAACGGTATGCAGGTGTAATCGGTGGCGATAAAGCAGGTAGGCGGAAGAGGTATCCCCTGCCTTTTCATATTGGCAAGTATCTCCGCGGGAAACAAATGCGTCACCACTATCATATCGCACGGTCTTTTTCGCAGATATTGCTCCATCAGCGCCGTCATGTGGCGGTTGATATGGTAAACGGGAGAATACACCGGCAGTCGGCGGTATGCGTCCCCCAGTCGGTATATCATACCGAAAGCGGACGGCGCTTTTTGTACAAGATTATTATAAGCTCCGCCTATCAAATCGGCGGTGCGTTTGCTTTTTAACAGATACGGGTCAAGCGTCCGCACGCGATGTCCCCTGTCCGAAAGCTCCTGTGCCACGGCAACGCAGGCGCTGTTATGCCCTCCTCCCGTCGCGCAGGATAATATCAACGCGTCCATAGCGTTTTTACCTCCAATCGTTTCTTGTCCTCATTGCTGAAGTGCATACGGATAAGCACAGCCGCCATGATTATGAGAAAGCCTGTCGATACCACGGGAAAAACCTTTGTCAGCAGCATTCCCGCGAGCGAGAAAACATACGCAAATACCGTGCGGTAAAAGTGCGGCGAGATCCTCAGCACGACCGAAAAGAAAATGAACGCCGCCGCGAATATCACCACCGGCTTTATGTACGGGAACAGCCCCAGCAGACAGCCGAACGTCGCGGCTATCCCTTTGCCGCCCTGAAATTTTTTAAACAGCGGGAAAATATGTCCTATCACGGGAGCGGTCATTACCGGCACCAGCTCCCAGCTTTCCAGCGGCTGTAAGCGCAGATACAAAAACACCGGAAGAAAGCCTTTCATAAGGTCGAATATCAGCGTGAGCGTTCCGCACCAAAAGCCGCCGTACATATACGCGTTAGCGGTACCGGGGTTGTGGTCCGAGCCTTGCAGATACGCCTCTTTTTTTCTGAAAAGAGCGCAGAACAGCTCGGCATACAGTATGCTCCCCGACAGATACCCGATCACCGTAAAAATCATCGCGGTAATACTCATTACCTTTCCCCTTTCCCATGCCAAAAAGCGTGTATGATCTCACATAACGTGTTGTTTAAAACATAATTTTATTATACCGTTAATTGCGGCTGACTTGTCAGCCGCGGGACGGCGTAAGCCGTCGGGCGCAGAGCGCCCAAATTTACGATACAATGTTCTTAACGTCCGACCTTCGGTCGGACACCTGCGCTTTGCGCAGGAAATTTGCGTATGCAAATTTAAAGTTAAGGTTATTATGCCATATCATGGTGGACGCGACAGCGCCCTTTTGCGTGAGCAAATTTAAAGTTAAGGTTATTATACCACATTTTGTCGATTTTGCAAATAGGCAAAATTATTTTAGTGTCTGAATTTAAAAAACCTATCAAACAAAAAATCGGCAAGGTATATAACCTTACCGATCTTGGTGCGGGGAAAGGGACTTGAACCCTCACGCCAATACTGACACAAGCACCTCAAGCTTGCCTGTCTGCCTATTCCAGCATCCCCGCAAACCGCATTATTTATTATAGCAGAATGAATTTTGTTTGTCAATAGGTTTTTTTATTTTTTTGCGGATAGAAAAATCAAGCCCGCATAAAGATTTCACAAATTGCTATTGACATACAGATTTTTCCATGATAGAATGAAAAAAACGTACAACGGAGGTACATCATGGTAAACGTAAAAGGCAGATGGGCGCTCATCACGGGCGCGGCGCGCGGTATCGGCTATCTTACCGCAAAATTTATGGCTGAGCAGAGCTGCAATCTGCTGCTCCACTCAAGAAGTCTTAAACACACCGAAAAGGTAATGAACGAGGTCAAGGAGCTTGGCGTTTCGGCTTACGCATTCGAGGCGGAGCTGTCTGACCTTGATTCGGTGGCAAAAATGCTCGCCGAAATTGACGCGTTGGGTGTAAGGACCGACATAGTTATGAACAACGCGGGCGTTCAAATAGCGTACCGAAACGAATATTTCGACACCCCGATAAGCGACTACACCGAGAGCTTTAAAATAAACACGATAGCCCCCGCCATGATATGCTATCACTTCATGCCGAAAATGATAGCCGCAGGATTCGGCAGGATACTGAACACCACCAGCGGCATACGGCTTGAACCGCAGCAGGCGGGTTACTCCGCGAGCAAAGCGGCGCTGGACAAGATAACGATAGATCTGGGCTCTGTTGTGGAGGGTACAGACGTTATGATAAACCTTACCGACCCCGGCTGGTGCCGCACCGATCTCGGCGGTCCGCAGGCTCCCAACGCTCCGGAAAGCGCGATACCCGGCATAGCGGTAGGCGCGTTCGTAGACGACAAAAAGTCCGGCAGATACCTGAACGCTCCGTTCTTTACCGGCCTTACGCTCGAACAGGCGGTGGAAAAAGCGGAAAAGGAATTTGATAGCCCCTATAACAAATAAAAAAACGACCTCGCTTGTTTAGCGAGGTCACTTTAACTTGTCGAAAACCCTTCCTATGGTCGGATTTTTCGACAAGCTAACAAAAAATTGTCAATACCACATAAGCGGTATTGACAATTTTTGCCGCGCTTTGCGCGGCTCTTATCGAATTTGAGGGTGAAAACCCTGATGGTTTTCCCCTCAAACTCCTCTTTCCTTCCGCTTTGTATTGACCTTGCAATACAGATTTAAATGACCTCGCTTTTTTAGCGAGGTCACTTTATTACCTTTCTGAGCTTCTTTTTGAGCCATTTATCGTAAAAGAACGACAGTTGGTCAAGACAAAGGTCATAGCATAAAAAGGTGAAATTTCCTATTCCCCAGAAGATGAGCAGCGCCCATTCCCCGAATCCGGCAAAATCCTCCATAAGCTCCGCCATGCCCAGCACGTTGAGCAGTACGAAGTACACCGCCACCACGGGTATGTTGAATACCGCCAGCCGCAGCAAAAAAGAGAGAGGCGCGGGCTTTATCGCCGCCAGCTTATCCCTTACCGCCGGATAATAACCGAAAAACACGGCGAACAGCAGCTTGGACTCTATATCGGGCGTAAGCAGCAGCGCAAGCAGCGCCACCGCGGAATAGCTGAGCAGCGCCCATTTCAGATTTATCTCCTGATATATCACCCATATGACTATCCCCGCCACCGCGGGAAGAATATACGCGCCTATAGGTATGACTCCGGTGAAAAACATCATTATCACGCATACGGCGCTCAATATTCCGCACAACGCGATATGAAAGCTCCTGCCCGACATTTTCCGGTCCTGTCCTTTCGCTCAGTTATTCTTGTTCTTTTCGTAAAGCTCTATGCTTTTCTCCTTGCGCTCCCTGCCGTTTTTCAGTATCTCCCTGAGCGCGGCGGCGTCGCCGTCCTCTATTGCGGTTTTGTACTGTCCGAGATGCTCTATTATATTGTTCAGCTCGAACAGCAGCGCTTTTTTATTGCACAAAAACAGTCCCGTCCACATATCCTCGTTCAGCTTTGCCACACGGGTAAGGTCAAGAAAGCTGCCGGCGGAAAATCCGTCCGCGTTGAACAGCGACGGGCTTTTTACATAAGCGTTGGACACCACATGAGCAAGCTGCGAGGTAAACGCGATATTCGTGTCGTGCTGCTGCGGAGTGGCGGTGACCACCTTTTCAAACCCCATGCAGCAGGCGAGCGTCGCAAGCAGGTCGATAGCCATTTTGGGAGTGTCCTCGGTCGGAGTGACGATATAGCTTGCCCCTACGAACAAGTCGTCCGTCGAATAGTCAAAGCCGGAAAACTCTCTGCCCGCCATCGGGTGACTTCCGACGAATATCACCCCGCGCTGCGCCAGCACCTCGGTGCAGCCGTTTACCACATATTCCTTTATGCCGCAGGAATCGGTCACTATCGAGCCGCTCTTGAAGCGGTCCGCGTGCTCCCGCACGAAATTTACTATTGCCTGAGGATAAAGACATATCATGGTCATGTCGGCTTCTCCCAGCTGCTCCGGCGTTATTATCTCGTCCACCGCGCCGCAGCTAAGCGCCTTTTCGCACACCTCGGCGTCAATATCCGAACCCATTATATGATGGAAGGTATTCTTTTTCAGCGACTTACAGATAGAGCCGCCGATAAGTCCCAGTCCTACTACCGCTATTTTCATCTTTTCATGTTCCTTTCATTCAAGAGATCTGTCCCACAATAATATTATATATTCTCCCGCCCGTGATTTCAAGTAGAAAAATGAAAATCAGGTGAAATAAACGATAAATTTTTTTTACCCTCTTGACATTCGGACGGCGGCGGGGATATAATTTAAATATATAGAGTTTAAATCATTCAGCCGCGTTTTGTATGCAAAACAAGTAAAAGAAATATGCCCCGACGGGCTTTTTTGAAGATAAAACACGGCAGTCGGACATGCTGCCGAAAAATACAATATCTTTCGGAGAAAGTAGGTACTGTTTTTTCTATGAGAAAGGTTATAAAATATCTTAAACCGTACTGGCTGATAGCTTTGCTGTGTCCGCTCGCCATGATACTTGAAGTATCGATGGACCTTATCCAGCCGCAGCTTATGAGCGATATAGTAAACTTCGGCATACTCGGCACAGCCCCCGCGGACGAGAATTTGAGATACGTCATACAGACCGGCATATATATGCTGATATTCTCGCTTATCGGCTGCGCGGGAGGGATACTGTCGGCGGCATTCGGTACGATAACGGCGCAAAAGCTGGGCAACGACATGAGAAAGGACACGTTTGAAAAGGTCATGCACCTGTCGTTCCAGCAAACGGATAAATTCACCACAGGCTCGCTGGTAACAAGGCTCACCAACGATATCACCATGATACAGCAGTTCGTGGCGATGTCGCTGCGTATGTTCGTCCGTACCGGTATGCAGTTCATCGGCGGAATAGCCTGCCTGCTGTTTTTGAACGTGAATTTCGGACTGGTGCTGGTCATTTCGCTGCCGATACAGCTTATCGTGGTAACGCTGATAATGAAAAGAGCCGCGCCGCTGTTCGGCATAGTACAGGATAAGCTGGACAAGGTAAACAGCGTCGTGCAGGAAAACGTGACCGGCGCGCGGGTGGTAAAGGCGTTCACCAGAGAGGAATACGAGATAAACCGATTTGACGACGCCAACACCGCCCTTATGGAAACCAACATGAAAGTGCAAAAGCTGCTCGCCATACTCAACCCCCTGCTGATGGTAGTTATGAACGCGTCGGTAATGGCGATAATACTTATCGGCGGACTTCAGGTCGAGGCAAAGTCGATGGAGGTAGGCAGCGTTATGGCGGCTGTCACCTACATAACACAAATACTTATGTCCGTTATGATGGTGGGCATGATGTTCCAGCAGGTATCCCGCGCCATGGCGTCCGCAAAGCGTGTTAAGGAAGTGTTGGACACCGATCCCGTAATATCGGACGGAAGCTCCGCACAGGCCGAGATAACGCAGGGCCGCGTGGAATTTAAAAACGTCGGCTTTTACTATCCCGGTACGGCGGGAAAGCCGGTGCTGAAAGATATCGACCTTACCGTAGAGCCGGGGCAGATGATAGCCGTACTCGGCTCGACCGGCTGCGGCAAGACCTCGCTTGTAAACCTTATCCCGCGCTTTTATGACTGCACGCAGGGCGAAGTGCTGATAGACGGAGTAAACGTCAAGGATTACGAACTGGACGTACTGCGTTCAAAAATAGGCGTGGTATTGCAAAAAAGCGAGCTGTTTTCCGGCACGGTAGCGGAGAATATCCGCTGGGGCGACAACGAGGCGTCGGACGAGGAGGTAAAAAACGCGGCGACCATCGCGCAGGCGGATACTTTCATACAAGGCTTCAACGAGGGCTATGACACCATGATAAGCGAAAAGGGCGCGTCGCTGTCCGGCGGACAAAAGCAGAGAATGTCCATCGCCCGCGCCATACTCAAAAAGCCCAAGATACTTATTTTCGACGACAGCACCTCCGCGCTCGACCTTAGCACCGAATCAAAGCTGCATGAGGCGCTGCGCAGCAGCCTGAGCGGAGTTACCGTCATAATGATAGCCCAGCGTATAGCCAGCGTTATGAGAGCTGACCGCATAGCGGTAATAGATAAAGGCACGATCTGCGCGTTCGGCACACATTCCGAGCTTATGCAGTCCAGCGAGATTTACCGCGATATTTATTATTCCCAGATGAAGAATGAGGGAGGTGAGCAGAATGGCTGAGCAAAAGAACAGCGCGCCTATGCAGATGCCGCGTGTTATGGGACGCGGAGGTCCTCCCCCGCACGCAAGAATGGGAATGCCCGCCGAAAAGCCCAAAAACGCGGGCGCTACCGTAAAGCGAATAATCAGCTATATAGGAAAAAATAAGTACCTGCTGTTCGCGCTGCTCGCGATAATGCTGATAATAACGCTTACCAACCTGCTCGCGCCGTTTTTGCAGGGTCTGGCGATAGACTGCATAACTCTGTCCGACAGCCGCCTTAATATAGACATAAACGGCATGATAACCTATCTGCTGCTGCTCGGCGGGATATATCTGATAAGCTCGCTGCTTACATATTTTCAGGGCATTTTTGCCGCCAAGCTGTCCCAGACGACCGTCAAGGTCATGAGAAACGACCTTTTTAAGAAGATCTCCTATCTTCCGATAAAATATACCGACACCCATCAGCACGGCGATATAATGAGCCGTATGACCAACGATATAGAAAACATCTCGAACACCGTTTCCCAGTCGATAGCGTCGCTGTTTTCCGGCGTGCTTACCCTGTTCGGCTGCTTTATGTTCATGATATTCTACTCTCCCATGCTTACTTTGGTAAGCATGACAAGTATAGTCCTTACGCTGATAGTCACCCGCACCCTTACAAAATTCATGCGTAAGTATTTCCCGATGCAGCAGTCGCTGCTCGGCGAGCTGAACGGGCATATAGAGGAGACCGTCACCGGCTACAAGACCGTAGCGTCGTTTTCCCGCGAAAAAAGAGCCTGCGACGATTTCAACGTCATAAGCGACAAGCTGACCGACGCGTCGATAAAAGCGCAGATAAGCGGCGGCGTGATGGGGCCGTGCATGAACGTTATAGGCAATATAGGATTTTTACTGGTAGCGGGAGTCGGGGCGTATTTCCTGATAATCGGCTTTAACCCTCTTGCGCTCAGCGGCGCGATAACCGTAGGCACTATTCAGGCTTTCTTGCAGTACACCCGCAACTTTACCCGCCCGATAAACGAGATAGCGCAGCAGTACGCTATGATACAGACCGCCATCGCGGGCGCGGAGCGTGTTTTCGAGATAATGGACAATCCGCCGGAAACGGACGAGGGCAAGGACGACAGCTTCAGCGTGGAAAACGTCAAGGGCGATATAAACTTCAAGGACCTCAGCTTTTCTTACGTCCCCGGCGAGGTAGTGCTGCACGACTTCGACCTTTGGATAAAGAGCGGACAAAAGCTGGCGATAGTCGGTGCGACCGGCTCCGGCAAGACCACCGTCGTAAACCTGCTCACAAGATTTTACGATATAGATTCCGGCTCGATAACTCTGGACGGTCAAAGCATTTACGAGATACCCAAGAAAAAGCTGCGCGGCTCTATCGGTATAGTGCTTCAGGACACCGTGATATTCAACGACACCATAGCGCAGAATATCCGCTACGGCAAGCTGGACGCGACCGACGAGGAAGTGATAGCCGCGGCAAGGACCGCCAAGGTGGACGAATTTGCCGAAAAGCTGACGGACGGCTATAACACCGTACTCACCGAGGGAGGCAGCAACCTTTCACAGGGTCAGCGGCAGCTTATCGCCATCGCAAGAGCGGTGCTGGCAGACCCCAAGATACTTATTCTTGACGAGGCTACTTCAAGCATAGACACCCGCACGGAGGTCTATATACAAGAGGCTATGCTCGCCCTTATGAAAGGCAGGACCAGCCTGATAATCGCGCACCGACTCTCCACCATACGCGACGCCGATAAAATAGTGGTGATAGACAAAGGCCGCGTTGCCGAGGCGGGCAATCACGAACAGCTCCTCGCACAGGGCGGAGCGTATGCAAAACTGTACAATACCCAGTTCGCGGGGATAGCTACCTGACGAAATATCCGCCTGTAATGCGTTTTTCTGAATTTTTTTGAATTTTTTAAAATTTTTTAAAAATTTTCTCCTTTTTTGTGGTTTTACCTATTGACAAACACAACATATTGTGTTATACTTATTATCACCACCCGATAAAAGCCGGTTCGGTAGGGCTTTGTATCGAAAATGTTTTATGAAGGAGAAAGGAAATCAAAATGGTACAGGTAAACGTAATCAACGGAACATTGGAACAAAACGAGATCGACGCATATGTAAGGCACGCGATCGACGCAAATCCCGGCAAGCTGATAAACACCATAGATCTTGAGCTGGACGGCGATTTCGTGAACATGACCTATCATTTCGGAGAGATACCCTTTGACAGGATACGCCGCATAACGGGATATCTTGTAGGCACGCTCGACCGCTTCAACAACGCCAAGAAAGCGGAGGTCGAGGACAGAGTAAAGCACAGCATCGTCCCCGAATCCGAGGAAGACATCTACATCAGCGCATGAGGCTTTGATATTTTAAGAATAATCCGACTATTATCCGTCCATACTCTTAATGAAAATTAAGGGTATGGAGGGATTTTTTTGTACTACAACAAGGTCGAGATAAGCGGAGTCAGCACCTCTAAATTAAAAGTGCTTAAAGAGGAGGAAAAGACCGAGCTGCTCAAAAAGGTAAAAAACGGCGACAAAAAAGCCCGCGAGGAGCTGATAAACGGCAACCTGCGCCTTGTGCTGAGCGTGATACAGCGCTTTTCGGGACGCGGGGAAAATCCCGACGACCTGTTTCAGGTGGGCTGTATCGGGCTTATGAAAGCGATAGACAATTTCAGCACCGACTACAACGTGAAGTTTTCCACCTATGCCGTACCGATGATAATGGGAGAGCTACGCCGCTATCTCAGGGACAACAACTCTATACGCGTGAGCCGCTCCATGCGCGACCTTGCCTACAAGGCGATGCAGGCGCGCGAAAAGCTGACCGCGAAACATTCAAAAGAACCTACCGTCGAGCAGATAGCCGAGGAGATAGGCGCAAAGCGGGAGGACGTGGTACTCGCGCTGGAGGCGGTGAGCGACCCCATCTCGCTGTATGAGCCGGTATTTTCCGAATCCGGCGACACGATATATATGATGGACCAGATAGGCGACAACAACGACGATAAAAACTGGCTGGACGAAATAGCGCTGAAGGAGGCGATAGTTTCTCTGGACGCCCGCGAAAAAAGGATACTCAATCTGCGCTTTTTCAAAGGCAGAACACAGGTCGAGGTAGCGGAGGAGATAGGGATAAGTCAGGCGCAGGTGTCAAGGCTGGAAAAAGGCGCGCTTAACAAGATAAAAAAGCAGATATGAGCGTATAAAAATCCTCTTGCAAAATTTTACAATATATAGTATACTTTACATTAAGACGACTGCATATCGGGAGGTGGTACGATGGCGGAGGTATTTGCCGCGCCTAACGGCGTCAGCGCCAAGGGCGGCGACGGCTGCGCGATAATGAGCTGGCAGTCCGTGAAAGGCGCGGACGGTTATCTGCTGAGGTTTTACCGCGACGGCAAGCTGATAAAGCGCCGCTATGCACAGCGAAATTCAAAGACTGTGCTCGGCTTTAAAAACGGCACGGAGTATTCCGTATCGGTCACGGCGTTTCGCCGCAGTCCCGACGGGACGGAGCATAACGGCGAGGAAAGCGGACGCGCGCCGTTCATACCCATCTGCGAAAAGCTCAAAGCGCAAAGCGTCATATGTATGGAAACGGGCGAAAAAGCGCGGATAACTCCCGAATATAAAAACACCGTTCCCGACGCGAAATTTACCTCGCTCGACCCCGACACCGTTTCGGTAGATGAAAGCGGCGGGCTTACCGCGCTGAAAAAGGGGTATGCCGTTATCCGCACCGAAAGCGAGGGCGAGAGCGTTCTGACCGACGTATACGTCGAGCGCTCGGCAAGGAACGACGGCGACGCGGTGCTGCTGTTCGGCGGAGATATTATGTGCGCGCTGACCCATCAGCGTATCGCCAAAAACTTCTCATATGATTTTTCCGGCTGCTTTGACGGAACGGCAGACGTTATTAAAAGTGCCGACTTTTCCGCTGCCGTACTGGAAAGCGTCTGCTGCGACGGCGCTCCCTATGAGCATGAGCAAAAGCGGCTGGACGCGGGAAGTCCCAACTGCAACTCCCCCTCCTCCTTTCTCGACGCGGTAAAGGACGCGGGCTTTTCCGCGCTCATAACCGCCAACAACCACATTCTCGACGCGGGAGAGGACGGACTTTCCGACACCGTTTCAAATATCAAAAAACGCGGGATATTCAACATCGGCACGGGCGGCGACTGTCCTGTACTGATACATATAAAAGGCATAACGGTGGGCTTTGCCG
The DNA here is from genome assembly GCA_947623915.1 of uncultured Ruminiclostridium sp. Taxonomy (GTDB): domain Bacteria; phylum Bacillota; class Clostridia; order Oscillospirales; family Ruminococcaceae; genus Ruminiclostridium_E. The sequence goes on from CANQIB010000019.1 coordinate 18,609, forward strand.
CCGCAAATCTTATCTCAAACGGCACCGACGACTCTCCCGAAAAGCAACAGCTTGCCGGCAGCTATGACAGCGCCGCTTTTGCCGAAAAGATACGGCAGGCGCGCGAGGCGGGCGCGCAGTTCATCATAACCTGTCTTCATTGGGGAACGATGAATTCCCGACAGGTCAGGCCCTCTCAGCTTACCGCCGCAAGGGAGATAGCCGAGGCGGGCGCGGATATGATAATAGGCTCGCACCCGCACGTCATACAAAAATACGAGCTGATAAGCACCTCGGACGGCAGGACGGTGCCCTGCGCTTATTCTTTGGGGAACCTCTTCACCTCGATGAACGAGCTTGAGGAAAACCGCGACGGCGTACTGTTAAAGCTGCGGCTGTCAAAGAAAAAGGACGGCGGGCTGTCCGGCAGGATATGCTTTATACCCACTTACTGCACCGACTGCGTAAAAGGCGTGAGGATAGACCCTTGCGTTCCCGCCGTGAACGGTCGGTTTGAAAAAAGCGCGCTGCGCGTCAAAAAGGCGCTGGGAAGCGCCGCCGCCTTTTCGGATAAGCCGCTTATGCTGCTGCAAGGCTCTGCCGTACTGAGAAATATTTTCGGCGGCGGAGAGTTTTCCACCGACGGCGCGGGGCTTATAATATCTCAGCTTGCCGCAGTAGGGAACGGCAGAGAGGACTGCGCCGATACCGAGAGCGTCCGCACCAAGCTGGAGGTCAGAAAGGATCTGGCGCGGTACGCGTCGTACAGCAAAGCGGAGTACATCGTGACCGACTTTTACACCGCCGCCTCCCTCTCCTGCTATAAGCTGGGCGACGAGCTGTACACCGCCTCTCAGGGCTTTGAGGCGTCGGACTTTTTCAAACGTCACAAAGATGAATTTGAGCTGCTGCGTCCCCCGTTCGACCGTCAACTTGTAAGGGAGCGCATACGGCGCTATGCACAGCTGCTCACCTCCGTATTCCCGTCCGAAAAGATAGTGCTTGTACGGTTATGCTTTTCGGACATGGCGGTAACGCACGGTCAGCTCAGGAACACTTCGCGGCACGACGCGCTCAACAAGCGCATCAAAGAGATGGAAGAGCTGTTCATCTCCTATGCCGACCCCATAGTGATAGACGTTGCGGGGCAATATTTCGCCGACTGCTCGGCGGACAACCGCCCCTCCTCTTTCGAGCCTTATTTTTACCGCCATGTCAAAAAACTGATATCAAGGATACAAAACGGTGAAAACAGAAGATACTACAGCGAACCGGACGGCGCGCTGTGGCTGGAACGCATAGTGAACTGCTATGACAACATGACCGCTCGCGGATATCAAAACAGGCTGCTGGACGATTCGGCGGCGGACAGGATAATAAGGTACAGCTCAAAAGAGTTTATCGAAAAGCACGCCGACGCGCTCATAAAGCTAAAGCGCCTGCCCGACGTGGATCTGCCGCACGCGGCGGAGCTTTTCAAATACGACGGGGAGTTTTCCGCCGCCGCGCTTGCGATAGACGCGCTGCTGCACGCCGATACCGACCTGCCGTATGAAACCGTCAAGGTAGTATTCGACCGAAAGCTGAACGCGCTAAAGCTGCTTTGCGACGCGCTTGGAAAAAAGATCGGCTGCAAAGTCGTTCCCGAAACCGCCGAGGAGGTATTTTTACGCCAAAACTCCCCCGATGAGCTGAAAAGCTATTTTTCAAATTTGCCCCACGTCAAGGCGGACATATGGGGGAGCTGCGTTACCCGCGAAACGGTCAACCGCAACCGCGGCGGCATCGAGGTCGGAAGATATATATTCAAGCAGCCGCAGGTGCTGGCTTACGAGCCGCCGATAAACTGTATACTTCCCGAAAGTCTTGACAAATATTGCAACAACAAATGGCGGCAGCGCACGGTGTTTGAATCGTTCAGTCACGCGGGGGCGGCGCTGCTTAGCGAGAGCCGCTCGCCTTGGCTGCTGGTAGATCTTTACGACCTTATCTGTACCATGTGCGAATATAAGGGCGGGCTGTTTGAAACGGACGACTTTATCAAGCGGTGCGACTTTTACCGAGAGCTTGAAAGCGAGCTTACCGACACCTATCTGTTCAAAAGCCGCAGCGAGGAATACTGCGACCGCGGCATGGAGCGTTTTGCCGCTTTGGTAAGCAAAATATACGGGAAAAATATAATTCTTATCCGCGTGGACCTTAAAGACAGCTATATCGACCTTGACGGCGGCATATCAAAGCTGCCGGAGGATAAAGAGCTTGAAACCAAGCGCAGATTTCTTAAAAGATACGAGGATATGTTTGCTTCGCTTACTGACTGCGCGGTGATAGATACGGCAAAGGACTACCGCGCGGACGACCGCTTTCCTCTGGGAGGCGCGCATATCGCACATTATGAGGACGGATTTTACGCCGCCTCATGTGAAAGGATAAACGAAATAATTTTCGGGCAGTCATAGGAGGGCGCATGGAAAAATTTCGCAACAGCAATTACTCGATGGAGGAGCGCACAAAGGACCTTATCAAGCGGCTCACCACAGATGAAAAAATAGGGTTCCTCGCTACATATCAGCCCGCCGTGGAACGGCTGGGGATAAAGGAATGGCACGTCGGCGCGGAGGCTGCGAGGGGCTATGTGTCGCGCGACCCTAAGCTCCCCACCTCGGTATACCCTCAGCCGATAGGCATGGCGGGAACGTTCGACGTCGAGCTTATGAAAGAGATAGGAGAGGCAGCCGGAGAGGAGGCGAGGGCGATAAACAGCCTTTACCCGAACGGCCACCTTATGCTTTGGGGACCTACCGTCGATATGTGCCGTAACCCGCTTTGGGGGCGCAACGAGGAGGGCTACGGCGAAGACCCTTTCCTTACCGGACAGATGTCCGCCGCGTACACACTCGGACTTGCCCACCCCGTCGGGGAATATCTGCGCACGATACCCACCCTTAAACATTTCTGTGCCAACAACACCGAGGAGGGGCGCGGAAGCTCCAGCTCGAACATCGACCCGCGCACTTTGCACGAATACTACTACGCCGCGTTCAAGCCCGCCATGACGGAGGGCGGAGCGCGTTCGGTGATGGCGGCGTACAACGAGCTGTCGGGAGTACCCGCCATGGTAAATCCCGACCTTAAAGAGCTGCTAAAGAAAAAATGGGGTATGCTGTTCGCGGTAACGGACGGCGCGGATTTTTCCCAAAACGTCAATATGCACCGCTACAGTCCCGACCATGCGGAGACCTTGGCGCTTGCGATAAAAAGCGGACTGGACGTTATGACCGACGACCGAGAGCTGGTAACGGCAAGCGCGAAGGAAGCGCTGCGGCGCGGGCTCATCACTCAAAAGGAGCTTGACGACGCGATATACGGCTGTCTGCTTGCTCGGTTCAAGCTGGGAGAATTTGACGAAAAGAACCCCTATTCCGACGTTGACACATCGCGGTTGGAATGTGAGGAATTTCGCGCGCTGAGTCTGCGTTCCGCCAAGGAACAGACGGTACTGCTCAAAAACAACGGACTGCTGCCGCTTACCGACGGCAACATTTCGATAGCCTTGATAGGTCAAAACGGCAACGACTGTATCATGGACTGGTACACCGGCTGGTCGTCCTACCGCAAGACCATACTTGACGGGCTTAAAAAGAAATATAAAAAGGTCGAATTTGACACGGGCAGGGATCACGTCGTTATAAGGTCCGCGCTTACCGGCAAATACCTTGGTGTGAACGACGACGGCACATTGTCCGCCTCATACGGCGAAAACGACCCTCGCGCACGGTTCGAGCTGGGAGATCACGGGCAGGAGCAGATAACGCTGAAAAGTCTGTACAACGGCAGATTTTTCACCGACGAAAGCATGAAAGCGGATTCCGAAACGACCTACAGATGGTTCACCAGAGAGATATTATGGGTAAAGCCGTCAGCGGGTCATATAAAGCTGGGTACATATTTTAAACAGGCTCTTTGCGTCGGCGAGGACGGTATGCTGACGAGAGAACGCGCCTACGGCGGCCAAGCGGGCAAGCTGTTCGATATAAAAGTGGTTTCAGACGGTGCAAAGCGTGCCGCGGAGCTTGCCGAAAAAGCGGACGCGGCGATAGTCTGCGGCGGCAACGACCCGATGATAATCGCGCGGGAATGTTACGACCGCACCTCCCTTTCGCTGCCGCAAAGCCAAATAAAGCTGATAAACTCCGTTCATCGTGCAAATAAAAACACCGTGCTTGCGATAGTGTCAAGCTACCCCTATTCGATATGTGAACAGCAAAACGACCTGCCCGCGATAATCTACACTACGCACGCGGGTCCCGAGCTTGGCGACGCGTTCGCCTCGGTGATAAGCGGAGAATACAATCCGGCGGGCAGACTTTCCCAGACTTGGTACAAAAGCGAGGACGAGCTTGCTCCGATAACCGACTACGATATAATAAGCTCCGATATGACTTATCTTTACTATAAGGGCGAGCCGCTTTATGAATTCGGATACGGGCTGAGCTATTCGGATTTTGAGTATTCCGACTTTGTCATAAAGGAAAACGGCGGCCGTATCGCCGCGCGGGTAGATATAAAAAACACCTCCGAGCGGGACGGAGAGGAAGTCGTACAACTGTATTTCGCGCATAAAGCGCCGCGCGTAAAACGCCCGATAAAGCAGCTTTGCGGGTTCAAGCGGGTGTTCGTTCGGGCGGGCGAAAAGGTTACGGTAAAGCTGAGCGTGCTTAAAAAGCGGCTGGAGTTTTATGACGTGACGAGAGAAAAGCTGACGGTGGAAAGCGGAGAATATACGTTCTTCTGCGGAGCAAGCAGCCTTGACATACGCTGCCGCGCCGACGCCGAAATACACGGTGAAACGATACCTCCCCGCGATATGTTCAAATATACCAAGGCGAAAAATTACGACCGCAAAAACGGCTGCGTTATGCGGTGGTCAAAGAGCCTCCGACAGCACTATATGTCGGGCGGCACGCTGTTTTTCGATACGGCGCGGCTAAACGGCGCGAAAGCGATAGAGCTTTACCTATGCAACAACTGCGGCAAGGGCGAGCTGACGGTATCGCTTAACGGAAAGGAAGCGGCAAGGATAACCGCGGCGGCGTGCCCCTACCCCGATAAATTCATAAAATACCGTGCGCCGCTCAATACCGACGGCTCGGAAAACTACGGTACTCTTTCGATATATATACCCAACCAGACGGGACTTTTGAAGTTCAGGCTTTTGGAAGAAAAGGAGTAAAAATGGAACAGCTTACGGAAAAATTGCAGGGTATACTGTCAAAAAGCAAGTCTATCGTGTTTTTCGGCGGAGCGGGAGTTTCCACCGAGAGCGGGATACCCGATTTTCGCTCGGCGGACGGGCTATATAATCAAAAATACGACGTCCCGCCCGAAACAATGCTCAGCCACGAATATTTTTTCAGTCACACCGAGGAATTTTACCGTTTCTACCGCGATAAAATGCTGTGCCTTGACAAGAAACCGAACGCGGCTCATAAAAAGCTGGCGAAGTGGGAAGCCGCAGGCAGGCTCACGGCGGTGGTAACTCAGAACATAGACGGACTTCATCAGGCGGCGGGCAGTAAAACCGTGTACGAGCTTCACGGCTCGGTCCATCGCAACTACTGCCGGAGCTGCCATAAAAGCTACGACGCGGAGTATATACTGAACAGCGACGGCGTGCCGCGCTGCTCCTGCGGCGGACTTATCAAGCCCGATGTAGTGCTTTACGGCGAGCAGCTTGACGACTATACCGTCACCAAAGCGCTGGAGGCGATAAGCGCCTGCGATACGCTGATAGTCGCCGGCACTTCGCTTACCGTCTACCCCGCCGCGGGATTTATCAGCTATTTCGGCGGGCAAAACCTCGTCCTGATAAACCGCGACCCCACGCCTTTCGACGGGCGCGCCGACCTCGTTATCCACGGAAAGGTCGGGGAGATCTTAGGCAGCATGGTTTAATAAATAAAAACGGCGGAAGTGTAATTTCCGCCGTTTCAGCTTGTCGAAAAACCCTCCCTACGGTCGGATTTCCCGACAAGCTGAAAAAAATCGGCTAGACTGCGTAAGCAGTCTAGCTCGATTTTTGCCGCGCTTTGCGCGGCTCTTATCAAACTTGAGGGTGAAAACCCTGATGGTTTTCCCCGTGAACTTTCCGCCGAATGGCGGACAGTTTTAAACTCAACTCTTTCCTTCCGCTTTATATTGACCTTTTTCTACAAACTGAAACAGCGGAAATTACTTCCGCCGTTTTTTCTGTTTCATATTTCCATATGCTTTTTACAGCGCTTGAGTCTGCTCTACGGCGTCCTCCGCCTCGACCGCCTCGCCCATCTCTTCCTCAAAAGCGAGCGGGTCGATATTGTCCTCCGAAAGGTCAACGTTTGCGCCCTTTCCGACCGATACCACCATATCTTTCAGATTTTCCAGTTCGTTTTTAAAGCCGGAAGTGGTGTTTTTTGCCTTTTTAACCAGCTTGCTGCCGGTCTCCTTGCTCTTGCTGACTATCTTATTAACGCTTTCAAGAGCCTTTTCGCTGCCGTTCTTCAAAGCGCCCGCGCAGTAGACCGACGCGCTGTGCAGCTTTTCACCGTAATTTTCTTTCACCGCCGCGATAGCGCCGGGATTTTTCTCTATGTACTTTTTGCCGATAATAAACCCCGCGGAAGCCGCGGCAAGCAATCCTATAGCCACCCATGCCTTGCTCATTATGACCCGTCCTTTCGTTGTCAGCCGTCAGGCTGATCTTTGTTTGATACTGATACTAATATAGCATAAAAACGCGCCGATGTCAAATTTTCGCCTCAAGGCGATATATCGCGGCTCCCTGTTCGATGAATTTTGCCTCGTATTCGGTCGTTATATTGCCCTCAAAGCCGCTGTTGTGCAGGTCAAGACTTATGTTTTTCAGCTTGTACCCACATTCGGAAAAGCTCTCGATAGAAAACTCAAAAAAGTGCATATTGTCCGTTTTCTGGTGTATCTCGCCGCCCGGCACAAGTATCCGCCTGTATATCTCCAAAAATTTCGGGTGGGTCAGACGGTGCTTTGCATAGGAATTTTTCGGGAACGGACAACTGAAATTCAGATATATCCGTTCGACCGAACGGGGCGGGAAAAACTTTTCCAGATACTCCGCGTTTCCCATAAGAAAGCGCAAATTCGGGAGCCGTTCCTTCATCGCAAGCTCCATCGCGGCGACTATCACGTTGCGCGACATCTCCACCGCGATAAAATTCACATCGGGCTCGCGCTTTGCCGCCTGCACGATAAACGCGCCCTTTCCGCAGCCTATCTCAAGATGTATCGGAGCGTCGTTGTCGAATATCCCGCGAACGTCCAGCGTGCGCTGCTGCGTTTGACCTCTCAGCTCCGCCGCCCTGTCGGTAAGCCAGCCGAGATTTACCTCGTCGCACGCCGCCAGCCGTTCATCGAGATATTTTTTTCTTCTCATTCTCATATGCTATACTTCAACGCCGTTTCTAAGTCCCGTGAGCATGACATAATACGTCTTAAAGGTGATGCGGTCCACCACTTCGCCGGTGGAATTGTTCAGCACCACGATATTTATACCGCGCCCGTTTTCCGAGCAGTCCTTGTCGTCGATAAATATTTCCGATTTTTCGCGCGAAGAGGTTATCTTTATCTTATGTCCGAGGATATCCTTGTCATAAGTCAAAGTATCGGCGGACGTCTCCTCGTATTCCACCTTGCCGGACTTGATTATCGCGATATAGTTTTTCGTCGAGGACATTTGATTGAATTTGTTCATGCCCAGATTTTTAATAATTCCGCGAACGCCGGTATTCAATCCGCTCACCGCGTCGCCGCGAGAGGATATGACAGCGGTGTAATTCTCGTTTTCTTTTAATCTGTAGAGGTAGGAAAGCAGATTTCCCTCGGCGCGCAGCAAATTGTCCTTATCCTCCGCCTTTTCCAGCGAGAGCGACCATTCCATATATCCGGGGAATATGCTCCTATACGGCATTACCCCGTGGAAGCTGCTGCTGCTTGCGTTCAGGAATTTATCCACGTTCAGTCCGAAATAATTGTACCACAGGTTTACGCCCAACACCAAGGTCAGTACAAACGCGTAAACGGTCACGGGATGGCGTATGATGTCAAGCAGCTTTTTGCCGGTCCTGCGAAATTCGTAATGCTGAGGCTGCCACCTCTCCTCCTCGCTCAGACCGTCGTCGTATTCCTCCGAATAATTTTCCTCCTGAGCCGAGATCGTCTGACTGACGTTTTCGGCTATCCTGTCGGCGATGCTCTTCGCGCCGTCGTCCTGCGGCAGCTCGCCCTCCTCGCCGTCGTATTCATCATATTCGCTTTCGTCGTCGGTATTCGGCACGCCGCTGTCCTCAGCCATTATCTCGGCAAGTATCTTTTCCTCGTCCTCGTCGCGGGTAGCCCTTATTACCTCGGCTTCCGCCATGTTGACTCTTTCGGGATCGGCTACCGAGCTGTCGGGAATAAAGCCCTCACCCTCCGCAACGGGGTGACGTTTGTTGTAAATATATGCGCCGACGCGCTGACGGTAGAAGTTCACTACCGACGGGATAAACATTATCAAGAACAGATACGGGTACATCGAAAAACGCTCTATTACGAAATGCTTAGTGGACATCAGCCATATGATGAAATTGAACATCGCAAAATTCGTAAACAGCGCGGATTTCATGGGATAAGCCTTTCCGTATCCCGTAAAGTGCGCGAACAGCGCGACCGCAAAAATTATACCGGGAACTATTATATATATTATGTTGAAGCCCTGCGTGATAAAGCTGAGCTGGGTGTAACGCTCGTACTGAGGCAGTATCCTTACCGCAAGATTTATCACGTCCATCGAGAACAGGTATAACAGCAGCGTAAGCACGCCGTACACCGTAAGCGACTTCCAAGTCGGCTTTATCAGAACGGACAGCAGATATACGGGTATCAGTATGACGACCGTCGAATGGAACAGGCAGGCAAAGAAAATAAACAGCAGCACCATAAAATGCTTTCGCTGTACGAAATACTTGTACGCGAGGAAAACGATGGACAGGGCGATGGACTGACGTATAAAGCTCAGCGAGCAGTAGAAGAACGTCAGCGATATGAACATCACCGTGGACAGCCATATATTTTCGCTGTATCTGAAAATAATATACGCCGTGGGAAGCAGTATTATCACCGCGTATATCGCGTACAGTATGTTGCTGTCGGTGGTGAACATTCCTATCAGCTTATCCATTATAACAAATCCCGGCTCAAAGTCTATGTTGAAAATATTGCTCCAAGGCAGGGAGTTTATCACGTTGAAATGGTAAATGTAAGAATAATAGTCGTTACCCAAGCCGTATCTCAAAATGGAGATGTACAGCATACATACAAAGACCACCATCACATAGCAAAATTTCTTTGCGATGGAGGGCTTATGTTCAAGCAGCGGATACGCCAACACAAGGACTACCGCCATAAGTAAATAATAAACCACCTTAGTTTTTCCTTTCCGGCTTTCGGCGCTTTAAAAAATATTGCGGCTTGTATATTCAAAGCCGCTTGATAAAAACGGGTACGTCACGGTATGTGCCGTTTTACAATGCTATGTATCTTCCGACGGTACGGACAGGCGCTACGTCCAAGGTACAGTCGGTACCGCATTTTATCCCCACCGACGCCAATGTATCCCTTACCGCTTTATATGCGGTATCGGGCGTATTGTTCTCTTGGCTGAGATGACCCAGCAGCAGCCTTTTAGCCCCGCTGTCCACCAGCTCTTTGCAAAAGCCTCCGCACTCTCCGTTTGCCAAATGCCCTATGTCGGAGGCTATCCGCTTTTTCAGCGGATAAGGATAAGAAGTATTCACCCGCAGCATTATCGGGTCGTAATTTGCCTCTATGTAAACGGCGTCACAGCCCGAAACACCGGCTCTGACCTCGTCCGTCACCGTACCCAGATCGGTACAGCAGGCTATTTTATGCTCCGACAGAGTCAAGGTATATCCGACGCTCTCGGCGCTGTCGTGAGGCGTGTGGAAAAATCCCACCTCAACGTCCCACGGTATCGACGGCAGCTCCGACAAATCGAAAAGTCGGTCGCTGTCAAATATATCTCCCTCGCGTACCAATGCCTCCGCCGTGCCCTTTGAGGCGTAAACCGGCAGGTCGGTATGCTTTGTGAGTTGGTAAAGACCTTTTACATGGTCCGAATGTTCGTGTGTTATCAGTACCGCTTTTACCGCCTCAAAAGGTATCCCGCAAAGCTCAAGCGATCCTTTGAGCGTTTTAAAGCTGCACCCGACGTCTACCAGCACTCCTCCGCCGGTCTCCCCGATAAAAATGCTGTTTCCCCTGCTGGAGCTGCAAAGCGGAACTATCCTTGCCATTACAGCGCCTTTCTCAGCTTATCGTCGTCGGGATAATAGCGCTTTACTATATCCGCGCCAAGCTCTCTGAGCTTGACCTCCATTTCCTCATATCCGCGCTCGATATGGAAAATATCCTCTATCTCGGTAGTCCCCTGAGCCGCAAGCCCCGCTATTATCAGCGCCGCTCCCGCTCTGAGATCCGACGGCTTTACCGGCGCGCCGGTAAGGTGATCTACTCCCCTTATCACAGCCACTCTGCTGTCTACCGTTATATCCGCGCCCATTCTGCGCAGCTCGTCAACGTATTTAAAGCGGGAATCGAACATACTTTCCGTCACCATGCTCGTGCCGTCCGCCATCGTCAGCAGCGTCGTCATCTGAGGCTGCATATCGGTGGGAAAACCGGGGTGCGGAGAAGTCTTTATGTCCGTGCTTTGATATTTTGAGCGTCCCACTACCCTTATGTTATCGCTGTCATCGGCTATCTCAACATAAACGCCTATCTTGCGCAGCTTGGCGGTTATCGACTCAAGGTGCTTGGGTATCACGTTTTTCAGCACTATGTCCCCCGCGGTAGCGGCGGCCGCCACCATAAACGTGCCCGCCTCTATCTGGTCGGGTATTACCGAATATTCCGTGCCGTGCAGCTGCTTTACGCCCTTTATTTTTATAACGTCCGTGCCCGCGCCCATTATGTCCGCGCCCATGGAGTTCAAAAAGTTCGCCACGTCCACGATATGCGGCTCTTTTGCGGCATTCTCTATTATGGTGAGCCCCTCGGCGCATACGCACGCAAGCAGCGCGTTTATCGTGCCGCCTACCGTCACCTTGTCAAAATATATCTGCGTGCCTATCAGCCTGTCGGCGGAAATGTCCACTATACCGTGCTGTATGTCGGTCTTTGCGCCGAGCGCCTCAAAGCACTTTATATGCTGGTCTATCGGTCTGCTGCCAAGATCGCAGCCGCCGGGCATCGGCACTCTCGCGCTGCCGAAACGTCCCAGCAAAGCGCCGAGGAAGTAGCTGCTCCCTCTTGTGGAACGTGCCAAGTCGTAAGGTACTACTCCGTCCGTAATACGAGAAGAATCTATCTGTATCCTTGATTTTCCGAGCCGCTTTATTTCCGCCCCCATATAGGACAGTATCTCAAGCGCGACCTCTACGTCGCTTATAGAAGGAACATTGTCAATAACGCAAACATCTCTCGCAAGTATCGCGGCTGGTATTATCGCCACGGCGGCGTTTTTCGCGCCGCTTATCCGGACCTCGCCCTTGAGCGGGATCCCGCCTTTTATGATAAATTTATCCAAAAATAACACTTCCCAATCGTTGTTATAGTAAATAACGATATGACTTTTTCATATCCCCGAACACGAAACAGATATAACAAAATTTATACAAATCAAAATTAACATTTAAAATCAATTCATACTGTATCATTATAGCACATTCGCGTAAAAATTTAAAGGTTTTTTTTGCAAGAATTGCTTTTTCGTCAATTTATACTATATATTCTTATTTTTTTGTGCTATTTTTATACTTCTTGGTCAATTTTGCAGCGTCATCTTCTCAGAATATATTGACCCATGTCAGTTCCTGACGGTCGGAATAGTTATCCAAAAGGTTCATGGCGGCGGCACATTCGGGGTAAAGCTCGTCGTCGCGGTTCTCCACATATTCCTCTATACGCGCAAGAGTTATGGTTATCTCCACGTCGATCTCGGGGCAATCAACGAAAAGCGTGTCCTCCGCCAGCCCGCTCCACATTTTCTTGGCTGTACGCGCACAGCTCACCGCCTCGTCATAGTTTTCGTCGGTGTAGCCCGCCTGCGCCTTTGCCACCTGCTCCTGTATATCGGCCATTTTGCCCTGCGAATACACCTTGGCATAGGCGGAAAAGGCGATGAGCGCCGCGGTGAGTATTATGCACCCTACCAGTCTTTTCATCGGGTCTGCTCCTTTCACACGTCCGGCGGCAGGTCGAACACCTTGCCGGACGCCTTTTCTTTAAGCACGATATGCGTGCCGTTGTTTTTGTCATATGTCAGCATGAACACGTCCTTCAGCCGAACGTTCTTGGAACGCAGTATCCTATCCAGCCGTTCCCTGCCGCCGTCCCAGCGCGCCAGCACGGGAGCGTTTATCTGTCCGTCCTTTATCAGCAGATAGGGCGGATCTCCGTTGGGCAGTTGGATATTCATATCCCCGTTTTGCACCCCGCGATACTTGCTTTTTTGGTAAAAGTTTATCTTGCCGGTAGTTTCCACTATCGCGTACTGCACCTCGGTTATATCGAATATCATAGCCTCTCTCATCGACTCGTTGAGCTCGTCTATGCTGTATCTGAGATTTTTCATAACACGCTGGTCTATTATGCCGTCCGATATTATTATCTGCGGCGTGCCGGTAAAGATCCTGCGCATGCGCGAGCTTTTCAGCAGCAGATAAGAAGTGAAAACGTCCAGACAAACTATCATCAGTATCGGGACTATGCCGTATATCATGGGAACGGAGGAATCCTCCAACGAGAGCGTGGCGATATTCGATATCAGTATCGTCGTTACAAGCTCGCTCGGCTGCAGCTGCGCGAGCTGCTTTTTCCCCATGAGCCGCAGCGCCGTAACTATCAGAAGATACAGCACCACGGAGCGTACGATTATTATCAGCATTATATCCGCCTCCCGTATTTTGTCGTTTAAACTTATTATCCCGTCTTTGGATAAAAAAATACGCGGCGGGAAATACTAACAAGGCAAATTTGCCGCCGTAGGCAAAGTTTTCAGAACAAGGAGGAAACCATGGCAAAGAAAAAATTTTCACAAAAGCCGGTCAGCCTGCCGTTCGACGAAAAAACGCCCATCTCGCCGGATATAAACGCAAGCTGCACCGATATGCGCGCATTGTTCGGAAACTCCTCCGACCTTATCGTAAAATACGCGGAGATAAACAATATAAATATAGCCGTAATGACCTGCGAGGGAATGACCGACAAAGCCGTGCTGGCGGATATGATATACCGTCCGCTGACCGAGCATGCTCTCTCGGACTGCAAGGACGGAAACACGCTGCTAAACAATGCGGCGCGGCTGCTCATGGCGGAGGATCAAAAGCAGGCATACACCTGCGGAGAGGCCGCCGCAATGATAATGTCGGGCTTCGCGCTGATATTCGCCGACGGCGCGGGGTTCGCGCTGGGGATAGGCGTGCAGGGATATGAACACCGCGCGGTGGAAGAACCCAGCACCCATATCAACCTCAGAGCCTCCCGCGAGGGCTTTATAGAAGTGGTGCGCGCCAATATGTCCATGGTGCGCCGCCGCATGAAGTCCCCGACGCTGGTCATGAATCTTATAAAAGCAGGCTCTCGCAGCAACACCGACGTTTGCGTGTGCTATCTCAGCGACCGCGCGGACAAGCAGATGGTGTCCGAGGTGACGGGACGGATAAAAGAGCTGCCGCTCAGCACGATACTTTGCAGCGACTTTTTACAGGCGTTTTTGGAGAAAAGCGGCGGCACGCTGTTTTCGCAGGTGACCTTGACCGAGCGGCCCGACACCTTTGTGTCCAAGCTGTACGAGGGGAGAGTCGGCATAATAGTGGACGGCACTCCGTTCGCTCTGATAATCCCCGGACTGTTTATCGAAAATTTCCACACGATGGACGACTACACCCACCATCCTGATTTTTCGGCGTTCGTCCGCGCGCTGAGATTTATCGCGTTTTTGCTGGCGGCGTTCCTGCCGGGGCTGTATGTGGCGCTGTGCAACTTCAATCCCGAACTTTTCCGCACCACCCTGCTGCTTAACATCTATTCATCTATACAGACTACCGCCTATCCCGTACTTGCGGAATGTCTGATAATGTACATTCTCTATGAGATAATGAGAGAGGCGGGGCTGCGGCTGCCGAAAAGCGTAGGTCACGCGGTCAGCATAGTGGGAGGTCTGGTGATAGGCGAGATAACCGTCACCGCGGGACTTATGAGCGCGCCGGTGGTGCTTATCATAGCGGCTACAGGGCTTTGCTCTTTCGCCGTCCCCGACCTGTACGAAAGCTGTATGATATTAAGACTGGTATTTATTCTGGCGGGCGGATTTTTCGGATTGTTCGGAATAATCGTGGTAACTTCGGCAATGCTGTTTCGCCTATGCTCGAAAAGCTCTTACGGCATACCTTATCTTTCCCCGATAGCGCCGGTAACGCTCAAAAGCATACTGCGCGACAGCTTTTACCGCAGGAACTGGCAGGCTCTTACCAAATCGGACGTTACCGTAAGCGAGCTTTCCCACAAAAAGTCCGACGGAAACGACAGCGAAAGGAACGGCTGACCGTATGAACAAAATAAGCTGGGGGCAGATGACGGTGCTGCTGATAATAACCCGTATCTCCGCCGAAATGATAATACCGGGCGAGCTTACACGCTACGGCTCGGACAGGTTTTGGAGCCTGCTTGCGGCAAAGCTGGCGGTGCTGATGCTTTTTTTGCCGCTGATATTTCTTACCGTGAGATTTAAGGGGGATAATTTCCTGCTGCCCGCGATACGCCGCAGCAAAATACTCGGCGGCGCTCTGGCGGTGATATTCGTCGTTGCGCTCGCCGCCTCCACCGTGGAAACGCTCGTCAATTTGCAGCTCTATGTGTCCGACGTGATATTCGACAGTATGCTGTTCATCACAGGCGCGGCGGCGGTGGCAGCCGCCGCGTTCTACGGCGCGCTCAAAGGCTTTTCCGCCATCTCCCGCAGCAGTATTTTTGCGCTGACGCTTTTTGCGGTGCTTATCGTTTTGATAACCGTAACTTCGTGGGAAAACATGGACGTGACTTTTCTTTACCCCTCGTTTATCCGCGACGGGAATTATTTCATGAAATCCTTTTTTTCGGAGATAAGCTCCTGCTCGGAGATACTGGTGTTCGCCGTATTTTGCAAAAACATACGGTCAAAGCCCAACCGCTCGGTGTTTTTTTACCTCGGCGCGGTGCTTATCATACTTGAGGGGCTCAACCTGCTGTACAACATTATCCTCGGTCCGTATCTCAGCGCGTTGGAATACCCGCTGTACTATATCTCCTCCCTTTCCGATATAGTGATATTCCAGCGTCTGGACGGCATAGACGCGGTGGTGTGGGTATTCTGCGGGATAATCAAGCTGGCGCTGCTGTTCGCGGCGGCGCACGATATCCTGTCGTCGTTCGACACCTCGCCGGTAAAGCTGCGCCGCAGTATCGGACTTGCAGTATATGCGGCGTCGATAGTGGGCATATCCTTTTTCATCGGAACGGACAAGCCAAGGCTGGATATGTTTGAAACGTTCATGCACTCCGCTTTGCATATCGCCGTCGCGGGAACGCTGATACCGCTTATCGTGCTTATCGCGGGAAAAAAGCGTCCCCAAGCGAAAGGAGAGGAAAATGAAGAAAATTAGATACCTCCTTATTTTGCCCGTCGCGGCGGGGATTTTTCTGCTTACCGGCTGTGTGCGGTTTGTGGAACTGTCGGAACGCGTGATAGTGCAGTCGGTGGGGATAGACTACTATCCCGAAACCGGCAGTTACCGATTAAGTATGCAGTATTTCACCCAAAGCGGCGAGGGCGGGCAAAACCAGATAGACAAAACTCAAGCGAACGTTCTTAAATCCGTCGGAGAGGGCATGAGCATCTGCGACGCCGCGGTCAACGCCTCGATAAAGACCGGCAAGGACCTGCTTTTCAGCGAAAACAGGCTTATAATAATAGGCAGCGAGCTTGCCGGATACGACCTTGAGGCAACGCTGAACTTTTTCGTTTCGGATTTTCACTCCCACCCTAAAGCCCACGTCGCCGTAGCGGACGGCAAAGCCGAGGACATTATAGATATAAGATTTAAAGAGGGCACGGTCTCCACCGAAAAGCTGACCAACCTGCTGACCAACGCCGAACGACACGGCGTATGTCCCGCAAATATGCTCCCCGATACGCTGATTTCGCTCCACTCGGCGTCGCGCAGCGCATATCTTCCGCTGCTGAAAATAGTGGAGGAAAAGACCGACGTCACGATACCGCAGGGCGGGTCGGACGGCTCCGGCGGCTCGGGCGGCGATCAGGGCGGAGGGCAAAGCTCCGACGAGGGAATGAAAGAAAAGACCGTGGAGCTGGTCGGCGGCGCGGCGTTTTCGGACGGGAAAGCGGTAGGCAAGGGCTCCTTTGCGGATTCGGCGGGTATACAGCTCATCACCGACCGCACGCACGAGCTGTCCGTCACCGTGCGCACCGACGAAAGCGAAACGGCGACCGTTACGCTGTTCAAGACCGATTTTTCCGCCGAACCCGTGATAACCGACGGCAAGCTGAAATTCGTTGTAAAAGGCTTTGCTTTCGGCAGATTCGAGGAACGTATCTTCCTATCCGATACCGACGAAGAAACGCTTGAGGAGATAACCCGACAGACCGAAAAAACGGTCAAAGAGTCGGTATACGGCGCGGTATCGAATATCAAGACCGCGCTCGGCTGCGACGTTTTCGGATTTGAAAACGTGCTGCGCTGCCGCTGTCCGGATTTTTGGTTCGATAATGAGGAAAATATCGCGGAATTGATACGTCTTGCCGACGTCGAGGTGGAGTTTTCCTGCCAGCCGTATATCCTCGGACTTCAAAACGACTGACTTCGTTTCATCGACGGTAAAAAATTGAACTTATATACCCTTTATTTGTAATTGACAAAATCACGCCGTATATGTATAATAAAACTGTAAACAGATATCCCGACCTATGGGCAAATATATAACGGAGTGATAATATGGAAAGCAAAAAAATCTTATACCGTATCGGCGCGCTGCTGCTCGCCGCAGTAATGTGTACCGGCTGTTCCGTCGGCGGTAACTCGACAGATCAGCCGGACTCGACCCCGTCGGTCCAAAGCACGGACAAAGAAACTTCGGCGCAGTCCTCGATCCCCGACAAGACGTCGTCGGACGTTCAGTCCACCGCCGAGCAGACCGAATCATCGGAGCAGACGGTCACTTCGGCGACTACGGAAACCACCGCCGCAGCGCCGCTCACCTCGACCGCGCCGCCCGCTACCTCCTCTTCGGCCGCTACCAAAGCGCCGCAGACCGAGCCCTCCCCCGAATGGAAGGAAAGTCCGGCGAGCGGTACATATTACGCCTCCGCCGATTGCAGCACCCGTGAAAAAGCGATAGTCGGCGCAAAAGCGGTAAGGAGCGTCAAAGCGGGCGAAAAGCTGACCGTCACCGCAAAGACCGATACCGACTACTACAAGCTGTCGGACGGCTCGTTCATACATTCCGATTATCTGAGCAAGACCGCTCCCGCGTCCTCCAAAGCGCCGCAGACCGCCGCCCCGAAACCCGTTTCTACAAAGCCTGCCGCTACAAAACCGACCACTACCAAGCCTGTCACCACAAAGCCCGCCTCTGCCAAGCCGACAACCACCAAACCCGCCTCCACAAAGCCCTCCGATGACAGCGACAGTTACTCCTCCGCGTCGACGGAGGAAAAGGAGATGTTCCGCGCCATCAATGAATATCGCGAGAAAAACGGAGTACCCGCGCTCACCTGGGACGATAACGCTTACCGTGCCGCGAAGATACGCGCAAAAGAGCTTGTTCCCGCATGGGGCGGACACACCCGACCGAACGGCTCGGAATTTCAGACCGTTTACGACGAGCTGGGCGTAGCAAAAAAACTCTCCTCCATGGGCGAAAACCTCGCCGGAGGATCCGCCTCGGTGCAGGACACGCTGAAACAATGGCTGGACTCTTCCGGACACCGCAAAAATATCCTTGAAACTAAATACAAAAGCGGCGCGATAGCTTTTATCAGCGCGCCGAACTCTCAGTATAAATATTACTGGGTACAGGAGTTTACCGCGTACTTTGCGTCCTGACGATACAGCGGAGGAGCTATATGAGCGTACATATGCGAAAAATGACCGAGGGCAGCGAAATAAAGCATATACTTATGTTTGCCGTTCCGCTGCTTATCGGAAATTTATTCCAACAGGTATATAACATCACGGATTCCATCGTGGTAGGACAGTATCTGGGGGATTTCAAGCTGGCGGCGGTAGGCGCGACCGGCTCGATAACCTTTTTGTTTTACACGATATGCAACGGACTGTCGATAGGCGCGGGGGTGCTTATATCTCAATGCTTCGGCGCGGACAGAAACGACGACGTTAAAAAATACATCGCAAATTCCGCGTACTGTATCGGCACTATCGGCGCGGCGGTCAGCATAGTGTCCTGCGCCTTAGCGCCGCTGCTGCTTTCCCTTATGGGAACGCCTGAAAACCTGCTTGCCGACGCGTCGGACTATATGCGGATAGCCGCGGGCGGCACGATAGCGGTCGCGGCGTACAACTGGATAAATTCGGTAATGCGCAGCCTGGGCGATTCCCGCACGCCGCTGTTTTTTCTGGTAGTAGCCAGTCTGCTTAACGTCGTGCTGGATCTTTTATTCGTTATGGTGTTCAATTTCGGCGTCGGCGGCGCGGCTTGGGCTACCGTCATAGCGCAGGGCACTTCCGCGATGCTGAGCATAGCGTATGCGTTTTGGAAAAATCCTTTTTTCATTTTTTCAAAGCGGCATATCAAGCCTAATAAAGGGATACTAGCGCGCTGCATAAAGACCGGCGTGCCTATCGCGCTGCAATACGGAATGGTGTCAATATCCATGATATTCCTACAGACCGTCGCCAACGGCTTCGGCGAGGAGGTCATGGCGGCTTACACCGCCACCATGAGAGTGGAGCAGCTTATACAGCAGCCGTTTGTTTCGCTGAACTCCGCCCTTTCAGCCTTTACCGGTCAAAACGCCGGAGCGGGACTGCCCGAACGAATATCAAAAGGCTACCGCAAGTCGATAAAAGCGTGCGTTATCTTTTCCGCCGCT
The DNA here is from genome assembly GCA_947623915.1 of uncultured Ruminiclostridium sp. Classification (GTDB taxonomy): domain Bacteria; phylum Bacillota; class Clostridia; order Oscillospirales; family Ruminococcaceae; genus Ruminiclostridium_E. The sequence continues at coordinate 37,828 of CANQIB010000019.1, forward strand.
ATAGCCGTGATATTCCTGCTGCTCAATAAGCAGATAGTAGGCTGCTTTGTAAGCAAGCCGAATGTAATACAGACCGGCGGCAACGCGCTCATGCTCTCCTGCCTGTTCTATCCGTTTTTGGGGATATTGCAGGCGACCAGAGGTTTGCTCAACGGCGCGGGGGACGTCGGCTACGCGTTTATAAATGGGCTTGCGGAGGTCGTGGGACGTATAGGCTTCGGGCTTATCCTCACCGCGATAACCGTTATAGGAAGCTGGGCGGTATGGGGCACTACCTGCCTTACCTGGCTGCTCACCGCGATAATGGGCGTTATACGCTACAAAAGCGGGAAATGGCGCACGAAATGCTTTATTTCCCATGAAGAACAGGAGGTATTACAATGACCGAAAGACCGCTTGCCGCGCTCACCTTTGACGACGGTCCGAACACCGAAACTACCGTGGAGGTGTTGGAAAAGTTGAAAAAATACAGCGTTCCCGCCACCTTTTTCCTTATAGGAAACAACATCGACGAACAAAGCGCCGCTGTTGCGGCGGCTGCCGTAAAACAGGGCTGCGAGCTGGAAAATCACTCGCTGACTCACAGCGATATGAGCGTGATGAGCCGCGAGGAGATCCGTAAGGAGCTTGAAAAGACCGACGGTAAGATACATAAAATATGCGGCAGAACGCCGGAATTTTTCCGTCCTCCCTATATCGCCGTTGCCGAGCATATGTACGACTGTATCGACAAGACCTTTATCTGCGGAGTAGGCGCGGACGACTGGGACCAAAACGTCGGCGTTCGGGAGCGTATCGACCGTATCCTCGCACAGATAAGCGACGGCGTGATAATACTGCTGCATGACTCAAAGGGTAACGGCAAGACCGCCGAGGCGCTGGACGGGATAATCCCCGCCATGCTGGACGCGGGCTATGACTTCGTTACGGTAAGCGAGCTTTTCAAAAGAAAAAACGCCTCCGTTAAAAAAGGCGAGATCTATTCGTTTGTAAAATGATGTTGTTAGGCTCTCGTTTCTTAGGCATAACGCAAATCACCCCGACGCGGCGATAATCGCCGCGTCGGGGTGACTTTTTATTCGTTTTTACTGTACAAGATCTCCGTAAACCAGTCCCAAGCCGACGGTACTCATATAACATCTTCCGTATACGTTAAAGTCGCCGTAAACGAAATTGCCGTTGCCGGGGCCGCCGAACTGGTGCTGATCGTCGTTTATCCGCTCCCATGTAGCGCCCTCGTCCTGCGACCAGTAAAGTCCCAGCTCATCTTCGGAATCGGGTCTGCCCCAAATGAATATCGTGTAAGGATCGTCGTCGGTCTTGCCTTTGCCGAGTCCTACCGCAAGGCAGCCCGCAACGCTGTCCAGTCTTTTGAACGTTTTGCCGTGATCCTCCGATACCTGAAGTCCCATAGCCGCGTAATATACCTTACCCTCGGTGTCGGGCTCAACTATCGGTCTTGTAAGGGTAAACACCGCAAGCTCGCGGTTTGCCTCAAAACTCTTGCCGCCGTCCGAGCTTACATAGAACGTTCCCGAGCTGGAGGCATAGATATAATCGGGATTTACAGGATCGCATACCATTCTCTTTATGCCGAAGCTGCCCTCGCTTTGCGCCCAGGTCTTGCCCCTGTCGGAGGTGTAGTAAACGCCCGTGCCGTTTTCCGGCGCCCAGTATATTACCGAACCGTCGGGAGAGACTGCCACGCAGCCGCCGTATGCGATGTTGGAGGTTTCAACGGGGGATTTCCTTACGTTCACCCACGTTGCGCCCGCGTCCTCGGTGTACCACAGTCCGGGAGTGCTGCTGTCGCCTCCGCATTTTACCCATACGTCCTTTGCCTGAGCCGCAGCCGCGATGCTCTGCATAGAGCCCGCCACGCTGCTGTGTACCGTTCCGTACTCGGAGGCGTCGTCCTGCGCAAAGCCGTCATAATCGCCTATCGCGGTTATCAGCTTTCCGCCCTTTATGCTGACCATCTCCAGCGGTACGGTCTCCTCTATTCCCTTGGAATTGAAATAAAATTCCGGCTTTTCGTCCCAGATATTGTCGCAGGCGAATATTCCGTTGCCGGATACCACCATTATCCTGTTAGGGTCGTTGGGGTCTATGCACATTGAGCTGCACCAATGCATAGACGCCGTGTTTATCCACTCTATCCCGCCGTCCGACATGGTCATTACGTCGTTAAGCAGCTTCCAGTTCTTTCCGCCGTCGGTGGTAACGTAAAACTCATCGCCGTATGCGCCGTTGGGCTGAAGAACATATATGTTTTCCGTGCAGGCTACCATCTTATTCGGGTCGGTAGGATCGCACACCACGTCGCCGAACGTCTTTTTCGCGGGGGATATATCCTCCATCGTGCCGTCGGCGGGATCGAGCAGCATAACTCTGCCGCTCGTGCGGTTGTTGTTCCACGGGCCTTCGGTATCGGCATAGGTTATCATTATCTTACCGTCGGGACGGTACTTCATACGCTGCACCATTATGCCGAGCGGTGCGCCCTCGACGGGCTTCCAGGTAGCGCCCGCGTCGGTGGAGCAGTAAAGATTATCCTCCTGTATGCGGGAAACTGCGGCGTACAGAGTGGTACAGCCGTTTTCATCGCCCGATTCGGGGTCGATAACTATACTGCATATCCCGTTGCCGTTCGAGGTAGAGGTGTTTGTCCCCATATCCAACGATGTAAAGGTCTTGCCGCCGTCGGTGGATTTTATCATTCCGCCGGTGCGTCCGCCTATATATATTATGTCGCTGTTTGAGGGATCGACGGCTATACGCTCCCCGTTGCCGCGTCCCATTCCGTTGCCGTGTACCTTGATAAGCTCGGTAAGATCCACCGTTTCAAAGGTATCTCCGTAATCCTCGGAAATAAGCAGACAGGTCTTGCCGTTGCTGAAATATTCCGTACCCGCGAGCAGATACAGCTTGTTCGGGTGTTCGTCGTCGAACGCCAGCCCGTCTATACCCAGCAATCCGCGGTCGTCCTCGCTCACCCAGTAGGAAAGCGACTTCCATTTACCCGCCTCCTTGTCGTAACGGTAAGCTCCCCCGACGTCCGTCCTCGCGTAAAACAAGCCCTCTTCCTCGGTCGCAAATACTCCGCTCACAAATCCGCCGCCGCCCATTGCCGCCTGGCTGAATGTCCATTCGGACTGAGGCGTGGGTCCCGTTTGCGTTTCGGAGCTGCCGTCACCGCTTTCGGTGACTGCGCCGGAGCTTTCTTCGGGAATATCGGAGGTGTCGGTATTATCCGAGCAGCCCGCCGCCGTTATTGCGGTAAAAGCCGCCAGTATCAGCGCCGTAAGTCTTTTTGCTTTCATGTCATCGTTCCTTTCGTTTGTTTATGCCTTTGCCGAAAAAGCATATGCGGAAATTTCCGCAGTCGGCGTATAATGTGTGAAATGGTTTACATAGAGTATTATGCACCTTTTTTGCCGCTTTTTCAATAGGATTTTCAGATTTTTATTCAGAATGTACAATTAAGTTCACCGCAAGTTGGATAATATCACTAACAAATTTTTCTTGACAATCTCACCCGCGAGGGGTTAGAATTATTCGGGAGGCGAGAATATGCTCAGAACGGTATTTTTCGGCGAAAAAGCGATAAATTACGAGCTGGAACGCAAGAAAGTAAAAAATATAAACCTGCGTATAAAGCGCGACCTTACCGTGACCGTATCCGCTTCCCGCGCGGTACCGTCCGGCTACGTCGACGGCTTTGTGCTTTCGCGGGCGGAGTTTATCCTGAAAACGCTGGAGAAGTTCAAAGCCTCCCCTCATCCCGCCGAAAAAACGCCGGAAAGCGGGGAAAGCTACAATGTGTTTGGCAAGCCAAAACGGCTGGCGGTGATATACGGAGATAAAGACAACGCCGAGTTTTTCGGCGACGTTATCATACTTACCGTTACCGAAAACACCCTTGAAAAAAAGCAAAAGCTGCTGGACGGGCTTTTCGGTCGGGAGCTTTTAAAAACAACGGAGCAGCTTTGCCGCAAATTTTTCCCGTTTTATGAAAGCAGGGGTGTGACTTTCCCGACAATAAAGGTGCGCCGTATGCGCTCCCGCTGGGGAAGCTGCATACCTCAAAAGCATACCGTAACTTTCAGCCTTTCTCTGATAAGCGAGCCTGTTAAATGCGTGGAATATGTGGTGGCGCATGAGCTTACCCATTTTATCCACCCCGACCACTCAAAGCGATTTTATGACTGTCTTGCCGAGGTCATGCCCGACTGGAAAGAGCGAAAACGCGCGCTTGACGGTAAATAGAAACGACCCGCGATCATGCGGGTCACAGCTTGTCGAAAAACCCTCCCTACGGTCGGATTTTTCGACAAGCTGAAAAAATCGGCTAGACTGCTTAAGCAGTCTAGCTCGATTAACCCATTTTTAATGCTTTAAAAATTGGTTGCTGCCGCCTGCTTTGCGCGGCTCTTATCAAACTTGAGGGTGAAAACCCTGATGGTTTTCCCCGTGAACTTTCCGCCGAACGGCGGACAGTTTTCTCATTCAAACTTTCCGCCGAAGGCGGACAGTTTTAAACTCAACTCTTTCCTTCCGCTTTCAATAAGGGGCTTGCCCCGTCATTCAACGTGGCAAGGTGCGGCAGCCGCCGCACTTGGTAATCAGCAGGAGGATTGTGTCCACCTGCTGATTACGAAATTTCCCCCGCCGCTATACGCGGCGGGGGAAATCTTGCCTAAGTTATATTGACCTTTTTCTACAGACTGCGACCCGCGAATCATACGGGTCATCCTTTTTTATTCTTTATAAGCGGCTTGATAAGTCTGTATATCTCTCCGGCACGCGTTGTGCCGTATTTTTTTGCGATACGATTGTTTATTCCCGTCTTGGTGGAAAGCTCGCGTATGCACTTTATCACAAAATCCCGCTCCTCGGTATCGGTTATCACCTTTCCCACCTCGGAGGAGATCCTGTCACAAGCCGCGCCGTCTATCGCCGCGCCTATGCCTGCCGCAACGTCTACGTCCGCCTGTTTTTCCCTCCAGAACCGCGCGACGGTCTCAAATCCCCTGTCGGCGGAAATTATAAAATATACTGCGTCCGGCTCTCCGTTTATCATATATCCCAAGTATGACACAAGCTGAAAATCCAAAGCGTTTTTTGTGCCGGTGACCGCTTTCACGGTGTAAACGTTCGCCTGCGTCCTCACAAGATCGTGATACATGGAAAAGGTCATGGAATTTGCGTGGTCGCTGTAAAAAATATACACACGGTCGTCTTTTCCCAAACGCTCCACGCCTACCAGCCCGTCCGACTTTACGTTCTCGAAATCTACCAGAAAAACCGCCATTTTTATCCTCTCTTTTGCAGGTTGGCAACGGTCTGGAGATATTTTTCATACTTATCGCAGACGGTCTTGGGGTCTCCGAAAGCTATCTGCTTTCCCTTATCCAGCCATAGCACCTTGTTGCACATTCTTCTTACCTGCGGTATCGAGTGGGAAACCAGTATCGTGGCGCTCCCCTTTTTGATTATCTCGTTCATGGTAGCCTCGCTCTTTACTCTGAACGCGCCGTCGCCTACCGCCAAAACCTCGTCGATTATAAGTATCTCCGGCTCAACAAGGCAGGATATGGCAAACGCCAGACGGCTCCTCATTCCCGAAGAAAGCTGCTTGAACAGTCTGTCCTTATATTCCGAAAGCTCCGCGTAATCCAATATCTCCTGATATTTGGAATTGATAAATTCTCTGGTATAGCCGAGGATAGCTCCTCTTAAATATATATTTTCTTTCAGCGAAAGATCGCCGTCAAAGCCGGTGCCTAGCTCCAAAAGCGCGGCGACCTTGCCGTTTACGACAACGGTACCGCTGGAGGGACGCATTACGCCTGACAACACCTTTAACAGCGTGGATTTTCCCGCGCCGTTCGTGCCGATTATGCCGAGAAAATCGCCCTTTTCCAAAGAAAAGGAAACATTGTCCACCGCAAGAAATTCCGTCATGGTGAGAGTGCCTTTTATTTTGCGCACCACATATTCTTTAAGTCCGATATCGCGAAAATTTCCGGATTTGTATTTGATAGAAACGTTTTTTACCTTTATGATCATTTTTTGCTCCTATCCGTCAGAAGTAGTATACAAATTTCTGCTCTGTCTTTTTGTGTATGAAATATCCCAGCGCGAACACTATCGCCGCCGCTCCGAAGCAGAAAAGATGCGAGGAAAGGTCGGGTACGATGCCGTCTATTATCACCTGTCTTACATAAGTGATATAGCGGTATATCGGGTTTATCGCAAAAATTATCTGCAAGTTTTCGGGGAAGCTGTCGGCGGTATAGAATATCGCCGATACGAACATCAAAAGCTGCGTAAATATACCGTACAGATACTGGATATCTCGGAAAAAGACAAACAAAGTAGATAAAATATATCCCACTCCGATATTGAACACCGTCATACAGACTATCGGATATATTATCAACAGCATATGCGGACCGAACGGCAGTCCGTCCACCGCAACAAATACAAAGTACACCACCAGCGTCAGCAAAAAGTTAAAGATGCAGGCGACGTTGGATGAAAGCAGGAAAATGGTCTTAGGCACTCTTATCTTGGAGATCACTCCGGAATTCGCAAACATAGAAACCATACCGGCGTTGGTAGATGTGACAAAGAAAGAATATATCAGCGTGCCGGTCATTATATATGTTGAGAAATGCGGTATATTCCTGCGGAACAGGAAAGTGAACACGAACAGATAGATAAGGAAGTTCATGAACGGCGACAGCACGCTCCAAAAAATGCCCAGCAACGTACGCTTGTATTTTTTCTTAAAATCGCGCTTGGTAAGCTCCTCAAACAGAAAACGGTACTGCTTTACCTTATCCTTAAAAGTCATTCCGTCCCTTATGACTATCTTTGACTGTTTAGGTAAAGCCGCCGCGGCAGCGCCGGCTCTTGCCCCATCGGGGCGAGGTCTGCGCGGTCTTTCTCCGTTCGGAGCTGCACCCTCCGGACGAGGTCTGCGAGGTCTTTCGCCGCTAGGAGCTGTACCCTCCGGACGGGGTCTGCGAGGTCTTTCGCCGCTAGGAGCTGT
>CANQIB010000020.1 GCA_947623915.1 uncultured Ruminiclostridium sp.
GGTCTGCGAGGTCTTTCGCCGCTAGGAGCTGTACCCTCCGGACGGGGTCTGCGAGGTCTTTCGCCGCTAGGAGCTGTGCCCTCGGGGCGGGGTCTGCGCGGGTGTTCGCCGTTCGGGGCTGTACCCTCCGGACGGGGTCTGCGCGGTCTTTCGCCGCTCGGAGCTGTGCCCTCGGGGCGGGGTCTGCGCGGTCTTTCGCCGTTCGGAGCTGCACCCTCCGGACGGGGTCTGCGCGGTCTTTCTCCGTTCGGAGCTGTACCTTCCGGGCGGGGTCTGCGCGGTCTTTCGCCGTTCGGAGCTGCACCCTCCGGACGGGGTCTGCGCGGTCTTTCGCCGCTAGGCGCGGCAGGGCGCGGCTGATTTGCAGGGCGCTGTGCCGTCGGCGCGGCAGGCTTTTTTTCGGCGGCAGCCTTGTCCGCCTCTTTTTTTCTGTCCAAAGAATAAAGTATGGAAGTAGGACTTATGCCCTGCGACTTTGGCGCAGGGGCGCTCTTTTTCTCCGGCGGTTTGCTCGGAGCGTCGCTTTTGTTTTTACCGCCCGCGTACTCCGCAAGTATATCATCTATATTAAAGTTATCCGCCATTTTGTCATCTCCTCTTCATTGTAAGCTCCTCGAACCGATATTCGCCGTAACGTTCAAACAGACCGTTTTCCGCCGCGCTTTTAAAGGGTGCATATGCGTCGCGTCCGCTGACGTTTTTTAAAAATTCCGTGCCCGTCGCGGAATAATCGGCGGCAAACCGCCTTATTCCGTCATGTATCAGGCGAACGTATTCTTTATTCGGGTTATCGCTCAATATCGGGACAGGTCCGTTGTCGGACATATCAAAGCGCAGCAGCGACCCCTCCTCGCTGCTGAACAGCATTTCAAAATACAAATTGTGGCGCAGGCTCGGAGAATGGAACTCGAACAGATCGCGGTCGTGCGACGATGAGAAACAATACGCTCTGAGGCTGTCGTCGGTAAGGAACGCGTCGGACACGTCGGGATAAATATGAAAAGCGTTGTTCGTCCCGCAAAGCGCGCCGTATGTCTTTGACAGAGGAGCTATCTCCTTTATCAGCTCGCTTACCGAAAAATGCCCGCTGCCCGCCCAGCCGCAGTCTACCGTCAGGATACGCTCGGCGTCGCCCAGCTTTTCGGCGATGTACTGCTTAGCGGCGGCTTTTTCCGACGAAAGTGCGGCCGCAACTTTAGCCTTGTTGGCGTACACCCATTCGGCAAGTCTGCCCGCCGCGGCATTGTCAAACCTCGCGTCAAGCCGCTCGCCTATCTCGTCAGAAAGCGCCGATAATCCGCACTCTTCCACAATATCTTTTATTATAGCACACGTCGATACTTTTTGCAATATATATTTTTCAACAAAATCAAACGGAAAACCGTCAAAAGATGTGACAGAACCCACAGCACGCGACCAGTAGACGTATTCCGACTGGAACTCCCCGAAATACCCGTCATATATCTCTTTTACGATATATCCGTCACGCGAAAGAAAAAAAATCCTGTCGATGTTTTTCTCTTTTGCGTAATTATTGATGAAATTGCAGTAGCCGTATATCAACAGCCCGCCGTAAACATATCCCAGCTCGTAATATTTGTCGTACACCTTTTCGCCGCTGTGCAGACGGGCGTTTACCGTACCCGCCCAAACCGAGCCTGTGACGGGCGACATATCCGAGGTGCGGTATTTTCCCGAACCGCCGTTCGGATCGACGCTTAAAACCGCCTCTATCCCCTCTTTACGGGCTTTCTCCACGTCCGAGATCCTATTGTCCCCGACATGGATATAGCTGTCGGCGGGGTGTTTTTCTTTCAGTAGCCGATATGTTCCCCCGTCATATTTGGAGCGTCCGCTTTCGCAGGATACCGACAGCTCCCCCCAGCCGGAATATCCGCAGGATACCAACAGCTTTTCAAGCATATCTGCGGGCAGGTACATATCGCTAAGTATGACCGGCTTTATACCTCTTTCGGTAAGTATCTCCCACACCCGTTTCATATACGGATTTGCAAAGCAGAAAGCCTGTTCCGTTTCCAACTCCGTTTGTATCAGCTTTTCTTCCGATATTCCCGTGACCACGGACAGCCTGCGCGCAATATCGTAAATATCGACCTCATAGCTGCCGGTCTGTTTATGCTTTATCTCCCGCGCCTTTTTTTCCGCCTCTATCCTCAAACGGCGAAAATCGAGCCTACCCAGCTTTTCCCCGACGAAGTAGAAAACGTCGGTCGGCTTGGCGGTACGGCGAAACACAAGGGTATCGAATATATCAAAGGACACGCAGCCGTATCCCGACAGCCGCTCGGCAAGCTCCTCGGCGGGGCATATCTTTTCGGAAAAAAACGCGCTCTCGCTCGGCAGGAGCGTCAGCTTTTGCTTGGGTCTTTTTATCTCGCAGCCGCGTTCATGCAATATATAATATCCGAAATTCAGGCGCAAAAGATACATCCACGCCTTTATGCCGCCTTTTCCTCCCGACATGGCGATGTAAGCCTCATATTTATATTTTATCGTCCTGTGACGGTTCACAAGAACATTGTATATTTTCAGCTTTAATCCCATTTTGACCCCTGCTTTAAACCTTGTTGAACGTCTTTTTCAATCTCATTTGCAGCCTGTCCGGCATCAATCCCAGCACCAACGGCTTTAAGGCGTGAAAATAGCCTTTGGGCAGCAGCCCCAGCTTTTTAAAGCCGTTCATGCGTACCTTGTACTCGTCCACTCTCATGCTGAAAGAAACGGAGCGCAGCTTGGTATCGTAATAGAAATAATACAGCGGTTCGTTTATATTCGCCGCCTTAAAGCCCGCCGCGTACAGCCTCATGAACAGGTCGTAATCCTCGTATTTTTTGGTTTTTCCTATCGTGCGGTATCTGCACCTGTCGAATACCTCCCGACGGAACATCACGCTGCCGTGTATAAACGGAGAATTGAACAGAAAATCGTTTTTATTTACCTCGGCGGGCATTTTCCTTTCTCCGTGTACCTCTCCGCCGCTGTCGAACAAAGCGCAGTCGCTGCCGACAAACGCTATGTCCTTTCTCTCGCTGAGAAACGCCGCCTGCTTTTCAAAGCGGTCGGGAGCGGACCAGTCGTCGTCGTCCTGCCGCGCTATATACTTTCCGCTCGCCGCCTCGATACAAAGATTAAGGCTGCGCGCAAGCCCTTTGTTTTTGCCGGAGGAAAGCAGCTTTATCCTTTCGTCCTTCGGAAGAAAATCCAGCTTGCCGCTTTCGCTGTTGTCGTCGCATATGATAAGCTCAAAATCTCCCAGCGTCTGTTGCAGCACCGAATTTACCGATTTTTTCAGCATCTCCGGATCGCTGTTGTACACCCCCATTATCACCGAGATCAGCGGCATATCGTCCTCTTTTCCCGCAAAAGCCGCAGCTTTTCCCAACACCTGACGCTGAGCCGATAAACGCCCTTAAATCTTACGTCCGACAGCTCTATCGTACCGTAAAGCCAGTACAGCCCCTTATCGGGGTATATCTGCCTGCCCCGTATGCGGTTGATAATTCTGCGCCAGATAAGCAGGCTTTTTAGGCTGTCCTTTTCGCATTTTTCCGCAAGCGGCTCCAGTATCTTTTCGGTGGAATCGTCGCAGAACATAAATTCCGACAACGCCTTTACCTCATCGGCGGCAGGCTTGTACATAAGGGCGAAAAGCAGCTTTTTGCAGACGACGCGTGCTCTGTCTGTATCAATTTTGCCTGCATGGACAGCGCAATTCACGGCAAAATCCCGCGCCACGGCGCATTGTATCTCGGCAAGCTCGACGGAGCGTTCTTTTACCTTGCCGGTCACCGGCAATATCCTGCCGTCCTCTCTTTTATATCCTACCGTCATTCCGTGCGGAGCGGAGCAAAAGCACTCAAACAGATTGTTGCAAAACCTCGGCACTACCTTATGCGCGTCCTCTCCCGAAAAGAGAAAAGAACGGTATCTTCCTTTCTCCAGCCTGCGGAAAAGGCCGAAGTAAAAGCCCTGCACCCTGTCCGTCGCTCTCCTGTCCTCGGTAAGCCGCTCAAAAGCGCTTTGTATCGAGCCGAGCCAGCCGCTGTCCGCCAGCGCATACGGCAGGTCCTCAAACAGCCCCTCCTGTCGGAAATATTCCTGTATCACTTCGTATTTTTCCGCCGAATTTTCCCGCAGCAGCCGAAAAAACACCTCGCTTTTTTTAAGTCTGCCGCAAAAATCGTAATGCTCGGCGTCGGTCATTTGCTTTTCCTCGCTGCCCTCAAACCCTATATCGCGGTATATCTCTTTTCTTTGCTCCTTGTCAAAACCTCCGCGCAGCAGCGTATTTGACGCCGACTGCCTCGCGCACCTGCCGAATATCCCACTCTCCTCCGCTTTTTCGGGAGTATCGCAAAGATAATACAGCGCGTTTTTAAGAGAATAGCGCGAGCAGTACAGATACCGGCAGTCTATATCGTAACCGCCGTGTAAGCACATTTCCCGCGCTATGATATTCATGATATAACCGTCTCTTGCAAGAAAATAAATTCTCTTTATTCCCTGCTTTTTCGCCTCGGACAGAATAAAATCGACATAGCAAAAAAGCACAGGCGCGACAACATACGCCGCAGTCCGTGTAAAGGTATCGTTCTTTTCCGCCCGACCGAGCGCGTATTCCGCCGCCGTTCTCAGTTCGGGTATTCGGTCCAGTACAGCCTCGTATTTCCTGTTCAATCTATCCCCGTCCGATCAGCAGACCTCAGTCTGTTTTTCTCCTTCATGCTCCGTGAGCATAGTTTCATAAATCGCCGTCATGGAAGAAACGGCGTGTTTCAGGTCATATCTCGCGGCGGTGCGCCTGCCGTTCTCACCCATGATACGGCACAGCTCCCTGTCGTCGCTCAGCTTGCGTATAGCGCCGCAAAAGCCCATATAGTCTTCCGGGTCGTAAAGCAGCGCGTTTACGCCGTCCACGGAATATTCCAGCGTGCCGCGGTTTGCGGCGGCTATCAGCGGCAGTCCCGCCGCCATCGCCTCTATCGCGGCAAGTCCCAGTCCCTCTCTGTGACTGGGAAAGATAAACGCGTCCGCCGCCGAAAGCAGCTTTTTAGCGTCGTATCTGTACCCCGCGAATATTATGCGGTCCGCCGCTCCCAACTCGTCAGCTAAAGCCTTGCAGCTTTCCAGCTTGCTGCCGTTGCCGCACACCAAAAGGTATACGCCTTTTATCTCGGCTGCGGCGCGTACCGAAAGCTCGACGTTCTTATTTGCGTTTATCTCGGAATTTGACATCAGCAAAAACACGTCGGACGGTATGCCGAACTCCGCGCGTATCGCTTCACGGTCGCCTCCCGCTACCTGTTCGAGCTGCGCTCCGATACCCGGTATCAAAAACGGTCGGCAGCCTTTCCCCTTGCATATATCGCACGCGACCGCGTGATCCTCGGAATTTATGGTTATCAGCGCGTCGGTATGACGCACCATGTATTTTTCCACAAAGTAATACAGCTTATTTACCTTGGGCGCGCCCTTGTAAAAATGAAAGCCGTGGGCGGTATACATCACCGTCGTGCCCGCCTTGTGTTTTTTCTTCACCGCCAGCCTGCCGATAGCGGCGGCAACCGGCGTGTGAAAATGGATAAGCTCGTAATCGTTCTTCTCCACGAGCCGCTTTACCGCCTTGTAGGAGGAAAGGTTTTTTACCGCGAACGGAGAGCGGTAAAACGGCACCGCATAATACTTGTCGCAATACGGTATCGCTATCTTCTCGCCTCGGTCGAAATCGTTCCCCGCGCATACCTCGACGGTGTAGCCGTTATCCTTGAACCACTTTAAATACGGGATATGAAATTGCAAAATATGCTTTTTTACAACAGACGCTACAAACAAAACACGCTTGCTCATTCCTATCCCCCTCAAACATAGATATATACCTATTCATTATAAGTATACTATATCGTTAAAAAAAAGTCAATAGCTTAAACATTATGCCCGATTGACTTTTTATCGGGTTTGTGGTAAAATTTAAAAGGCGCAGTGATATGCGCAAAACAAGGAGGAGATATGATGAAAACAAACAAAGAAAAAATAAACGCAATGGTGCTTTGCGCCATGTTTGCGGCGATAACGGCGATATTGTCGCAGATCTCCGTGCCTACTCCCGCAGGAGTGCCTATAACGCTGCAAACGTTCGCCGCGGCGCTGTGCGGTTACTTCCTCGGCTCGGCTAAAGGAGCGGCGTCGGTAACGGTTTATATCGCGATAGGCGCTGTCGGCGTGCCGGTATTTGCCGGATTTAAAGGCGGGATAGCTTCGCTGATAGGTCCTACCGGCGGCTTTATCTTTGGATTTATCGTCATGGCGGCGCTTTGCGGAGCGGCGGTAAAAAATCCCGTGCTGAAAATCGCCTGCGGTATCGCGGGGCTGGCAGTCTGCCATGTGCTGGGAGCGGCGCAGTTCATCTTAGTGACGGGAGCAGACCCGATACAGGGTATTCTTACGGCGTCCGTGCCTTACCTTATAAAGGACGCGGTGAGCGTCGTGCTGGCATACCTCGCGGCAACGGCGGCAAAAAAGGCTTTGAAAATGTTTACAAAGCAAAAACCCGCTCAATAAAAACGAAACCCCGTTCGGCGGGCAAAGCGTTAAATAACTATCCTCCCTCTCGGCTTACGCCGAGAGGGAGGATAGTTTATAATATTGAATGTATAGCCGCTTATCAGGCGTTTGTCAAGCTGAAAGACTCGGTGTAAACTTTTTCGTCGGTTCCTACTGCAACACCGTTGATAACGCCCACGCTATCTTGCTCCCAAGCGGTGATAGGAGCGGTCATATTTTTAACGGTATTTGCATCGGAGCACCAGATAGCCTGTACAATGTTTTTGCCCTGAATAAATATCAAACCGTACCCGCCGTCAAGGCTTTGGAAATTGGTATCCAGACATTTCCTGAACTCCTCGATAACGGCTTTATTGTTGTCCGCGCTCCACTCGCCGCCGCTGGGATTTTTACCCGTAACGGTGATGTTGGACAAAGTGATAGAACCGTTGCCCTCCGAGCCGTACTTGTTTTCTGTACCGTCTCCGATAGCAATACCTATAATGCCATAGGTCGTACCGCCCTCGGCAGGACCGGACACTTCGCCACCCTGTGTTTCAATATCGGAAAAAGCAACGTTTGTCGCCAGCTTGAGCATTGACGCGTCATAGTCGGCGTAGGTGACTTCTTCCTGCTGTTCATAGTCCGAATCGTAATCAGAGTCGAAGTCATAATCATAATCCGAATCGTAATCAGAGTCGTAATCGTAATCGTAATCCGTATCATAGCCGCCCATGCCGGATAACGAATAATATATCATCGTTCCGAAAACGTCCGCTTTGGGAAGACCGGATATTTTATCGCGCAGCTTGGAAAGGCTGTTCGCAATATCCTGCACATACTGCTGATAAGCGTCGGAGTAAGGCTCTTTCGTGCTTACCGTGTTGGAAGCGTCGTTTTGCGGCATTACGATTTCTTTAAATTCGGTCGGTTCGCAATCCATGGAAAGAGCGCCCGCCTTTTGACCGTTTAAGCTGAATTCGGCGTTTACAGTCATCTTGTCGTTCTCGTTAAGGCTGTCTAACGTAACGGTATACGTTCCGCTTGACGGTATGTCAAGGTCGAACGAGCCGGAGAACGCGGTATCGCTGTACTTAAAGCTGCCCTTGCCGGTGAACACCGCGGAGCCGTCGCGGGTCGCTCCGGCGGTAACGTCGTACATTTCGCCGTTCTTTTTGCCGGTAAAATAAGCCTCCGCGCCGCCCGCGCTAAGCGCAAGGTTTATCTGCTCGTCGTTTATCTGATGTACTAACTTTATGGACTCCTGTCCGTTCATGTTTATCGCTCTGCCTATGACCTCGTTGTTGTCATAGTAAACCACCATGTTGAGCAGCTCCGTAGCGAGCGTGTCGCTGTCAAGCTGGTTGATAACGTCGTCAAAACGGCTCTTGGTGTCAATAACGGTATCAAGAACGCCCGCGTCTTGCAGCAAGCCCTTTATCACGCTGTCGTTGGACAGTTTATCAAGTAAGGAAGACAGAAATTTAAATAACTTCTCATAGGTGAATTTCACCGTTATCGACTTGCAATGTATGACGTTCTCACCTACAGTCAAATCAGCGCTCTTTTCGTCCTCGCCGGTAAATATTTCAAAGTAGGAATCCAAAAGGATATTTGTTATTCTTTCGAGCGTTTCATTGTCAATTTCGCCCAAAAGATTTTGCATCATCGTTAAAATAAGATTGTATGAGTTGGAACCATAGCTGCCGAAAGATGCCGTATCGAACATCAGCGGCTCGGTAACGTAACCGTCAAGCCCCGTCGCAAGCTGAGAACCCGTCGCGCCCGACTCGGAATTTGTGATGTACATATCGGACAGCTCGGGTATCTGCATGATGAACTTGCCGTCTTTCTGCCATGCGTAAATGCTCAGATATTCGTCATCGTTCGCTTTCAGCTTTGCCTCAAAATGCACATTGCCCTGCTCGTCATAGTAAAGCTCGCCGTCAAGCACGGTATTTGCATAATTCTCGCCCGCATCAAGCGCAGCGTTGAATTTCCAGCCGCCCTTGCCGGACGAAACAGCGCTTTCCGCCGACTCCATGGCAGTCCCTACCTTATCGCCGACTCCGGCAAAAAAGCCTCTCTCCATCTTCTCGTATCCGCCGTCGCCGCGGAAAAAGTGGAAGAACAGGAATATTCCGCCCGCAATAAGCGCCGCCGCCAAGATTATTATAAGTACAATAAGCGGAGCTTTGCTCTTTTTCTTTATCGGAACTACCGTAAAAGACGACGCGTTATACTGCGGCACGCCCATAGGCTGCTGAGCGTACTGATACTGCTGCTGTGCATACTGCTGCGGCTGTTGAGCATACTGCTGCGGCTGCTGAGCGTACTGCTGCGGCTGTTGCGCGTACTGCTGCGGCTGCTGAGCATACTGCTGCGGCTGTTGAGCATACTGCTGCGGCTGCTGAGCGTACTGCTGCGGCTGCTGTGCGTACTGCTGCGGCTGCTGTGCGTTCGGCTGCTGCGGCTCATCGGCGAACTCCTGCATTACCTGCTGCCAGTTTTCCTGTATCGGAGTATCTTTATTTTCCATAATATTTTCCTTTCTCGCAAAAATGCGAAGTACACGGTGTACACAGTTTAGAAATATTATAGCACACTTGGAGAAAAAAAGCAACAGATTTATTAAAAATCCTTAAATTTCCTATCCTTTTTTGGGGACTTCGTCCCCGCTCTATTTTTTAGTATTATCAGAGCTTTTACAAGTGCGATTGATGGACCTTATTCCAATTTTGACCCTCCGTTAGCTCCTCCGAACGGACACCCTGGGAAGGGAAAGGCGACCTGCGGTTCCTTTCCCTCCCCACGGTTTCCTTTCGGACTTTCCTTCCCGCCCCCACCTTTTCCGTCCCTTTTCCATCCGTAAAAGGGCTACGCTATTCCTCTTATAATTCGCTTTGGGAACACTCACTTTGCTATTTTTTCGCCTTGTCCCTTATTTTCTTTGATATTCCTGTCAAAAGGCGCAGCGGTCGCTTGCCATGCTTAGGTTTGAACGGCTAAACGGTAGTGCTTTTTGTTGGTTCCGTTCCTAAATCTCCGCTATGGGTGATATTCTCCATATTCCGTAGGAATATACAAACCCTCCGATACCTTTACGGTATCGGAGGGTTTGTTATCTTAGGGGGGTCTGGGGGAAAATATTTCCCCCAGCAGGGGTGATGATTTGGTGACTTCGTCACAAAATCGGGGCAGAGCCCCCATAAACGGGCGGAGCCCCCAAAAAATCATCAACCATCCTTTGCCACGGTTTGAACTTTGTTGTTTGTGCCGAGGATAGCGCCGCTTGCGGTGACGCCCTTTGTATTCGGGAACGCCGTGCCGTCTACCGGCGAGGCATACGCGGTGACCGCGCTTTCCTCGGAGGAGTATATCGCTTGCAGAGCCTCCTGCCCCTCCAGATAGATTCGGGAATGTCCCGCCGCTATATCCTTGAGATTCGTCTCAAATTCACGGTCCAGCACTTCGACAAGATCCGACTTCTCCCAGTCGCCGCCCTCCGGCTTTATGCCTTTCGGCTCGATACCGCTGAGCGTGACGGTAAACTTATCGTCCCCGCTGCCTATCGCCACGTCGATATACGATGCGGTGACCGTGCTGCCGTTTACCGTCGCCGTGTCGGTGGTAGTCACCGTGCAGCCCTTTGCCTGCACCTGGGCTATCACCACACCGACGGTGTTGCGTATGGCGGAGGCGTTCTGGTCGGCGGAGGTCACATTCGCGGACTGAATATACCCCATCATAAGCGGGATAAGTATCGCCGCAAGTATACCGATAATGGCGATGACCACTACCAGCTCGATCAGTGTAAAGCCCCTTTCGCGCCTTATCGCCCGTACCGTTTTTATCATGTCATCTCCTATACCGCATAACGCCCCCGACTTGCGCCGGGGGCGAATACGCTTGATTAAATTTTTTAGGATTTAACAGGTTTATCAGCCGTTGCTTACGCTGGAGCCCTCAGCCTGAACCTTGTCGTTAGTACCAACTACGATACCGCCGATAACGCCTATGTTGCCCTTTTCCCAAGCGGTGATAGGAGCGGTCATAGAAGAAATCGTGCTTTCATCGGAGCACCAGATAGCCTGTACGGGAGCATTACCTTCCATGAATACCATGCCGTAGCCGCCTGCCATATCCTTGAGGTTGGTGTCAAATACGGTTCTGAACTCTTCGATAACGGCTTTGTTGCTATCTGCGCTCCACTCGCCGCCGCTGGGATTTTTACCTGCAATCGTGAGACCGGTAAGAGTGATCGTGCCGGCACCTTCTGCGCCAAACTTATTTTCTGTGCCGGCTCCGATAGTAATACCTATAACGCCGTATGTTTTAGCGCCGGTAGTAGGACCAAGCACGGTGCAGTTCTTGGTTTCGAGAGTAGCAAGAACGTTATTTACCTCACGCTTGAGCGCTGCTGCGTTCTGGTCAGCGGAGGTGATGTTTGCCTGCTGTACATAACCCATCATCATAGGAATAAGTATAGCGGCAAGGATACCGATGATAGCGATAACTACGATCAGTTCGACGAGCGTAAAGCCCTTCTTAGCTCTGAGAGCCTGTAATTTCTTAATCATGAGAAATTACCTCCTTAAAAATTTTATTTCCGTCCGCCGTCTGCGCGGCGGTTGCGTTTTTCAGAGATCCGAACTGCGTCGGATTATTCTGTAAATATAGGATATCACACCAAGCCGTAAAAATCAACCCCAAATTTGAAGAAAATTCATAAAATCCGTAAAATTTATGGAAAATTTCTATATAGACATGGATGTAAATGTGCAAGGTGTACAATTTTATGTAACGGATTACATACCATATTATAAAAGAGCGGAGAGAAAACGTCCCAAAAGGAACGAAACCCACAAATCGAACTACCGTCCAGCCGGTCAAACCTCGGCATGGCAGACTAACGCCGCGCCTTTTGACGGGAATATCAGAAAAAACAAGGGACAAGGCACAAAAACATCAAAGTGAGTGTTCCCAAAACGAATTATAAGAGGTAGCGCGTGTCCCTTTTACGGTCGGAAAAGGGACGGAAAAGGGGTTAGGTAGGAGGGTTTGAGAAGGCATTAAGTGCCGCCTAACGGCGGAACTTATACCTAGGGAAGGGGGAAAGGAACCGCAGGTCGCCTTTCCCTTCCCAGGGTGTCCGTTCGGAGGAGCCAACGGAGGGTCAAAATTAGAATAAGGTCCATCAATCGCAGATGTAAAAGCTCTGATAATACTAAAAATAGAGCGGGGACTTCGCCCCGCTTGCTATGCTTAAGTTTGAACGGCTAAACGATTGTGCTTTTTGTCGGTTTCGTTCCTTTTTGGGCGTTCCGTTCCATATCTCTGTTGAGGGCATATTGTTTCCAGTCCTTATATTTTAATAAACTAAAGGAGCCTCTTTACGGGGCTCCTTTAGTTTATTATTCTGTCAGGGGTCTGGGGAGCGACCCGCTCCCCAGCAGAGGTTTGGGGACGGAGTCCCCAAAAACAGAACTCTGCCCCCAAAAAAGAACTTACTTATTTTCAAACTTTGCGTCTGCCAGCTCGTCGATAGACTTGCTCTCATCATTCCACGAATAGAGCTTTCTTATCTCATTGCCGACCTGCTCAAGCTGATGCTCCGCCTGGATACGTCTGGTCGCGTTGAAGTGGGGACGACCCATTTTATTTTCGGTTATCCAGTTACGCGCGAAAGTACCGTCCTGTATTTCGGTAAGCACCTTTTTCATTTCCTTTTTGGTGTCTTCGGTGATTATTCTCTTGCCTATCTCATAATCGCCGTATTCCGCGGTATCGGAGATGGAGTATCTCATCATTTTATAGCCGCCCTTGTAGATAAGGTCAACTATCAGCTTCATTTCATGTATGCACTCGAAGTAAGCGTTCTGCGGGTCGTAGCCTGCCTCTACCAGCGTTTCAAATCCCGCTTTCATCAGCGCGGTAACGCCGCCGCAAAGTACGCACTGCTCGCCGAACAGGTCGGTCTCGGTTTCCATCTTGAATGTAGTTTCCAGTACGCCTGCTCTTGAGCCGCCTATTCCTGCCGCATAAGCCAGACCGATGTCAAGCGCTCTGCCGGTCGCGTCCTGATGTACCGCTACCAGACAAGGCACGCCTCTGCCGATGGTGTATTCGGAACGTACGGTGTGTCCGGGTCCTTTGGGCGCTACCATGATAACGTCAACGTCTGCGGGCGGGATTATCTGCTGGAAATGGATATTAAATCCGTGCGCGAACGCGAGAGTTTTTCCCGCGGAAAGGTTGGGCGCTATGCTGTTCTTGTAAAGATCAGCCTGCTTCTCATCATTTATAAGTATCATGATGATGTCCGCGAGCTTAGACGCCTCCTCGGCGGTGTAAACCTTAAAGCCTGCCGCCTCAGCCTTTGCCCATGACTTTGAGCCGTTATACAGACCCACGATAACGTTGACTCCGCTGTCCTTTAAGTTGAGCGCGTGTGCGTGTCCCTGACTGCCGTATCCGATTATCGCAACGGTCTTTCCGTCGAGAAGCGACAGATTGCAGTCCTGCTGATGGTAAAGTTTTGCCATTTTTACTATCTCCTTTTTTATTTTTCGGCAAACGCCGTTTTTATATTAAGCCGGGGTTCTAAAGTTTCATAGAAACTCCGCCTTTTTGCATAGCTATCGAGCCGGTGCGCACTACCTCTTTTATACCGTACGGGCGCAGCAGCTCCTCAAAATTCTTTATCTTGTCCACCGAATCGGAAAGCTCCAGCGTCATGGTATTGACGGTGATGTCGGAAATTTTCGCCTTGACTATCTCCGCAAGCGCGATGACCTCCGCCCGCTGCGACGGCTGACAGGCTATCTTGATAAGCACCAGTTCCCGCGTAAGCAGTTCTCGGCTGTCGAAGTGTCTGACCTTGATAACGTCTATCAGCTTGTTTAGCTGTTTTTCTATCTGCTCAAGCGTATAGTCTGTTCCGTCCGCGATTATGGTTATTCGGGATATCTTCTCGTCGTCGGTCACGCCCACCGCAAGGCTGTCTATATTGAACCCCCTGCGTGCGAACAGTCCCGCGACCCTTGCGAGTACGCCCGCGTGATTTTCTACAAGCACCGAAATCGTATGTTTCATAAGCGTTCCTTTATTACAATATGGTTTTTTCGTTCTCGTCAACAACGACCTCTATGAGATAGCTTTCCTTTGTGGCAAGCAGCGCGTCTATCGCGCTTTGCGCCTGCGAAATATCCGTCACTCTCGCGGCGGGTATGCCGTAAGCGTCCGCCAGCTTGATAAGGTCGGGACTTCCGTCCAGCGCCACCGCCGTCTGACGGTCGCCGTATGCGTTGGTCTGCACCTCGCGCACCATTCCGAGCCGATTGTTGACCATAACTATCACCTTGGCGAATATCCCGTGCTGCCGCATGGTCGCAAGCTCCATGAACTGCATTTGAAAGCTGCCGTCGCCGCATATCGCGATGACCTCTTTTTCGGGAGCGGCCGCCTTTGCTCCGAGCGCCGCCGGTACGGAATATCCCATTGTACCCATTCCGCCCGAGGTGAGAAGTCTGCCGTTTTCAAGATTTATATTCGCGCAGGTCCATATCTGATTTTGACCCACGTCGGCGCATATGACCGAATTATCCGGCAGGCTTTTGCCGAGCATGGTGATAAACTCCTTGGGATTTACACAGCCGTCTTTCGGCTTTTGCAGGGGCTTTTCGGCGGAAGCCTTTTCCCCGTTCAGCCGCTGTATCCAGTCGTAATGGTCGTAATTTTCCGCCTGCTGCAAAAGCTGGGTAAGTATCCTTTTAAGATCTCCCACCACGGGTATGGTCACCGGCAGATTTTTGCCTATCTCGGCGGGGTCTACGTCGATGTGTATGACCGTCGCGCCCTCCAGCCTGTTTATCGCGGTAACGGCGCGGTCGCCCACTCTCGCTCCGAGCAGTATCAGCAGATCGCAGTTGTTTATCGCATAGTTTGCCGCTCTGCACCCGTGCATACCTATCATGCCGAAAAACAGCGGGTGCGACGCGGGTATCGAGCTTAACCCCATCATGGTATTTACTACAGGTATATTCGCGCGCTCGGCAAGCTCCCGCATAAGTCCCGCGGCGTTCGCGGTAAACAGTCCGCCTCCCGCGCAGATGAGCGGGCGCTCGCTCGCGGCTATCGCTGCGGCGGCGCGCTTTATCTGGAGCTTGTTGCCGTCAAGATTGGGCTTGTAGGAGCGTATATTAACACTGTCGGGATATTCAAATTCTATCTGCGCCTTTTGTATGTCCATAGGCATATCTATAAGCACAGGGCCGGGTCTGCCGCTGCCCGCGATGTAAAACGCGTTTTTAAACACCGTCGCGGTCTCTTCGGGGTCTTTTACAAGATAGCTGTGCTTTACGAATGGCTCCGCCGCGCCGGTTATATCCGCCTCTTGGAAAACGTCCCTGCCTATCATGTCGCTGCTTACCTGTCCCGTTATAAGCACCATGGGTATGCTGTCCATATGCGCGGTAGCTATCGCGGTTATCAGATTGGTCGCGCCCGGTCCCGAAGTCGCGACCGCTACGGCGGGTCTGCCTGTCATTCTGGCGTATCCGCTGGCGGAATGTCCCGCGTTTACCTCGTGGCGCACCAGAATATGGCGTATCCCCTCTTTGTACAGCTCATCGTAAAACGGGCAGATAGCCGCGCCCGGATACCCGAACACCGTCGTGATGCCCTCCGCTTTAAGAGCCTTTGCCATAGCCCTTGCGACCGTCATCTTTTCAGCCGCCATATTCTCACCCTTTCCGCTGCTTTCTCTTTAAATCGCTATTAAGAACTATTATAACTCTATCTTGTAAAAATGTCAAGCACCGACAGGAAGTTATTGCCTGCCTAAAATTTAAAAGAGCTATTGAAAATCCGCCGCAAATGTGGTATTATTGACTTAACGATGTTCCGCCGACACGGCGGAGGCTTTTTTAACTTATACGGAGAGGAAATTTATGAAAAAACTGCGCATACTTTCCGCGCTTATCTGCGCGGCTGTGATAATATCCACGGCGTCGGGCTGTCAGCCCCAAGCCGACGCGCCGACAACTTCCGTCGGTTTAGAACAATCAGAGCAGTCGGAGCAGTCCGCCGCCGAAAGTTTAAACTCCGAAACGCAGTCCGCTCTCGACGAGAGTTCGGACTCTTCCTCAAACGGCGGCACCTCCGTCGTTTCTTCCGAGCCGCCCGAAACCACGACCACGGCGGCGTCCTCCGTCGACAGACCTGCCGACGAAACGTCGGGCTCGACGCCGTCCTCTACTGCCGAAAAACCGTCTACCACAAAACCCGCGACTACCAAAAAGCCGGCTACAACAAAGCCCGCGACCACCAAAAAGCCGGCTACAACAAAGCCCGCAACTACCAAAAAACCGACTACCACAAAGCCCGCAACTACCAAAAAGCCGACTACAACAAAGCCCAAACCGACCGTACCGGCGCTTACGGACTTTGCGCTGTCCAACCCCAACGCGGACGCCAAGACCAAGAAAATATATACCTACCTGTGCGAGAATTTCGGCAAGACGATGCTGAGCTGTCAACAGGAATCCACCTGGATGGGCTCGCCGGATTATGAGATGGATTACATAAAGCGCACCACCGGCAAGCTGCCGGCAATGCGCGGTCTGGATTTTATGAACAACGATTTCGACGGCGTGGTTTCCCGCGCCATAGAATGGGATAAAAAGGGCGGCCTTGTCACCATATGCTGGCACACGGGAGTTGTAAGCAGCGGCTACAACGAATCGCTCAACGACAATCCGAATTTCTCCAAGCTGCTCAAGGAGGGCACCTCCGAATACAATAAGCTGATGGCGAGCTGGGACAAAGCCGCCAAGGCGCTCCAACAGCTGCAAAGCGCGGGCGTTACCGTGCTTTGGAGACCGTTCCATGAATTTGACGGCGCGTGGTTCTGGTGGGGCAAAGGCGGCGCGGAAAACTTCAAAAAGCTGTGGCGGCTGATGTACGATAAGTTCACCGACGAATACAAGCTGAACAATCTTATATGGGTGCTGGGATATTCCGGCGAAGTAAAGAACGGTTGGTATCCCGGCGATGAATACTGCGACGTTATAGGCTCGGACACATACGACAACACCACCAACATAAACGCATGGAAAAAACTGCTCAAAGTGACCGACGCGGATAAGCCGCTGACGTTCCACGAATGCGGAAACGTTCCGCCCGTCGCCCGCTTTGAAAACGACGGCGATATTTGGTCATGGTTCATGATATGGCATACCGATTACATCGTCAACAACAACAAGGTCAACCTAAAAAACGTTTTCAACAGCGACAAGGTGATCACCCTTGACGAGCTGCCGAAATTCTGAGACAGGGCTTTGTCTGTAGAAAAAGGTCAATATAAAGCGGAAGGAAAAAGGTCAATATAAAGCGGAAGGAAAGAGGAGTTTGAGGGGAAAACCATCAGGGTTTTCACCCTCAAGTTTGATAAGAGCCGCGCAAAGCGCGGCAAAAATCGAGCAATATCGCTTATGCGGTATTGCCGATTTTTTCAGCTTGTCGGGAAATCCGACCGTAAGGAGGATTTTTCGACAAGCTGAGCCCTGCCCGCCTAACATTAGGCGGGCAGGGCTTTGTTTGTTATACGAAATTACAGGGCTTGCCCTATAATTATATTACATTTCCTCGCTTTGTTTTCTCTTTTCAAAGCAAGCGCTGCAATAAACGGGGCGGTCGTCACGCGGCTGGAACGGGATTATCGCTTCCCCTCCGCAATCCGCACATACCGCGGTGAACTTCTCGCGCTTTCCGCCGTTCTTTCTCGCGTCGCGGCAAGCCTTACATCTCTTTGGCTCGTTAGTAAAGCCGTTCTCTGCGTAAAACTCCTGCTCGCCTGCGGTGAACACAAAGTCCGCGCCACATTCCTTGCACTTTAATGTCTTGTCCTCGTACATTTTGAAATACCTCAATTTTTCTCACGCGTTCGCGTGTAATGATTATAATAAAGCAGTCAGCTTTATTTCCCCAAATTTCGCTTTATCTTGGCTTTCGCCCTTTGTAAAGCGTTGTCTACCGACTTTTCGTCGGTGCCCAGTTTTTCCGCCGCGCTTTTATAGGAATAATGCCTCATATAAAGGCGCAGCACCTCAAATTCTCTCTCGGTGAGCATAGCGGCAAGCCGCTCGTAAAGGCGGTTGTCAAGCTCCCTGTCGATGACGGTGTCCTCGGTCGAAGCGGTGATATCCACCAGCTTGTCAAAGTCGAAATCGTATTCCTTAGACATATCGCCGCCGCGCGCCAGTTTGGCTATCGCGGTCTTTATGCTGTTGGAAACGCACACATCGGCAAAGGTCGCAAAGCTCGCTCCCTTGCGCGCGTCGTAACGGCGTATCGCCTTGAGCAGCCCGATAAGCCCCTCGGAAAACAGATCCTCCGCGTCCGCGTAGGGACAGGATCTCGCCATTCTCTGCGCTTTTACCCTGACCGGCGTCATATAACGCCTTACCAGTTCTTTTTCGCTGCCGTCCGTTTCACACAAAGCAAGCTGCTCGTCCGTAAAACCGGAAAAATCCGCGCCGTACATATTTCCTCCGAAAGAAATCGGCGTACCTGCCGAAATGCCGTATGAATAATTTTATCACTATTTGACAAATTTGTCAATATCAAATATCCCGCGCCGACGGTCAGAGCCTACAGTATTTTGCCCTGCCGGAGCTGAAAATATCGCCGCCGTGACAATCCGACGCGACTATCAGCGGAAAGTTCTTAAACGTCAGTCTTTTAACGCTTTCGCAGCCCAAGTCCTCGAAAGCTATCACCTCGCACTCGGTAATACATTGGCAGGCAAGCGCTCCCGCGCCGCCTATCGCGCAAAAGTACACCGCGCCGTTGCGGACTATCGCGTCCTTTACCGCCTGACTGCGTTCGCCTTTTCCTATCATGGCGGCAAGACCTCTGTCCAGCAGCTCCGGCGCATATACGTCCATGCGCCCCGAAGTGGTCGGACCGCAGGAGCCTATGACCATTCCGTCCTTTGCGGCGGTAGGTCCGGCGTAATAGACTGCCGCGCCCTTTAGATCAAAGGGAAGCTCCCCGCCGTTTCGGATAATGCTCATTATGCGCTTATGCGCGGCGTCGCGCGCGGTATATACCGTGCCGGAAAGCTCCGCCTTATCGCCCGCTTTGAGCGTGCGCGCCGCTTGTGCAAGTTCTGCCGTGTTTAACTGCATAGCTTCACCCCGTCAAGCATCAAAGGTCGAAAAATCCGACATTGTCGCTGCTCATCTCGTCGTTATCGTCGTCGCCCGTGCCCTGCATCAGCTTAAAATCCCACGACGGGTCGTAAGTCGCGGTATTGCCGTTCATTTCGTCGTTGGTGGACATCATCGGCAAGGTAGGCTCAGGTTCGGGAGCGGGTCTTGACGCCGAGGGCGGCGGATCGAGCTCCACTCCGTTCAACTGCGCCTCAAGCTCTTTCCACGGGTCGTTCGCCGATTCTTCCTCGGCGTTGCCCATAGGCTCGCTCTCGTTGAGTTTTTCAATGTGTGTGAATATATCGTCGCTTGCCGCCTCCGGCTTATCATCTGCCGGCGGCTTCTCCGCGAGCAGCGACGCAAAGTCGTTATCCGACATTACGGGCTGCTCCGGCTCTTTGGCTCTTATATTGAAATCCGAAAAATCGCTTGCGGTAGCGCCGTAATCCGCTTCGCTCGCCTTAGCGGGCGTTTGCGAAGGTTCATCGACCGTGCTCACTACGGGAGCGGGGTCGGCAAGCAGCGACGCAAAATCATCGGGTACCGTCGCGGTCTGATTTACGGGATTTTCCTCCTGCTTGGGAACAGGCGCCGCCAACAAGTCAGCAAAGCTGTCATCGACTGTGACCTCCTGCTTAGCGGCGGGTTCTGCCACAGGTTCTGTTGTAGGTGCTGCCAACAAGTCCGCAAAGCTATCATCAACTGCAACGTCCTGCTTAGCGGCAGGTTCTGCCACAGATTCTGCCGTGGGTGCTGCCAACAAGTCCGCAAAGCTATCATCAACGGCGGCCTCCGTCTTAGCGGCAGGTTCTGCTACAGATTCTGCCGTGGGTGCTGCCAACAAGTCCGCAAAGCTGTCATCAACGGCGGCCTCCGTCTTAGCGGCAGGTTCTTCTGCAGGTGCTGCCAACAAGTCCGCAAAGCTATCATCAACTGCAACGTCCTGCTTAGCGGCAGGTTCTGCCACAGATTCTGCCGTGGGTGCTGCCAACAAGTCCGCAAAGCTATCATCAACTGCAACGTCCTGCTTAGCGGCGGGTTCTGCTACAGATTCTGCCGTGGGTGCTGCCAACAAATCTTCAAAGCTGTCCGCAACCGCGTTCTCCGTCTTAGCGGCAGGTTCTTCTGCGGGTACTGCCGTGGATTCCGGCATCTTGACTTCTTCAAAAGGCGCGGGAGCCGCCACCGCTTTGGGAGCGTCGGCGGATATTTCCGCGGTAAGGTCTATATCGTTTTCAAAGGAAACGCCGGTCGGCTGTTCCGTCGCGTCAAGCTCCAGCTTAAAGGCATAAGGCTCTACCTCCATAGGCTGATAGCCCTCTATCTGCGAGGAGTCGAACTCCGCCAGCTCCGCTATGGCGGCTCTTGCGGATGCTACCTCTTCCTGCTCCGCGAGCTTCTTTTCCTTTGCCTCGGTGACCGCCTGTTCAACGTTAGCGGCCTGCTCAGCCTGCTCCACCGATTCCTTGACCGCCTCGTTCAGCTTAATGGTAAGCTGCTCGGAGAGCGCGGCAAACACCGCGCTGACGTCTACCGTCGGCGCAACGTTCTCCGATTCCGCCGAAATTTCAGCGGCGCGTTTATCCAACTGCTCCGTCAGCGTATTTTTATAGCTGTCCGCGGCGCTGACCGCCTGTGCGGCATAAAGCTGCGCGGACTCTATTATCTTCGCGGCTTTCTCGCGAGCGTCCGCTATCACGGCGTCCGCGTCGGAATTTGTCTTGGCGGTTATCTCCTCAAGACGGCTCTCCCGCACCGAAACGGAGGTCGCCGCCGCGTCGGCTATCCTCTTTTCTACCGAAGCCTTGTACTCCTCGACCGACGCTTTGTATTTTTCCACGTCGGACTTGTACTCCTCAACGCCCTTTTTGTAATTTTCCTCATCGGCGATGTAACGCTCGGTCTGCTCGCGGTATCTTTCGGACTCCTGTCTGTATTTTTCCGCAGCCGCCTTGTAAGCGTCGAACTCGTCGGTCAGACGGTCGCACTCTGCCTTATAGAGCCGGAGATCCTGCTCGCTCTTTTGCAGCTCCGTCTTGTATTTATCCGCCTCGCCGCTGTCCTGAGGAGCGCTGCGGAGAGTTTCGCACTCTTTTCTCAGCTCCGCGTTATCCTCCCGCACCGCCGCAAGATCCTTTTCCAGCTGAGCCGCTTTGCGCTCCGCCTCAAATACCTGCTTGCGGTTTTCCGCGATCTGGTTGGTAAGCTCCGCTTTCTTGCTCTCTATCTCGGCATATAACTCTTCGGGAGGCGCGGTTTCCTTCAGCTTTTGTATCTCCTGCTTTAGGCTCTCGTTTTCTTCCCTCAGAGCTTTGTTGTTCTTGTTATGGTTGACTATGTACGCCATAACCTCGTTT
Organism: uncultured Ruminiclostridium sp.; assembly: GCA_947623915.1. Lineage (GTDB taxonomy): Bacteria > Bacillota > Clostridia > Oscillospirales > Ruminococcaceae > Ruminiclostridium_E. The sequence continues at coordinate 21,134 of CANQIB010000020.1, forward strand.
TTGTCAAAGCCGAACGGCACCGTTTTAAAATCGCCGTTTTCTGACGCTTGTTGTTTCTTAGAGTCAGCCATGGTAAATACCCCCCGATTTGTGAAATCATATTTATTATAACAAATTTTTTTCCTAAATTCAATACTTATTTGAGTATATTTTATAAATTTTATAAAAAATTATTTCCTGTCGAGGTAAAATGGAGAGAACTGTTTTTAAAGTAAAATTTTTACATTTTAATGCGGCGAAAGAAAAAATGTGATTTTTCCTCTTAAAAGTATTGTATTTTCCCGAAAAAGAGTGTATAATAGTTTCAAGCAACGCTTAACGAACGAAAGGACGATTTCAAATGATCGACAAAACAATGCCGTTTTCGCTGAAAGACGAACGTGAAAACGAAATGAAAGAAATACTCAGCACAGTTTACGCCGCTTTAAAGGAAAAAGGCTACAATCCCATAAATCAGTTGGTCGGTTATATACTTTCGGAGGACCCGACATACATAACCACCTACAACAACGCAAGGAGCCTTATCCGCCATATCGACCGCGACGAGCTGCTCCAGGTCATGGTAAAGCATTATCTTGATTCCTGACCTGTTCTCATTTTTTTCAAAGAATATATAACTGCCCCTTTTCAAACACTATGTTGAAAAGGGGTGATCTTTTGTTTAAAAATACAAAGCTGCTCGCGGCGCTGCTTGTGCCGTTATTTGCCGTTTCGGCGGGAGCGTTGTCCGACCAAAAAATCGGTTACGGTCAGGGCGTTATCACCGACGGGGCGAACCGTCCTATCGGAGCGGTGCAGGCGCAGGAGCAGTACGGAAAATACGGGGCGGAGTTTATCGGCAGCGCCGATGAAAAGCGCATATACCTCACCTTTGACGAGGGTTACGAAAACGGTTGCACGGCGGATATACTGAATATACTGAAAGAAAAAGGCGTGTCCGCGACTTTCTATATAACCTACGATTACGCGCTGAGAAATCCCGAATTGGTGAAAAGAATGGCGCAGGAGGGACACGGCATAGGAAATCACACCTATTCCCACCCCAGCCTGCCGAGCTGCTCCGACAATGAATTTTACGGAGAGGTAGTAAGGCTCGAACAATATGTTCGGGATAATTTCGGGGTGCTGACCCGCACTCTGCGGCCGCCGATGGGCGAATTTTCGGAACGCACGCTTTACCTTGCCGACAAGCTGGGCTATAAAACGGTGTTCTGGTCTTTTGCCTACGCCGACTGGCAGACCGACGCGCAGCCCTCGCCGTCAGAGGCTTACAAACGCATAACCGAAGCCACCCACAACGGCGAGATATGCCTGCTGCACGCCGTCAGCCGCACAAATACCGTAATACTTGCCGACGTGATAGACTACTGGCGCGCCGCAGGGTACGAAATTTGCAGTATATAACAACACTCCGACGGACATTCGTCCGTCGGTGTAGACTGTCGATAAACCCACAGCACCATTACGAACAGCCTGAAAGGCTGTTCGTGTCGGAGTTTTGAATTTGTATAATTCAAAACTCCTGCCCCGCGGCTTAAACTTAACGACAGCACAAATTTTCTTAATGCGTCAAGAGCCGCTCACAGACGTTGCGGAGTCGGACACAAGCCGCCTCACGCCGATTCTTTTGGGCTATTTTTGTCCCTTGTTCCTCGGCAGGCGCAAGCCTGCCTGCGTCGCAAGAGCCAAAACTATCTCCAAAATCTCTCGGCGTGAGGTTCGTTTTTACAGAGCAGATTTTCGTCAAGACAAGGCGACCGAACGACGGCATACTTGCGTATGCCTAGCGAGGTCAACGCAGTATTGGCGGAAATATGCCTGTAAAAACCGACTTGTGTCCGACTCCGCAACGTCTGGTACCCTTGTACGCCTATCGCGGCTCTTTCCTTGTCTGCGCGTGTTTCTCGAAGTCTGCCAGCTTGCCGAAAAATAACTTTTTCGACAAGCTGACACCGACGGACATTCGTCCGTCGGTGTGTTGTATTTTACTGCTCCTCGGAGGTCTCCTCCGGCTTGCCTACATAATGCACGCCCTCGCTGTCGATATGCACCTGACCGCTGCGGCGCAGGTAAAACCGCTTTACCATGCGTTTGAGCTCGCGCGCCTGTTCGGAGGTCAGCGCGCTCGCCGAGGCGCTTTCTTCCGCGGTAGCCGCGTTGTTCTGCACAACGGCGGCTATCTGGTCGATAGTTGCCAGCACGGCCTCTATCGTGGAGCTTTGCTCGGCTGAGGATGCGGAAATGCCCATCAACAGTTCGTTCGCGTTGTCGAATTTTTCCATTATGTTCTGTATCGTCGCCGCCGTGGAATCGGCAAGCGCCGTTCCGTTTGCGACGGCGGCTATTGAGCTGTTGATAAGCTCGTTGGTGCTGCGCGCCGCCTCCGCGGATTTGCTTGCAAGGTTTCTGACCTCGTCCGCAACCACGGCAAAGCCTTTTCCGGCTTCTCCCGCTCTTGCCGCCTCGACTGCGGCGTTGAGCGCGAGTATGTTGGTCTGGAACGCTATATTGTCTATGGTGTTGATTATCTTTTCTATCTCGTTGGATTTTTCCTCTATAAGCTGCATAGCGTCGAGCAGGTTTTTCATTTCCTCGTTGCCGCGTCTTAACTCCTCGGTAGCGCTGTCGGATATCGCGCTGGCGCTTTTGGCGTTATCGGCGTTGCGGCGTACCCTGCGGGAGATATCGTGTATCGAGTCGGAAAGCTCTCTTATCGCCTGTTCCTGGTCGGAAGTGCCTTGTGCCAGCGCCTGTGCGCCCGACGACACCTGCTCCGACGCGTCGGACACCATCGTGCCTACCTTTTGTATCGTGCCGAAAAATTCATTCAAATCGTTCAGTATCGCCTCGAACGCCTCTTTTATGGGGATAAACTCTCCCTTGTACTCGTAATCGAGGTAAAAGCTGACGTTTCCGTATGACATCTGAGTCAGCAGATAGCTAAGCTCGTCGGTCATCTTGCGGATATATTCTTTCGTCTTTATAAGCGCGTCGTTAAGCTCGCCTATATCGTCGCTGCCGGTGTTCAGCTCCACCTTTTCCGAAAGATTGCCCTCCGCAAAATTATACAGCTCTCTTGTTATAGTATGTATGGGCGAGGCTATAGCCTTGCGGGTAAATATTATAAGGAAAATCGCGGCTGCCGCTCCTATTAGCGAAAGCGCTCCGGCAGCTATCGGCAGCGCAAGGCTGCGACCTCCCTGCACTGCGTTGTATATCCCTATCGCGCAAAGTATCGCGCAGGCAAGCGAGGTGACTATGCAGGTAATGCACATAAACGCGTTCATGAATGAACGGCTGGTCAGCATATTCTTTATCGTATCCGCTATCTTCATATGTATGCCCCCATCGTGAGAAAGTGGCGCGGCGGTGCTTTGCCCGTAAGCTGTGCGGCCGCCGACACGGCAGAGTAAAGTCCTGTCTGCTATAATTTTACCATAATCAAACGATAAAGTCAATCACAATTTGAATTTTGCCGATGCCGTCAGTCGCCGATACATTCCAGCGCGGCAGCTTGATACTCTTCCGGTATATACGCCATACAGATATTGTTTATATATATCCTCGTGACTTTGTCCTTGTCATGCTCCATCTCCTCGTAAGAGGGATATACCTTGATATAAGAACTCAGCTTTTCGATAAGCTCCGTTTCGTCGGGATAAACGGTATCATCATTATAATATACGTCCGTACTGTCCTCGACGGCGGTACTGATAAATCTTATATCCAAGGCGCTTTGATACATCTTTCCCCTATTTGCAAAGTCCTTTATCATATCAAGCGTTTTTGTGTAGCTTTCCCTTATCACAACGTTAAGCGTCGAACCGGTATCGTAGCCCTCGGTAATATCCCTTTGCAGCGGCAGGAGCAGTTTATCGGTATAGTAAAAATCCCTCGGCGCGTTGAGCGTAAGTCTGCCGACTATCGGCGTATCGTCGTCAAAATGCCCGTTCGCGTCCTCCCGCAGCGCCCGTATCAGCTTTATGCTGTCGCCGCCTTCCATGACCGATTGATTTATAATGCCCAGCGTCGGGACGGTCACTCCGCCTATTATGCCGGAAGATTTTTCCGTGCAGTGCTGCTCCGCCTTATCCAAAAGCGTGTTGAGCACCATTTTTGAGCGCAGCAGCTTTGTTACGTCTATCGCGCTTTTCTTTGCCTGCGCGTTTCTCCCGTCGACGTAACGGAACACCAGCCCGACGGAGGCGAGCGGCTCCTGCCCGTCGCCGCGATAGGTCAGCATTTTCTCGCCGTAGATGGCGTCCAGCTGTTCCTTGGTTTCAAATCTCGTGTAAAGGCTGCCCTCGTCGATATAAAACTGCACTTCTATGCCGGATACCGACTGCCTGTCGGGTAGCTCCACCGTCGCGGGATTAAGCCCCATTTTCCCCGTGTTTATCAAAAGCGCATATATCAAAAACGCTCCGAGCGCCGTGGCGGCGTATTTCACCGCGCTTCTCCACAGCTTTTTAAAACTGCGGTAGTGGAACATCTCCAAAAACAGCAGCGGTATCGCTGCATACAACAGCGACATCAACGGTGAAATGTAATTCCCCGTTTGAACGGTGAAGCAAAAGAGGAACACCGCCGACAGCAGCATGACCGTTATCACATGATACACCGAATTGTAAGCGAATTGCTCTCCCACCTTTTCGGCGCTGCGGCGGGTGGCAAGGAAATAGCTCGCCGCAGTCGCGGCAGCCAGCACCAGCGCAACTATAACGGCGCTGAACGGCTGAGTAAGAGTCGGAGTCAGCGAAGCGAAGTCCGCGATAACCGTGCCTATCGGCGGTATGAACCGCAGCACGCTTATGATATAATCGTTGCCGTTTGAACCGTCGGTCCCGAAAAGCACGGCTTGAGTCAGCACCGCCGCCATTATCGGCAGCAGCACTATCGCCAGCAGAGAGAACAGCACCGAGCCGGAAAATCCGCCGCAGCAAACCGTTATCAGCGTCGATAAGATATACACCCCCGCGTAAAACACCATCGCGGCTATTATCATTTGCAGCAGTAAAGCTGCCGCCTTGTTCGGGTCGGTCGAAGACGAAGTATAGAACATACTGTCCTTTGCGAATACGCTGACAAAAGGCATAGAGCCCAACGCGCAGATAACAAACGGCAGCAGCCCAGATACAAGTCCCGCGAAAAAGTCCGCCCAGAACCGCTGGCAGGCGGTAAGCGGCAAAGCGCCGTACATATCCGCCATGTCCTTGCGGTTGAAGTAGCTGAAGCTCATCGGCGCGAGCAGCAGCATTATAAAAAACAGTATACCAAACGATACCGCCGAGATTATCATGCCGAATGCGGCGGTCTGGGAGGCGTTCACATACGCCTGACTGAACGGCTCGTCGTTTAACGTTACCAGCGGCGCTAACGTCCCCATCAACAGCGGAACGGAAAGCAGACTGAATATTATGCTTAATATAAAAGGAGTGCGCAGCAGCTTCAGCCTGTAGAAAAAGTAAGCAAAAGTGTAATTTTGTTTTGCAGCAGTCATTTTATCCCTCCGTAGTAATTATTCGCCGTCCGGCTGCGGCAGTTCATACTTTGACGCGAGCAGCTCCGCCGCTTTCTGTTGGTAACGCGGCTTTATCGACAGCATAGGACCGTACCCGCCGAAATATCTTATGCGTATTCCCGTATGGTCTTCGCTTTGCGCGTCGGGATCGGCGTACATATATCCCGCCAACTCCTCCACCAGCTTACAATGGTTTTGGTCGCCGCTCACAAGGATATATTGCTGCCGTCCGTTTTCACCGTCGGGCACTTCCAATTCCATCTCCGTCCAGTCGGCAAGCGGGTCTGTCGGGTGTCCCTCCTCGCCCAGCCTCTCCAAGACCTTTAGGGTCTCGGTATAGTTATCCTTTATGATCACGTTCCCGTCAAAGACGAAATAATCGGAGACTCGCTCGTCATGTTCGGTCGTTATCCCCACATAGCCTATCATCTCGCCCGTGCCGTCGTCCTTTGCCGTATCCGCCGCCAACGCTTCGAGCAGCTCCCGCCTGTCCTTTTCGTTGTACAGCTTTGCAAACGGCAGTTCCATCGACGGTACGACGACATGATCGCAATCCGGCTGAACGTCTTTTTGCGTAAAGGACAGTGTCTTTCCAAATCCGCCCGCGTCGTCGAACATATCCGTCACCGTGGGAAGATCGCTTTCTTCTACATAATACTGACGGCTCACGACCGTCCCGTCATACATGAGATATGCGAAAGATATTTCGGACGGGCTGTACGAGATCTGCCGCGTCGCTTCGGGTATCACCCGACGGTGGCAGTCGGCGGCAAGCTGCACACATTCGCGGTCGTCCGTATTCATTTCAAAAGAAAAGTCCTTCTCAACATTTTGGAAATACACCGTTACCCGTTCTACATCCGACGCCTCCGGCACATAATATGCCGCTCCGAAGCCGCCGCCCATAAGCAGCAGAATATATATCAGCACCGACGCTCCGGCACAGGCGACGTATTTCACCAGACCTATCCACAGCTTTTTAAAAGAGCGGTAATGTAACAGCTCCAAAAACAGCAGCGGCAAAACGGTGAACACCAATGCCACCGCCGCTATCACTCCCGCCAACACGCCGGACGCGTAGCTGTTCGACAGCATTATCACCGCCTCAAACACCGCGATAAGCAGGATAACGGTGATGATATGATATGCCGCGTTGTAGGCAAACTGCCGTCCCGTGCGCTCCGCACGGCGGTGCTTTGCCAACAAACAGCTCCCCACGGTAAACGCCGCGAGTATCAGTACCGCCGTAAGGAACGCCAACGGGCGGTCGACTATCCCCACGCCGGAGTTTGCCAAAAAGCTGACAGCCGTTCCCACGGGAGGGATGGCTCTCAACACCTCCTGCACCATCTCGTAAATATCAACGCCCTGACAGCGCGAATAAGTGATGGCGGCGGACATTCCGACTATGGCGGGCAGCGCTCCCATTACAAAGACCGAAAACACCACCGAGCTGGACGCCTTGCCGCAGCATACCGCCACGAACACCGAAATTATATATATCGCCGCAAGGCACAGCAGCACCATGAAAAACAGCTTTAACGTTTTTCCCCAGTCGTCCCAGGAGAAAACATCGCTGAATATCGCGTGCGCCGCCATTACGGAGGGCACGCCGAAGACCGTGACGGGTATCAGACAGACGGAAAGTCCCGCCAGCCAGTCGCCCCAGAAACGCTGCATTCGCGTAAGCGGCAGAGCGCCATACATATCCGTTTTGTCGGTCTTGTTGTAATAGCTGTATACAAAAGACGGCGTAACAAGGCACAGCGCGCTAAGCACCAGCAGCGACAATATCATAAGCATATAAGCAAAGCTGACCACCTGATAAGACGAGCCGCTGTTCAGCATACGGCGCGCCGTTCCGAGCAGCATAACGGGAGCAGGCAGAAAAAGTACGCTGAATATCACGGAGAACACGGTATGAGCCTTTAACACGCCCAGCTTATACAGATAATATTTCAGAAAAAAGCCTTTATCTGTCGATACCGTCGAAGTCATAGCCGCGTACCTCCATTTCGTAGATAAATACCTCCTCAAGGCTAAGCGGCATCACATCGCAGAAAAGCGCCCCGCGGCCGTTTATCTCGGCGGCGGCCTGTTCGCTGTCGCCTCTTACGATAAGGTTCACCACGCTGCCCGTCTGCTGGATATGCAAAATATCCAGTCGGGGAAATTTTTCCTTGTCAAATTCTCCCTCGAACGAGGTCTGTATCTTGCAGATGTCGCCCCGCAGGCTGTCCAGTTCGCGGTTAAATATGAGCTTGCCCTTGTGCAGCAGTCCCGCCGTATCGCAAAATTCCTCTATCTCCTTGAGATTGTGGGAGGAGATGACCACCGTCGTGCCGTTTTCCACCATTGCGTCTATCATCATGCGCTTTACGATTATGCGCATGGTGGGGTCAAGCCCGTCGAACGCCTCGTCAAACAGCAGATAGCGGCAGCCGCTGGACAGCGCGCACACCATCGCCGCCTGACGGCGCATACCCTTTGAGAATGTGGACAGCTTTTTGTCCGCCGGCAAATTCAGCACTTTGAGCAGCTTTTGGAATTTTTCTTCGCTGTAGCTCGGATAAAATGTTTTTACGAAAGTTTTCATGTTGTTGATAGTCATATTATTGAACTGTGAAGTTTCATCGTTTACAAAATAGATGTTTTGTTTTATGCTCACATTGTCGTAAACAGGATCTCCGTCTACCGTCACCCGTCCCTTATCCTGACGATAGATACCCGCTATCAGCCGCAGCAGCGTGGATTTGCCCGCGCCGTTAGAGCCGAGCAGCCCGAACGCCGAGCCGTCCTTTATCTCCAAAGAAAAATCATCCAGCGCATTAAATCCGTCAAAGCTTTTGCTTACATTTTCGATTTGGATCATTGTTAAATCTCTTCCTTCCTTGTTTTACCGCCTACCGACGGACGGATCATTTTCCCTCGGTGCAGACCCTTTTGACTATTCCGATAAGCTCTTCCTGTCCGAGCCCGCGCTTTGCCGCGTCGCTCACCGCCTCGGTGAAATTCTTTTCCGCCAGCGCCTTGCTGCTTTCGATGTAGTTCTCCCTCGGAGAAACATAACTCCCCTTGGACGGTATCGAATAAATGAGCCCGCGCTGCTCCAAAAGCTGATATGTCTTTTGTACCGTGTTCGGGTTAAGCGCAAACTGCTTTGCCACCTCTCGGACGGTGGGCAGCCGCTCGTCGGTCTGCATCTCGCCGCTTATTATAAGCTCGGTGATACGCGCCTCCAGCTGCTCGTATATAGGCACTCCGCCTTTTATCCTCATAGAAAACACCTTATCGACCTCCTTTCCCGCGTAACTGTATTACTATGACTAATACAATTATAGCGCCATTAAAATCATTTGTCAATAGGTAAAACAAAAAAATCTGCGGAAAAGTCCGCAGATTTTTCACCTTGTCGAAAACTCCTCCTTACAGTCGGATTTTCCGACAAGCTGCCTAAAAATCATCAATACCGTTTATGCGGTATTGATGATTTTTTCCGCGCTTTGCGCGGCTCTTATCAAACTTGAGGGTGAAAACCCTGATGGTTTTCCCCTCAAACACCTCTTTCCTTCCGCTTCATATTGACCTTTTTCTATAGACAAAAATCTGCGGTTTTCACCGCAGACTTTTTACACATTATGGTTTGCGTTCAGGCGTCCAGCTTCAGCTCCGCAAGCTCGACCGTAACCTTTTGCTCCTTGATGTTTCCTATCTCGTTCGCTCTTAGCACGGTAAGCTCAACGGTATCGCCTATGCTGTGGTTGGATATTTCGTTTTGTATATCCGACATGGAGGTGACCTCCACATCGTTTATTTTGGTGATAACGTCCCCCACTTTAAGTCCGCTCTTGGATACCGGCATGGATTCGTCAATATAAGTCACACGCAGACCGTTGGACGGATAGCCGTACATATAAGCCATATAATCGCCGAGCATCTCTCCGTTTATGCCCAGACCGGGACGGTTGGAAACATAACCGAGCGTCATAAGATCCTCTATTATCGGCTTAGCCTCGTTTATCGTTATCGCAAAGCCTATGTTTTCAACGACCGAGCCGTCAAGGGTATAGGTTATCTTATAGTCGATTATACCGACAACGTTGCCGTACATATCGAAAAGTCCGCCGCCGCTGTTGCCGCCGTTTACCGCCGCGTCTATCTGTATGGATTTGCAGCTGTAGGCGCTGCCGGTGAGCGAGCCGCGCTCAAGTCCCGACACTATGCCCTTTGTCAGCGTGCTGGCAAGCGTGTTGTTTACGGGGTTGCCTATAACGCATACGTCCTGACCCACTCTCAGCGCGTCGGAATTTCCGAGCTTTGCGTAATCAAACGGCTCGTCGCGGGTGATCTTTATCACCGCAAGGTCGCTTGCTTCATCCGCGCCAAGTATCTCGGCCTCATATTCATGCGAGGAGTCGGAATCATAGGAGTCGAATATCACCACCGTCAGCTTGGCGGCGCCGTCCACAACATGGGCGTTGGTAATGACATATCCGTCCGAGGTAAATACCACGCCGCTTGCAAGTCCCGTCTTGACCGGCTCGTCATAGCCGCGCACATTGGTGTATTTATACACTACCGCCACGCTGGTCCTTACCTTGGCGTAAAGCTCCGAGGCGCTGAGGAGCTGCTGATTTTCGGTGTCCTCTATTTTATCCTTATCCAACGGCGTTGCCGTCGCGGGAGAGCTTTCCAAAGAGGGAACGTTGTTGATGGGTCTGCTTTCGGAAGAGGTAGGCGCTAAGGTGGACGAACCGTCGCCGCTTCCTATGCTCAGCCTGTTTGCAAGCATAGAGCCCGCCATGCCGGAGCCCAGCCCCACGATCAACGCCGCCGCTATAATGCCTGCCGCAAAGCCTGCGCGTCCCTTGCTCTTCTTTTCCTTGGGCTTTTTCTCCGCCTTTATCTTTTTGGTCTTTTTATGTTTTCCGTCGTCTGCCGCCGCGTTATCGAACGGGCGGTTCTGCCAACTGCTGTACCCCGTCTGAGCCTCCGTACGGTAATATCCCGAACCGTAATAGCCCTCCGTGCGGTACGGCGAGGAATAATATCCTCCGTTCACGTTTCCCGCCTGCGTGCTTTGAGCTTGCGGCGACGTTCCAGCCATTCGGGGAGCTGCCGTTTCATTCAAAACAGCGGTCTGTGCGCTTGCGGCGGGTGTCTGCGCGCTTGCTGCGGGCTCGCTTACGGCGGGCGTCGGCTCGCTCACAACGGGCGCAGCGGCAGTCATCGGCGCGCTTGCGGCGGGTGCTGCGGGTTCGCTTACGGCGGGTGTCGGCTCGCTCATAACGGGCTCGGCAGCGGCAGCCATCGGCGCACTTACGGAGGGCGCTGTCGGTGCGTTTGCAGCGGGATCTGTCGGCTCGCTCATAACGGGCGCGGCAGCGTTTACCTCCTGCGGATATTCTTCACGCGATCCGTCAATATTTTGCTCATTAAAATTTTTGAAGTCATTTTCAGACATATCCATCGTCCTTTCAAATAACAGAAACTTTCCTGCGGTTTTTCACCGTCTGATAAAGAGTATAACCGCATAATGTGAAAATATCGTGACATTGCGTTGTTTTTTCAGGAAAAAACAGTTGAACGTGCTGCAAATTTTCCCGCCGCGCGCGCGGTGGAAAACGCTATCTGGAGGTTATACCCTCCCGTATATGCCGCGCAGTCTATTATCTCGCCCGCAAAGTACAGCCCTTTTACCAGCTTTGACTGCATCGTCTTGGGGTCTATCTGCTTTACCGATATTCCGCCGTCGGTTATCACCGCCTCCTCTATCGGACGCAGCGCCTTTACCGACAGCTCAAAACGCTTTACCGCCGCAAGCAGCCCTCGCCGCTGTTCTCTGGTGACGGAATTTGCCTTTATATCTCCGTTTATCCCCGCGCGGGAAAGTATTTCGTGTATCATCGCCTGCGGCAGCAGTTTTTTAAGCACGTTTGAAAGCGCGCGGTTCGGCTCTGCCGAAAAGTCGCGGAGTATCCTAGCGTCAAGCGTTTTTTCGTCCAGCGCGGGCTTCATATCCACCGACAGCTTGCAGCCCTCCTCCCTGATAAACGCCGAGGCGGAAAGCACCAGCGGTCCGCTTGCCCCGAAATGGGTGAACAGCATTTCCCCCTGCTCGCAAAACAGCGTTTTGCCGACGGGAGAAAGCAAGGTCAGCCGAACGTTTTTCAACGTAAGCCCCGCCGTTTTTGAGCAGTCCTCCCGTGTTTCGACCGGCACGAGCATAGGCTTGGGCGGTATTATCTCGTGACCCAGCTCCGCCGCCATTCGGTAACCGTCCCCCGTCGAGCCTGTCGCGGGGTAGGACATTCCTCCCGTGGCAAGTATCACCGCAGGCGCGTAAAAGCTCCCGCCGCCGCCTGTTACCGCCGATACCGCGCCGTTTTTCGCGATGATATGCTCGGCGCGGCATTTTACCGTCCGAACTCCCGCCTCACGCATATCCCGACACAGCGCGTCGGTTATGTCCGCCGCTCTGTCCGATACGGGGAAGACCCTGCCGCCCCGCTCCGTCTTTAGCGGAACGCCCAGCGTTTTTTCAAAATATTCCATCGTATCACGCGCAGAAAAACCCGCCAACGCCCCGTATAAAAATCTGGCGTTGGTAGGTACATGCTTTATTATATTGTCGTTGTCGCTGTTGTTTGTAAGGTTGCACCTGCCTTTTCCTGTGATGTTCAGCTTTTTGCCGAATTTGTCGTTTCTTTCAAGGCAGATGACCTTCGCTCCGAGATGTGCGGCAGTCGCGGCGGCGGTCATGCCCGCCGCTCCTCCGCCGATAACTATTACGTCGGCGTTCATATATCCTTTTTGTAGACCTCGTGTTCCTCCCACAGCTTTTCGAGCTTTGCAAAGCTCTGCTCGATATGCTCTTTCTTCTTTGAGCCGAGCGCGACTATCATAGCGTTGAGCAGGCTCAGCGGCGCTACCAGCGAATCCGCGAAGCTGGCCATGTCGCTGCGCGCTATGAGCAGCTGATCCGCGTACTGCGCCAGCGGAGACGCCGCGCTGTCGGTTATCGCCACGACGTTCGCCCCACATTCTTTGGCGTAAGCGGTCGCGCTTATCGTGCTTTGGGAATATCTGGGAAAAGACAGCGCGATAAACACATCGTCCCCCGTCATGTTTATTATCTGCTGATATATACCGCTCTTGTTTATCGCCTGAACGAAATGGATATTATCGAATATCAGCTGAAAGTTATAGTCCAGAAATCTTGCAAGAATATTCGCGCTCATAACTCCAAGAATATATATCCTCCTAGCGGCACATATCTTTTCTATCGCCTCGTCGAATTTGGCGGTGTCTATCTCCTCCATCGTCCGCTTTATTCGATCTATATCCTGCGAAAGCGTGTTTTTCAGCACGCTGCCCGTACCTATCCTGTCGTTGGTGATGTTTATCCTCTGTACCGCCGTCAGCCGGTTTTTTATAAGCGCCTGCAGATTTTTCTGCAAGTCGGGATACCCGTCGAATCCAAGCTCGTCAGCAAAACGCACCACCGTGGATTCGCTGACGTTTACCGCGTTGCCCAATTTCAGCGCGGTCATATACGCGGCCTTTTCGTAGCTGTTAAGTATAAATTCCGCTATCCTTTTTTGACTTTTTGAAAAGCCGCTCATGCTGCATTCTATTTTTTGCAAAAGATCTTCCTGCATTTTATTTGCCCCCGTTTTTTAGTTTAAAGGCGTTTGCCGCGCGCCGTAAGGCGCGGACGTCTGTATCATATTTTACAACAAAACGGAGGATTTTGCAATATGTTTTTTGAAACTTTCAAAAATTTATTTCGGTCATCAAGTCCGCAAGCGCTTGGGCGGCTCCGATATTTCCCCCGCCGACGACTCCCGCGGCAGCCGCGTTTGCCCCCACGGCATACCGCGAAAGCTCCACCCGCCCCGCGGTACATTCCGACACCGCGACAAATTTTACGCCTTTTTCCGCCGCGGCGCGGATATGCTCCAGCACAAAGGACGGTATGCCCCCGCTGCCGTAACATTCCAGCACAATGCCTTGACAGCCCTTTTCGGTAAGCATATCTATTATTTGCGGGTCGAACACCGGCGATATTTTCAGCAGCGATACCTTGCGGCACAAGTTTGGCAGATACCTATATTTCCCTTTGACCTTTTGAATAAAGAACTCCGCCTTGCCGTCCTTTACTCTGCCGAGCTCTCCCCGACGTGAGCGAAATGCGTCAAACGCCTCGCTGTCCGCCTTGTAAAGGTCGCAGCCGAAGAACACCCTGCCGCAGAACACGGCGGCCACCTCTCTTATCCCGCTTTCGGCAACGCAAAACGCGTCTTTGAGATTTTGCGGCGCGTCGGAGTTTTCGGCAAAAAACGGCAGCTGAGAGCCGGTAAGCACTACCGGCGCGGGCGGGTCTTTGAGCATTGCGGAAAGTGCCGCAGCCGTATAGCTCAGTGTATCCGTGCCGTGCGTTATCACTACCCCGCCGTAAACGCCGAACGCGGCGTTTATCTCCCTTGCCAAGGTTTCCCAGTCCGCGGGGCAAATATTGCTGCTGTCGCGGTTCATTATCACCCGCACGTCGGCGCGTCCCTCCATGCCGCAAAATTTTAACATTCGCTCCGCCTGAGCGGTCGAGGCGTCGGGCGAAAGCGCTTTTTCTTCCGGCGGACAGGAGAACGTTCCTCCCGTCATCAGCCAAAGCAGTTTTTTATCCGTCATAAAAACCCCTCGCTTTCAAAATAAGTATAACATATTTTGCGCGAACAGTCCAGCGTATTAAATTTTTCGTTTTTACTTGCAAAAAGCCGTAATATGCGGTATACTCATATAAGAAAATTTTTTATAAAACCGAAAGGACACAAAAAATGGAAAAATATATCGGAATGTTACCGCCCATGGGGTGGAACTCCTGGAACACGTTTACTTGGGAGATAAGCGACGGACTTATCCGTCAGGCGGCGGACGCCATGGTCAGCGAGGGGCTGAGGGACGCGGGTTACGAATATATAGTGACCGACGACTGCTGGAGCGAAAAGCAGCGTGACTCAAGCGGCAGGCTGGTGCCTGATAAGCGCAAATTCCCCGACGGCATAAAGGCGGTAGCGGACTATGTACATTCCAAGGGCTTGAAATTCGGGATATATTCCTGCGCCGGCACTCATACCTGCGCGGGACACCCCGGCAGCTTCGAGCATGAGTTTACCGACGCCGAGACCTTTGCTCAATGGGGCGTGGACTATCTGAAATACGATTACTGCTACAAGCCTGACGGCATACCCGGCGACGTGCTGTACCGCCGTATGTCCGCCGCGTTGCGCGGCAGCGGCAGGGATATACTGTTTTCCGCCTGCAACTGGGGCGCGGACAACGTTTATGAATGGATAAAAGGCGCGGGCGCGCATATGTTCCGCTCCACGGGAGATATCCAGGACAGCTGGGCGTCGATAAAGCGCATAGCTCTGTCGCAGACGGACAAGCAATGCTTCGGCGGTCCGTTCTGCCATAACGATATGGATATGCTGGTAGTGGGAATGTACGGCGGCAGCAACAACGAATTTATCAACGCGGCTACCGACGACCAGTTTGCCAACCGCGAGGGCAAGGGCATAGGAGGCTGCACCGATACGGAGTACCGCACCCACTTCGCTTTGTGGGCGATAATGGGTTCTCCGCTGATGATAGGCTGCGATATCCGCAAAATGTCCCCCGCCACAAAGGAGATACTGACCAACCGCGACGTTATCTCGATAAATCAGGATATCGAATGTCGCGGCCCTTACCGCATCAGTCAATGGAACAATCCCGAAAATCTTTTCGCACTGGTAAAGCCGCTGCATGACGGCAGCTTTGGGATAGGGCTGTTCAATCTCGGCGACCGTACCGGCGAAATGTCGCTGCAATTCTGGGATCTCGGCATTTCCTCAGCGGCGGGACGCGGGCTGGAGCTATACGACTGCTACAGCCACGAAAAAGCAGGCGTATTCTCCGAGCGCTTTGCCGCGAATATACCGCCGCATGACAGCATGATGTTAAAAGCAAAGGTAGTACGGCTGTGAGCGCGTACGACAACTGCTTTCAATGCGGGGCGGCGTTAGGCTCGGACGATATCGCGATAAATCAAAAGCTGGTAAGCCGAAACGTAAAGGAATTTATGTGTATCGACTGCCTTGCCGCCTATTATAACACCACCCGCGCCGCCATAGAGGAGCGGATAGAGTATTACCGCAAAAGCGGAGAATGTACCCTGTTCCGATAAAAAGCGGCGCGGCAGCCGCATAATACCTATTGACAACCGTACCGTTATATGGTAAAATATTCGTTGAAAAAAGAACCCTTATCAAGAGTGACTTGCAGTCTCTGTCGGATTCCGCACGGGGCAGGAGTAAGGCTCCGCAAGTCCAGCAACCGTTTCCTTAAAGGAAAAATGGTGCTAATTCCTACGGGGCGGCTCGCCGTCACCGAAAGATAAGGAGCAAAGCCGAAACGCTAAGCTCCGAACGGGGCTTTTTTTAATACATTTTTTGGAAAGGAAATGAAAAAAGTGTCAAAATACCTTTTTACCTCGGAAAGCGTTACCGAGGGACACCCCGACAAGATATGCGACCAGATATCCGACGGCATACTTGACGCGATACTGGCGGAGGACAAAAACGCAAGAGTTGCGTGCGAGACCTGCGTTACCACGGGAATGGTACTGGTGATGGGAGAAATAACCACCGCCGCTTATGTGGATATCGCCAAGACGGCGCGGGACGTGATACGCGATATCGGCTACGACGACGCACAGTACGGCTTTGACTGCAACACCTGCGCGGTGATAACCACCATAGACGAGCAAAGTCCGGATATAGCCATGGGAGTGGACAGCGCGCTGGAGGGCAGAGAGCAAAACGTTTGCGATACCGGCGCGGGAGATCAGGGAATGATGTTCGGCTACGCCTGCAACGAAACAAAGGAGCTTATGCCGCTCACCGCGTCGTTGGCTCACGCGCTTGCAAAAAAGCTCGCCGAGGTGAGAAAATCCGGCGAACTGGGGTATCTTCTGCCGGACGGCAAAACTCAAGTCACGGTGGAATACGACGACGGCAAGCCCGTCAGAGTGGATACCGTCGTGGTATCCTCCCAGCACAGAGCCGAGGTCGATGAAAGCACGCTGCGCCGCGACATTATAGAAAAGGTCATCAAGACCACCGTTCCCTCCGATATGATAGACGAAAACACAAGGTATCTGATAAACCCGACCGGACGTTTCGTGGTGGGAGGCCCGCAGGGCGACAGCGGACTTACCGGCCGCAAGATAATAGTCGACACCTACGGAGGCGTGGGACGTCACGGCGGCGGTTCGTTTTCCGGCAAAGACCCGACAAAGGTCGACCGTTCCGCGGCTTATGCGGCGCGTTACGCCGCAAAGAACATCGTCGCCGCCGGTATCGCCGACCGCTGCGAGGTACAGCTTGCGTACGCGATAGGAGTAGCTCACCCCGTTTCGGTATTCGTGGATACCTTCGGCACAGGCAAAAAGCCTGACAGCGAGATAGCCGACGCGGTAAAAGCCGTGTTCGATTTTCGCCCGTCCGCGATAATCTCTCAGCTTAAACTGAGGGAGATAAAATACCGCCCGCTTGCGTCCTACGGTCATATGGGGCGCGAGGATCTCAACGTCGCATGGGAAAAGACCGACAAGACAGAAGAGCTTAAAAAAGCGTTAGGAATGTAATATTTGTCGGAAAATCCGACCGTAGAGAGAATTTTTAGACAAGCTGCGGCGACCGTATTTAACGGTCGCCGCTTATTTCTATAACAGACTTGCCCTCGTCATTATTTTTCCACTATCACGTCATATTTTCTCAGCCATGCCTCAAGCTGTATCAGATAGGCGAATACCTGCGGCGCGGTCATGAGCTGACCGTACCAGTTGTTTTTGAACACCGACGGGTCGTCGCAAAGCTCGGCGAGCCTTTTGGCATCAAGTATCTCGGTCATGCGGCAGTCCTTGTCGGCAAGCAAAGCGCGGGTGCGTTTTATCACCTCGGCGAGATAATCGGGATTGTGCGTTTTGGGATAGGGGGATTTTTTGCGCCACAGCACATCGTCAGGCAAAACGCCGGTCATCGCGCTGCGCACCAGCCCTTTTTCCCTGCCGCGTTCCGCTTTCATCTTCCACGGGATATTGTAAGCGTACCGCGCGATACGGTGGTCGCAAAACGGCACTCTCACCTCAAGCCCCCACGCCATGCTCATTCTATCCTTTCTGTCAAGCAGGGTCTGCATGAACCAATGGATATTCAGCATGAACATTTCCCTCATTCGCCGCTCCTCTGGACCGTCGCTGTCAAGATAATCCGTAAGCGCGAGCGTTTCGGCACAGCAGGCGTCTATATATTCCTGCGGGTCTATCCCGCCCAACGCATCCTTTCTCAGCAGACCCGCGCGGTCGCCTACCGAGCGCGCCCACGGGAAGCCCTTGCGGAACAGTATCTCCTTGTTATGATACCACGGATAGCCGCCGAATATCTCATCGGCACACTCGCCGCTTACCGCCACGGTGAAATTTTTCTTTATCTCTCGGCAAAAAAGATACAGCGAGCTGTCCACGTCCGCCATGCCCGGCAGGTCGCGCACCTGCGCCGCGGGAGCAAGCGCGTCGGTCAGCTCCTGCGTGCCGAGTTCTATATTAACGTGATTTGAGCCGATATATTCCGCCATTTCCACTATCCACGGCGCGTCCATATCCGGCTGAAAGCTGCTGGCTTTGAAGTTTTTGGCGTTGTCGATATAATCTATGGAATAGGTCGTGAGCGTCTTGCCGTGCTTTTTGTATTCCTCGGCGGCTACCGCGCTTATCACGCTGCTGTCCAGTCCGCCGGATAAAAAAGTACAAAGCGGCACGTCGCTCACAAGCTGCCGTTTTATCGCGTCGGTGAGCAAAAACGCCACGTTTTCCTCCGTTTCTTTAAGCGACTGCTTATGCTCCGCCGCGCGAAGCTGCCAGTAGCACCGCTTTTTAAGTCCGTATTCGCTGAATACCGCGCACTCCGACAGCTTTAACTCCTTTATCCCCTTAAACACTCCGTATCCGGGGCGGCGCGCCGGACCGAGCAGCATGATGTCCGCTATTCCCTGTGCGTCTACCGTCGGTCTTACCTTGGGGGAGGCGAGCAGCGCCTTTATCTCCGAGGCGAAGAGCAGCCCGCCGGGGTATTCGTAATAAAACAGCGGCTTTACGCCCATACGGTCGCGGGCAAGGAACAGCGTGCGTTCCCGCTCGTTCCACACCGCAAAGGCGAATATCCCGTTCATTCGGTCAAGGCACGCCTCTCCCCAGGCGATATACGCCGTAAGCAATACCTCGGTATCGCTCCGTCCGTTGAAGCCGTAACCGAGCGACACAAGCTCGGAGCGTATCTCCTCGGTGTTGTAAAGCTCGCCGTTATAAACGATCACGAAACGCTCCTCCCCGCGCCTTGCATACATTGGCTGCGCGCCGTTTTCGGGGTCTATCACCGCAAGACGGCGATGGGCAAACGCGCAGATATCCGAAAAGTAAAACCCCTCGGAATCCGGCCCGCGCGGAGCAAGCGTCTGTGCCATGCCGCGCATTACCCCCTCGCAGTCGCCCAAGCCGCCGTAATCTATCCACCCTGCAATTCCGCACATATATGTATCTCCTTTGCTGATTTTTTCATTTATTTATATGCGCGGCGCGGCGGATAGGTTACGGGCGCGGCTGGCGTAAAATAAAGCCGCCCGCGTCGGAAACGTTCGCGGCGCGGGCATATGGGACTTTTTGTTTCAGCTAAGTCCGAAGCTGACCGATAAGGCGTTGTCCACTCGGCTCATCGAGCCGGTGTCAAGCTCGCCCATACGTTCTTTCAGCCGCTGTTTATCCAGCGTGCGTACCTGTTCGAGCAAAACTATCGAATCGCGTGCAAGCCCGCAGCTGTCGGCGTTTATGGAAATATGAGTCGGCAGCTTGGATTTATCTTTCTGACTGGTTATCGCGGCGGCGATAACGGTGGGGCTGTGCCGATTCCCTACGTCATTCTGCACTATAAGTACAGGCCGTAAACCGCCTTGTTCGCTGCCTACCACGGGACTGAGGTCCGCATAGTAGATCTCTCCTCTTTTGACAAGCATAACGTTATCCTTTCCGAACGGTCGCATTGACCGTTCGCGGTAAATTAAAATGTATAGTTATAGTTTTAACTGTGCTGCGCGGTTTATTCAATATAAGGCAAAAATATCCGCGTATATTTGCGCGTTTTGACCTTTACCTCTATATATTCTATTACTCGGCGCGGATTTTGTTGAATGAAGTCGCAGGCACTTGACTGCCGACGCTTTTTGTGCTAAAATATTTGTAATGTTCGGGAAAGGATTTCCCGTCGGACTTTTTTGAAAAGAGGAAAACATCATGAAAAAAACAAGGATACTTGCGGCGCTGCTTGCGGCGGCGTGCTGTATATCGCTCGGAGCCTGCTCGCAGAACACCGACACCTCCTCGGTGCAAAGCGGCGACGCTCAAAGCGGTTCGGACAATGTTGACAGTTCTTC
Source organism: uncultured Ruminiclostridium sp. (assembly GCA_947623915.1). Classification (GTDB taxonomy): domain Bacteria; phylum Bacillota; class Clostridia; order Oscillospirales; family Ruminococcaceae; genus Ruminiclostridium_E. The sequence goes on from CANQIB010000020.1 coordinate 41,181, forward strand.
CGCGGCGGAAAGCACGACTTCAACGGACGGCGAGGAAACCTCCAAGACCGAAGAAGAGATCTACAACGATATGGTGGAGCGTTCGCTTATTTCTACCGGCGACCCCGGAAGAATGGCAAAGGTCATCTCCAAGCTGGAAAATAAAGAGGAAGTCACCGTCGCGTTCATCGGCGGCTCCATCACCGAGGGCTTGACGGCGGGGCCGGAGCTTTGCTGGGCAAAGCTGACCTATGATTATCTTTGCGAGAAATATCCCGACACCAAGATAAATTATGTCAACGCCGGAATGAGCGGCACGCCGAGTATCCTCGGCAATATCCGCCTGAAAAGAGACGTGCTGGATCATGACCCCGATCTGGTATTCGTTGAATTTGCGGTAAACGACGGCATGGAGCAGATATATAAGGACAGCTATGAGGCGATGGTAAGAGAGATACTGAAACAGGATAATCAGCCTGCGGTAGCGCTTTACTTCACCCTGCTGAAGAGCGGTCACACCTGCCAAACCACCATGGCTCCCGTCGGGGAGGCGTACGGTCTGCCCATGGTATCGCTTATGGACGCGATAAAGCCGGAATTTGACAGCGGCAGGCTGAAATGGGAGGACTACTCCGACGACGAGTCGCACCCCAACGTTTGGGGCCACGAGATGACGCGCGACCTTATAGCGAATATGTTTGAAAAGGCGGACGAGGCGGTCAAGGCGGCGACCGACACCGAGATAAAGCCCGTCCCCGACGAATGGGTATACGACAGCCGCTTTGAGGGTATGCAGCTTACCGACCGCGTATATGACCCCGATCTTATCAACATCACCTCCACCGGCTCGTTTGTCGAAAAGCAGACGCTGAACCAGTTCCCCAACGGCTGGGAAGTAAGAGGTACCGTGGAGGAATGTTCCGAGCCGTTTGAATTCACCTTTACCGGCGACAACCTCTTTATGCTGACGCTCTGCGCAGACAGTCCGGCATACTCCGATATAAAAGTCACCGTGGACGGAAAAGATGCAGGCACTTTCCCCACCTCCTCTCCCAACGGCTGGGGCAATCCCGAACAAACGCTGATATTCAGCGGTGAAAAGGGCGAACACAAGGTAGTATTGCAGCCCGTGCCCAAGGACGGGAAAACCGTGATATTCGTCAACCTGCTGGGCTTCGGCATAACAAACTGAATATGACTATACAACAATGCTCCCCGAACATACTGTTCGGGGAGCCAGACTGTCGATAAACCCACAGCACCATTACGAACAGCCTGAAAGGCTGTTCGTGTCGGAGTTTTGAATTTATATAATTCAAAACTCCTGCCCTGCGGCTTAAACTTAACGACAGCACAAATTTTCTTAATATGTCAAGAGCCGCTCACAGACGTTGCGGAGTCGGACACAAGCCGCCTCACGCCGATTCTTTTGGGCTATTTTTGTCCC
>CANQIB010000021.1 GCA_947623915.1 uncultured Ruminiclostridium sp.
GAAAATCCGAGATACACATGGCGGACGATATTATGGCGCGAATGGGCGGAGGTGCTTATGCCGCGCGGCGCGTCGTGAGAACCGAGACGAATTATATCGCAAACCAGGCGGAGCTTGACGGATACAAGGAGTGCGGGCTTGAAAAGTACGAATTTTCCGCGCACCTCGACAACCGCACAAGTGAGATATGCGCAGAGATGGACGGCAAAGTGTTTGACCTTAAGGACGCGCAGGCCGGAACTAACCTGCCGCCTATGCACCCGTTTTGTCGTTCGTCTACTATCCCCGTCCTGCCGAGCGAGGAGGAGCTTGACCGAATTATTCAGCAGGACGGCGACGCTATCGGCGCGGATGTGGACTTTGAGGAATGGAAAAGCCACCTTGTCGAGACCGAGGACGGAAAGCTGGTGTATAGGGTTGACAATTCGGCGGGGAGTGGTATAATAGAAATAAATCGAACGTTTGATAGGCGAGAAAACAATATAGGTGCTTTTTCTGATTTGCAAATTCCAATGCAAAAACGAGAAGTTTTAGCAATTTGCAATAAGTATAGCGTTGATACGAAAGGATTAACTTTTAAGATTCAACGTTCAGAAAAGCTATTAGCAATGCCTTATTACGGTTCTACGGATTACAACAATATTGGGAGAATTGATTTGTTCCCAAATGCATTTGTGAACGAGGAACAACTTTTGAAAACTGTTTTGCACGAAAAATGCCATGTGAAACAGTTACAAAAATTCGGAAAATCTTTTGCTATTAAAAACTTGAATAAAATGGAAGAGCAAGCAAGTCGTTTTGAAAGGCTGTATTACAGTATTTTGAAGAAAGGGGGGCAAAAATAAAATGAAGTGGCTGGATAATATTATATCAATTATAAATACTCGCACGGCTGGAATTTGCCCTTATTGTAAAAGCCAAAATACAGATTATCAAGTAATTAACGTAAATGGAAATATCGGATACGGAGATGTGTGGTGCAATGATTGCAAAAAAGCATATCATATTTCGAGAATGGAAACTCCCCCTGATATGATAGTCAAAAATACACCGCCGGAAGATTTAATTTATTAAATTTGCAACCGATTTCAAAATCTAATATTCAAAGCACCCTTACACGGGTGCTTTTCTTATGCCGAAAGGAGCAAATATGGCAAGAAATGATTATTTTGTTATAGCCTGCCGAATTTTATCGTATCTGTACGCCTGCCTTAAAGAGGGAGAAAAGGTCGACGCTGATTTTATATCTTCCGAGTGGCTCGGCGTACCCGAAAGCTACCGCGACTATGTCCTGCGGCACTTGTTTACAGACGGGTACATAGAGGGTGTGCAGCTTGTGACAATAGTAGGACACGCCGAGAAAAAACCGAAAATACAGCCCGATTTTTCGATAACCCCTAAAGGCATTGAATTCTTGCAGGAAAATCCAACCATGGACAAGGCGAGAGATTTTCTAAAAAGCCTTAAAGAGATAGTGCCGGGGATATAAAACTTAATAAATCTACCGCTTTGAATGATCAAGGCGGTATTTTTATAAATAAAACACGAACACGGCGGGCGTTGAACGCCGTGGGCAAAGGAGAAGAATATGGAAAACGAAAACAACACCGTTCAAACTGCGGCTGCCGCAAACGCTGAGCAGAATAATGCCGCAGGTGAGAGCAAAGCCGCGCCGAGCTTTGAAGAACTGCTTAAAAACAAAGACTATCAGTCGGAGTTTGACCGGCATTTTTGAAAAGCGGAATTTTTAGTGATTTTCCGCCCTAAACGACGTAAAAAATCCTCCTAAACCCTTTATTTAACGGTTTGAGAGGACTTTTTACATATGATGTTATTTTTGGACGTGAACATAAAAAACACGCTCCCGTGTGTTGAGAGCGTGTAGGCTCCGGCGTCAAGCCGATGGCACGCCAAGAGGGATTCGAACCCCCGACCCTTTGGTTCGTAGCCAAATACTCTATCCAGCTGAGCTATTGGCGCGTGTCATTTACGGTATATTATTTTAGCACAGGAAAAGAAATTTGTCAAGCCCCTTTTTTGAAATCTTCGATTTTTTATCGCAATTTCGGACATAAAAATACACCCTGCCGAACAGCGGCAGGGTGCAGCCTTTCCCAATACGGGAAAGGACTTTACGGTATGCGCGGGTCTATTCTATCGCGATATACTTTTTCTTGTCCTCACGCACCGTATCGCGCTTGCGCGGTATCGAAAGACTTAACGTCCCTCTGTCAAATTTCGCCTTTATCTCGTCCTCCGAGATACCGTCGCCGATATAAAAGCTGCGGCTGCATACGCCGCGGCGGCGCTCACGGCGGATATATTCTCCGTTCTCGTTTTCGTCGGAGCTTTTCTCGGCGCTGATGGTCAGATATCCGTTTTCCAGCGTGACCTTTACGTCCTCTCTGTCAAAGCCGGGCAAGTCGGTTTCCAACTCATAGGAATTTTCGGTTTGCCGCACGTCGGTCCTCATAGGGTACATTTCCCGACTGTTTGAGCTTTTTTCGTTGAAAAAGGGAAAAGAAAAGAAATCATCGAACAGATCTCTTCCGAATACCTCCGGCAGATACATTTAACATCTCTCCTTTACGCTCAATACTTCATTAAAATTATCTGCATATGCCGTGGCATTATTCAAAAGCAACGCCGAAAATTTTTAATTTTTTTAAAATTTCCTATTGACAAATCAAAAAATGTGTTGTATAATTGTACTAGGCTGAGTAATACAGATAATGTTAATAGGAGAAAACGATAAAATGAATATCAAAAACGTTCCGCTCTTTTTTCTTACAATAGCAGCAGTTTTGCTGTCGGGGTGTGAAAGCTCTCCGACGGCAGGGTCGGAAACCTCCCCCAAACCCGAAGCGACTTTACAAACATCTTTGCAAGATCTGTCAACGTCCGACTCAAAACCGAACCTCTCCGAGCAAAACGATGCAACGTCACATCAAACGTCGGAAAATTCCGACACGGCAAGCATATCGGCAACATCTTTGAATGAAAGCTCAGCCTCAGACACCTTGACGGCATCGGCGCCCTCCGATAATGACAGCGGCTGGGCGCTGATACTGGTCAACAGGGACTCCCCGCTGCCGCAGGACTATGCGCCTAAACTTACGGAGCTTAGAAACTTTCAGTATGTGGACGAGCGTATTTATCCCGACCTGCAAAAAATGTTTGACGATATGAGAGAGCAGGGAATGGAGCCGCTGATAATCTCGTCTTATCGGAGCAGGGAGGAGCAGCAGGAGATAATCGACGAAAAAATCGACTTCTATCTTGGATTCGGCTATACCTCGGAGGATGCGCAGGCACAGGCATATCGCGAAGCCGCGCCCGTGGGCTGTTCGGAGCATGAGAGCGGACTTGCGGTGGACATAAACGCGGAGGAGGGCGACCTTTGGACGATATATGACTGGCTCGCCCGCAACGCGTGGGAATACGGTTTTATATTAAGATACCCTGAGGACAAAGAGGATATAACAGGCATAACTTACGAGCCGTGGCATTACCGCTATGTCGGGCGGAAAGCCGCAAAGGAGATATACGAGCGAGGCATAACGCTGGAGGAGTATTTGGAGTAACAAAAAAGGACGCAGTTGAGCTGCGTCCTTTTTATATCACTTTACCGTTTCACACAGATATTTTGCTTTCCTCCGAGTATTCCTCCGTCAGAGCGATCTCGGCTTCCGTCTGTATTGCTTCGTCAAAGGAAAGCATAGGCTTTTCCTTTTTCCCTCTTATCCTGCGGTCTATGTAGTTTTTGGTTATTTTAGCAACCATCGGCGACAGGGAAAGCACGCCCACAAGGTTCGGCAGCATCATAAAGCCGTTAAAGGTATCGGATATATCCCATGCGAGTGAGGAGGTCATCACCGCGCCGGAAATTATCATCAGTACGAATATGACCTTATATACCTTGATAGCCTTTACTCCCATAAGGTATTCCACAGCTTTTGAGCCGTAATGCGACCAGCCCAGCACCGTTGTAAACGCGAACATCAGCATGGCGAGAGCGATGAAGATCTCGCCGGGAGAGCCGAACACGTTCCCGAATGCCTGAGCCACTAAGGTGGCGTCGTTTACTCCGTCCGCGGCGACCCCCGTTTCAAGGTCGATATACCCCGACGAAAGTACAACTATCGCGGTGACGGTGCAGACAACAATGGTGTCCATGAACACCTCGAATATTCCCCACATACCCTGTTTTACCGGCTCTTTTACGTTGGAGGAGGAATGTACCATTACCGATGAACCGAGACCCGCCTCGTTGGAGAATATGCCGCGCTTGAAGCCCTCGGCAACTACCTTGCTGACAAACACGCCGACCGCTCCGCCCGCAGCCGCGTCAATGCTGAACGCAAAGCGGAATATCGAAAGGAACATATCTCCCACCGTGTTTATATGTACAAAGAAAACTATCAGCGCGCCGACTATGTAAGTAAGCGCCATGAACGGTACTATCTTTTCCGCAAAGGACGCTATGCGCTGAAGTCCGCCGAGTATTATCAATCCCGCTAAGATCATAAGCGCAGCGCCTATCAGCAGGTTTATCACGGGTATGCCCATTACCGTGCCGAGATCTACCCCTCCGAAGAAGGTCGATTCCAGATTAAGCGTTATTTTGTTTATCTGCCCCATGTTTCCTATGCCGAAAGAGGCGAGTATCACAAACACCGAGAACAGTATAGCCAAAACGCGCCCGACGGTCTTACAATGCTTTTTTCTGCCCAGACCGTCCGTAAGATAGTACATCGCGCCGCCCGACCATTCACCGTTCGGGTTTTTGCGGCGGTAATATATACCGAGTACGTTTTCGGAAAAGTTGGTCATCATTCCGAAGAAAGCGGCTACCCACATCCAGAATACCGCGCCCGGACCGCCCGTTACGATTGCGGCGGCGACTCCGGCTATATTTCCCGTGCCCATCGTCGCGGCAAGCGCGGTGCAAAGCGCTTGGAACTGCGAGATGGTTTTTTTATCGGTCTTTTTGGTGGTAGAGCTGTCCTTGCGGAACACGCTGCCTATCGTTTCCTTTACCCAATGTCCGAAATGAGTGACTTGAAAAAATTTGGTCATAACGGTCAGCAGTATACCGGTACAAAGCAGCAGCACCAAGCCGACCTTATTCAATACGATATCCTGTATCGCGCTGTTTACTTGTGTGAGCCAGTCAAAAAATTCGTTCATATATCTCCCTGTCGGAACGGCGGTCAAGCCGTATCCTTTTTTATTTTACGGGTCTCGCCCTGTTTTTATTAAAGAATAGTCATGACATATTGCGGTGCATTTCGCTGAATTTCAGCTTTTTAAGCTCCTCGCAGACATTTTGCGAGATACGGGCAAACGCCCTTTGATAAGAGCAGGGCAGCTCGCCGTCGCTGCGGGTGCAGCTGTAATGCTCGTCAAGACAGCGGCTGAATTTATATGTACCCTCCATCGCGGTGACTATATCGTATACGGAAAGCTGCTCCGTGCCTTTCGCAAGCTCATAACCGCCTTTCATTCCCTTGTAGGAGCATACTATGCCGTTTTCCGCCAGTCTGCGCAGTATCTTCAGCGCAAAATTTCGCGGAACGTCGGTGCGTTCGGAAATGGTGGCAGCGTCGAATCTTGCGCCTTTCCCGCCCGAAAACAGCAGATCCGTTATCCTTATCGCGTAATCGGTCTGTAATGTAATGTGCATCGTTTACCGTTCCTGTCAATCAAGGAAATCCTTGAGCTTTTTGCTTCTTGAGGGGTGCCTGAGCTTTCTCAGCGCTTTCGCCTCTATCTGACGTATGCGTTCACGGGTGACGTTAAATTCTTTTCCGACCTCTTCAAGAGTGCGGGGACGGCCGTCCTCCAGTCCGAAACGCAGCCGCAGCACCTTTTCTTCTCTGTCCGTCAGCGTGCCGAGTATCTCGCTGAGCTGCTCCTTCAGCAGAGTGCGGCTGGCGACCTCGGCGGGAGCGGGAGCGTTCTCGTCGGGTATGAAATCGCCGAGGTGGCTGTCCTCTTCCTCGCCTATCGGCGTTTCAAAAGAAACGGGATCCTGCGATATCCTTATTATCTCGCGCACCCTCTCTACCGAAATGCCCAGCTTGTCGGCTATCTCCTTTGCGGTGGGTTCATGCCCGTTTTCGTGCAAAAGCTGACTGGATACCTTTTTGACCTTGGTGATGGTCTCCACCATATGGACGGGTATCCTTATCGTTCTCGCCTGGTCGGCTATCGAACGGGTTATCGCCTGCCTTATCCACCATGTCGCGTAGGTCGAGAATTTGTACCCCTTTGTGTAGTCAAACTTTTCTACCGCCTTGATAAGTCCGAGATTGCCCTCTTGGATAAGGTCCAGAAACTGCATACCTCTGCCGACGTACCTTTTCGCTATGCTGACCACGAGCCTGAGGTTAGCCTCGCTCAGTCTCTTTCTCGCGTATTTGTCGCCCTGCGCCATACGGGTGGCAAGCTCTATCTCCTCCTCGGTGGTGAGCAGCGGCACGCGTCCTATTTCTTTAAGATATATCTTTACCGGATCGTCTATCGCGATGCCTTCCGCCGACAGGGACGCGTCAAGATCCTCCGTGTCGGTGAAATCAAGCGCGCTGTCAAGATCCTCGTCCGCGGAAAAATCGTCCACTATCTCGATATTGCTGTTTTCAAAATCGTCGTACAGCTTATTTATTTCCTCCGCGTCAAAATCCAGCTCTTCCAGTACGTCGGTTATCTCTTTGGTGGTGAGCTTACCGCTTTGCTTGCCGTGATTTATCAGCTCGTTTATTTTGCTTTCCGCCATTTTTAACTTCCTTTCTTTTTACTTCTTATCTTATCGGCAAGCTCCAGCAGCTCGTCTGCCGTCATCTCGCCTGCGGATTTTCGGTTCTTCTTCTCCCTATACTCCGTCAGCGTCTTTATGTAATCGTTGAGCCTGTCGGTACTGTAGGGAAGCTCGTTGTTTTCGCGCACCATTCCGGCTATCGAGGATATTTCCGCGGGAGTATGCTCCTCTCCCAGCGCGGATATGCTCACGTCGCGCCCGCTGCCTATCGCGGTAACTATCTCAAGATAAAGCCTGCGGTTGAACTCCGTCGGGAAATCCTCCGGTGACAGCTTTTCGCATATCCTGCCCAGATAGTCGGGTGAGCGGAGCAAAAACGCGATTATCCCTCTTTCCGCCGCCACCTGAACGGGGTATTTGGACGCTTCGGGATTTATCCTGTCGCGCTGTGCCGTCCCCGAAATAATGCTGCTGCGCTCTTTCAGCGCGTCGCTGCGGCGTCGGCGCTTGCTCTCGCGTTCCACCGCAAGCTCGACGTTTTGCCTTGCGATGTCCGCCTCCTGCGCGACGGCGGCGATGTACACCGCCTGGTCTATCCTGCTCGGAACGGAGGATATGAACGACACCGCGCGGCCGAGAAATTCCGACTTGCCCTGCACCGTGGCAAGGTCCAGTCCCGCTTTTAGCCTTTCCAACTCGAAATCCATGCCGGATTCCGCTTTTTCGATAAGCAGAGCGTAAGCCTCCTTGCCGAACTTGTTGATGTATTCGTCGGGGTCTTTTGCGCCCCGCATTTTGAGTACCTTTGTCCTTACGCCGACGTTCGAGAGTATCCCCATCGCCCGCGCGGTAGCTTTTTGCCCCGCCTCGTCGCTGTCCAAAGAGATAACTACCTCTTTAAAGCCCATGTTCGCGATGTTTCTCGCGTGGCTGTCGGTGATAGCCGTGCCGCAGGTCGCGACCGCGTTTTTAAATCCCGCCTGATACAGCGCGATAACGTCAAGGTTGCCCTCGCATAAGATAAGACTGCTTTGCTTGGCGTTTTTGGCGTGGTTAAGGCTGTACAGAAAGCTGCTTTTGTTGTACACGGGCGTCGCCTTGGTATTAAGATATTTTCTCGGATCGTCTCCGCCTATCACTCTGCCGCTGAAACCCACGATGTTGCCTCTTACGTCGATAAACGGGAACATTACCCGATAGCGGAAAAAATCGTAATATCCGTTGCTGCGTTGTGACTTTGACAGCAGCGACGCCGCCTCCAGCTCCGCATCACTGTACCCCAGAGAGTTCATGTGACGCTTTAGCCGTCCCCAGTCGTCTGGAGCATAGCCCAGCCCGTATATTTTTATCGTTCTTTGGGTAAGTCCGCGGCCGAGCAGATAGTCCAGTCCCGGCTTTCCCTCCGGCAGGAAAAGCGTGCGGTGAAAAAATTTACCCGCCTCTCGGTTCATTTCCAGCATACGGGTGCGCAGCCTTGCGCCTTCGTCCCCGCCGTCCTCCGGCATAGGTATGCCCGCCCGCTGCGCGAGAAAGCGCACGCTTTCCATGTAATCGAGATTTTCATACAGCCGCACAAAGTTTATAACGTCCCCCGCCGCGCCGCAGCCGAAGCAGTAAAAGCTCTGAGTAGCCATGTATATATGACAGGACGGGGTCTTTTCCGAATGAAAAGGGCAGCAGCAGACATAATCCGAACCCGTTTTTTTCAGCGGTACATAAGACGACACCACATCATATATATCGTTGCTGTCTTTTATTCGTGCAAGAAAATCGTCGGACAGTCGCATTTTATGATCCTTTCCCGAATTTTATGAGGACCAGCTTTTGGGTATCGACAGCTCCATAAAGTAATCGACCGCAAAATCGTCCGTCATTCCGCTGATAAAATCGCATACCGCAAGCTCGGTATCGTAGTTTTTCGCTATGCTGCGGTACAGCTCCGGCATTTTTTCGGGATTAGCCGCGAAATAGCGATAAAGATATTCCACGATGCGGCAGGCTTTGCCTTTTTCCGCATTGGTGGAGGGAGCGAGATACACGTTGTCGAACATGAATTTTCTCAGCTCGTCGTGAGCCTTGCCGGTCACTTCGTCATAACGGATACTGTCCGTGCTGTTCTTGATTATAGATGTTATGAGAGTGGTGATACGTTGGCTCTTGGTAGCGCCCAGTATCCTTACCGGCTCGGCGGGAAGATCCTCCTGCCGAAGTACGCCCGCTCTTATCGCGTCCTCTATGTCATGGTTTATGTATGCTATCTTATCCGAAAACTTTACTACCTGTCCCTCAAGAGTTTTTGCAACGCCGCCGGTGTGGTTTACTATTCCGTCGCGCACCTCCGCTGTAAGGTTGAGCCCCTCGCCGTTTTTTTCGATAAACTCCACCACGCGCAGGCTTTGCCGATAGTGCTTGAAGCCCTTGGGATAAAGGCTGTCCAGCGTGCGTTCTCCGTCGTGTCCGAACGGAGTATGCCCCAGATCGTGTCCTAGCGCGATAGCCTCGGTCAGATCCTCGTTCAGCCTGAGCGCCCGCGCTGCGGTCCTCGCTATCTGCGCCACCTCAAGAGTGTGGGTGAGCCGCGTGCGGTAATGGTCGGATTTCGGTATCAAAAACACCTGCGTTTTGTGTTTCAGCCTGCGAAAAGCGTTGCAATGTATTATTCGGTCACGGTCGCGCTGAAAATCGGTGCGTAAGTCGCACGGCTTTTCATAAATATCCCTGCCCGCGCTGTCCGCGCTTTTACAGGCATATTCGGACAGCGTCTTGTTTTCTATCTCAATAGTCACCTCTCGCGGTGTCTTGCTCATCTGCCGTCTGCCTTTCTTTGTTTTTGTATTTTAAAACGCCGCGTCAGCTTTCGTTCGGGAATTCTCTGTAACCTGAGGAAAGCACCGCCGTTTCGATATTTCCCGCGCATACGTCGGTCAGCTTTTTAAACAGCCCGTCGGTGTCCTTTTGACGGACGTCGGCGTATATCTCCACTCCGTCGGCGTATTCGGTATTTTTAATAACCGCGCCGACCGCCGTAAGCGCCGCCGTCACGCTGCCGTAAAAGCCGTATGCGAAAGCCGCGCGTATGCTGTCGGCTTGCTCCATTCGGATAATTTCCGCCGCGTCCAAAGCGACCGAGGCGCTTTTTGAATAGGCGCGCACCAAGCCGCCCGCTCCCAGCAGTATCCCGCCGAAATACCTTGTCACCACGCATACCGCGTCGGTGATGCCCGCTTTCAGCATTACCTCAAGGATAGGAGCGCCCGCGGTACCGCCCGGCTCTCCGTCGTCGCTGTGGCGAGTGATGTTGTTGTCCCGCAGGATATAGGCGTAACAGTTGTGAGCGGCCTTGCGGTTTTCCGCCCGTATTCTGTTTATGAACGCGACCGCTTCGTTTTCGTCGGTCACATGACACATCCGACCGATGAACTCCGACCGTTTTTCGGTGAAGGACGCTTCGCTTTCCCCTCTTACGGTTTTATATCCCATTTATCGACGGGTTTACGCCTTACCGCTCTTGTTGAGCGACGCCCTGGTCTTTCTCACGTCCGCGAGATTGTCCGCGAGCAGCTCGTCAACGCGGCTGAGCATACTTTCAACATAATCGTTGGTGGCGGTGCGTATCTCCTTCGCCTTTGTCTGCGCGGAGGTAAGTATGTCGTGCGCGCGCTGCTGCGCCTGCTTGGTAATGACCTCTTCGCTCACCATAGCCTTTGCTTTTTCTTCCGCCTTGCGGATTATGCCGTCCGCCTCGGCGCGCGCGTCGTTGATGATTATCTTGCGGTCGTTGACCAGCGCCTGCGCCTGCTTTATCTCGCCGGGCAGATTCAGCCTCACCTGGCTTATGTGATCTCTGAATTCGTTTACGTCTATCGTGGATTTTCCGCCTGTAAACGGTATCTGCTTGGCGTTGTCAAGCATTTCATCCATAGCGTCCAAAATTTCTTCAATGCTCATTTTCGGGTCAGTCCTTTCGCTTATTGAATCTTTCGGTTATCCTGCCGAGCAGGTACTCCGGCACGAAATCGCTTATATCTCCTCCGAAAGCTGCTATCTGTTTTACCATGCTGGACGACAGATAGGTATATTCGGTCTTGGAAGCCAAAAATATAGTTTCCGCTTTATAGCACAGCCGCCTGTTGGTCTGCGCCATTTGAAATTCATACTCAAAGTCCGAGATGGCGCGCAGCCCCCTGACTATAACGTCCGCCTTGCTTTTGTTGAAATAATCTATCAGCAGACCGTCGGAGCTGTCCACCTCGACGTTGGCAAACCCCTCGCGGGCTACCGTTTCGGTAAGCATTTTCTTCCTCTCCTCGACGGTAAAGCTCGCGGGCTTCAGCATATTCACCGACACCAAAACTATCAGTCGGTCAAACAACTTTGCCGCGCGGGAGATTATCTCTATATGTCCGTATGTCACCGGATCAAAGCTGCCCGGATATATGGCTGTTTTCATTCTTTCTTCTCCTATTCCTCCGCTTGCGCTCTGCGGTATATCGTTACTCCTATTTTTCCGTGACGTTTGGATTTGGTAATGACGAAATCCCCGACCTTATCCGGCAGGGCAAGCCCCGCCTCATGCTCACATATTATAACTCCGCGCTCGCTCATAAGCTCCGCCACCGCCGGCAGCGATTTTTGCACCAGCCTGCGTTGGTACGGCGGGTCGAGCAGGGCTATATCGAATTTCTGCGTGCAGGTCCTTAAAAACGCGGTATTCGGCATATTTACCACTTCCGCTTTGTCGGCAAGCCCGACGTGCGCCAGATTTTGTCTGACGTATGAAACGGATTCTCTGCTGCTGTCAACGAATACCGCCTTTTTCGCCCCTCGGCTGAGCGCCTCTATCCCAAGCTGCCCCGTGCCGGCGAAAAGGTCGAGTACCGTGCTGCCCTCCGTTTCAAACTGTATCGAGCTGAACATCGCCTCTTTTATCCCGTCGGCGGTCGGACGAACGTCCTCACCCTCCGGCGCTTTGAGCTTTCTGCCTTTGGCAATGCCGGTTATTACTCTCATTTATACTGTCCCCTTTTTGTTTCTATATTATATATACTTATATTTCTTTCGGACTTCCTTTACTTTTTTGTATTTTTTTCGATTTTTTCTGCATTTTTCATGTATATTCGGTCGGATTAAAAATTTTCCTGAATGAAATTGTATACCTCGCGGGCTTTTTCCTCGCCTATCCCCGCTGCCTCGGCTATCTCATCGACCTGCGCCTGTTTAAGCCCGCTTTTGGTCTTAAAACGCTTTATCAGCGCCAGTGCCTTTGCCTCTCCTATGCCGCGTATTTTGGTAAGCTCCAGCTCGTAGGTCCTTTGCTTATGCTTTTGACGCTGAAAGGTTATCGAAAATCTGTGTACCTCGTCCTGTATGCCGGTGAGCAGGGAAAACAGCTTTTTGTTCGCCTTTATCTCTATCTCGCCGCCCTGAGCCGCGATAGCGCGGGTGCGGTGGCGGTCGTCCTTTACCAGACCGAACAGAGGTATATCCAACCCCAGCCTGTCCAGTACCTGCTTAACGGCGGCGACGTGTCCTTTTCCTCCGTCCAGCAGTATAAGATCCGGCAGCGGCGCGAATGCCTCGTCGCCATCAAGATAGCGCGTCAGTCTGCGCTCCAGCACCTCCTGCATACAGGCATAGTCGTTTTGCCCCTGCACATACTTTATCGCGAATTTTCGGTAGCCGGCTTTGTACGGCCTGCCGTTGCGGTATACCACCATTCCGCCTACTCGCGCCTCTTCGCCTATGTTGGAAATGTCGTAGCTTTCTATTATCATGGGAGTTTTTTTAAGACCGAGCAGCTTTGCCAGATCCTCCAGAGCGTTTATCTCCCTGACCGTGCGACCCACCCTGAGCGCGAGATATTCGGCGGCGTTGGATTTTGCGAGCAGCACGCGGGAAACTCCCTCGCCGCGCTTAGGCACGGTAACGGTCACTTTATGTCCCGCAAGCCCCGAAAAATATTCACTCAGCAGCTCCGCGTCCTCCGTTTCTCCGTCGATGTATATTTGCTTTGGTATCTCGTTTTGGCGCTTGGTGTAATATTCCGCGCAGAAATCCGAGCGCATCTGCCCGTCGTCGTATTCGTCTCCGAGAAAGAAATTTTCCTTGTCGGTTATCCTGCCGTCGCGGTACTTTATCACCGCTATGCTTGCAAGCTCCGCGTTTTGAGCCAGCCCCACCGCGTCGAAATCGTAATCCTTGCCGGACATTATGCCTTGTCCGTTTTTCATGCGCTCAATGGAGCGTATACGGTCGCGCAGCTGCGCGGCTTTCTCAAAATCCAGCCTTTCGGCGGCGGCGTTCATTTCCTCCGTCATGCGCTCGACGCTGACCTTGCTGCCGGAGCGCATATAGTCCGTCGCGCTGCGTATTATCGCGTTGTATTCTTCCTTGCTTATCTTGCCGCGGCAAACGCCCATGCAGCGCTTGATGTGGTAGTTGAGACAGGGGCGCTCTTTCCCGAAATCACGCGGGAAGTGTTTGTTGCAGGAGGGCAGCATAAAAATGCGGTTCGCCTCCTCCACCGCCTGCTTTGCGGTATAGCCGCCGGTATAAGGTCCGAGGTAATCCGCGTTTTCGTCCTTGCGGTTGAGCGCGTAGGTTATGCGGGGGTAATCCTCCCGCGTTATTTTGATATAGTTATAGCCCTTATCGTCCTTGAGCAGGATATTGTATTTTGGGTCGTACTGCTTTATAAGGCTGCATTCCAGCACCAGCGCGTCAAGCTCGCTGTCCGTTACGATAAAATCAAAATCGTATATGTTTTCGACCAGCTTTAAAGTCTTGGCGTTGTGGCTTTCCAATGCGTGAAAGTAGCTGGTCACACGGTTTTTAAGAGCTTTCGCCTTTCCGACGTATATGACCTTGCCGGTCTTATCCTTCATAAGATACACACCGGGCGAATATGACAGCTTGTTGGATTTTTCTCTGAGGAAATCCAGTCTGGGGTTCATTCCGGCACTCCTTTGCTTTTTGACTTATCACCGTCCGTATCCATTTTACCACTTTTTTTGCCGAAATACAAGCGTTTTAAAAAGAGAACGCCGATGAAAAATATATGACCGCTGTGTTATATGATTATTTTTTCGGCGTCCTCGTTTCTTATGGCGATAAGCGCTCCGCGGATAAGGTAGGCGGACATACCGCCGTTCCCGCTTAACACGCATTTTACAAGGGTCCCGTTTATCAGTCCCAGATCCCTGAATCTTCGCAGCACCGCGCCGCAGGCGCTTATCCCGCGCACCCGCGCCGACTGCCCCTCGCAAAGTAAGTTGAGAGTTTTTGCGGCGTCCATTTGCTCACCTCCCCGTAATATAGTATTCCCGTGTCGGGAATACCGTGACAAATAGTCGGGGTGGACAAAGCCGCAAATTCGTGCTATAATCTTCTTTATACCGAAAACCGAATATACGGAGAAAAGTCATGTATTCTTTTTTGCTTGTTTTGATATATATAGCCTTTATAAGCCTAGGTCTGCCGGATTCGCTGCTGGGTTCGGGCTGGCCTGCAATGCACCTTGAAATGGGACTTCCCGTGTCGTATATGGGGATAGTTTCGATGGTCATTTCCGGCGGGACGATACTGTCCAGCCTTTTGTCGGACAGAATGACGGGGAAATTCGGCACTCGCGCGGTAACGGTGACGAGCGTGTTTTTAACTGCCGTCGCCATGTTCGGGTTTTCATTTTCCTCGAATTTTCCTATGCTGATAATTTTTGCGATACCCTACGGCTTGGGCGCGGGCGCTATCGACGCCGCTTTGAATAATTACATAGCCCTGCATTATTCGTCTAAGCACATGAGCTGGCTGCATTGTTTTTGGGGAGTAGGCACTATCGTCAGTCCGTTTGTCATGAGCTATGCGCTTTCGACCTCAAACTGGCAGAACGGCTACCGTATAGTAGGCTTTATCCAGCTCACCATCGCGATCTTGCTGCTGGCGACGCTGCCCGTTTGGAATGTGAATAAGACCGCCCGTTCAAAGCGCGGCAAAAGGCTCGGACTGCTCGGCGCACTCAAAATAAAGGGAGTGCCGTATTTACTCATCGGATTTTTCGCTTACTGCGCGGCGGAGGCGACCGCCATGTACTGGGCAGGCACTTACTTTTCGGAAGTGAAGCATATGACTTCCGAGCAGTCGTCGCTGCTCGCCTCGCTGTTTTATATAGGGATAACTGTTGGCAGATTTCTCTGCGGATTTATCACGGATAGGCTCGGCGACCGTAAAATGATAATCACCGGCACTTGCGTGCTGTTTGTCGGTATCGCGCTGCTTGCCGTCCCGACCGACGCCGCGCTCCTTTCGCAGATGGGATTCGTCGTCATAGGTCTTGGCTGCGCGCCGATATATCCCTGTATCATACATTCTACGCCGGATAATTTCGGCGCGGAAAATTCCGGCGCGATAATCGGTATACAAATGGCGAGCGCTTACGTCGGCTCTACCTTTATACCTCCCGTATTCGGATTTCTCGGCAACGCTCTCGGCTTTGAGATAATGCCGATCTATCTTGCCGCGTTCTTTATTTTGATGATTATCATGACCGAAAGAACGTTCGGAAAAAAATCGAAAGAAAATATTGAAAAACCACTTGACAAGGCGGAAAAACCGTGATATAATAATTCTGCTGTTCTAAAGACAGCAGGTCGGTCACACCGCTAACGGTCGGCAGATATGCCGCCGCCTGCCGAGGAATGGGAAAATCACAGAGTTTTTCCGCCCTGTTCCTCTACGGACACGGGCTTTTATTTTTCCTTTTGAACAGTAAAAATCAGAAAGGAGAACCCATATGCCTAGTCAGAGCGTATTACAGAGCAAGCAGGCTTATGTAGAAGAGCTTGCCGACAAGCTGAAGAACGCGGATTGCGGAGTTATCGTCGATTACAAGGGTATAACCGTTGCGGACGATACCGTACTCAGAAAAAATCTGCGCGAGGCGGGCGTTGAGTATTTCGTTGTAAAAAACACGCTGCTCAAGCGCGCTGCCGAGATCGCGGGGATAGAGGGCATCGACGATGTGCTTGAAGGCACTACCGCGGTAGCGCTTGCAAAGGACGACATCATCACCGCTCCCAAGCTGCTGTATAAGCAGGAAGAGGATTCGGAGGGCAAGTTCGCCGTCAAAAAGGGATTTATTGACGGCAAGGCTATCAGCAAGGAAGACGTCGTAGCTTACGCAAAGCTGCCTTCCAAGGAAACGCTGCTCTCTCAGCTTGTATTTATGCTTCAATCTCCCATTCAGAGGTTGGCTATCGCGATAAGCGAGATCGAAAAGAAACAGTCCGCGTAAAAGCGGCACAGCCTGCGGCGTAATCTGGCCGCGTGAAAAAACATAATTACGGAGGAAATTAAAATGGCTTCAGAGAAGATTTTAGGTATTATTGAAGAAGTTAAGGGCTTAAGCGTATTAGAGCTTAACGAACTGGTAAAGGCGCTCGAAGAAGAATTCGGCGTATCCGCAGCTGCTGTAGCGGCAGCTCCCGCAGCAGGCGCAGGCGCAGCCGCAGCCGCTGAGGAAAAGACCGAGTTTGATGTTATACTCACCTCTTTTGGCGATTCCAAGATGAACATCATAAAGCTGGTAAAGGACATCTGCGGTGTAGGTCTTAAAGAGGCTAAGGAGCTTGTTGAGGCTGCTCCTAAGGCTCTTAAAGAGGCCGCTCCCAAGGCTGAGGCTGAGGAGATCAAGGCTAAGATCGAAGAGGCAGGTGGAAAGGTCGAGCTCAAGTAATTCGGCTTTTTACGGGGTTTATAACAAAAAACGGCGGGTATCTCCGCCGTTTTTTGTTTTAGCCTTGCCGTTTCTTTTTTTATTCTCGATATTTTTTAAAAAAACTATTGATATTCGCTTTGAAAAGGTGTATAATAAAAAGCGGACTAATTTGGTTCAGTTTTTAAACATAACGCTTCGGCAGGGCGTAACGGAAAGGAATGACACAAAATGCCGAACACAAGGATATACTTAGACAATGCCGCTACCACCAAGATAAGCGACAGCGTGCTTGACGCCATGCTTCCGTGGCTGAAAGACGGATACGGCAATCCGTCCTCTATCTACACTCTCGGAAGAGAGGCGGCTGTCGCGCTCAACAAGGCGCGCAGTCAGGTGGCAAAGGCTCTGGGCTGCGACGATAACGAGGTGTATTTCACAAGCTGCGGCAGCGAGAGCGACAACTGGGCGCTTATAAGCACCGCAAAAATGATGGGAGCAAAGGGCAAAAAGCACATAATCTCCACCGTGTTTGAACATCACGCGATAC
Organism: uncultured Ruminiclostridium sp.; assembly: GCA_947623915.1. GTDB lineage: Bacteria > Bacillota > Clostridia > Oscillospirales > Ruminococcaceae > Ruminiclostridium_E. Next base: position 17,020 of record CANQIB010000021.1, read on the forward strand.
TGCATACATTGCAGGCTCTGGAAAAAGAGGGGTACGAAGTGACCTATCTGCCGGTATACGAAAACGGTATCGTCCGCGTAGAGGACGTAGAGAAAGCGATACGCGACGATACGGCGCTGGTGACGATAATGTACGCCAACAACGAGATAGGCACGATACAGCCGATACCCGAAATAGGCGAGATATGCAGCAGGAAGGGCGTTATCTTCCACACCGACGCGGTGCAGGCCGTGGGCAACGTGCATATAAACGTAAAAGAGCAGAAGATAGATATGCTGTCGCTGAGCGGTCATAAGATACACGCGCAAAAGGGCGTGGGAGTGCTTTATGTAAACAAAAAATACCGTCTTGCGCCGTTTATCAACGGCGGAGCGCAGGAGCGCGGCAGACGTGCCGGCACGGAGAACATACCGGCAATAGTCGGGCTGGGAGTTGCGATGACCGAGGCGGTGGCGGGGATAGACGCCAAAAACGAAAAGCTGCGGAAATTCCAAGACAGGATAATAAATTCCGTGATGAAGATAGACAGGGTGCATCTGAACGGCGACCGTGAAAAGCGCCTTGCGGGCAACCTTAACTTTTCTTTTGAGGGAGTAGAGGGAGAAAGCCTGCTGTTACAGCTCGACCTTCAGGGGATAGCGGCGTCCAGCGGCTCCGCCTGCACGTCGGGTTCGCTCGACCCCTCCCATGTGCTGCTGGCTATAGGGCTGCCGCACGAGGTCGCGCACGGTTCTTTGAGGATATCCATGTCCGAGTATACCACCGAGGAGGAGATAGACCGTCTGTTAGAGGTGCTGCCTGTCATCATAGAAAGGCTGCGCGGTATGTCGCCGCTTTGGGAGCATATTATTAAGGGTGAGACCTTTAAAATAAAGTAAGAGAAAGGAAGCTGCAATATGATTTATTCCGAAAAGGTAATGGAGCATTTCGCCAACCCCAGAAATATCGGGGAGCTTGAGGACGCGAACGGCGTCGGCGAGGTGGGCAACGCAAAATGCGGTGACATTATGAAAATGTACCTTAAAATCAATAACGGTATCATCGAGGATGTAAAGTTCAAGACTTTCGGCTGCGGCGCCGCTATCGCCACCAGCTCGATAGCTACCGAGATGATAAAGGGCAAGCCGCTGGACGAGGCGCTGAAGCTGACCAACAAAGCCGTGATAGAGGCTTTGGACGGACTTCCGCCCGCAAAGATACATTGTTCGGTGCTTGCCGAGCAAGCGGTCAAAAGCGCGGTCGCCGATTATTACAAACGGCAGGGGATAGACCCCACTCCTTTTGTCGGAAAAATAGAGGAGCATTGCGACACCTGCTGCGAGGTGTGAGCGCTTAGAAACTTAAAATCTGCTTTACGGGCAGATTTTTGCCTATAACGAGATATGCGGTACATTTGCGCCCTGTCATTCGGTAAGACGAATGGCAGGGCTTTTGATATGAACGATCACAGGGACTTTGGTCCGACTTTATCATGCCTATTCAACACTATTTTCCGAATTATCGGTCAAACAGTAAACATCACGCCGATATTATAAATAAACGTTAAGATATGTTGACAATATATCCAAAATATGGTACAATATTTATTGACAAGTTTATGATAAACATATCAATAAAAGGATGATGGGGAAGTTGCTGGACGCTTTTATTGCGATGGTGAATACGCCGGAGCAAAAGGAGATAGTGGAAAAGCTGTACAATAAGTACGAACAGCGGATATACAAAGTGGCGTTCGCTATAATGAAAAACAGGCAGGACGCGGAGGACGCGGTACATGATACTTTTAAATGGGTGATAGAGAACATCGACCGTTTGAATTTCTATTTCGACGAGCGTACCGACGCGTTGCTCGGAGTAGTTGTCCGTAATGTCTGCAAGGATAAATTTCGACGGAGATTGAACGAGACTCTGTATCTTACCGAATATGTCGGGGACGGTTACGACCTCAGCGAGATAGACGACCTTTCCCAGATAGAGGTAAACGAGCTGATAAACAAGTTGCCGGAGGATATAACTCAGGTGGTGGCGCTGCGCTACGGCGCGGGCTATGATCCCGATGTGATAGCGATGGCGCTGGGAATATCCGAAAGAACGGTATATAACCGTATCGGTAAGGCGAAAAAGCTGATAAGGAAATATATAGGAGGAGAAAAATGAGTGCTGTTTTTCGAGTTGGCACTAATAAGGAAATATTTTTGGGACTGTATCAGCTTGACAGGGTACAAAAGAAGCACTTTTTTTCGTTACGCTACAGATACAAAAGAAGAAAGATGATGAAAAAGCTGGAGGCAGCGCCGACGTATTGCGCTGCGGATCAGCCGATAAGACATTACCGACCTCGGCATAGGCTGAAATTAAGATACATAATGGCGCTTATTCTTATATTTACATCCGCCTTGAGCGTCGTTACGATGTCGGGCTTTTCCTCACCCTGGTACAGCGCCAACGGCTTTACAATAAAGACGGGCGACAGAAGCGGTGAACTGCGCATAGACCGTTTGAACGGACAGACCGAGCCGCCTTATTTGGAGCTTATCCTGCACGAGTATGAAAAAGCGTATATCGACGGTCCGTTCTTCAGAGATTTTAAGAAAACGGTAATTGAAGACGAGACAAGCTACTGTGTGTGGTATACCGACAATTACGACCATTATTTTATAATGGAGCAGTCAAAGCCGTGGATAGCCGTTGAAAGAAATTACGGTATGGGAGATAACTGTACGATATTACCGATAGGCGTTCAGATAGGAGAACATTCGGGGCTGTACTTCAGCGGCTACAGCGGCACTAAGCTGTACGGTCTTGACGATATATGGCACAACTATATTATGGACTACGGAGATTATATAATGTTTTTTGACAGTAATATGGATAAAGGCTTTATAGAGGAGGTGATAAGAAGCGTAGTAGCGGAGAATATTTACAAAACCGATTAAGATGTTAACTTAAAAGCGTAAAGCTGAAAGGAGAAAAAATGAAGAGAATCATTAAAAAACTGGTCACGCTGTTTACGGTACTGACGGTAACGTTATCCGTTGCCGTAAATGCGGCGGCACAGGCTCAGCCCGACATAACGTCGGAGTGTGAGAGCGATGTTTTGGTATCCGAGGAAGAGTCGGCAGAACCGCTCGCCAATTCGGATAAAATCGTTAAAACATCTTCTCTCACAATTTCCGGCACTACCGCTACCTGCATGGGAGAATATACCGACAACGAGAGAATGGTAGTACATATAGACATATCGGTTACGCTCCAAAAATTTGCTTATCTTTGGTTTTGGGACGATATGGCAAAACGTTCCAGCAGCTTGGACGGCAGGAGCAATGTTGTCAAGTATTATATTTACAATCTGGACAGCGGAATATACAGAGTAAAAACGGATATAAGGTTAAGGCTTACCAACGGCGCAGAGGAGAATTACACGCTGTATTCTCCCGAACGGACGGTAGCATAGGCATACGGGAACCGAAACCCAGTCGGTTTTTACGGGCATATTTCCGCCAATACTTCGTCATACGGAAACATAAACATACGAAATACTGTCCCTTTTCGCCCGACCCGCATCGGGCGGAAAGGGACTTGTCCTGTCCGCGGGGACTTGACAAACCGCCGTGAAAATGTTATACTTGTAAAGCACAATACGGAGAGGTATCGAAGTGGTCATAACGAGGCGGTCTTGAAAACCGTTTGCCCAAAAGGCACAAGGGTTCGAATCCCTTCCTCTCCGCCAAGCAGCGTGACGCTGCACCCGATACGCCCCCATATTATGGGGGCGTCAGCTTGTCGAAAAACCCTCCCTATGGTCGGATTTTCCGACAAGCTGACAAAAAATCGGCGATACCGCATAAGCGGTATCGCTCGATTTTTGCCGCGCTTTGCGCGGCTCTTATCAAACTTGAGGGTGAAAACCCTGATGGTTTTCACCGTGAACTTTCCGCCGAATGGCGGACAGTTTTAAACTCAACTCTTTCCTTCCGCTTTATATTGCCCTTTTTCTACAGCCTGACACTCCATATTATGGAACGTATTTTTTTGTATATGGTTTTTTAAAAGGGTGTTGAAACAGCATCGCATCGCGGCAGTTTAAGAACGGCACACCGCGTTTTTTTAATATAGGGCTTGCCTTGTTGAACGACAGTAACATAAACCGACAAGACATATTCACGCGTCACTTGACTTTTTCAAAGCCGTATGATATATTATTAGGGCATTGTAATATGCCGATTTTAAGGAAAGGGGACGACTTTGATGGTAATAAGAAAAATCAAATAAAACACGGGAGGAAGTGTATTCGGTCCTCCCAAGAAAGGAGGATATATGTATTTTTATCATGTAGTTTCGGATAAGCCGAAGAAAGTCGGACAGCGCTTTGTGTTGAATGAAGAAAATCCCAACGGCGTGCACGATAGAGTGTACGCGCAGATGAGTATAGTTGAGGATATCTACAAAAACCCGAAAAAGTATGAAGGGACGGAATTTTCCCACGAGGTCGATGTGGCTCTTCGTGAGTTGGCGTTGGAAAAGGTACGAAAGGAAAAGTACCCGCAATATCCCTCTCGCATGGCTGCGCTGTATGTTTCCGTCACATATGATGAAGCAGTGCGGTGGGGCGAGTATTTTGCCCGTATCGGACGTCCTACATATTGTGTCGCCAAGATAAAGGTCTATGGTAATTGCTATTACGGCGACGCATATAAATGCTTTGACGGAACGGTTTCCGAGGAAGAAAATCTCAGATTGGCGGAGATCTATTGGCAGAACGGACAAAACGAAGACGGTCACGAGCCGATAACGGAAGTGCTTGTAGACGGTGAGATAGAAATTGTAGAAATATTAAAAGAAATAAACGCAAACATTTAAGCTATACGGTTTCAAATCTCAAATCAAAAATGGGGCTTGCCTTGTTGAACGACGGGGCAAGCCCTTTTTAATGTGCTATTTCATTTAAAAAAACCGCTTTATCGGGGCGCGAGCTTGCCGTTTGATGCAAATACGCGGCGTTTGATGCAAAGATATTGACTTTCCTTTTTCAGCAATATATCATTAGTTCAGACTTTTAAGGAGCGGCAAGCGCGCTGATTTAAAGGTCAAAAACATGAAAGGAAAGCAGATTTGCATGAAACGAACCACAGCATTATTTTTGACTGTCCCGCTGCTTGCGTTGACCTCTTGCAGTGCCACCTACGGCGAGTATATTGAAATACCCCAAGCAGCCGCGCAAGACGCGCCCTTTCCCGCCGATACCGACGTAAGAGTGCGGCAGGTGAACGACTTTACCGCCGACGGAAGATATATTTACACCGGAATCTACAAAATAGATACCGTGAATAAGACTTCCGATTTCTTATGCAGCATACCCGGCTGCGCGCATAATACGACATCTTGTGAGAGCGTTATGTTGTCGGGAATACCGGGCGGAGCAACGATAAGCGGCTGTATCGCCTGCGACGGCGGACTGCTTCAGGTGCGACCCTGCGCCGAACAAAAAGACGGCTGCCGTTTGGTGCTGTCAGAAAACGGCGAGATAACAGAGCTTTACCTAAACACCTACACAGATGATTACGAAAAGGAGATATACGGCACGGTCGGAGGGTTCAGCCCGATGTTTATTGATGGGGAAACGGTGTACTGTTCCGGCCCTGATTACTGGTTTTCTCTGAGCCTTGACGGAAAGCTGTTGAGCGAGCCGCTCAAAAAGCCGGAGGAGATGGGACTTTCGGGCAGTATTGCGCTTATGGAGGACGGCAGGCTTTTTTCGTCATCAATGTCCTCCGCATGGGCGATAGACTTAAAAGAGCGCAATGTTACAAAGCTGTGCGATTTTCGGCAGAACGCAAAATCCCCCGCGTATTTTAACGGCAGGATATACTGCGTAATGAAAAACGACAGCGGCTATTCCTTGCAAAGCTGCGACTTAAACGGCGAGGATATACGAGTCTTGATAGAGGATCTCGGCGATAATAATTTTTATTTCCTCGACGGTAAAAATAAGCTGCTGTACCTTGCCGACAACAATACAAAGCTGTACGCCTTTGACTTAGGCTCGAACGAAAAGACGCTGATTTTGGATACAGCCGAGCGGGAAAAGTTAACGCTTTGCGGCGGCAAAGACAATGTGGAGCTGCACGGTATCGGCTCGGCGGAGTATCTGCCGAATATGGAGCTTATCGCGCTGAGAGTATCCGCCGACGGTGAGGACGTTGTGATAACGTTGGGCATAAACGGGGAAGACCCCACCTGCTACACGGATATTTTTGATAAGAAAATAACCACCGTGTATGAATGATTTTTAGAGAGGAAATAACTTATGTTTTTGTTTGAGCTTAGAAAACTCATCAGGTCAAAATTGTTTGTCATAAGCACCGCCATTGTGCTGCTGATGTTTGTTTTGCAGCTTGTCGGCTGTATCATAAACGGGGAGCTTTTACGCAGCGCCGCCGAGTTCGACGAATATATTAAAGCTCATCCGCTTACCGAAGAATATTTGTCCGAGCTCAAAGAGCGCAATGCAAAAGAGAGCGAGGAATATTATACCGCGCTGGGCGCGGGGAAAAATTCACAGCCATCAAAGGATTATTTTATCGAAAGCAGTATCGTTTCTCAATCGGAATATATCGAGCGGTACAAAAGCGACATGAGAGATATGGTAAAGCGCAATCTCGTTATGCTCAACGCCGAAAGCTCCGAGCGGCGCGCCTTGTACCAAAGCGCGGTGACGGCTTATAATACCGTAATAAAGCCGAAAATAGTAAATAAAGAGGTGTTCGCGTCATTCTTTTCCCCGCACAGCGGTCCGCAGCTGTTCGGCGCGGTATTGACGGCGTGGGCGGCGCTGCTTACGGCTTACCTGCTGTGCTGCGAGCGCGGCGTAGTATATTCCGCACAAAAAGGCAGAGCGGCGCTTTACCTTTGCAAAATATCCGCCCTTACCGTCGTGATATTTTCGCTGCTTGCGGCAATGCTGCTTATCGAGCTTATGACCAGCGTGCTTTTGTTCAAAATAGACCTTTTTGCTCCTGTGCAGTCGCATGAAATGCTGGAATACTGCCCGTATAATTTAACGGTAGCGGGGCTGTATTTTCTGACTTATTTAACGGAATTTTTCGGCTTGATGTTCGGGGTGTTTATTACTTCTCTTGTTTGTATACGAGCGGCAAGCCCCGTTCGCGGGACGGTCGTTGGGCTTATTCTCGGCGCGGCGGCTTATGCGGGAACGGAATATATAAATTACCTGTCCTCTATGTCGGGCGAAACGGCGGAGCTTGGCAATACGCTGAGAATGCTTTTCCCGCTCAGTCTTACCGACGTTATGCCGTTTATAAGCAGGTTCGATCATACCCTGCTGTTTACGGCCGCAGTACCGAGATTTGCCGTAACTATGGCTGTTACCGTGATCTTTGTAGCGGCGGCGATAACAATATCCGCAAAGCTATACGGAAGGAGCGCTGATATAAGATGGAAAGCAAAACTCTTATCTTTGATAAAGTCACCAAAAGCTACGGAGGCTTAAACGCCTTGGACGGATTTTCCGCCGAGCTTACCTGCGGGATATACGGACTGCTCGGCCCTAACGGCAGCGGTAAATCCACGCTTATGAAGTGTATCGCCGATATTATCCGCCCGACTTCGGGCAGGATAACCTACGGCGGGGAGGATATATATTCGCTCGGCGCGGATTTTCGCAAGGTACTCGGCTTTATGCCGCAGGATATAGACTTTTATCACTCTTTTACCGCGGCGGACGTGATAAAATATTTCACGCTGTTAAAAGGCGGAAAATACAACGCCGAAACTGTCGAACAGGCGCTGGACGGGGTAAATCTTCTCTCCTCGGCGAAAAAGCGCGTAGGCGGCTTTTCGGGTGGTATGAAACGGCGGCTCGGCATCGCGGTAACGCTTATCGGCACGCCGGAGGTGGTGATATTCGACGAGCCTACTGCGGGACTTGATCCCGAAGAACGCGTCAGGTTCAAAAATCTTATTCGCGAAATGGGCAAGACACGCACCGTGATACTCGCCACTCAAATCATTTCGGATATAGAGGCGGTGGCGGATCATACACTGTTTATCAAAAACGGACAGCTTATCAAAACGGTTAAGAACGATAAGAATATCCAAAGCCACACCGATGTTCTTGAGGAAATGTACATGGACAGCTTCGGGCAAAAGGCGGACAGCCATGAAGAATAATATGCGCGGCGGTACGGCACAGCTGCTCGGTTTTGAGCTTAAAAAGCTACTGACAGCGGTGAACATAATAGTTTTCCTTATACTTATGCTGGTCAAGCCGTTAATTATGCTATGGTATTACCCGCCGGAGTATGATTTTAACCTGAATTTCTACCGCGAATATACCGAAACGCTGTACGGAGAGCATACCCCCGAAAAATCGCAGTACATACTTGACGAGCGGGCGCGGCTGGACGATATAATTTCTAAAGATCGGGAAATGGCGGACGCTTTTACCAACGGAGAGCTCACCGCGGAGGAATACGACTGTTACAGCACCGAGCTTATACGGGCGAGCAACCGCTATCCCGCTTTTGAAAGAGCGGCGGCACATTGTGAATATTTTGATTCGCTGTCGGAGAGCGGAAAAACGCCGTGGTGGTTTTACGAGCTCCCGCTGTCGGAATTTCTCGCGGGATTCGGCTCCGATCCGCTGTTTTTGGTATTTATTATCGTGTTCGGGCTGAGGTTTTTCAGCGCGGACGAATTATACGGTATGAACCTGTCGGCGGGCGCGACCCCCTACGGCAGACAAAAGCGCTGCGCTCTCGGAATCGCAGCGTTGGTGATATTCTGTACAGTCGGCTGCGTTGTCTCAATGGGCTTTGATATGCTGAGCCTTGTAATGCGCTGTGGCGGGGAATATTTCAATATGCCGATATGCAGCATGGAAATTTTCGCAGACTGCGGGTATAACGTCACGGTACTGCAATATCTGCTGCTTATATTGTCGGTCAGAATAGTATGGAGCGCGGCGCTGTGCGTTATTCTGCCGGTGATAAAACGCCTTGTAAAGAACACCTACGCGAGCCTTGCGGTATCTGCGGCGGTGATATTTATCCCGCTCGCTGCGGCGAACGCGTTGCCGGATCGGCTTAAAACCATGCTTGCAGGCCCGCAGCTGACCGGTTTTTCGGTGGCGGAAACCTCGCTTGCCGCAAGCCTCATCGCGGCCGCTGTTACATCGGCGGTATTCTTGCTTATCGGTTTGCTGCCTGCAAAAAGGTAGCAAACCGTGTATAAAAAACTCATTATCCCTCACAGCTGTGTGGGGGATTTTTTTGCCCTCGAAACACCACCCATGCTCCGATTTCCCGCCACCTACAACTCAAAGCCCCCGATGAAAACATCAGGGGCAAAATTTCGTGAATTTATCCTTTTGCGAAAAGCGAAAAATATACTAAAATAATCTTACATACCAAACCTTAAACAATAATATCACAAA
>CANQIB010000022.1 GCA_947623915.1 uncultured Ruminiclostridium sp.
TACCGCTTATGCGGTATTGCCGATTTTTTCAGCTTGTCGGGAAATCCGACCGTAGGGAGGGTTTTTCGACAAGCTGAACGACTCCGCTGAAAGCGGGGTCGTTATTTTTCTCAAATACGGTTAAAATAATTCGGGGTGGGCGTCGAGGGAATCCTCGGCGTTTATTTTTCGTATCACCTTGCAGGGAACGCCCGCCGCGAAAGAGCCGGGCGGTATATCCCGCGTTACCACGCTGCCCGCTCCGATAACGCAGCCCTCGCCGACAGTCACGCCTCCGCAGATAGTGACATTGCCCGCTATCCAGCAGTTTTTGCCTATCACTATCGGCCGCGCGTATTCCTTGTCGGTCATTACCCCGTTCGGGGCACGGTAGATATTTCTGTCCTGCCAACGAAACGGATGTACGGGAGTGAGCAGGGAAACGTTAGGCCCGAAGAAAACGTCTTCCCCGATGGTTACGGGACAGCAGTCAAGGCAGGTAAAGTTGAAATTCGCGTAAGTGTTCGCTCCCACGGAGGTAAAGCACCCGTAATCGAACTGTATCGGTCCGGCAAAAAACACGTTTTCGCCCCTCAGATCGACCAGTTTTTTTATTATGTCGGAACGCCGCTGTTCCTCCGTTTCGGGAATGGAATTGTACTCAAGGCAGGCGGTGTGCGCGGCTACACGCAGCTCGTAAAGCTCCTTATCCGACGGATCGTATATCTTGCCGCTGAGCATTTTTTCTTTTTCAGTCATGGTTTTTGCTCCTTTTCAAATCAGGCTTGAAAGCCCGTTTATCGCCGCGTCAATTATTTCGTTTGCGTCAAAGCCGTCCACGTCCAGCATTTCCGCCTTGACAAGGAAGGCTTGCTTTATCCCGAAATAATCTTCCGCAAGCGACTTTATATAATCATAGCCGTATCTTTCGTCCAGCGGGCCGCCCGCGGTGGTGACATAATACAGCCGCTCGGCGCGGCACAGTCCCTGCGGTCTGCCGTCGCTGCCGTATTTTGAAACGATACCCGTAATATAAATGTTTTCTATATAGGTTTTCAGCACCGACGGAAAGGAAAGGTCCCAAAACGGCGCGGCGATAACTATTACGTCGGAGTTTGCCCATTGACGCGCATAACGAAACTCCGGCGCGTCGAGGTCGCCCCTGCCAAGCAGCAGCTCGCGCTTAGCAAGCCTCTTTGCGTCCAGCGGGCGCAGTCCCTCCTCGTAAAGATACAGCTCCTCGCGTTCTCCCAGTCTGTCCAACAGCGCCCTTGCGAGCCTGCGGGTGCGGGAACGTTCCGCGTTGCAGCAGCAGTCGATATAAAGTGTCACGGTTATCCTCCCTTTAAATTTATCTTTTTATCCTGTGTCGAATGACGTTTACGGAGTACGGCCGCAAACGGACGGTATATTCCGTCGCCGCGCTTATCTCCTCGTCCCGCAAAGCTACCGCGTCGGGCTGCTCGAAGCTGTTGCGCGCGTCGCGGCTGTCGCCTGTCAGCACCGTGAGCTTAGGCATACGGGAGTCGAACCCAAGCCGCCCCACGGCGATGCCTTTGGGCGCTTTTCGTCCCTTTCGGCTTGACAGGCGCCAGCCTGCCTGCGCCTCAAGAAACAAAAATCACCTCAAATTCATTCGCCGTGGGGTGCATAGCAGTTTTTACGGAGCAGATTTTCGTCAAGACAAGGAAACCGAACGAAGGCATACTCGCGTATGTCGAGTGAGGTTGACGCAGGATTGGCGGAAATATGCCCGTAAAAACCGGCTTGGGTTCAACTCCCGTATGCCTAGCCTTGTCCTCCATCTGTACGTCACAGGATATTTTTACAAATATCTCCTTTGCGGAAAAATTCACCAGCTTGGTAAACACCACGCCCTCCGCTATGTCAACGGTACATACGCCCGTAAGGTCGGGCACGGGCTTTATGACCTGTTCGTGCAGTACCCTGCCGTTCAGCGTTATTCTGAAACGGTCGCCCTCGGCGAAAAGCTCGGCGCTGTTGTCGGCGGAAAGCTCGCAAGGGGTATCTTTGCATATCACCTCGGTTGACCAGCCGTTATAATGCACGATTTTGCTTATCCCGTTTTCCACCGTCCATTCGTAACGGTCCTGATCCTCGCCGTCCCTTTGCTTATCCCAAAACCGCACGGATACCCGCGAGCCGAACCGCAGGTTGAACACATTGCCGTCTGATACAGTCCCGCCGCAGGAAAAACAGCCGCTTTCGATTCGACGGGAGCTTTCGGTAAACACGCTATGCCCGCAGACATAGTCGCCCCTTGAACCGGCGAACATTTCCAACACATGGTAGCTCGGTATCACATGATCTCTGCTGCCGTCGAAAGCTATCAGATCCGGCTCCCATGACACATATCCGACGTTTTTGAACAGCGGCGCATAGCTTACCATTTTCACCTTATCCTGATTGCGCTCTGCTCCCGTAAGGAAAGCGGCTTCCCCCAAAGCTCCGTACAGTGTGCCCTCGCGGCAGCCCACGGTCGCCGCATACTCGCCGCAGTATATATCCGGCCCGTTCCTGTCAAGGCTGTCGTACCTGTCGGAGTTGGTAACAAAAAACACGGGGTCGGAATAAAAATGCTCGTCTACACATTCCGTCGGAAGTCCGACTGTTTCCGTATGGTCGGTGGAAATATATGTAAACTGCGGAAAACGTTCTTTCAGCCGCCGATAAAAGCTCTCATAGCGTTTGAAATACTCCTCGCCGTAATTTTCGTTGCCTATCTCGATGTATTTGAGGCAGGAAAACGGCTCAGCGTGACCGTTCTCGGCGCGTTTTGCGCCCCATTCGGTATCGGCGGGCGCGGTCGCGTACAGTATCGCGCAAACGGCGTCGTTGTAAAGCTCCTCGGTCAGCGTTCGGTCAAAATAATCGGGGCAGCGTCCCTGACAGGTCATGCCGCAGTTCAAAACATACATCGCGGCTATGCCCAAGTCCTCGCAGAATTGCAAATACTCGTGAAAACCCAGTCCGTTTGTGGTCATATACGACCACAGCAGCCAATGCGGACGGCGCTCCCAGACAGGGCCTATCGTGTCCGCAAAACGCCAGACGGTATCTTTTGAAAAGCCCTCCACGACGCAGCCGCCGGGAAATCTCAAAAAAGCAGGCCGCAGCTTTACCAGCCGCTCCGCCAAGGATCTTCGCATACCGTTTTCCCTGCCCATAAAGGTATCTTTCGGGAAAAGCGAGGTAAAGCCCAGCGTGACCGCCGCCGCGGACTCGGAAAAAAGCGCAAGCTCCGCGTTGTTATCGGTCACGTCGGCGGTAAGCTCACATTCGTATTTTTTATAATCCCCCGATATTTCAAAAACACGGCGTTTTTCGCCGCCGTTAAAGAATACCGATACCTTTACCGCTTCTTCGGACTTTGCGAACATATAAAAACGGTAGCTTTTCCCTTTTTCGACGGGGATACCGCCAAATCCGAGATTTACGACCGTCCCTCCCCCGAAGCGTATCGTAAGCGCGCGCTTTCTCGCGTCGTTGAGCGTTTCGCGGTCGGTAAGGGAAAATTCCGCGCCGTTTCGCGCCTCCCAGCCCGCAACGCCCTCCTGCTCGCAGCAGTCAAAGGAAGTTACCCAGCCGGTCGGGGAAACAACGGTCTTGGTCGCGGGGTCGTACCGGCACCCGTTGGGCACTATCCCGTCGTCGAACGCCCTGTTTCTTAACAACTCGGCGTAAAGTCCGCCGTCGCCCGCTCGGTTTATATCCTCGAAAAACAGTCCGTAAAGGCTTTCGGATACCTCCGTCAGCTTTTCGGACGTCTTTATTTCCACGCCGTACATATCATTTCCCCCGAATATCCTCCGTATTTTTCGCTTTGTATTTAATTTACCACAGTCAGGGCGGATTGTCAATAATAATATCGCTCCGAAAACACCGCGTTTGCCGGATTGACAAACCCGAAAATATAATGTATAATTATCTTTATAATAAACCGTGACATTTTACGGCAGGAGGTCAATTATGAGATTTGAAAAAGACAACGGAGCGTTGGTCTGCTACAATAACGGCGAAATGCTCCGAATAGAAGCGTGGGGCAAGGACTCGTTCAGAGTCAGGAGCACCATGCTCGGTAAATTCACCGGCAACGATTGGGCGCTGACCGAAGCTCCCGTCAAGACCGAAACGGAGGTAAAGACGGAAATTATCGACCATTGGGTGGGAAACGGCGATATAGATAAGCGCGAGATAGCCGTCATCACCAACGGCAAAATAAAAGCCGTTGTGAATTTCGTGGGGATAATTTCTTTTTACAAGGACGAAAAGCTGATACTCAGGGAATATTTTCGTATGTACGACGGCACGCTTTCCAAAAGCAGCCGCTGCCTGAAGGTGATAAACCGTGAATGGAAAGGTATTTTCGGCGGCACGGAATATTCGCTCAACGTAAAGTTTGAATCAAACCCGACCGAAAAGATATTCGGCATGGGTCAGTATCAGGACGGCTGTCTTGATCTAAAGGGCTGCGGTCTGGAGCTTGCTCAGCGCAATTCCCAAATATCGGTACCGTTCGCGGTGTCCTCGCTCGGTTACGGCTTCCTGTGGAACGATCCGGCGGTAGGACGCGTTACTTTCGGAAAGAATTACACGGAATGGATAGCGCGTTCCACCCGTGAAATGGACTACTATATCACCGTTGCGGACACTCCCAAAGGCATTATCGAAAACTATACCGCCGCTACGGGACGCGCTGATATGTTCCCTGAGGACCTTATGGGGCTTTGGCAGTGCAAGCTGAGATACCGCACGCAGGACGAGGTGCTTTCCGTTGCCCGCAAGTATAAGGAAGAGGGCATAAAGATAGACCAGATAGTCATAGACTTTTTCCATTGGACAGTGCAGGGCGACTGGAAATTCGACAAAAAATACTGGCCCGACCCCAAGGCGATGGTAGACGAGCTGCACAGCATGGGCATAAAGGTGATAGTATCGGTATGGCCCTCGGTGGACAGAAAAAGCGAAAACTTCTATCCCATGATGGAAAAGGGACTTCTTATCAGAACGGAGCGCGGCGCACAGCAAACCTACGATTATCAGGGCGACTGCGTGGAGATAGACCCGTTCAATCCCGAAACGCGCAAATACGTTTGGGAGGTTTGCAAAAAGAATTATTACGACCTCGGCATAGACGCTTTCTGGCTGGATAATTCCGAGCCCGATTACGGCGTGTATGATTTTGAAAACTACAGATACGCCGCAGGTCCGGCGCTGGAGGTCAGCAATATGTACCCCCAGATGTACAGCCGCGTGTTCTACGACGAAATGAAAAAAGACGGCAAGCCGGTGGTAAATCTTCTGAGATGTGCGTGGGCAGGCTCTCAAAAATACGGGAACGTCGTTTGGTCGGGCGATGTGCCGTCCACCTTTGAGGCGCTCGCGGATCAGCTCAAATGCGGACTTAATATGGGTCTTGCGGGTATTCCGTGGTGGACTACCGACGTCGGCGGCTTTATGACCGACGACGTAAACGACCCGAATTTCCGTCAGCTGCTTATCAGATGGTATCAGTTCGCGGTATACTCCGCCGTTTTGCGTATGCACGGCGACAGAGGCCCTTACAACATACCGCCGCTGGACGACCGCGACTGGGGCGGCGGATACCTGCATACCGGCCAGCCCAACGAGCTTTGGAGCTACGGCGAAGAAAACTACAAGATAATGAAACATTACTACGATATACGCATAGGTATGCACGATTATATCAAAAAGCTGTATGAGCAGGCTCACACCGACGGCTCGCCGCTTATCAGGACGATGTTCTATGAGTTCCCCGACGACCCCAAGTGCTGGGAGCTGGAAGACCAGTATATGTTCGGCGATAAGTATTTGGCAGCGCCGATACTCCGACTGGATCAGTTTGAAAGGGAGGTATACCTCCCCGCCGGAAAATGGGCGCTCACCTCGACCGGCGAGATATATGAGGGCGGCCGCACCGTAAAGGTAGACGCTCCGATAGAATATATGCCCGTTTTTGAAAGAAAACAATAATCCACAGCCATAAAACTCGCCCCCGCTCTTTAAAAGAGCGGGGGCGTTTGTCAAAAGCACATTCCGACACGTCGGTTATTCGTTAAGCTCCAACACAGCCTGCACGACTTTTTCCGCGTCGCTCGGCTCTACGTTGTAGTCGCGTATGAGCATAGATGTAAGCGCGCCTATGCTCCATTCCTCGTTAGCGCGATCATGCACCTCGTCCGCCATTTCCGAAGTGATGACGGTGTTTCCTACCTTCCACATAGCGCCGTTTACTTCAGCTTCAGCCCGTCGCTGAACGCTTCTCCGACTCTTTCGGAGATCTTGTAATAGCCGTGCGTGTACGGGTCGAAAGCGATGGCGTTCACCAAGGACATATCTACCTTATCTCCCACCATGACCTTTTCGTCGGCGGTAACTCTTATCACTCTGCCTATAACGCCCACGCCGTATTTGTTCGTCTGGTACTCGACAAATTCGCACTCCAGACAAAGCGGAAATTCCGCGATTATCGGCGCGTCCACCAGCTCGGAACGCTCGGCGGTAAGGCCGCTTTTTTCAAACTTATGCTGCTCGTTGTTGCCGGACACAACGCCGAAATAATCCGCCTGTACCACATGGTCGGCATCGGCTATGCTGACGGTGAAAGCGCCGCGCTTTTTGATATTGCGGACGGTTTTATGGGATTCGGTCAGGTTCAAAGCAACGTTCCCGCGCTCCTGCATCGTACCCCAAGCGGCGTTCATAACGTCAACGCTGCCGTCGTCGTTGTAGGTAGCGACCATCAGCACCGGCATCGGGAAAATTCCTTCGGTGATGTTCAATTTCTGTCTCATAGTAAATCCTCCTAATAAATGATTTTTTATTTACATTGTCGTCTTAGACAAGGACGCCTTATATTCCTCGCCCCAATTCCACATAGAGTCAAGAATCGGTTTCAGGCTTTGCCCCAATTCCGTGAGCGAATACTCCACTCTCGGCGGCACTTCCGCATATACTTTGCGACTGACAAGACCGTTTTCTTCCATATCCCGCAGTTGTGCGGTTAAAACCTTTTGACTGACGTTGCCTATGGATTTTTTTAATTCTCCAAAACGCTTTGTGCCGGGGAGCAGGTCACGAAGGATCAAGACCTTCCATTTATCGCCGATCAGCATCAGCGTCGTTTCAACGGGGCAGGCAGGCAAATCCTTTGCGGTTTTTGCTTCATTCATAGTGAAGACTCCTTCCGTTAGTATCCTTTTGCACCTAACGCCTCTATTATACCATAATAGCCTATAAGAAATCAATACCCGGCACAAGCAAAAAAATTTTTTCAGTACGTAAAATGCTTGAAACCCATGATTTTACGCATTTGTTTCCTTTCGGTAACCGTCCAATAGTTTCTTTTAGGTAACTACGCCACAATAAAGTGCTTACTTTACAACGGAAACCTCCTTGTGTATACTATAATCAAGAGCTTCGGAAACGGCCGATTCGAGGTTCTTATCGTAAAAAAACATCATTATAAGGAGCATGGATTATGAATAAGAATACTTTTACCACAGAAAAACTTGGCAAAGGCGAAATGAATGTTTATGATTTCGGCACGCTCAAGCTGCACGCCTACAAGACCAATGATTTTATCGATGATGAGGTATTCATCGTCGAAAAGAACGGCAAGGCTGTTGTGATCGAATCGCCGTGTTTCTATGACAATAACAAGGAGCTTGCCGAATACCTCAAAGATGTTGAGGTTGAGGGAATGCTTGTTGCTTATCACGGCGCAGGAGCTACTTTCCTTCCGGATGTTCCGAAGTATGCAACGCAGAACGCAGTCGATTATTCCGAAAATGGCGGCGGCAAGGCTCTGATCGATAAATTCACCGGCGCATTCGGAGAAATTTTCGATTCGTCCGTTCACAAGATCACCAATGTAATTGAACCGGGCAAGGTGACGATTGGCGGTATTGATTTCATCATCAAGCAGACAGACGACGCCTTTGATTTGGAGATTCCCGAAATCAACGCGGTATACACTCATATGCTCGGTCATGACTGCCACTCCATTGTTGCCGGTGCAGGGCACGCCGATGCGATGATTGCAGAGCTTCGCAGTTATATTGATAGGGGATTCGATTTAATTTTGACCTCACACTATACCCCCGAAGACCTGAAAGATGCCAAAACCAAGATAGAATATCTTGAAAACATTAAAAAGATTGCGGCAAGCTGCAATAACGCCGGAGAATTTAAGACTGAGGTTGAAAAACAGTATCCGCAGTACAGTGGTCAGAACTATCTCGACATGACAGCAGGATTCTTCTTTGCTTGATGGGACAGATGTCAGATAAGCCGGAGCTGTCTATCAGACAACTCCGGCTTTTATATAAGGAGTTATGACTATGACTGCATCTAAATATTTCATATATCTGCAAAAAGAAATTCATACCGTGGTTGCGGCAACGACCGATGACGAGGGACTTCCCGTTACCTGTGCCATTGATGTGATGGATGCGGATGAGGACGGTCTGTATTTTCTAACTGCCAAAGGAAAAGGCTTTTATGACCGGCTGAAAAAGGACGGATATATGGCTTTGACGGGGATGAAAGGCGAAGATACCCTATCCTGTGTGGCGGTGTCCGCTCGTGGAAAGGTGTGCGAATTGGGAGAAGCACAGATTCCCCGGCTGTTCGAGAAGAACTCATATATGAACGAGATTTATCCGACTGAAAATTCCCGACGTGCGCTGACGGTATTCAAACTTTATGACGGCAGCGGCGAGTGGTTTGATTTATCGAAAAAGCCAATAGAAAGGGTGTCTTTCACTTTTGGAAAGGCAAAGATATGCGAGGAAGGATATTTCATAACAAAGTCTTGCATCGGCTGCCGCGCTTGCGAATCGGTCTGCCCGCAGGCTTGTATTGATTTTACGACTACGCCCGCAGCGATCGTGCAGGCGCATTGTCTGCGCTGCGGCAACTGCAAATCCGTTTGCCCGCACAATGCCGTCATTCGGAGAGGATAAGCTATGACACAACAGGCAAGAAGAATATTTCTTATCCAAAAGTTACTTTCCGAGCAGCCGCGCTATCGGGATCTACAGATACCGTCGGACGAGGCGGAGCAGAAAAGGCTGCTGCGCGCTTTGATGAACGTCCGTCCGCCGCGGCCAGTCGGAGAGGATTTTCTGACGGTGCAGGACGAATACCTGCGGGAGGAGATCGCCCGAAAAGGTATTACGGACATAGCCGAGCTTACCCCCGTCGAATCGGGGCTTTACCTTTGGCGGGGCGACATCACCTCGCTGAAATGCGGCGCTGTCGTCAATGCCGCAAATTCGGGACTTACCGGCTGTTATGTTCCCTGTCACGGCTGTATCGACAACGCGATACACACTTACGCGGGGGTGCAGCTAAGACTTGCCTGCGCCGAACTAATGGAAAAGCAAGGGCATAAAGAGCCGACCGGACAGGCAAAGCTGACTTACGCTTTCAACCTGCCCTGCGACTATGTTCTTCACACGGTCGGACCCGTCATATACTACCGCGTGACCGAGAAAGACCGAGAGCTGCTCGCCTCCTGCTATCGTTCCTGTCTGGAACTGGCGCAGGAAAACGGTATAAAAAGCGTGGCTTTTTGCTGTATCTCCACGGGAGAATTTCGCTTTCCGAGCGGAGATGCCGCAAAAATAGCCGTGGACACGGCGCGGCGATACAGACAGAACACGGAGGTGATTTTTAATGTTTTCACACAACGGGACGAACAACTCTACCGCGAACTCTTTAAACGACCTTGAACGTCTGAGAGCCGCTCTGCAAAACGCCGACTCCGTTGTTGTCGGCGCGGGCGCGGAGCTTTCCGCCTCGGCGGGGTTCACCTATACCGGCGAAAGATTCCGTCAGTACTTCTCGGACTTTGCCGACAAATACGGCTTGTCGGATATGTATTCCGGCGGATTCTATCCGTTCCCCTCACAGGAGGAATTTTGGGCGTACTGGAGCCGCTATATCTTCATAAATCGCTATACCGACGCGCCTAAGCCCGTCTACAGCGAGCTGCTGGCGCTGCTCAAGGACAAGGACTATTTTGTTATCACCACGAATGTTGACCACTGTTTTCAAAAGGCGGGCTTTGACAAAAAGCGGCTTTTCTACACACAGGGGGATTACGGGCTGTTTCAATGCTCCGAGCCATGCTGTCAAGAGACCTTTGATAACGAGGACATTATCAAACAGATGACGGAACGGCAAAAGGATATGCGCATCCCCTCGGAGCTGCTGCCGCGCTGTCCGCATTGCGGAAAACCGATGACGATGAATCTTCGCTCCGACGACAAATTTGTGGAGGACGAGGGCTGGCACGAGGCGGCGCAGCGGTACGAAAATTTCCTGCGGACGCGGCAAAACGGTCGGGTCTTGTTTTTGGAACTCGGCGTCGGCTATAATACGCCGATAATAATAAAATATCCGTTTTGGCGCATGACGGCGCATAACGACGCGGCGACCTACGTTTGCATCAACCGCGGCGAGGCGGTGTGTCCGGAGGATATACAAAGCCGCTCGATCTGCATTAACACGGATATTCGCGAAGTCATTGCACAAATGATAGGGGATACGGTTTAGAATTGCCTATCGCTGTTTAAAAAACTACGGCGCGGCTTTTACAAGCCGCGCCGCTGATTATTTTAAGTAAAGCCTGTTTACAGGATCATTTGACTTTTAAGCCGTCGGTCGTCAGGACAAAGCCGTCGCCGCCTTTTTCGTTTAAAAGCTCAAGCGCCCTTTGCGGTATCATCGAGTTTGTAAGGTCGATGACCGTCCCGTCGCTCTTGCCGCCGCAGGGGTACATATTGTCTATGCCGTCGGCGGTGACTGTCATATCGGTCATTTTCACCACACAGCCGTCACCGAGCTTGCCTGCTACCATAGAAAACGCCCTCGCGGTAAGCAGCGAGCCCGACAGGTCTATTATCGCCCCGTCGACAGATGCGCCTATATCGTACGTTTCGCCATCGTCCGCATTGATGATAAAGCGCTTAGTCACTGCCGCGCCGTTGCCGAGATTTTTAAGAAAATCGGCGAGCTGCCGCTCGGTGTAAAGGCTGCTCTCATCTTTAGCTTCGGGCTGCTCGTCAGAGCTGCCGTCCGAATGTTCGTCGCCGCCGTCCTGCCCGTCAACATAAACATTGCAGCCGCTTAGATCGATATATGCGTTCGACGGCATTTCTCTCAACAGCTTTTGGATAGAGCCGAGTGAAATATTTGTGCCCGACATATCCGCGTACAGACCGTCTTTGCGGCTGTTTTGCCCGTTCAACAGCTTGCGGCGGATTTCCCACCACTCGTTATAGGTGAGGTCCTTCAGCGGCTCGCATACGGAATATTCCTGCGGGGCGCAAAAGCTCGCTTTTGCGTGCATAGCGACGAACAATATTTTATAATGCTCGTGTTCGCCCGTATTAAAGGGTATCTCAAAAAGTCTGAGCAGGCCGCCGTCGTTGTCGCTCTTGCTTAATACCGGCTGATAGCGGCTTTTGTCAAGCGCGTATATCTGCCTGTCCTCATACCCCTGTTCAGGCGTGTCATAGCCGTCCGTCGCATATATCACCGCCTGCGATACCGCGTCGCCGGTGTCGTTTATACCGCCGAGCATGGCAAACCTCAGAAGATAGTCGGTATTCTTTTGCAGCGTCATTACCGCCGCGATCTGCGACCAACTCCACTTCCAATCGCCTATCTCCCATACCTCTTCCGCCGTGCCGAGCGGCGTGGTGATGAACACTCTCTCGCCTACGTTGTTCGTGACGCTTTTATCCAAGCCAAATTCTCTTGCGTTAAAATTTATAACTTTACTCATTTTTGATTCCTCCGTATTATTTATTACGGTCGGAGCATGAGCAAATTTCAGACGTATCGTTCGGTCGTCGACATACTCTGCCCGACCTTGCTTTACAAGTCCCTTTGCCCTTTTCGGGTAAGTAGAGCCGATAATTCGTCCGTTTACGTCTGTCACAGCTACGTTTTTTTCTATGGGTATCTCCCCCTCCTGTGCGTCGATATTCGGTTTTGCGGCATTCGTTTTTTTCTATGGGTGTCGTCCCCGTGCCGATTTTATTGTAGCATAAAAGGGCTAAAGCTGTCAAGCCGTTGCAAACAATATATTTTTGCAAAACCGTCCTCAGCGGTGCGAGGATACACAAAGCCGCTCCATCTGCATTAGCGCGGATATTTACAACGTGCTTTACGATTTAAGCTGCCTTTGCTTGACACGGGAAAAATAATGTGGTAAAATATAGTTAGTTTAAATTAACTCAAGGCGGCGAAAAGCCGAATAAATCGAAAGGCAGGAGCAGGTTATGAATAAGCTGACGGTAAAGATAGACGGCATGATGTGCGGAATGTGCGAGGCGCATATAAACGACGCGATACGGCGGACGTTTGCGGTAAAGAAAGTCACTTCCTCCCATAAAAAAGGCGAAACGGTCATACTTTCGGAAAACGACATCGACGAGACCGCGCTGCGCGCCGCAGTCGCCGACGCAGGTTATGAAGTAAAAGCCGTTTCCAAGACCGTCTTTGAAAAGCGAAAATTCAAGATGTTCAAAAGCGAGTGAATTGCACGGTTATACGAGGGGCGACCGATATGACTTTGGAACAGGAGATATTTGACAAGTATCTGATAATGCGGGACAAGCTGCTCAGCTACGGCTTTTATGAAGCCGACGGCGGGCTTATTTATACCAAACCGCTGACCGAGGAGAATTTTAAAATAGTTCTGGAATATGACGGTGAGCTGCACGGCAAGATCATTGACCTTGCCGACGGCGGAGAATACACTAATTTCAGGATAACCGGCGCGTCAGGCTTCAGCGCGGAGGTAAGGCGGAAATTTACCGCGCTGCTTTCGGATATAAGGGAAAAATGCTGTAAAAGGCTGTATTTCAGATACGAACAGGCACAAAGAATAAACGAATACATTATTGCCGCCTATGACTGCCTGCCGGAATTTCTCTGGGCGAAATTTCCGTCATACGGCGTTTATCGACGTAAGGAAAACGGAAAATGGTTTGCCTTTATAGGGAGCGTGCCACTTTGCAAACTGACCCGCTCCGCCGACAAAAACAAAGGCAACGGCAAAGAAGTCGAGGTGCTGAACGTGAAAGCGGACAGCTCTGCGGTAGGACGGCTCATAACGCAAAAAGGCTTTTATCCGGCATATCACATGAACAAAAAATACTGGGTATCCGCCGTCCTTGACGGCACGGTTTCAGACGCAAAGCTCCGCGAGCTTATCGACGAAAGCTACGCAAGCGTGAGTGGTGGGAGCGCTTAAGTATATTTCAACATGAATATGTACACCGGTTATTTCCCTCCCGTTTTTCATTTTTGTATGTAAACTCGCAATTTATATCGAAATCCCTGAACGTCATCAACGTCCTGTCTCTTTCTCCCACAATGACCTTTGATATATCAACCGTCCAGTCTATGGCGATATCTTTGTCATCAAAAACAATTCCCGTATCGGTGTCTTTGTCATATGCTCCGTCGCATTGATAGAGGACTTCCGTGTTATCTTCAAGCGACAGGAAGCCGTGGGCAAATCCTCTCGGAACGAGCAATCCTCTGTGATTTTCGGAAGAAAGGTAAAATCCGCGCCATTTTCCGTATGTTTTGCTTTCCTTTCGTAAGTCAACTATCACATCAAACACTTTTCCGAATATTACGCTGACCAGCTTTGCCTGAGGGTGGAAAAATTGAAAGTGCATTCCCCTTATTACGTTTTTATCGGAACGGGAAACAAAAGATTCACTACAATGAAAATCAATTCCCTGCTCGGCAAAAATATCCTGCTCAAACAGCTTGGTAAAGCTGCCGCGGTTATCATCGGCAAAAAAGTTGTCGATAATATATCCGCCTATGTCTATCGGCTCTATTTTGAAAGACGCCACTTAATTTCCCTCCTTTATCCATTCCGCTGTTTTTGCGATTCCTTCTTTAAAGGAAATTTCGGGTTTTATTCCCGTATTCGCATAAATCATTCTTGCATAGAAGCGTCGATTATCATTTTACCGGTCAATTTTTTCGGTATATATGGTTTTATTAGACCATTTGCCACTTTACCGGATATAATCTCGATAAATTTTTCGATCGGTATATCAGCGCGAAAATCAAAATCTGTCCAACGATATTGCCACCATTTAAGATTCATCAACTCCGATATGACCTCCACAGAAAAACGATGCTTTATAAATTTAGCGGGTACCCCCCCCAACAATGGTATAAGGATCTACGTCTTTGGTAACGACCGCATGATTTGCCACTACTGCTCCATCACCGATTTTTACTCCTCTTTTCAATGTAACATTGCCACCTATCCAAACGTCATTTCCTATGTCGGCTTTCGGTGGCAGATCATTGGAGTTTACATATTCAAATTCACAATCCTCGGTACGCGAATTTTTGAATATACAAAAATCCTTATACTGACTCATAAAGGTAACGGTCGATGTAGTAAATCTGTCATACGGATGAAGAGGACCAAATATATTTAATCCGCTAGCAATGCTGCCGTATCTTCCCATGCTGCATAAATTCGTTAAGGGCGACCATGAAAACGAGAAAGCTCCCATACTGAATAATTTGTTTCCGCTGAACAATGTATACGGTTCATATTCAGAGTTTGAATTTACATCAAGGACCTCGCCGATTTTCGGCCAGCTCAAGCCGAAAAAATTTCCATAGATATGATGTTGTGTAAGCAAGTCTATGACCGCTTGATTTGCTTTTACTAACATTGTTTCTTTTCCTTTCAATAAGGGACTTGCCCCGTCACTGTAATTTGCCGGAATATTGGTAACTTGCTGTTTTGTTACTCACTTTATTTTTCCTTCAGCCACCGTATTGTCTTTTGTATTCCCGTTTCAAAATCTACCGTGGGAATATATCCGGTATCGGCTGTTATATGTTCACAACTGAACGTTTCGATCGGCAATGATATGCCGTTGAACGGGACTTCGCCCAAATACAGAGGTATATTTCTGTCAATTTCGTTTTTTATTATCGAAATATACTCCTTCAGCTTTCTCGCATGTCCGCTGCCGATGTAATAAGAATGATTAGGTTTACCGTTTTGAGCGCATAAATATAGTCCCTTTATAGTATCGGTAACATACACAAAATCATAATTCTGTTCACCGGCAGTAAATGAAGCCCGCTCGCCGTTCAGTAATTTCTTACACGCAAAATTGATAAAGTTATTTGACATATCGCCTATTCCGTAAATATTGGAAATATAGCACCAAATATGTTCAATGCCCAGCGAATCGGCTAACGCCTTACTCATAAATTGAGCTGCTGTTTTAGCGCTTCCGTAGCAGCTGACTAAATTAGGCGTTGAACCATCTTTTCCTATGTAATTCAAGCCGTCAAGTTGAGCTAAGGTACCTGCGCCTGCAAAACGTTTGATATTCATATCCGAAGCTGCTTTTACCATATCGCAGGTATATTGAGCGTTTTTTAATTGTAAGCTGTAATCTCCTCTGTCCGCGCCCGAAACGCCCGCCCATGCCAAATGAATCAAGCAATCTATATCTCTGTCCTTTATTTTATGAGGTAACTCTGAAATATCGGCTAAATCACATTCGACCTTGGTTACTTTTTCATTCGGCAGATTGCTCCAATTTGCGCCTTTTCGGTCAACTGCGATAACTTCAACATCGTTTTGTATAAGCTCATTTACAAGGTTTTTTCCGATAAACCCGTTCGCGCCGGTGACTATTGCTTTTTTCATCTGCTGACCGCCTCGCCGATAACTTTCGCCATATAATCCACCATCTCATCGGTCATGCCGGGGTAAACGCCCACCCAGAAGGTGTTGTTCATAATGAAATCTGTATTTGTAAGGTCGCCCGCCACTCTGTAGCGGTCGGTGTTTCTAAGCTCGTCAAAGCAGGGGTGGCGCAGCAAGTTCCCGCTGAACAGCAGCCGCGTCTGTACGTTGTGTCCCTCTATGTACCTTGTAACTTCGTTTCTGTCAAGCCCGCTTTCCGGCCTTACCGATATTAAAAACCCAAACCACGACGGTCTGCTGTTTTCGGCGGGAACGGGAAGTATCAGCTTGTCTTGCAGCCCCTCGAGCGCCTTATGAAGTCTGTCCCAGTTGTGCCGCCTGCGCTCTATGAACGCGGGGAATTTCTTTAGCTGCTCGCAGCCTATCGCCGCCTGCATATCGGTGACTTTAAGGTTAAAACCCAGATGGCTGTAAACGTACTTGTGGTCGTATCCTTTCGGCAATTCTCCGTACTGTCCGTCAAAACGGTGTCCGCAGAAATTATCGCGTCCCGACGGGCAGATACAATCCCTGCCCCAGTCGCGATAGGAAAGGATAAGTCGGTTGAGCAGCGGGTCGTTTGTGTAAACGCAGCCGCCCTCTCCCATCGTCATATGATGAGGCGGATAAAAGCTGCTAGTGCCTATATCGCCCCATGTGCCGGTGAATTTGGTCACGCCGTCAACGGTGTAACGAGTCCCCAGAGCGTCGCAGTTGTCCTCTATCAGCCAGAGTTTATGCTCATCGCAGAATTTTTTTACTTTTGAAATATCAAAAGGATTTCCCAGAGTGTGGGCTATCATTACCGCCTTGGTCTTGCTTGAAAGAGCTTTCTCAAGCATATCGGCGTCTATGTTGTATTGAGGAACGGTAACGTCCACAAAAACAGGTACTGCACCATACTGGATTATGGGGGAAACGGTGGTGGGAAATCCGCAGGCTACCGTTATGACCTCATCGCCTTTTTTTATCTGCCTTTCTCCAAGCTCGGGAGCGGTCAGAGTATAAAACGCGACAAGATTCGCCGATGAGCCGCTGTTTACCAAATGCGCATATTTCACGCCTATCCATTCGGCAAATTCCTTTTCAAATCTCTCCGAAAACCGCCCTGTGGTAAGCCAGAAATCAAGCATCGCGTCGGTAAGCGCGCACATTTCTTTTTCATCATAGACCCTTGCGGCATATGTAATGCGGTCACCCTCTTTGTACGGGACTTTGTTTTCCTTAAAATTGTGATAATATTCGGTCACAAGCGCTTTTATCTCTTCTCTTGCCTGCGCTTCGGTCTTTTTGTTCTCCATATTCATTTCCTTTCCAAAAACTCCTCTATCTGCCTTTCCATGCAGGCGTTTATGTTTTCGCCGTTCAGCCATGCCTTTGTCCACTCCAC
>CANQIB010000023.1 GCA_947623915.1 uncultured Ruminiclostridium sp.
GAACGGCGGACAGTTTTCTCATTCAAACTTTCCGCCGAAGGCGGACAGTTTTAAACTCAACTCTTTCCTTCCGCTTTATATTGACCTTTTTCTACAGACTTCCGCTCCCGCGTTTAAAGCGGGAGCGGCTGTTTTCTCTTGACTATTTCCATGTAAAGTGGTATACTGATAAAAGATAATCGTTATCAATTTTCTTACGGAGTATATTAAAATGACTATTTTTTATGAATTTGAGGGTAAGCTGTACGCCAACATAACAAATCGCTGTCCCTGCGCCTGTGTATTCTGCATACGCAAGAACGGCGACGTTATCGGCGACAGCGACAGCCTGTGGCTGGAGCGCGAGCCGACGCTCGACGAGATAATCGCGGCGTTTGACGCGTATGACAAGGAGGGCATCAAGGAGCTGGTGTTCTGCGGATACGGCGAGCCTATGGAGCGCGCCGACGTGCTTATGGAGGTCGCAAGGCATGTAAAGCGCGTTACAGATATGAAGGTACGGATAAACACCAACGGTCTGGTAAATCTTATCGACCCGTCCTTTGACGTTTATTCCATGCGGTATATCATAGACAGCATATCGGTCAGCCTGAACGCGCCGGATTCCGACACATATTACGAGATAACCCAGCCCGCGTTCGGTCTGCCGGCGTACCATTCCATGATCAGCTTTGCCCTGCTCGCGAAGAATATCGTAGGCGACGTGACCTTTACGGTAGTGGATTCGTTTTTGAGCGAAAAGCAGATAGCCGACTGCCAAAAGCTGGCGGACGATCTTCATATCCCGCTGAGGGTACGTCATTATGTGACGGATAACGAGAGCTACACCTGAGCTTACCGACCGCCGCGCGGCGGTTATACGGGAAAGGAGGAGTTGTGAACTATTCTCAGCAGAGAAGCTGTATTTTGAACATAGTTTTATCTAAGCCCGTGCATCCTACCGCCGAGCAGGTCTATAACGAGGCGCGCAAAAAGTATCCGCGCATCAGCTTGGGTACGGTGTACAGAAATCTGAACCAGCTTTCGGAGATAGGCGCGCTGAAAAAGATATGCAGCCCATACGGCAGCGTGAGGTTCGACGGGCGCACCGACCCGCATTTCCATATGGAATGTACGGTATGCCGAGAGGTATTCGACGTCGAATTGCCGGAGCTTGCGGCTTTGGAAAAGCGAATATCCGACGAAAACAATTTTACCGTCACGCGCTGCGAGATAGGTTTGCAGGGCGTTTGCGAAAAATGTCGAAAAAATTTCTCCGAGGGTATTGACAAACCCGACGGCAAGTAATATAATAATAGCGTAATCTGTTTCAGGGCGGAGTGAAATTCTCCACCGGCGGTAAAGTCCGCGAGCCTCAAGGGGTTGATTCGGTGAAATTCCGAAACCGACGGTAAAGTCCGGATGAAAGAATCAGAAATGCGCTGCCGTGCAGCTACTGCATATACGGCTCACACTTTTGAACAAAACGCCCTGTCGTTTGCGACAGGGCGTTGTTAATTTAAAAATCATTTTTGCCGGATTGAAACAGCATTACGGAAAGGAATGATTTTTATGCAAAACACACATGCAGAGCCTGCAAAGGCAAGGAACTTTTTTGACACCAGAAGACTGGTATTTACCGCTATGCTGGCGGCGGTCGCGTCGGTACTGTTTTTGTTCTCGTTCAGCGTGCCGCTTATGCCGAGCTTTCTGACTTTTGACTTTTCGGATATGCCGGCGGTGCTTGCGTCGCTTACGATGGGACCCGTTTCGGGAGTTTTCGTGAGCCTTGTAAAATGCCTGCTCAATCTCAGCTCGTCTATGACCGGCGGAGTGGGAGAGCTGTCTAACTTTATAATAAGCTGCTTTCTGATAATACCGGCGGGGATAATAGGGAAGAAGTTCAATTCCTACAAGGGCGCGATAGTAGGCTGTCTTATCGGCAGCGTGCTGATGGCGGGACTTTCCGTCCTCACCAACTACTTTATCGTTTACCCGATATATACAAACATAATGCCGATAGACGCGATAATCGGAATGTACAAGGAAATAAACCCCAACGTCGACGGCTTGCTCAGCTGCATAGTCATGTTCAACGTGCCGTTCACGCTGATAAAAGGGCTGATAGCCTCGGCGATATGTCTGCCGATATATAAGATACTCAGGCCCGTATTCAATTCATATTATCGGGAAAAGAAAACACACCCAGACAGCTGAAAAATGTCCCCGCATTAAACGGAGACTTCAGTCTGTAGAAAAAGGTCAATATAAAGCGGAAGGAAAGAGGAGTTTGAGGGGAAAACCATCAGGGTTTTCACCCTCAAGTTTGATAAGAGCCGCGCAAAGCGCGGCAAAAATCGAGCTAGACTGCTTAGGCAGTCTAGCCGATTTTTTGGCAGCTTGTCGGGAAATCCGACCGTAGGGAGGGTTTTTCGACAAGCTGAATTCCCCGCGTACTAACGCGGGGATAATTTTATATATGATTTAGTTTATATATCAGCGCCATGCCTTTTGGCAGCAGGTCGGGGTCGCGGATATGGGAGTGGCGCAGCAGCGGCTCTGCGTATTCCGCAAGACCGCCCGTTATCACAAGCGTGACCGGCGAGCCAAGCTCCTTTTCTATCCGCAGCGTCATTTCGTCTATCAGGGACGCCGCGCCGATCGCCGCTCCGGAGATCATACATTCCTCGGTGTCGCGGCCTATGGCGTTTTTCGGCTCTCTCAGTCGGGGAGCGTAAAGCGCAGCCGTCCCGTCGGCAAGAGCTTTTATGCCGGTTTCCGTGCCGGGGGCTATCACGCCGCCCAAAAACACCCCGCCTTTCGCTATCACATTAAAGGTGGTCGCCGTGCCCATATCTACCGTAACGGCGGGCAGGGGATAATACGCCGCCGCGCTTACCGAATCGGCTATCCTGTCCGCGCCTACCCGTTCCGGCGCGGGAACGTTCATTTTAAGCGGCATTACGCAGCGCGACGATACCGTGACCGGCTTTTTTCCTATCATAATGTTTAAGCAGCTTTGTATCGGGGCGGTAAGCTCCGGCACTACGCTGCATATAACCGCGCCCTCTATCTCGGCGGGATCGGCGCCGTTGCTTTTTAACAGCTTCAGCAGCTGCGCCCGATATCCGTCGGCGGTCATGCCGTGCGCCGTGTCCGACCTTACCGAAAAGCGCAAAGCCCGTGCCTCGTCCGAATCGATGCCGCAGGTCCTTACGGTGGTGTTGCCTATATCTACAGCCAGTATCATAGCTTGGCCCGCCGTGCCTCTATAATGTCCAGCAGCCTTGCCGCGGCCTCGTCCTTGCCCATAAGCGGCAGCTCCTCCGTGCCGTCCTCGGTAATGACGGTTATCACGTTGGTGTCCGTGCCGAAGCCCGCGCCGGGCGTTTTAAGGTCGTTGGCGGCTATCATGTCGGTTTTCTTGCGGCGGAGCTTTTCACGGGAATTTTCGATAAGGTCTTTGGTTTCCATGGAAAATCCGCAGACGAACATTCCGTCGTGACGGTTTTCTCCCACCCAAGCGAGGATATCGTCGGTGCGCTCCAGCTCAAGCCGCATCGCGTCGGATTTTTTTATCTTATCCTCCGCTACGCTCGCGGGGCGGTAATCCGCCACAGCGGCGGTCATTATAAGAATATCGGTGTCGCTTGCGAGAGCCTTGACACATTCAAACATATCTTTTGCGTTTTCGACGTTTTTCGTATCGGTAAACGGCACGGGCGGCAAAGCCGTAGGTCCGGAAACGACGGTCACGTCCGCTCCTCTGAGCATAGCCTCTTTGGCTATGGCGTACCCCATTTTGCCGGTGCTGCGGTTGGAAACGAACCGCACGGGGTCAACAGCCTCGCGGGTAGGACCTGCCGTAACGGTCACTTTAACTTTGTCCAGCGTTTTTTCCCTTGCAAGCTCTTTAAGCACATATTCGGCGAGCTGTTCCGGCTCCGGCATTCTTCCACTGCCGCTGTCGCCGCACGCCAGTCTGCCGCTTGCGGGGGTAATTATCCCGAAGCCGTATTTTTTCAGCGTTTCTATATTGTCCCGAGTTACTTGATTTTCCAACATGGCGGTATTCATCGCGGGCGCAGCGAGCTTTTTGCAGGTCGCCGCCAAGACGGTGGTGGTAAGCATATCGTCCGCTATCCCGTGCGCCAGCTTTGCCAAAACGTTTGCCGTAGCGGGCGCGATAAGTATAAGATCCGCCGCCTTTGCAAGCGAAACGTGAGCCACGTCAAATTCGTGGTCGCGCGCAAAGGTATCGGTGACGCAGCGGTTGCCGGTAAGAGTTTCAAACGTCAGCGGAGCGATAAATTTCGTCGCGTTTTCGGTCATTATAACATGGACGTTCGCGCCCTCCTTACATAAAATGCTCGCAAGGGCGGCGGTCTTGTATGCCGCTATTCCGCCGGTAACTCCCAGCAAAACGCATTTTCCGCGCAAATTTTCCATTCGGACACCTCCGTTTTAAAGCGTTTACGCCATATCTTCTGCTCTGCCGTGCTTTTCGTATTCCGTTACCCGCACGGCGCGGTTTTTCCCGTCGGTAAACACTACCTTGGGACGGTGGGTCTTCGCTTCCTCCTCCGTCATATCGGCAAACGCCATTATTATCACCTTGTCCCCTATCCCGACGCGGTGAGCCGCCGCCCCGTTAAGGCAGATTATGCCGGAATCGGCTTTTCCGGCTATGGTGTAGGTCTCAAGCCTTTCGCCGTTGTCAACGTCGGCGACCAGCACTTTTTCATATTCCAGTATCCCCGCGGCGTCCAGTAAACGGCTGTCCACCGTTATCGAGCCGACGTAGTCAACGTCCGCCTCGGTCACGACAGCGCGGTGTATCTTGCCTTTCAGCATGGTGACAGTCATATCGTTTTATTCTCCTACAGTAAAATTGTCGATAAGCCGCGTCCTGCCGATGTATACCGCCAGAGCGACGAGAACGCCGTCGTCGAGCTTATCGACGGGCTCCATCGTAACGCCGTCCGCCGCGCTTACATAATCTATCCGCGCGAGCGGCTCTGCCTCTATCAGCTTTTTCATTTCGGCGGTCACTTTATCCGCGCCGCGCTCGCCCTCTTGTATCAGCCGCTTGCCCAAGGTAACGGCGCGGTACAGCACCGTAGCCGCTTTGCGCTCGTCGGCGTTCAGATAAGTGTTGCGGGAGGACTTTGCAAGCCCGTCCGACTCTCTTATTATCGGACAGCCCACTATCTCGATACCGTATGACATATCCCGCGCCATACGTCGGATTATCGCGAGCTGCTGCGCGTCCTTCTGTCCGAAATACGCCTTGTCAGGCGTTACTATATTGAACAGCTTGGCAACTACCGTGCATACTCCGCGAAAGTGTATGGGACGCGTTTTCCCGCAAAGCATTTTCGGCATATCGGAGAGTATCTCCACATAAGTCGCCGCGTCGGGGAAGTACATTTCCGAAACGTCGGGATAAAATACCATATCCGCGCCGTGCTTTTCAAGCAGCGCGCAGTCATGTTCAAAATCCCTCGGATACGCCTCCAAGTCCTCGTTCGGCCCGAACTGCGTGGGATTTACAAAATCCGATACCACCACGCGGTCACATTCCGATACGGCTTTATCCACAAGACTTGCGTGTCCCTCGTGCAGGTAGCCCATGGTGGGAACGAGGCCCACGGTAAGCCCGTCGGCTTTCCACTTTGCCGTTTGCTCCCGCACCTGTGCCACGGTTTTTGCAATTATCATCGTATGCTCCTTTTCCTGTCGTCCTCTTTAATATTCTTTATCAAGACGTGACAAAAATTCCACGTCGCAGTCGCTTTTGGCGTAGGTCTGTTCCTCGGTGGGGAAAGCGCCGGATTTTACCTCTCTGTCATATTCCGCAAACGCTTGAGTTATAAGCTCACCCGCCTCGATAAAGCGTTTTACGAATTTAGGCGTGCCGCCGTCGGTCATTCCCAGCATATCCTGATATACCAGTACCTGCCCGTCGCAGCCGCTGCCCGCGCCGATGCCTATAGTTATCATCTTTACCTTTTTGGTGATAAGAGCGGCGAGCTTAGGCGGAACACATTCCAGCACGACCATAAACGCTCCCGCGTTTTGCACCGCCAACGCGTCCTCAAGCACTCTGCGCGCGTTGTCCTCGCCTTTGCCC
Organism: uncultured Ruminiclostridium sp.; assembly: GCA_947623915.1. Taxonomy (GTDB): domain Bacteria; phylum Bacillota; class Clostridia; order Oscillospirales; family Ruminococcaceae; genus Ruminiclostridium_E. The sequence continues at coordinate 6,113 of CANQIB010000023.1, forward strand.
TGTACCTTAAAGCCGCCGAAAGCGTTCACCGACTGGGGGGTCATTCCGATATGCGCGCATACGGGTATGCCCGCGTCGGTTATCGCTTTTATCTGCGCCGTTACCGACGCGCCGCCCTCCAGTTTAACGGCGTTAGCGCCGGTTTCCTTTATCAGCCGTCCCGCCGACATCAGCGCCTGCTCCGCCGACGCCTGATAGCTCAAAAACGGCATATCCATTATCACAAAGGCGTTTTTGCAGCCGCGCACGACGCTGCGCCCGTATATTATCATTTCGTCCAGCGTGACCGGTAAGGTGGTGTCGTAACCCTGCATGGTCATGCCGAGGCTGTCCCCTACCAACACCGTGTTTATCCCCGCCTTGTCCACAAGACACGCGGTAGTGTAATCGTAGCAGGTGAGCTGGGAGATCTTTTCTCCTCTCAGCTTCATTTCCATAAGCGTCGCGGTAGTGTTCTTTTTGGTCATTTCGACATTCCTCCTTCGTTCAGCAGGGCTGTCACCGCCCGACGGTCGCGGTCGGGCGATTTTTCCTCCGCCAGCTTTGCAAGTATCAGAGATGCGCTGCGGTAAAGCTCTTTGTCGCTGCCGGTCAGGCAGTCGAGATGCTTTTTGACGGTAACGGCGTCGCCGCGCTCCGTCGGACCTGTCAGCGCCGCAGCAGCGCCGTTTTCTATGATGTTTTCAGTATTGTGTTTTATCAGCGGCGCGAGCGCATCCAGCGCCTCCCTTTGGGAAAAGCCGCATTGCTCCATCAGCCGCGTGCCGATGTCCGCCAAAGCGCAGGCAAGGTTTGAAACCACGGCGCAGGCGGCGTGATATTTAGGTTTTACGGCGGGGGCGATATATCTTGTTTTGAGCCCCATGCCCTCCAGCAGTTCCCACCAAAGCTCACAGCCGTCGTTTTCCTCTATGCAAAAAAACGCGCCCGTCAGTCCCCGATAAGAAGTATACTTATCGTTTACGGGAAACAACGGGTGTACAGACTGTCCCTGCGCGCCCTGCCCCTTTATATTTGGGAAGGTTTCGTCCACGGTCAGCGCGCCGCTGCATTGACATACCGTTTTGCCTTTTATTCCAAGGCGTACCAGCTCCCCGTATACCGAGCGTATCTCTTGGTCGGGCACGGTAAGAAAAAGCGCGTCGCTGTCGGCTGTAATACTTTCCAAGCGTTCATACGGCTTTGTGTCGGTGAACCGTGCCGCCTCCAGAGCCGACGAGTAGCGTCTGCTGTAGTAGCCGGTAACGGCGGCATTGCCGTCGGCAAACAGCTTTCCCAGAGAAAAGCCGACCTTTCCCGCTCCGATAAAGCCTATTTTTAATATCGACATACGCATTACCCCGTTTTCGCAGAGCCATATTGCCTCTTAAATAAAAATTATATCACAAACGGGACAAGGTGTCAAGGCGTGAACAAGACCGCTCTTTATGCCGAACCGCCGAAAATGCCGCGCCCCTCTTGATTTTTCCCGCCGAAAGGAGTATAATTAAACTAACGATTTTTTACTTGAAAGGATACGGTCATGACAGTACGAACTTTTTTCCTCAACAAAGAAAAAACGGTGTATCTTAAAGCATATATGCTGGACGACGTGGAGGGGCTGCCCTTTTGCAAAAAGCGTCCCGCCATACTTGTTTTGCCGGGTGGCGGATATGAATACTGCTCCGCGCGGGAGGCGGAGCCTATCGCCATGCGTTACGCGGCGGAGGGGTACAACGCGTTTGTTTTGGTGTATACGGTCAAAAAACGCTACCCCGCGTCGCTTATGAACGCGGCGTATGCTGTACTTAAAATTCGGGAGCGCTGCGAGGAATTCGGGATAGACCCACATAAGCTGGCGGTATGGGGCGCAAGCTCCGGCGGACATCTTGCCGCCTGCGCCGCTACCATGTGGAGTGATCCGTTGATATACAAGGCGCTGGACTGCAAGCCGGAGGATATACGCCCCGACGCGGCGGTGCTGAGTTATCCTGTGATAAGCGGCGTTACCAACCCGCACAAAGGCTCTTTTGATATTCTTTTGGGAGAATACGCGTCGCGCGACGAGCTTTCCAAGCTGTCGATAGAAAACCGCGTAACGCCGAAAACTCCGCCGGTATTCATCTGGTGTACCGCGGACGACGACTGCGTACCCGCGCAGAACAGCCTGGTCATGGCGAAAGCCTGCGTTTCCAACAAAGTGCCGTGCGAGCTGCATATGTTCGATTCCGGCCCGCACGGGCTGTCCACCTGCGACAAGGCGACCGGCTGGAACGAGTATTTCTATCTCGACAACTGCAAAAAGTGGATAGAGCTGTCGGTGAAATTCCTTGAAAAGTATATGAATGTGTGAGCCTTGGAGTTTATATGGACGTTTCAAAAATACCGCGTAAAACGGTATGCTATACCGCAAAAAGTTTTTTACGGACGGGAATGCGGCTTGACCGCCGTTTTGAAAAGGTGAAAATATGCAGGAAATAAAATGTCCCAAATGCGGGGAAGTATTTCAAGTGGACGAATCGGGCTATGCCGATATAGTAAAGCAGGTAAGGGACGCGGAGTTCAACAAGGAGATAGAAAGGCGGGAGCGTCAGCTCGGCGCCGAAAAGGACAACGCGGTGCAGCTTGCCGAGATGAAGGCAAAGCAGGAGAGCGAGCAGGCGCTGAATGAAAAGGATATACGGATAGCGAGCCTTGAAAACGAAAAGCTGCTCGGCGCTCAGCGTGCCGAGGCGCTCGAAGCCCAGCTTAAAGAGCAGTATGAGCGGCTGTTGGGCGAAAAGACCAACGCGGTGCGTATCGCAAAGGCGGACGCGGAAAAGGAAAGCGCCGCCGCCATATCAAGGCTGGAGCAGGAGATAGCGCAGCTAAAGGAAAAGCTCAGCTCCGCCGAGAACAGCAGACAGCTTGAGATAAGCAACGCGGTTTCCGAAAAGGATAAGGAACTGTCCGAAAAGGCAAGCGAGCTTGAGCGGCTGAAAAGCGAGAGCCTGTTAAAGCAGCAGTCGATAAGGGACAGCTATGAGCAGCAGCTCAGCGGCAAGGACGAGCAGCTAAAAGCAAAGGACGAGCAGATAGCGTACTACAAGGATTTCAAGGCGCGGCAGTCCACCAAGATGATAGGCGAGAGCTTGGAGCGGCATTGTGAGAACGAGTTCAACAAGCTGCGCTCCGCCGCGTTCAGAAACGCGTATTTTGAAAAGGATAACGACGCGCGCACGGGCAGCAAGGGAGATTATATCTACCGCGATTATGAGGAGGGTACGGAGTTCATCTCGATAATGTTCGAGATGAAAAACGAGGCGGACATGACCGCTACCAAGAAGAAAAACGAGGACTTCCTCAAGGAGCTGGACAAGGACAGGAACGAGAAAAAATGCGAATACGCCGTGCTGGTGTCGCTGCTGGAGGCGGATAACGAGCTTTACAACGAGGGGATAGTGGATATGTCCCATCGCTATCCCAAGATGTATGTGATACGCCCGCAGTTTTTTATCCCGCTTATAACCCTGCTGCGAAACGCCGCGCTCAATACCGTGGCATATAAAAACGAGCTTGCGGTGATACGGGAGCAGAATATCGACATAACGCATTTCGAGGACGATCTGAACGATTTCAAGACGAGATTTGATAAGGATTACCGACTGGCGAGCGACAGGTTCAAGACGGCGATAGACGAGATAGATAAGACTATCGACCATCTGCAAAAGACCAAAAAGGCGCTGCTTTCCTCGGAGGATCATCTGCGGTTGGCAAACAACAAGGCGGAGGAGCTTACGATAAAAAAGCTGACCCGCAAAAACCCGACCATGGCTCAAAAATTCGAGGAGCTGGAAAAGGAAAAGGAGCAGAACAGATTTACCACCGAACAATGAAAGAGGGAGAGAAAAATGGACAAAACGCCTTTTGTAACAAAGGAAAAGCTGGAGGAGATAATAAAGGACTATCCCACGCCGTTTCATATTTACGACGAAAAGGGGATAGCGGAAAACGCGCGGCGGGTAAAGGCGGCGTTTTCCTGGAATAAGGGCTACCGCGAGTATTTCGCGGTAAAGGCTACACCTAATCCTTACATAATGAAAATACTTATGGACGAGGGTTGCGGCTTTGACTGCTCGTCCTATACCGAGCTTATGCTGTCGGATAAGGTCGGCGCAAAGGGACATGACATAATGTTCAGCTCGAACGCCACTCCCGACGCGGATTTTCGGCTTGCAAACGACCTCGGCGCGATAATAAACCTTGACGATTTCACTCATATAGAGGTACTGGATAAGCTGACGGGGATACCCGAAACCATTTCCTGCCGCTATAATCCGGGCGGAGAGTTCAAGACCTCCGAAAAGGGCAACGTCATGGACACGCCCAAGGACGCGAAGTACGGATTTACCCACGACCAGCTTATCGAGGGCTACAGGCTGTTAAAGAAAAAGGGCGCGAAAAGGTTCGGTATGCACGCGTTTTTGGCGTCCAACACGCTTACCAACGATTATTATCCCGTGCTGGCGGGGATACTTTTCCGCACCGCCGTTGAGATAAAGGAAAAGACCGGCGTTTCGCTGAGCTTTATAAATCTGTCCGGCGGCGTGGGGATAGCCTACCGACCCGACCAGACCCCCAACGACATAGCCGCTATAGGCGAGGGGGTAAGAAAGCAGTTCGAGGAGATACTCGTTCCGGCGGGACTTGCGGACGTGGCAATATATACCGAGCTTGGAAGATTTATGCTTGCGCCTTACGGACATCTTGTAGCTACCGCGATAAGGGAAAAGCACATTTACAAGGAGTACATAGGGCTTGACGCGTGCGCGGCAAATCTTATGCGCCCCGCCATGTACGGCGCGTATCATCACATTACCGTCGCCGGAAAGGAAAACGCGCCCTGCGACCATATGTACGATATTACCGGCGGACTGTGTGAGAACAACGACAAATTTGCAATAGACCGTATGCTGCCGAAAATAGACATCGGGGATATCGTCGTGATACACGATACCGGCGCGCACGGCTTTTCGATGGGATATAACTATAACGGCAAGCTGCGCAGCGCGGAGCTGCTGCTTACCCGCGACGGCGGCTGTAAGCTGATACGCCGCGCGGAAACTCCGCAGGATTATTTTGCCACATTTGATTTTTCCGAGGAATACAGCTTTAAAAAGTAACGCGGCAGTCTGCCGAAAATTGACAGGGAAAGGGCTATATGCTATAATGCTATATGTTAAAATAACGTATTAAACCTTGACCGAGGGCGAAACTTGTGTAAAAGCGACAGGACGGAAAGGAAGTTGCCGATGTCCGATACCATGATATTCGGGAAAAACGCCGTGACCGAGGCGCTAAGGGCGGGCAGTCCGATAGACGAGATATTTATTTCCAAGGACAGCCGCAGCTTTGGCGAGATCGCGGCGGCGGCTCGCGCAAACGGTATTATTTTCAAAGCGGTGGAATCCGCACGGTTAGCGGAGCTTTGCGGCAGCGAAAAAAACGGCGGGGTAGCCGCAAGGCTCTCTTCCGTTGAATATTCCACGCCGGACGAGATACTTTCCGTGGCGGAGGAAAAAGGTCAGCCGCCGTTTATAGTCATCTGTGACGAGATAGAAGACCCACACAATCTGGGGGCGATAATACGCACGGCGGAGGCGGCGGGCGCTCATGGAGTGATAATACCCAAGCGGCGCAGCGCGTCGGTAAATTCCACCGTATACAAGACCTCCGCGGGAGCCGCGGCATGGATAAAGATAGCCAGAGTGAACAATCTGTGCGAGGTCATAAAGTATTTGAAAAAGAAAAACGTATGGATATACGGAGCCGAGGCGGACGGAACGCCGGTATCGCAGGCGGAGCTTTCCGGCGCGGCGGCTCTCGTGGTAGGCTCGGAGGGACACGGACTCAACAGGCTCGTAAGAGAAAACTGCGACGTTATTATCTCCCTGCCGATGTTCGGGAAGGTAAATTCCCTCAACGCATCTGTCAGCGCCGGCATACTGATGTATGAATTTGTGCGCAGCCGGAAATAACGGTGATGTGCCTTGAGAAAGGATAGTGAAAATGGCTGATTACTCGATAGACGATATACTTGCGGAGCTTGACGCGAAAAAATCGCATACGGGCGACGACGGGAACGAACGAGTATATGAAGATATATCCTATACCGATATTTTGTCGGATATAGATAAGGAAAGCGCGGGCGAGGACGTTTCCCCCGAGGAAAAGGAAAAGTACGAGGTGGAATCGGTGCTTGCCGCGACGGAGAAATTCGCGATATCCGACGGCGAAAGCGACCTTATAACGACCTCGGAAGATAACGAGTCGGAGGAGGAGCAAAAAGAAGAGCCGAAGCCCGAACCCAAGCCCGAACCTAAACCGGTCGTAAAGCCCGAACCCAAGCCGCTTTCCCGTACGGAGGAGATAAAAAAGCGCGAGGAGGAGGAGCAAAAGCGCGCTTTGCTGCTGCAAAAGGAGCGCGAGAACAGCGACCCCGACGCCATGCTCGACCTTGTTAATCCGATAGAGGTAAAAGAGCGTGTTTTTGCGGAGCCTGCCGAGGAAAAAACACTTCCCGCCGAGGACGTAAGTCACATTTTCAGAGGGAACACGCAGGATCTGAAATCGGAGCAGATAAAGAAGCTCCCGCCGGTAGCCTCCGGCGTGGGAGAGAAGATAGAGGAAAGTCCGGAGGTAAAGGAGTACGTCGCTCCTTTGCCGAAAAAACCGAACACTTCCCTTATAGATAAGCTGAACAAATCGCTTGAGGAGAAAAGGCGCGCCGATCTGAAGGTGCATCGCACCATCACGCTTACCGATATAAAGCATAAGCCGTCTACCGTCGCGCACCCGCTCAACATCGACTACAAAAAGCAGATAATAGAGGCGACGGGAGCGCTCCCCAAGGAGAATCCCGCGATAGAGGAGGAGCGTATCGCCGAGCTGAACGCCGAGAAAAAGCACAAGCTGAAGGATTTTGTGCTGGAGGAGGACAGCGCCGTGCCGGAGACCGAGGAAGAAACGGACGACACGGAGGAGTTTGACGATTACGACAGCACGGGGCAGATCTGGGCGGATCTTTGCGCAAGCCACAAGGGGCTGAAAATAAGAATGGCGCTTTTGGCGGTGATAACGCTGCTGACGGTGCTGATAGGCGTGCTGAACGATTTTGACCTGTTCGGCGTTTTGGGACTGGATATGTTCAACTTTATCAACCGTTCCGCCGATGTGGAATCGCTGCTGTATACTACGCTGGTGCTGGGAGTGCTGGGCTTTGCGGCATGCTCCACCGCTATCAGCAACGGTATTATCAAGCTCATCACGGGAAAGCCTGACTGCGATTCGGTGTGCGCGTTCGCGGCGGTGCTTTCGCTGATAGGCGGCGTGGTATCGCTGGTGGATATGCAGTATTACCGCATAGGTCATATTTCGATATATATTTCGGCGGCTTTGGTGGGGCTGATGTTCAACACTGCGGGAAAGCTGTACATGATAGTAAGAGCCAAGCGCAATTTCAGATTTATCTCCGGCGACAGCCAAAAGTATTACGCGCAAAAGGTGGAAAACGAGGCGTCGGTATCCATGTTTACCAAAGGGCTGACCGACCGCGTGCCGGTGCTGGCGGTAATGAGAAAGACGGAATTTTTGACCGATTTCCTAAAGTCCAGCTACTGCGACGACGCGGCAGATAAGCTGTCGGGCAAGCTGGTTTTGGGCTCGCTCATTATGGGCATATTTGCGGGGCTTATCGCATATTTTGACCCGTTCGGTGCGAACTTCGACATAATTTTGAACGGCGAAAATCCGCTGTACTGGACCTTATCCGCCGGTATCGCGGCGGCGGTGACTTTCGCGCCGTATTCGATAATGCTGATGATAAACCGTCCGCTCAGCGTGACCTCAAAGCAGCTTTCAAAGAGCAGCGCGGCGCTGCTCGGATATGAGGCGGCGGACGAGTTTTCCTCGGTGAACACCGTTATGACCGACGCAAAAACGCTGTTTCCGGCGGGGAGCGCCGTTATACGCAGCGTGAAATGCTGTCAGCGGAAAAATTCCGTCGCCTCGGTGAATATCGACGAGGCTATCGTGATGGCGGCAAGCCTTGCGATACACACCGACGGTATACTTTCCTATGCGTTTTATGACGTTACCCTCGGAGATAAGGAGCTGCTCAAAAAGGTGGACGGCTGCATATATGAGGACAACAGCGGCGTGACCGGCTGGATAGGCACGCGGCGCGTTATGTTCGGCGGCAGGACGCTTATGAATATGCACCATATCGAAATGCCCTCCGCAAAGTCGGAGCGCAAGCATTGCGCGGCGGAAAGCGACGAGGTGGTATACCTTGCGGTAGGCGGCGAGGTCGTGGCGATGTTTATTATCTGCATGACCGCAAACCCCGAAATAAAGAGCAGCTTGCAGGCGCTGCAAAAGGAAAACATAGCGCTGGTGGTACGCACCACTGATTCCATCGTTACGGTGGAAAAGCTGGCGGATATGTTCGAGCTTGAGCCGGAGCTTATAAAGATACTGCCGCACGGAGCGCACGAGGAGTACGAGGAATGTACCAAGTACACCTCCAGAGGCAGCGGCGGGCTTTCCTGTTCGGGTACGTTTACCTCCGTCGCAAGGGGAATATTGGCGTCGAAATCGCTTATGAAGATATTCTCGATGTCGGGAGCGCTCATGGTGGGCTGCTCGGTGCTTGGCGCCGTGCTGGTGCTGCTGATGACCGCTTTCAAGCAGACGGGATTTCTCGCGCCGACCGTGCTTACCGCTTACAATACGGCGGCGGCAGCGCTTATGGTCATAATGCAAAAGCTGAGAAAATATTGACGTTCGGAGCTTCGGACAGACCAAGCTCTTTAACAGGCATTTTTACAACGAAACGGCAAGGAGGAAAACATGGGACGCTATTTCGGAGAAAAAACACCAAAGCTGGGATTCGGGCTTATGCGGCTTCCCAAAGATCCCGCCGGAAAAATCGACATCGAGCATACCAAACGCATGGTAGATATGTTCATGGATGCGGGGCTTACTTATTTCGATACCGCTTATGTCTATGACGGCGGCGATTCGGAGCGTGCCGCAAAGGCGGCGTTGGTAGACCGTTATCCCAGGGAAAGCTATACGCTCGCCACGAAGATAAACGCGTGGTACGGAGAAACGCCCACCGAAGAAACGGTAAAGCAGCAGTTTTTCACCTCGCTGGAGCGTACCGGCGCGGGATATTTCGATTACTATCTGCTCCACGCGCTGCAAACGGGAAACTACAATATGTACAAAGATTTCGGCATTTGGGATTTTGTAAAAGAGCAAAAGGAAAAGGGACTTATCAAGCATTGGGGATTTTCTTTCCACGCCTCTCCCGAAGTATTGGATATGATACTTACCGAACACCCCGACGCGGAATTTGTGCAGCTACAGCTCAATTATGCCGACTGGGAAAATCCCGACGTGACCTCGCGCGCAAATTACGAGATGGCAAGAAAGCACGGTAAATCCATAGTGGTAATGGAGCCGGTAAAGGGCGGAGCGCTGGCAAATCCCCCGAAAGAGGTACAGGAGATATTCCGTTCGGTTGACCCGAACGCGTCCTTTGCCTCATGGGCGATACGTTATGCGGCGTCGCTGGACGGGATCATCACGGTGCTGTCGGGAATGTCGAACATAGACCAGATGAAGGATAATCTTTCCTATATGAAGGATTTCAAGCCGCTCGACGCAAAGGAGCAGGAAGCGGTGCGCAAGGCTCAGGAGGCTATAAACGGAGTTAAGTCTATCCCCTGTACCGCCTGCCATTACTGCACCGAGGGCTGTCCGATGCAGATACCGATACCCGAAATATTTGCGGCGCGCAATAAGCAGCTCGTATGGGGGCAGCTTGAAAGCGGAAACGAGGATTACGCAAAGCTGACCGAGAACTCGTCGTCGGCGGGAGACTGCATAGCCTGCGGACAGTGCGAGAACGCCTGTCCTCAGCAGATAAAGGTCATCGAACGATTAAAGGAATGTGCCAAGGCTTTCGGCAAATAAAAAAACGTTAAGAATAATTACAACAATGCTCCCCGAACAGTATGTTCGGGGAGTCAGCTTGTCGAAAAAGTTATTTTTCGACAAGCTGGCAGACTTCGAGAAACACGCGCAGACAAGGAAAGAGCCGCGA
>CANQIB010000024.1 GCA_947623915.1 uncultured Ruminiclostridium sp.
AGGGGACGAAGTCCCCGCATAAGGGGTGCAGGGGACGAAGTCCCCGCATAAGGGGTGCAGGGGACGAAGTCCCCGCATAAGGGGTGCAGGGGACGAAGTCCCCGCAAAGGGGGGCGGGGGGCGCAGCCCCCCGCATAAGGGGGGCGGGGGACGGAGCCCCCGCAAAAAGGAGTAAGGGGGGACTTCGTCCCCCCCTTAAATTACCTCCTCGGCATGTCTGGTAACATGGCAGCCGATATTTACCGCTACCGGCAGGCCGGCTATGTGGGTCGGGTACTGCTCGATGTTGACGTAAAGCGCGGTCACCGTGCCGCCAAAGCCTTGGCTGCCTATCCCCAGCGCGTTTATCCTGTCCAGCATGGTCTGTTCCATTTCGGCGTAGAGCGGGTCGGGATTTCTCAAAGCCAGATCTCGGCACAGCGCTTTTTTTGCCAACAGCGCGCTGTACTCGAAATCTCCGCCTATCCCTACTCCGACCACGATAGGCGGGCAGGGATTACTTCCCGCTTTTGAAACGGTATCCGTCACAAAGCCGATTATATCCTCTTTTGAAGCCGAAGGCGTGAACATTTTCAGCGCGCTCATGTTTTCGCTGCCGAATCCTTTAGGCGCGACCGTTATCTTCACCTGGTCGCCGGGCACGATATCCGTATAGATTATCGCGGGGGTGTTGCTGTCGGTGTTTTTGCGCTCAAGCGGATCTCCCACCACCGACAGGCGCAGCCTGCCGCCTATATAACCGTCGGCAACGCCTTGGTTTACGGCGTCGGTCAGACTTCCGCCGGTAAAATGCACCTCCTGTCCGACCTCTACAAATATCACCGCCATGCCGGTATCCTGACAAATAGGCACTCCCATTTCGTCCGCGCAGTCGATATTTCTGACTATATCGCCCAGCACCGACCGACACAGCTCGCTTTCCTCACAGGCGGCGCAGGAGCTTATCTTCTCTTTCATTCCCTCAGGCAGCCGCAGATTTGCCTTTATGCAAAGGCGGCTCACCGCATCTTTTACCCTGCCAACGTCTAACTCTCGCATCAGCGCACCTCACTTTAAAAATTTTCCGTTTATCATGACTGCCGTAGGGACGGACTGCACGTCCAGCGGATCTCCCTTGTACAGCAAAATATCCGCGTCCTTGCCCGCTTCTATGCTCCCGACTCTGTCCGATATATGGGCTATTTCGGCGGGATTTATCGTTATCGCACGCAGCGCCTCGTCATGCTCCAGTCCGCCGCGTACCGCAAGCGCCGCGCTGAGCGGCAGATACTGCTGCGGCACTACCGGATGATCGGTGCATATCGCTATCTCCACTCCCGCGGCGTGCAGCGCCGCCGCGTTCGTTATCGTGTGGTTTCTCAGCTCAGGCTTGCTGCGGTCGGAAATTATCGGCCCTACCGCTACGGGGCAGTTTTCTTTCGCTATCTCCTTGGCGATAAGATGTCCCTCCGTGCCGTGTATTATCACCCTGTCAAGATCGAACTCGGCGCATATGCGCATGGCGGTGAAAATATCGTCGGCGCGGTGAGCGTGTATGTGCGCGGGTATCTCCTTTTTCAGCAGCGGGAGCAGCGCCTCGCATTTTGCGTCGTAATCCGGCCTGTCCAGCTCGTCGTCGCTGCCTATGCTCTCAAAATACGCGTCCATATCCTCCGCATATCGCTTTGCCTTGTAAAGCTGCTCGCGGATTATCGCGGCGGTCGCCATACGCGTCATGGGAGCGTCGTCCTTATCCTTGTACACCGTCTTGGGATTTTCCCCCAGCGCGAATTTTATCGCCGCGGGCTCTTTTATGATAAGGTCGTCTATCCTTTTGCTGCCCGCGGTCTTCATCGCAAGAAACGCGCCGCCCACCGGATTAGCGCTGCCCATGCCGCACAGCACGCAGGTCACTCCCGCCTGCGCCGCCTCGGTAAAGCAGCGATCCATCGGATTTACCATATCTATCGCCCGAAGATTAGGAGTAGCGGGATCGGTCATCTCGTTGCCGTCGTCCCCCTCAAAGCCCAGACCGTCCTCCCATACCCCGATATGGGAATGTATATCCACAAATCCGGGATAAGCGGTAAGTCCCTCGGCGTCCATATCGCCGTCCGCCGTTTGGGGGCATTGTGCCATATCTCCCGTTTCGGCTATCCTGCCGTCCTCTATTTTTATATAGCCTTTCTCAAAGTCGCTGTCGGCGGCACTGAATATTTTTACATTGTATATCAGCATATCTTCTCCGTTTGCTTGTTTTGCATATTTATGAATTTCATTATCTCCGACGTGATATATTTATCCTCGGTGTTCGCGTTTATCTCGTATGTGCAGTTTTTGCGGTATATCGGAAAGCGGGTATCGTACAACTCTTTAAGCTGCTCTTTGGTGTTGGAGCGTACCAGCGGTCGGTTAGGGTCGTCTTTTATCCTCTCGTAACAGGTGTCAAAGGAGGAATTGAGAAAGTACACCGTCCCATTCTCGCGGGCGAACCGCGCCGTTTCATCTCTCAGCATCGCGCCCCCGCCCGTAGCTACCACCGCGTCCTTTTCAAAAGAGCGGATATATTTTGCCTCCAGCTCTCTGAAATACGGCTCGCCGTATTTTTCAAATATCTGGGGTATCGTAAGACCCTCCTGCTCGACGATATAGCGGTCCAGATCAACAAAAGCCGCGCCGCACGCCTTGGCGACCATTCGCCCTATGTGGCTTTTCCCGCAGCCCATAAATCCGCACAGGTACACCGTCCTCATCAGACCAGCTCCTCCATATCCTTTACCAAACGCACAATATCCCGCTCCTCGTATTCCGAGCCGTCCCATATCTCATGAGCCGCCACCGCCTGCCATACCAGCATATTCATGCCGCCGCAGACCTTGGCGCCCTTTTCCTTCATCAGCCGCATAAGCAGCGTTTCTCCGGGGTTATATATAAGGTCGAAAAAGCAGCTCGTCCGTATGCCTTGCAACGCGCTTTCGCTAAGCGGCGAGGCGTTCACGTTAGGGCTCATTCCGACGGGAGTGGCGTTTACGATAAGGTCGTGATCTCCCTTTGCGTCCTGAAGTAAGCAATACTCCGCGCTGTCTGGTTTCAGCAGGTCAAGCTCCTCGCAAAGCGCCTTTGCTATCGGCAGATCCTCTTTTCTCACAGCCACCGTCAGCTTTGCGCCGCCAAGCACCGTTTCTATCGCCGCCATTCTGCCAACGCCGCCGCAGCCGAGCAGCATGACCTTTTGCGCTTTGTCTGCGCCCAACATGCTCACCGTGCGGTTAAAGCCCACACAGTCGGTGTTGTAGCCTACCGCTTCCTCGCCGACGGATATGCAGTTTACGCTGTGATAACGCTCCGCGCTCTTGTCCAGTCTGTCGCACATTTTTATTATGTTTATCTTATGCGGTATCGTTATGTTGAAGCCGTCCAGCTCTTTAAGCTCCGCAAAATTGCTCTCAAGCTCCTCAGGCGGTATATCCTTTACCGTATATTCAAAACCGTCTATCCCCGCAAGCTCGAACAGCCGCTTATGTATCGGGGGAGAAAGCGTGTGTCCTATCGGGTGTCCTATCAACGCGTATCTTTTCATGGTCGTCTCCTTTTGTTTTGCGAAAATTTTTGTATTACCGCGTTTTCAACGCGGTCGTAATATCTGTTTACCGCCGCTATCGCCGCCGCCGAGCATATCGCCGCAAGTATCATTCCTCCCAAAACGTCGGTGGGATAGTGTACATACAGATACAGCCGCGAAAACGCCATCACCGCCGCGTATATCAACGCAAGCGTACCCAGCCGTTTATGATAATAAAACAGCGGTATCGCCGCGTTGAACGCCGCCAGAGTATGCCCCGACGGGAACGACGCGTCTTCGGGCGGCGGCAGGATAAGCGTCACCCATTCGCGCAGCTCAAACGGTCGGGGTCTGTCTACCAGGTTTTTGAGCAGCCCGTTGCCTAATATCAGCCCCAAAACAAGCGCTATCGCCATGCAGACTCCCGCTTTTCTCGTCTGCTTAAAGCACAGACAGAGCACCGCCGCGATTATGAATATCGCGCCAAACTCGCCGGTCATGCTGACCGCTCTCATCACGGCGTCCAGCGGGGGACAGGCGATATTTCTTATCCCGTCCAATATCGAGAGATCCAGCGCAACTATGTCCATTACAGTATACTTTCAAGCGTGTCGGTATCCTCAACGTTGAGCGCGGTCACGTCGTCCAGCGTTTTTTTGACCAGTCCCGTCAGCACCTTGCCCGGTCCAAGCTCGATAAAGGTGGTTATCCCCGCCTCGCGCATGGCGGCAAGCTCGTCGGTGAAATGTACCGCCGAGCAGATATGCTCGGACAGGTAGGCGGGCATATCGGAAAAATCCGTGAGCCTGTTCCCGTGCAGGTTGCAGTAAAACGCTCTGTCCGGCGTTTTAAAGTCAAATCCCGCTATCTTTTCGGCAAACTCCTCCGCCGCGCCGCGCATCATATCGGAATGGAACGCCGCGCTGACCGCCAGCCTTACCGCGCGCTTTGCCCCCTTTTCTTTAAGAGCCGCCTCCGCTTTTTCCACGCCCCGGGGCGTGCCCGCTATCACCGTCTGCACCTTGGAGTTGTAGTTTACCGCGCTTACGTAATCGCCCTGAGAGGCGACCGACTCGCATACCTCGGTCACGACGTCGGCGGGAAGTCCCAGTATCGCGCTCATGCAGCCGGGCGCGGAGTTTGCCGCTTTTTCCATCGCCTCGCTCCTCAGCTTTATCGCCGTGAACGCCTCCTTAACGGTGAGCATGCCGCAGGCGGTCATCGCCGCATATTCGCCCAGCGAATGGCCCGCCGCTGCCGCCGCGTCTACTCCCTTTTCCCTGACCGCCGTCAGCGCCATAAGCGATACCGCCATTATGGCGGGCTGGGATACGGTGGTGCGGGCAAGTTGCTCCGCCGTGCCGAAAAACATCGTTTGCGCGAGAGGGAAGTCAAGCACGTCCTCGGCTACGTCCATTATCTCCTTGCAGGCGGGTATGCTTTCGTACAGCGCTTTTCCCATGCCGGTATACTGCGAGCCCTGTCCCGAAAAAAGGAACGCCGTGGTTTTCGGTTCAAACATGATATATCTCCTTTTCTTCAAGGGAGAAAAAGCAGGGCGTGCCGCCTTTTGCATTTTTCCCCGTTTTATGACAAAACCATTAAAATAAGGTTGACAAAGCACCCATAAATAGGTTAAAATAAAGAGTGGAGTATTTTGATTTTTTGCTGTGTCAGCATCTGATTTTATTATACACTATACGGCGGACAAAATCAACCGTAAATTATCAGCCTGCCGAAAATACAGGCAGTCGAAAGGACGGGAAGCTAATGAGCGGTATAAGCATTATCGGAACGGGCGCGTACCTGCCCGAATTTATCGCCACCAACGAAATGTTTACCAAATTCATCGACACTACCGACGAGTGGATAACCACCCGCACAGGAATATCGGAGCGTCGGATAAGTCAGGACAAGCCGAATTTTGTCATGGCGGCCGAGGCAAGCAAGGAGGCCGTTAAAAACGCGGGGCTCACCGCAAAGGACATCGACGCGATAATAGTTTCCACCTGCTCGCCGGACTTCTTCTATCCCAACACCGCCTGCCTTATACAAAACCTCATCGGCGCGAACGACTGTCCCGCTATCGACATAAACACCGCCTGCACGGGATTTATCACCGCGCTGGATATCGCAAGGAACTACCTCGCGGCGGATATATACAAGACGATACTGGTAGTTGCGGGCGAAAGGCTCACCAGTCAGATAGACTACGAGGACAGAGCGAGCTGCATACTCTTCGGCGACGGCGCGGGAGCCGCCGTGGTACAAAAAAGCAACGGGCTTTACTACAGCCACATGGGAGCAAAGGGAGATATGCTGCACGACCTTTACTGCAAGGTGGAATACAACCGCAACAACCCGTTCTATATCGGCGACGGCATACTCAAAGACATAATCGACACCCCGCAAAAGGGGCGTTACCTCCAGATGGACGGCAAGGCGGTGTACAAATTCGCGGTGGACGCTATGGCGGACGCGGTGGAAAAGGTGTGCGGGCAATCGGGCTTTGACATAAACGACCTTGACCTTGTCATACCTCATCAGGCGAACCTAAGGATAATCCAGTCCGCGCTGAAAAAAATGAATGTGGACGAAAGCAAGGTCTACACCAACCTCGAAAAGCACGGCAATACCTCCAGCTCCTGCATACCCATGTGTCTTGCGGAGCTTGACAGGGCGGGCAGGCTGAAAAGAGGAATGAAGATATGTCTTGTCGGCTTCGGCGCGGGACTTACCTACGGCGCGTGCATATTTGAATACTGAGAAAGGAACAGGAATATGAAAACAAGAATTACCGAGCTGCTGGGCGTAAAATACCCCATACTTCAAGGCGGAATGGCATGGGTAGCGGAAAGCACCCTTGCGGCGGCAGTATCCGAGGCGGGAGGCGTCGGACTTATCGCGGGCGGCTCCGCCCCCATCGACTATCTGCGCGAGCAGATACGCCGCGCCAAGAGCCTTACCGACAAGCCGTTCGGGGTAAACATCATGCTGATGTCCCCCAACGCGGCGGATCTGGCACAGCTCGTTATAGACGAAAACGTTCCGGTCATCACCACCGGCGCGGGCAATCCGGGGCAGTATATGTCCGCGTGGAACGACGCGGGGATAAAGGTGATACCCGTCGTTCCCAGCGTGGCGCTCGCAAAGCGCATGGAGCGTTCGGGAGCGGCGGCGGTCATCGCGGAGGGTACGGAATCCGGCGGTCACATCGGTGAAAACACTACCATGTGTCTTGTTCCGCAGGTGGTCGACGCGGTGGAGATACCCGTCATCGCGGCGGGCGGTATAGCGGACGGCAGAGGGATCGCCGCCAGCTTTATGCTCGGAGCGCAGGGAGTGCAGGTCGGCACGCGTTTCCTTGCCGCCGAGGAATGTCAGATACACCCCACCTACAAGCAGCTTGTGGTAGACGCAAAGGACACCGACAGCATAGTTACCGGCAGATATACCGGTCACCCCTGCCGCAACCTCAAGACCAAGTTTTCCAAAAAGCTCGCCAACGGTGAGAACGCCGGCACGATAACGCCGGAGGAGTTCGAGGAGCTGACGGTAGGCTCTCTCAGAAAAGCGGTGCAGGACGGCAACCTTGAAGAGGGCTCGTTCCTGTGCGGCGCGATAGCGGGATTGGTAAAGAAAGTACAGCCCGCAGAGGAAATAATAAAAGAAATGTTTGACGAAGCCGAAAAGCTGCTCGGCTGCCGGAATAACGCCGGCTGAAACGGAAAGGACGCATAACATGGCAACCGCAATAATCACAGGCGCGGCGCGCGGGATAGGCGCCGCTATCGCCGAAAGGCTCGCAAAGGACGGCTTTGACATCGCTTTGAACGACATAGCGGAAAGCTGTTTTGAAAACAACGACATCGTCGACCGAATAAAGGCGCAGGGCGTAAAATGCGGCGTATACGCCGCGGACGTTTCCAAGCATGAGCAATGCGAGGAGATGGTCAAAAAGATAAAAGCCGATTTCGGCAGCATCGACGTGCTGGTAAACAACGCGGGGATAACCCGCGACGGACTTTTGGCGAGAATGAGCGAGGAAAATTACGACCTTGTCATTTCGGTAAATCAAAAGAGCGTATTCAACATGACGAAATTTGCCGGCGCGGTCATGATGAAACAGCGCGGCGGCAGGATAATCAATCTTTCGTCGGTGGCGGGCGTTTACGGCAACGCGGGGCAGATGAACTATTCCGCGTCCAAAGCGGCGATAATAGGAATGACCAAGACCACCGCCAAGGAGCTTGGCTCGCGCGGGATAACCTGCAACGCGGTAGCTCCCGGCTTTATCGACACTCCGATGACCGCGCAGCTTTCCGACGAGATGAAAGCCGCGATACTCGGACAGATAGCGCTCAAAAGATACGGGCGGACGGAGGAGATAGCGGGCGTGGTATCGTTTCTTGCCTCCGAGGACGCAAGCTATGTGACGGGACAGGTCATCGAGATAAGCGGCGGACTGTCGATGTGATAAGCGGAAAGGAAACATAAGCATGAGCAGAGTAGTTATAACGGGTCTGGGAGTCGTAAGCCCGATAGGCAGCACGGTCGAGAAGTTTTGGGACAGTCTGGACAACGGCAGGCACGGCTTTACGCTTGAACCGTGGTTCCCCGGTCAAAGCGAGGAGCTTAATGTAAAGGCGTCGGTCAAGGACTTTGTCCCCGACGAATATTTTGAGAAAAAGGAGCTGCGCCGCACCGACATACTCACGCAGTTTGCGGTGTATGCCTCGCTCAACGCGTTAAAGGACGCGGGTACGGATTTTAAAGACATGGATCCTTACCGCTGCGGCGTGATAATAGGCTCCGGCATAGGCGGAATGGAAACGACGCAGGAGCAAATGCTCACCTATCACAACAAGGGGAACAACCGCGTATCGGTGTTCACCATTCCCATGATGATAGGCAACATGGCAGCCGGCACGGTAGCGATACGCACCGGCTTTAAGGGAGTAAATTACTGCACGGTCAGCGCCTGCGCCAGCGGCACTCACGCGATAGGCGAGGCTTTCCATGCGATAAAGCACGGCTATATCGACATGGCTCTGGCGGGAGGAACGGAAAAATGCTCGATAGGCTTTGCGTACGCGGGCTTTAACAATATGCACGCGATAACCAAATCCACCGACCCCGACCGCGCAAGCATACCGTTTGATGCGGAGCGCAGCGGCTTTGTTCTGGGCGACGGCTGCGGGATAGTGGTGCTGGAGGAATACGAGCACGCCAAGGCGCGCGGCGCTAAGATATACGCCGAGCTGGTCGGCTACGGCGCGACCTGCGACGCTTACCACGAAACCAGCCCCGACCCCGACGGTCTGGGCGGAGCGAAAGCGATGGAGCTTGCGGTAAAGGAATCGGGCATGGCTGCCGAGCAGTTCAACTACATCAACGCGCACGGCACCTCCACCGCGATAAACGACCGCACCGAGACTGCGGCGATAAAGCTGGTGTTCGGCGAACACGCAAAGAAGATAGCGGTAAATTCCACCAAATCCATGACGGGACACCTGTTGGGCGCGGCAGGAGGAGTGGAGGCGGTAGCCACCGCTTTACAGATAAAGAACGGCAAAATACACCGCACGCTGGGCTACAAAGTACCCGATCCCGAATGTGATCTGGACTATGTAACGGAAAACGCGAGCAGGCAGGCGGTCATCACCGGCGCGCTCAGCAACTCGCTCGGATTCGGCGGGCATAACGCCTGCATAGCTTTCGCACCGACGGAATAAAAAAGCACGGCGCAGGGCTTTGCGTATACGCGGCCGTCAGCCGAAAAGGAGAAAAGATATGCAATACGAAAAAAACGAGCTTGTAGGCGCTGTAAAAGAGCTTATAAGCCTTATGAAAGAAAGCGGACTGGATTACCTCAAGGTCAAGAACGACGGCTTTGAGGCGGAGCTTGGCAGCAGACCCAAAGCGCCTGCTCCCATAGCGCCGCTGCCCATGACGATACCCGTGCCGCAGGCGCAGAACGTCACCGTGAATGCGGCGGCGTCAGCCGACGCTCCGGCGGCTAAATCGGCTCCCGCGGAGGGAGAAAAGCCGATAACAAGTCCCATCGTGGGGACTTTCTACAGCGCGCCCTCGCCCGGCAAGCCCGCGTTCGTCAAGCCCGGCGACTTTGTAAACGAGGGCGACACGGTATGTATCATCGAGAGCATGAAGGTCATGAACGAGATACAAGCGGACGTTTCCGGCACGGTGGAACGCATAGAGGTAAAGGACGGCGACACGGTGGAATACGGTCAGCCGCTTATAATACTTAAATAAGGACGGTACGGTTATGCCTTTAATGGACAAAGAACAGATAAAAGAGATAATCCCGCACAGAGATCCGTTTTTGCTGATAGACACCATCGAGGAGATGGAGCCGGGTCAGCGCGTCGTCGCTACCAAATACATGAGCGAGGACGAATTTTGGTTCAAGGGACATTTCCCAAACTATCCGGTAGTGCCGGGAGTGCTTATGCTTGAAATGCTCGCGCAGGCGGGCGCGGTCGCAATGCTTGCCCTGCCGGAAAACAAGGGCAAGATAGGCTTTTTCGGCGGCGTAAAAGAGGCGAAATTCCGCAGGCAGGTCGTACCCGGCGACCTTTTACGGCTGGAGGTCGAGATAATCAAGGTCAAAGGTCCTGTCGGCGTGGGAAAGGGTATCGCTACGGTCAACGGGGAAAAGGCGGTATCGGCGGAGATAACTTTCGCCATTAAATAAAGCTGTAAAGAGGAGCTGCTGATGTTTAACAAGATTCTTATTGCCAACAGGGGCGAGATAGCCATAAGGATAATACGCGCCTGCCGTGAGCTTGGGATAAGCACCGTCGCCGTATATTCCGAGGCGGACAAGACCGCGCTGCACGCTCAGATAGCCGACGAGGCCATCTGCATAGGCCCCGCGCCGAGCAAGGACAGCTATCTCAACACCAAAGCGCTGCTCGCGGCGTGCGAGGTGACCGGCGCGCAGGCAATACACCCCGGTTTCGGTTTCCTGTCGGAAAACAGCTCGTTTGTGCGGCTGTGCGATAAATGCGGGATAAAGTTCATAGGACCCTCCGCCGACGCGATGGACGCGATGGGCGATAAAGCCAACGCCAAGCAGTCCATGATAAAGGCGGGCGTGCCGGTAGTTCCCGGCTCGGACGGCATAGTGGAAAGCTATGAGCAGACCGAGGTCATAGCCGAAAGGATAGGCTATCCCGTTATGGTAAAGGCGAGCGCGGGAGGAGGCGGACGCGGCATACGTCTTGCCGAAAAGCCCTCCGAGCTGGAATCCGCCGTTATCGCCGCAAAGCAGGAGGCGATGAGCTGCTTCGGCAACGACGACATATATCTTGAAAAATTCATCGTAAACCCTCGCCACGTCGAGATACAGATACTCGCGGACGAGCAGGGGAACACGATATACCTCGGCGAACGTGACTGTTCGCTGCAAAGGCGGCATCAAAAGGTGCTGGAGGAAAGCCCCAGTCCCATAATGACTCCCGACCTGCGCCGCAGAATGGGAGAGGCGGCTGTCCGCGCGGCAAAGGCCTGCGGATATGCGAACGCGGGGACGGCGGAATTTTTGGTGGATAAGGATCTTAATTTTTATTTCATGGAAATGAACGCCAGAATACAGGTCGAGCATCCCGTGACCGAGATGGTAACGGGGATAGATCTGCTGAAGGCTCAGATAAATATTGCGGCCGGGCTGCCGCTGGAATATTCCCAGTCGGATATAGAGCTGAACGGGCACGTCATAGAGTGCCGCGTGAACGCCGAAGACCCCGCGCACGGTTTCAGACCCTGCCCCGGCAAGATAAAGTCTATACATATGCCGGGCGGATTCGGCGTAAGGATAGACACCGCCGTGTATCAGGGATACGAGATACCGCCCTACTATGACAGCATGATAGCAAAGGTACTGGTAAAGGGCAGGGATCGCAAGGAGGCTATCCAGAAGATGAAAGTCGCGTTGGGCGAATTTCTTATCGAGGGGATAACCACCAATATAGATTTTCAGCTTGAGCTGCTCCGCGACGAGGATGTTGAAAACGGGAACGTCGATATTGAATTTTTAAACAGGAAGAAATTCGGATAGGCATACGAAAATCGAAACCGAGTCGGTCTTGACGGGCATATTTTCGCCAATACTTCGTCGACCTCGCTCGACATACGCGAGTATGCCTTCGTTCGGTTTCCGTATGCCTGAGCAAAACTAAACCGCCGCGTAATGCGGTTTCGGAAGGAATGAATCATATGCTGGAAGATCTTTTTAAAATGGTCAAGGACCGTTTTAATGAAGAAAAAAGCGAACAGACGGAAGAACCCGCCCCGGAGATACCAAAGGATCTCATGTTCAAGTGTCCGCGCTGTCAAAGCGTGTTCTACATGGACGAATTTGTTTCGCTCAGAAAGACCTGTCCCACCTGCGGATACCATGCGCGTCTGAGTTGGCGGGAAAGGCTGGAGATAACCGCCGACCCCGGCAGCTTTAAGCCGTTCGACGAAAATATGCGCTCGCTCAATCCCATAGATTTCCCCGACTATGAAAAGAAGATAAACGCGCTGCGGGAGGCGAACGGGATAAACGACGCGATAGTGACGGGCGAATGTACCATACGCAATTACCGCGCCGTCATAGGTATCATGGACTCGAATTTCCTCATGGCGAGCATGGGCAGCGTGGTGGGTGAAAAGATAACCCGCGCGTTTGAGTACGCCACCGAGCATAAGCTGCCGGTGATAATGTTCACCGCGTCAGGCGGCGCGCGTATGCAGGAGGGCATAATCTCGCTTATGCAGATGGCAAAGACCTCCGGCGCGGTAAAACGCCATTCCGACGCGGGCGGGCTGTATATAACCGTCATGACCGACCCGACCACCGGCGGTGTGACCGCGTCATTCGCAAGTCTGGGCGATATAATCCTCGCCGAGCCTAAGGTGCTTATAGGATTTGCGGGGCGCAGAGTTATACAGGACACCATAAGGCAGCGGCTGCCCGACGATTTCCAGACGGCGGAATTTTTACTGGAAAGCGGCTTTGTGGACGCGATAGTTGACAGGAAGTCCATGAGAAAGGCGTTATCCAACATACTCAGGCTGCATAATTTCAAAAAAGAGCAGCCTGCCATGCAGAAAGGGGATATATGATGTCAACATTATCCGCAACACAACGGTTAGAGATAATTCGCCAAAAGAACCGTCCGACGGTAAACGACTATATCCCCGCGATATTCCACCACTTTACGGAATTTCACGGCGACCGCCGTTTCGGCGACGACGCCGCGATAATGGCGGGTATAGCCACGCTCAACAGCGTACCGGTAACGGTTATCGCACAGGTCAAGGGCAGAAATCTTGACGAAAACAAGAAAAGCAACTTCTCCATGCCGCACCCGGAGGGGTACAGAAAAGCGCTGAGGCTTGCCAAGCAGGCGGAAAAATTCCACCGTCCCGTGATCTGTCTGGTGGACACTCCCGGCGCGTTTTGCGGGATCGACGCGGAAAAACGCGGTCAGGGCGAGGCAATAGCCGAGAACATAGCGGAATTTATGACGCTCAAAACTCCCATAATATCGGTAGTCCTCGGAGAGGGCGGAAGCGGCGGAGCGCTGGCGCTGGCGGTCTGCGACGAGCTGGCAATGCTGGAAAACGCGCTGTACTCGGTCATATCGCCGCGCGGGTTTGCCTCCATACTCTGGAAAGACCCCTCGCGTGAAAAAGAGGCTGCCGACCTTATGAAGATAACGGCGGAGGATCTTGTGCGGTTCGGGGTATGCGATAAGATAATCGCCGAGCCCGCGGGCGGCGCGCACAACGACCCGAATCTTACCGCGGACAATATTTCGGAATATCTGATGGACGCTGTCGCCAGGCTGTCGAATACAGACACCGACACCCTGTTGGAGAACCGATACAAAAAATTCCGCAAGATAGGAGTTTTCAGCGAATAATATCCGACGGAAAAACGGATATTTCGAGAAAATATATGTAAATTGTGTAATGTGACGAAATACAGCATGGAATTTTATATAAATTTTTCTTGAAAAATATGCCAAACGGGCTTGATTATTTTGCGGTAATGCCGTATAATAGTAACGAAAGACCAAAGGCTCTTTCTTTAAGAAACGGAGGAAAATATAATGGTATTTGATAAGGTAAAATCTATTATCGTCGATCAGCTTGACGTAGAGGAGGACAAGGTAACTCAGTCCGCGTCGATAACGGACGACCTCGGTGCTGATTCGCTGGACGTAGTTGATTTGGTAATGAGCTTTGAGGAGGAGTTTGACCTTGAGATCCCCGACGAGCAGGTAGCCAAAATAAAGACTGTCGGCGACATAGTAAAATTCATTGAAGATAACACCGACAACTAAGCTGAATGTTGGTAAGTCAGCCGTATTTGTCCGCAGATACGGCTGGCTTTTACTTTAATGTGGGAATAGGAGAATGGGGAATATTGAAGAACATTTGTTTTACGGGACACCGTGCGATAAAGGAGGAGAGCGAGGAGCTTGCCAAGCAGCTGCTTGACAACGTTATCTCCGAGCTTATAAAAAAGGGAGCGGTTAACTTCTACTGCGGCGGAGCGCTCGGCTGGGACACCATCTGCGCTGATATGGTGCTGTTCCACAGAAAGCGCAGAGTGCCGCAGATAAAGCTACATCTTATCCTGCCCTGCCCGCCGGAACAGCAAACACTGAAATGGACCGACGCCGACAAACAGGTATACTATGAGATACTCGAAAGCGCCGATGATGTGGAAATAGTCAGCAAGACCTATACCCCCGACTGTATGAAAAAGCGCAACGCCCGACTGGTGGAGCTCGCGGATTGCTGTATCTGCTATTACGACAGCAAAAGGTCGCGCAGCGGAACAGGGCAGACGGTGAGAATGGCGGGGGAGAAAGGTATACATATAATCAACATTTTTGAAATGTCGAAACAATGAACTTTATGGGGACTCCGTCCCCATACCCCTGCTGGGGGAAATATTTTCCCCCAGACCCCCCTAAGATAACAAACCCTCCGATACCGTAAAGGTATCGGAGGGTTTGTATATTCCTACGGAATATGGAGAACATCACCCATAGCGGAGATTTAGGAACGGAACCGACAAAAAGCACTACCGTTTAGCCGGTCAAACCTAAGCATGGCAATCGACCGCCGCGCCTTTTTTTTGGGGACTTCGTCCCCAAGCCCCTTTGCGGGGACTTCGTCCCCGTACCCCTCTGCGGGGGCGTTGCCCCCAAGCCCCTTTGCGGGGGCTGCGCCCCGCTCTATTTTTTAGTATTATCAGAGCTTTTACATTTGCGATTGATGGACCTTATTCTAATTTTGACCCTCCGTTGGCTCCCGAAAGGGACCCCAAGGAAGGGAGAAAGGCGACCT
>CANQIB010000025.1 GCA_947623915.1 uncultured Ruminiclostridium sp.
ATTTCATCACCGCCCTTTTTATTATACCATATTTATTTGAAAAAGCCAAGCATTCGCTTGGCTTTTTCGACAGTCTGTAACGGGTAGCTTTGCTACCCGTTATTTTTACATTCAAAAAGTAAATTTAAACCTTTTTTCTTAATTTTATTAAGTAAAAAAGCGCGGCGTTTTGCGATAAACGTTATTCGCCTTTAAACACCAGACCCCAGTCATTGCGGCACTTGTCGGCTATTTTCTGAGTTGCCGAGGTGTGCGCCGTCGGGTTAAGGTCGCTTTCCTTTAACCCGCGTTCAAGACAGGACATGACGTGCCGCACTTCAAACTCATAGCCGTTGCAGGGGTGGGGGTCGTAAAATTCTTCGGTAAGAATGCCGTTATCGTCGTACAGCATGACCTTTTGCGAGCAGAAAAACCATTCGGGAAAGCGTATCCTGCCTTTTGTGCCGATTATGTAGGCGGGGTTGGCGTTTTCCATGTCAAATCCGCAGCATAGGTCGGCATAGGCGTTTTCATATCTTAAAACTATCGAGGCGTCAAAATCGACTCCCGTTTTTCCGATATAGGCGTTGCTGATTATCTCTTTGGGCCGGTAGCCGAGAAATTCGCAGGCAAGCGTGATGGGGT
Organism: uncultured Ruminiclostridium sp.; assembly: GCA_947623915.1. Classification (GTDB taxonomy): domain Bacteria; phylum Bacillota; class Clostridia; order Oscillospirales; family Ruminococcaceae; genus Ruminiclostridium_E. The sequence continues at coordinate 625 of CANQIB010000025.1, forward strand.
ATATTCCCAGATCAAGCAGAGAGCCTCCGCCGAGTTCGTTTATGAAAAGCCTGTCGTTTTCGTCATAGGGACACAGATTTGAAAAGTCCGCCTTTATCGCGCGCACTTCACCTATCCTGCCCTGTGCGACCCATTCCTTTGCCTTTCGGAAAGCGGGCAGCAGCTTCATCCACATCGCTTCCATAAAGAAAACGTCTTTCTCTTTCGCCGTTTTTATAAGCTCGTCGAGCTGCGCGGAATTAAGCGTCACGGTTTTTTCGCACAAAACGTTTTTCCCCGCCTCAAGGCACATTTTGGCGTTTTCGTAATGCTGTGCCATCGGGGAGGCGATATAGATAACGTCCACCTCTTTGTCCTCGGCAAGCTCTTTATAGCTGCCGTAATATTTCTCCGCGTCGGTTTTTTCGGCGAAAGAGGCGGCTTTTTCCTCCGTGCGCGAGGCTACCGCATACAGCTTTGCGTTTTCGCAGAAATTTATCGCTTCGGCGAACCGCGCCGCTATCTTACCAGTGGCAAGTATGCCCCATTTAAATATCTTCATTTTGCGAACGACTCCTTTCGCGGAAAAAGACTTCTGTCTTGTAAAAAAAGGGGAGGCGGACGGATACCGTTCAGCCTCCCCCGATTTTATTCTTCCGGCTCTAAAACGGCATAGTTGCCGTCGTCGCGCCTGTATACGACGTTTATATCTCCGTTTTCTCCGTTTTTGAACATGAAAAAGCTGTGACCGAGCATATTCATCTGCAATATCGCTTCGTCAACGCTCATCGGGCGGAGCTTGAATCTCTTGTGCTTTACGACCTCGAAATCGACCTGTTCTTCAATGTCGTCCTCGAAGTTCTCCTTTATGGTGCTGTGCAGCTTTTTCTCGACCTTTGTCTTATTCTTGCGTATCTGTCTTATTATCCTGTCGATGCAGGCGTCCAGCGCGGTGTTTTTGTCCTGCGCTTCCTGCTCCGCGCGGAAGATAAGACCGCCGCTGCTCAGCGTCAGCTCGCATATCATCATGTTTTTCCGATTTGTGAGCGTTATCCTGTATTCCGCCTCTTCGGGGAAAAATTTATCGAGTTTTGTTTTAAGACGTTTTTCCGCATAGTCCGTAAAGGACTGGTTTATCTGGATCTTCTTGGCGCTGATGTTCAATTTCATATTATTTATCATTCCTTTCCTCGGCGACGCCGTGGGATATTAAGGCTGTACGCCTTGTAATGATTATAACATATTTATGGAAATTATACAAGCGTTTTTTGAAAAAAAGCCAAAAATTATGCAAAATGATAACAGCGTTTATTTTTGGGGGATCTGACGTTTCCACCCGCCGAAATTCTTATTGAGCGAGTCTATGGCGGCGTACATCATTTCGTCGGTTATCCCTCCGAAGCTGCGTATCTGTCTTAACGGCATACCGCTGAGCATTTCGCGCATGGCGTTTTCGTCAAAATGCTCTCCGCCTATCATCTGCTGTGCGACGTGTCCGAGCAGTATCTTAAACGCCTCCTGCCCTTCGGGGTAGTCCATAAACTCCTCAAAGGTCGTATTTTCGTCCGCGATAAAGGGCAGCTTTGCGGCGGTTGTGAGATTTAAGTCGGCTGACAGGCGTATATCGGCTGATGAGCTGCCGAGCATTATCGTGTATTTTCCCGTCGGAGCGTACCAGTCGCCGAGCTCCTCGTTATAATAGCTGAAATCTCTTTTTGTCAGGGTGAAAGTCACGACGGCGCTTTCGTTAGGCGCGAGCGCGGCCTTTTCAAAGCCCTTGAGCTCCTTTATCGGACGTACCGCAAAGCCCGTCCTGTCGGCGACGTAAAGCTGTACCGCTTCCTTTCCGAAGCAGTTTCCGATATTTGTGACGGTCGCCGTAACGGTCAGCGTGTCGTTATCGGTGATATGGTCGCTTGACAGCTTGATGTCGGAATATTCAAAAGCGGTATACGACAGTCCGTGACCGAACGGGAACAGCACGGGCATTTCTTTTTTCTCGTAGTATCTGTACCCGACAAAAACTCCCTCGTTATATTCCGCCGAGGTATCTGCGGGATAGGTAAGAAAGCAGGGGGTATCGCTCAGCTTGAGCGGATAGCTTTCGGCGAGCTTTCCGCAGGGATTTGCTTTTCCGAAAAGGATATCCGTCACCGCTTCTCCCGCCGCCTCTCCGCAAAGATAAGCCTCGACTATCGCCTGCACTTTTCCCGCCCACGGCATCTCGACGGGCGCGCCGTTGTGCATGACAACGATAACGTTGTCGTTTACCTCGCATATCCTGTCTATAAGCTCGTTTTGGCAGTCGGGAATGCGCATATGACTGCGGTCAAAGCCCTCGGATTCAAAGCTGTCGGGAAGTCCCGCGAATATCACCGCCGCGTCGCATTTTTCCGCCAACTCCACGGCGGAGGAAAGCAGTTCGGGGACGGTTTCGTTTTCCTCTCTGTTAAAGCCCTTTGCGTAGCTTACCTCGCATATATCTTTTACGGCGGTAAGCGCGCTGACAACGGTCTTGGTGTTTATATGCGAGCTGCCGCCGCCCTGTATTCTCGGTTCTTCGGCAAACGCGCCGATAAACGCAATCTTTGCTCCGCTTTCGGGCAAGGGCAGCGCGCCCTCGTTTTTGAGCAGCACGATACATTCTTCGGCTATCTCCTTGGCAATAATGTGGTCCTTTTCGATATCGAGGGGCTTTTTCTTCGGGAGAGAGTCGGTGTATAAAAATACCTTTTCAAGTATGCGCTTTACCGCTTGGTCAAGCACCGCCTCGTCCAGCTCGCCGTCTTTTACCGCCTGCACTATCTTTGCGTCGTTTATCCCGCCGCTTGACGGCATTTCAAGGTCAAGCCCCGCTTTTAGTCCCTTTACACGGTCGTTGACGGCACCCCAGTCGGACATTACATATCCCTTAAAGCCCCATTCGTCGCGGAGTATCTCGGTAAGGGTGTGCGGATTTTCTGAGCCGTATACGCCGTTTATCTTATTGTAGCAGCACATTACCGTCCAGGGCTGCGCTTTTTTTACCGCGGTCTCAAACGCGGGGAGGTATATCTCCCTCAGCGTACGTTCGCTCATGTCGGAGGAACAGGTCATACGGTGATGTTCCTGGCTGTTCGCGGCAAAGTGCTTTATCGACGTGCCGGCATTTTTGCTCTGTACGCCGTTTATATACGCCGCGGCAAGCTCGCCGGCAAGATAGGGGTCTTCCGAAACGTATTCAAAATTCCTCCCGCACAGCGGAGAACGCTTGATATTTACCGCAGGTCCCAACAGCACGGAAACGCCGGCGCTGCGGCACTCTTCTCCGAGGGTCTCGCCCAGTTTGTTCATAAGCTCACGGTCAAACGAACAAGCGGTAGCGCACGCGGCGGGGAAGCATACCGCCTGTATGCTCTCGTTGGGGTCGCTGCTGTTAAGGTCCTGAGTTCTCAGTCCGTGCGGTCCGTCGCTTACCATAACGTTGGGGATACCGAGTCTTTCCACGGCTTTTGTATGCCAAAAATCAGCGCCGGAACAAAGTCCCGCCTTTTCCTCAAGCGTCATTTCGCTTATCAGTCTGTCAATATCTTTCATGCTTTTCCTCCTGTATGTACATAAATTCGTCTTTGCGCGGCGTGAAAACGTCCGTTCCCTTGCGGGCGGCAACGTTCCGCTTTTTTATTAGTATATCACAGTATGTCGGATTTGTCTATGGTATAAACGCGGTAAAACGAGCAAAAATAAATTTAAGTGAAGAAAGAGGGGGAACGGTATGCAAAAATACAAAAAAATAATGATAATAATGTTTATTGCGGCGGTACTTTCGGCGGGAATATCGGCTTGCAGGCGAAACGCCGCGGCTCAGGCGGCGGCAAACGCCTGTGAAATTTCACAAAACTACTTGACAATCGCGCAAAACGGTGTTAAAATATCAGATGATAACAAAACGCTGTGACGAGGACGCGTTTTTGCGGGGCTTTCAGAGAGCCGTTGTATGGTGTGAAACGGCAGACCTGCGAAAGCAAAGCTATCACCTCCGAGCGGACGGGCGGAAAGCGGCTTTCGGCTGCAAGTATGTCTGTACGGGTTCTCCCGTTAGCGAGAGGCATATTGACGGATATGTGCTGAGCGACCTGCCTTGCAGGTAATAAGAGTGGTAACACGGAGATATAGTCTTCGCCTCTTTTCGGGTGACCGAAACGGCGGGGATTTTTTATTTTATAAAACACAAAGAAAGGAAATATGTAATGCTCACACTTGACAAAGTTTATCATGCGGCTTTTAAGCTCAAAGAGGTAATAAGACCGACCGACCTGATACACGCGCCGAAAATAAACGGAGACGCGGATGTTTATCTAAAGACCGAAAACTTGCAGATAACCGGCTCTTTCAAGGTCAGAGGGGCATATTATAAAATGTCCTGCCTTACCGACGAGGAAAAGAAAAGGGGAGTTGTAGCGTGCAGCGCGGGCAATCACGCGCAGGGAGTAGCGCTTGCGGCGCAGCGCAGCGGGATAAAGTCGGTAATATGTCTTCCCGACGGCGCGCCCATCTCGAAGGTGGAGGCGACCAAAAGCTACGGCGCCGAGATATGTCTGGTAGAGGGCGTATATGACGACGCATACAACAAAGCGCTGGAGCTGCGTGACAGCGAGGGGTATACCTTTATCCATCCTTTTGACGACGAGGACGTTATAGCGGGACAGGGAACTATCGGGCTGGAGCTTTTGGACCAGCTGCCCGACGTGGACGCGGTGGTCGTGCCTATAGGAGGCGGAGGGCTTATCTCCGGCGTTGCGTACACCCTTAAAACTCTGAAGCCGGATATAAAGGTCTACGGTGTGCAGGCGTCCGGCGCGCCCTCAATGCTCACCTCTGTAAAGGATGGAATGATAGAGATGCTGGACGGAGTTTCCACCATTGCGGACGGCATCGCGGTAAAAGAGCCGGGTAAGAACACGTTTGAATATTGCCGGAAGTATGTGGACGACATAGTTACCGTCACGGACGACGAGATCTCCACCGCGATACTTACCTTGATAGAGCAGCACAAGCTGATAGCCGAGGGTGCGGGAGCTGTTCCAGTTGCCGCAGTGATGTTCGACAAGTTGCCGATAAAGGGCAAAAAGGTTATCTGCCTTATTTCCGGCGGAAACATAGACGTTACCATTCTTTCGAGAGTGATAAGGCGCGGTCTGCTCAAAAGCGGACGCTCCTATCAGGTAAATATAGCGCTTATCGACAAACCCGGTCAGCTAAAGGGTGTATCTCAGATAATCGCCGATCTCGGAGGAAACGTCACTTCTATCCACCACGAACGCTCCAGCGAGGGCTCGGACGTGAACGGCTGCTATCTCAGGATAGTTTTGGAAACGAGAAATTTTGAACATATCAAGCAGATAAAAGACGCGCTTACCGATGCGGGCTACCGTATCGAGCAATAAATTTAAAAGGAGAAAAAAGCAATGGAAAAAATTTACACCGAAAAAGCCCCGCAGGCTATAGGCCCTTATTCTCAGGCGGTAGTATCGGGAAACCTTATCTACACCTCGGGACAGATAGCTATAGACCCCGCAAGCGGAAATATCGCGGCTGAGGACATAGAGGGTCAGACCCACCGCATAATGAAAAATCTCGGTGAGATACTGACTGCGGCGGGAGGTTCTTTTGACAGCGTGATAAAAACCACCTGTTTTCTTGCCGACATGAACGATTTCGCCAAATTCAACGAGGTGTACGCTCAGTACATCAGCGGCAAGCCCGCCCGCTCCTGCGTCGCGGTAAAGACTCTGCCGAAAAACGTTCTGGCGGAGGTCGAGGTCATAGCCGAAAAGAATTAAGTATCTCGGCAGTATCTATATGTAAGTGATATTCCCCCGCCTTTTAGGTGGGGGAATGTGACCTTGCAGACTTTGATACAAAGCCGAGGAATAATTAAAATGTGACCTTTGGCGGAATAAGTTGGGGTATCGGTTTTATGGCGGGAGCGCAACCTGTAATTGCGGTAACAAAGAAAAAAGCACATGGCGGGTGGTAGACTTTTAGGCTGAATGGAGATATAATATTATCAATGCATGGCCGTGCAAAACGATAAGGAGGAAGTTTTATGAGTTTTGGCAAAAATTTGCAACACCTGAGGCGTATGTGCGGAGAAATTACGCAGGAGGCTTTGGCGGAAAAGCTCAAAGTCAGCCGACAGACTGTTTCAAAATGGGAGCTTGAAGAATCAACGCCCGAAATGGACAAAGCCATTGAGCTTTGCGGGCTGTTCAACTGTTCTCTGGACAACCTGTTTCGCGAAGAGATGTACGGCTATGACGACGCATACACGAACCTTCGCGTGGAGACTGTTCCGAAGTTTCGGTATGTAAAGCATACGGTTATCAGCAGCGATCCGGAGGGGGACGCCATCAACTGGGTATTCAACATCGCCCGCGACAACGGCGTGGAACACCCTCAGGTGATCGGGTGGGACTTTCCGTATGTTTCTTTGGAGCAGATAAATGTTTACTATATGCACGGCTATGAGGCCGCATGGATCCTGCCTGAAGGCGTAACGCCGGAAGGAGCGGAGATAAAGGAGCAGAAGGCTCACAAATATGCCGCGATACACATTCCCGAACCTTTCAAAAATCCTTTTGCGGTCATTCCTAACGCATATAAGACGTTAACGGAATATATGCGTATCAACGGTTTGAAGAATACGGATAAAGGCGTGATACCGTGCTTTGAGACGGACGGTGATACCATGGATGTGTACATGGCCTGCGTATAGCTGTCATACGGTATTTTTGCCTGACAAAAATACACAATATTATAAGGGCTTTACGAAATCGGCGATCGACTTCGAAAGCCCTTTGTTTCAGGTCTTTTTCTACATTCTGATATTCCCCCGTTTTCAGGCGGGGGAATATGTTTATATATCCATATCGAATACCGAGGGGGAGAGAGTATTCAAAAGAATATCGGAGGCGGCTTTCATTTCCTCGGCGTTTTGACCGCTGAGCGGGTCGATCACGCCTACCGTTATCATTCCCGCTTTTTTTGCCGCAAAAAGCGACGCGGAAACATCGTCGAAAAACACACATTCGCAAGGGAGTACTCCCAGCAGACCTGCCGTGTGGTAGTATATGCGGCTGTCGCTTTTGCCGTGGTCATGGCTGTCGGCGGAAACTATCACGGAAAATTTGTCGCCCAGCCCGTTGTTTTTTAAAGCCGGTTCGTACAGCTCTTTGGGCAAAGAGGTGCAGACCGCGGTTTTAAGCCCGAGCGCGGCAGCCTTTTCCACTGTTTGGACGGCAAAGGGCTTGGTATGTACCTTTTCGCGATATTCCGTCCGCGCAAGCTCCATCCATTCTTCCATTATCTCCTCCGGCGTTTCCTCCAGCCCGAACAGGTCTATCGTGTACAATGCTATCTCGCGAAAGGAGCGTTTGCTGCATTCCGTGCCGTAATCGTCAGGCGCTTGAAGTCCGCGCTTTTTTAAAAATTTTTCGTCTACCTCCGCCCAAACATACATCGAATCCAACAGCGTCCCGTCAAGGTCGAACACGGCAGCCTTTATATTTTTCATAAATACACCTCTGTTTTGTATTTAAATTCCTTTACGGCATAGAAAAAGTCGCTTTACCGAAAATATTTTAACATATTTTACCGATTTGGTCAACAATATATTGCAATATTGCCGAAAACATGATATAATTATGATAACGGCGGAATATTATCAGACACGAGGGACTTTGCGGTTTGGAATGACCGACCCCGTTTTGCATGATGGACAGATCCTTTTAAACGGCGGCGTTCCGTTCGGCCGTGAACCGAAAGCGAGGCATTTTTGATGGGAATTTTCAGGTTTTTATTCGGACAGGAGAAAGCGGCAACGGAGGTGTTGTCGCCGCAGGCGGTGTTTTCCGAGATAGCTCGGATAGCATCCGACGGCGATAAAGAAGCGGCGGAACGCTTTTCATTCTGCCTTTCCGATATAAGAAAGTATTACGCCGAAAACAGGGAAAAGTATTTTGAACGCGGATTTGACGAATACGACGACAACGACACGCTTTACTGGATAGGTCTGATAGATATACTTATTTCGACAGGCTATGTCTGCGAATGTGACTACAAGGTCGATAAAAGCGATTTTGTGCTTTGCATCGGAAAGCTAAAGAGCGTTTCGGCACATTCTCTTTTCTTTGACGAGGAGCGTTTTAAAGAGGAGGGCAATATCATCGACTGGTGCGAGGAACTGGACGACGAGTGGGAAAAGTACGGTTGGTGCGTTGCGGATATGGAGATAGACAGCGACAGCTATCTGCTTTTCCCGTGCAGGATCTCCGACCTTTCGACTCTGACGGATCTGGCAAAAAGGATAGGACACAACATAGGCAGAGCGGTCAATATGTAAACGCCGATATTTAGGCAAACAGCTTTATGAAAGGAGCGAAAAATGAGCAAGATAATCACCATTTCCAGACAGTATGCCAGTGGAGGGAGCGCGATAGGAAAAAGCGTCGCAAAACTTTTGGGGCTGCCTTATTTCGATAAGACGATAATTGACGTTACCGCAAAGGAGAGCGGCTTTGACCCTAAATACATAGAGAGGGCGGAGCAGACCACTACTACCAGTTTTCTGTATAATCTCGCCATAAACGGGCTGTACACTCAGCCGCTTACCGATCAGCTTTTCGCGGCGGAGAGCAGAGTGATAAAATCTCTTGCGGAAAAAGGACCCTGCGTGATAGTGGGACGCTGCGCGGATTATGTACTGGCGGAGCATTACGAGTGCTTTAACGTTTTCGTACACTCCACCGATGAATTCAGGATAAACCGAATAGTGGAGCACGACGGGCTTACTCCGCAGGAGGCCGCCGACCTCATAAAGCAAAAAGACAAGGCTCGCCGCAGACATTATAAATATTATACCGAGCGAAACTGGGGCGATTCGCAGAATTATGACCTTTGCATAAACACGGCGTCTTGCGGGATAGAACGCTCGGCTGAAATTATAGCGCTGCTGGCGTCTGAATGACACTGGTTTTAGCTCGACCGGCCGATACGGTTCGCTGCCGTTGTGTGCCGGTCTGTTTTTTTAAGAAAGGACAATTATGGATATTAAAAAGAATTTTACGGGACATTTAAGCACGATAAACGCTCATAAAGCGGAAGTGATGAGATTATGCTTTAAGCTGGGGCTTTACCGTCAGGGGTTAATGCACGATATGTCGAAATATTCCCCCTATGAATTTTTAAACGGGGTGAAATATTACGACGGACATAAGAGCCCGAACAATGTGGAACGGCGGATTACGGGGAAAAGCACGGCTTGGCTGCATCATAAAGGCAGAAATCGCCATCATTTTGAATACTGGACCGATTACGGCGAGCGTCCCGGCGACAGCATGAAAGGGATAAAAATGCCGGTAAAATACGTCGCAGAGATGTTTTGCGACCGAGTCGCCGCCAGCAAGACCTACAACAAGGAGAATTACAACGACTCCTTTCCGTTCGATTACTTTATGAAAAATCGGTCGCATTACATGATCCATCCCGACACCGAAAGGCTGCTCGGCAAAATGCTGCTTATGCTCAAGCTGTACGGAGAGGAGGATACTCTGCGTTATATACGCGACCGAATAATAAAAAACGGTGACAATTATTAAATTTGTGCATATAATATACGGTATCGGGGAAAATAGTCTTGATAATTCGTTTACGGCGAAGGCTGCCGTACATATTTAAATGGCTTGTTTTTGCGTGAAACGTGTAAATCGATTGTGTATAATGACGTGTTGACCGCGAAATTGTTGAATATCATTTGTTTAAAATTACCTGTTGACAACCGCGGTAAAGAGTGATATAATAGACAAGCACGCTCGAAAAGGGGAGCCTGAAAGCCGGAAAGGTAAG